>JBLWVL010000009.1:0-119817 GCA_048268485.1 Oceanospirillum sp.
CTGTGCTGATCTGTAACTCTAAGCCGCCAGAGTACACCAGCATATCGCTGACTAACCTGTCCGCCCGTTGTAATTGGGTTTGAATATGCTGACGTGTTTCCGGTGGCGTATTGTAAGCGGCCATGGCGATAATATTCAGCGGGTTACGCAGCTCATGAGCCATGGCTGCTGACAGACTACCGAGTTCAACAAGGTGTTGTTCATCCAGCCGTTTTCGTTCCGCGGCAGCCAAGGCTAAAGAATGCTCCAGTAAGCCGCAACTGGTGGAAAATAAAGAACCGAAAACCTCTGCGGTCAGCCGCATTCCGGGGCTGGCATCCTCCCAGCCGAGCAGTAAAAAATGCCAGCCGGAGTGTGACCGGAAAACGCGTAAAGCCAGCCCTTGACCTTCGCCGCTATCCGGGGGGGCTTCAGAGGTTTCCAGTTTGATATTGACATCCTGTCTGATTTGAGAGGAAAGAGAGCGCTCACCAATGGCGATCAGCTGTTGCCAGTCCTGGGCTTCTTTTAACTGGCTTGACCAGGCATCTAAAACGACCTCGTTTAATACTGCGCCGGGGTAAATAATTCGTGAAATAAGCTGGTTTAGGGGCTGATAAATCAGTGCGGATGTTACCAGCATCAGCAGTGAATAGAGCCACAGCTGCCAGCCCGGCACATCGGCCAAAGCCTGTAATCCCACTCGCCCTGATATAACGCTGATCACGGCAATCAGGCAGAGGATCACCAGCATCATCGCAACCCAAAGTAACGCTCTGTTGGCAAAGGCGTTTACCGAAAGAATTTTATAGCGCACTACTGCGTAAACCAAGAGTAGCAAATAGGTTGGCAGAAACAGCATAGGGTACGGGAACCAGCTGATTCCAAAGGAAGGAAAAACAAAACTGGTGGCCAGTAATAACCCCCAGGCACCTACTCCAAACATGGCGAGAATAGAGCGCTTTTTATTGCCTGAATGGCGACGCCAGCCAAATAACAAAACACCGTGAGCTAAGATACCTATCAATACCGTATAGGCTAAATTCCACGAACCAGCATCGGTGAAAATAAAGACCGAACGGGTATCCAGAGTGTTGATGGTATCTCCTGCGCCAACCCACCAGCTGTGTAGTACCACGGCAACACTGGTGGCATAAATCCAGGGAACCGCCTGATGCAAATGATCCAGCATAGGCTCTTTTTCGGCATCAGAGCTGACAAAACAGATCGCAAAATGCAGGAAAAAAGTCGGCATCAGAGGGTTTGCCAGAACGATGTAAATACCAGCTTGTTCATAGCCATGAAATAACAGGACATGACCAAAACACCAGACCGCCATCATGATGGCAAAGCCAGCCAGCGCCTGAAGATCACCCTGCTTACGGGCGCGCCATAGCAACCAGGTTGCCACTAAACACCCGCATATGCTGGATATCAACATGGCTATTTCGAATATCAATGAGAGCGCCAAACTGTAACCCTTGTTTACACCTGAAGATGAAGAAAGCGTAAACTTATTTTACAGTTGTCGCAAAATTTAAATTTTTCCTTTTTAAATCAATAGGATATAAAAACTTAAAACCTGGCCTGGTGATTGCTCTTAGAAGTGTAAGTTTTTTGACTTAACTCAGGTTTTTATCTGTTAGTGGAGCATACATTATGAATACTGGTTTTTTTATGACTGAAGTCATCGCGCTTTTCGGAATTATGGGTTTCGCCCTTCTTCCCCTGGCGATTCAACAAGTCCGTGTTATGACGATAAATAAAGCGTCCTAATCTTTTCGATTTCTCACTACTTTTCTTATTGGAATGACTATGGAACTCGATGTCGCTCTTTTATCCCGGCTTCAGTTTGCCTTTACGGTAAGCTTCCACATTATCTTTCCCAGTATCACCATTGGTTTGGCGACCTTGATCGCTATCTGGGAAGGGCTATGGCTTAAAACCCATAATCCCTATTATCTTCAGTTGGCCAAATTTTGGATCAAGCCCTTCGCGATCACTTTTGGTATGGGGGTCGTGTCCGGCATTGTCTTGTCGTATGAGTTTGGTACTAACTTCTCCAAATTTTCTGAAATTACGGGGGCCGTCTTAGGCCCGCTTATGGCCTATGAGGTGTTAACCGCTTTCTTTATGGAGGCGGGATTTCTTGGTGTTATGTTATTTGGCTGGCAGCGTGTCGGCCGTAAACTGCACTTTTTCTCTACGGTCGTTGTTATGGTGGGCACCTGGTTTTCAGCCTTCTGGATTATCGCTGCAAACTCCTGGATGCAAACACCGGCAGGTTACAAAATCATCGAAGGCAGATTTGAGGTCGAAAGCTGGATGGCGGTGATCTTTAACCCTTCGATGCCTTACCGGTTAACCCATATGGTGATGGCGTCCTTGATTACGGCTACTTTTGTTGTGGCGGGTGTTAGTGCTTATTATCTGTTGAAAAAGAAGAATATTCCTTTAGCCAAAAAAGGCCTGTCCATGTGCATGTGGTTCGCCTTGGTTTTAACACCATTACAGGCATGGGTTGGTGATCTGCATGGTTTAACGGTGAAAGAGTATCAGCCGACGAAACTTGCTGCGATGGAAGGTATTTGGCCTGCTGAAGAAGAGAATGTGCCTTTGCTACTCTTCGCCCTGCCAAATATGGAAACCGAATCGAACGATTATGAAGTGGGTATTCCTGGTCTTGGTAGTTTAATTCTGACCCATTCCTGGGATGGTGCCGTGGAAGGTTTGAAAGCGGTTCCACCGGAAGACCGGCCCAATGTGCCCCTCGTCTTTTGGTCATTCCGTGTCATGGTCGGTATTGGCGTTGGCATGATCGGTATTGCGCTATGGGCTCTGCTGCTACGCCGAAAAGATCGTCTGTTTGAGAACAAACCCTTCCTGGCCCTGGTTACTCTATTTACGCCCACCGGTGTTATTGCGGTGTTGGCGGGTTGGTACGTTGTTGAAGTGGGTCGTCAGCCCTGGATCGTTTATAACCTTGTGCGCACCGCTGACATCGTATCGCCGCTACCGGCAGAGCGAGTGCTCTTTACCTTTATTATGTTTGTCATTATCTACACCTTATTGCTGGGGGTTTACCTCTACTTTATGCGCAAGCTGATTAAGAAAGGGCCGCCGGGCATGGATGAGTTGGAACGCCAAATGATAGGTATGAACGCACCGGGGTATGCCCTTGCCTGGGTGAAAAACTTAAACAGTGATCAATTTGGTCGTCAGCAAGGAGATAAATAATGGATCTGGCTCTGTTCTATTTTCTTCTGTTAGGTTTTGCCATCTTTATGTATGTACTACTCGATGGTTTTGATCTCGGTATTGGCATACTTTATCCGTGGTTTGATGAAGTTGGTGAACGTGACCATTTAATGCGCTCTATCTCTCATGTTTGGGATGGCAATGAAACATGGCTCGTATTCGGCGGTGTGATTCTGTTCGCCGCATTTCCTGCGGCCTATGCAGAAATCACATCGACTTTTTATCTGCCAATTATGCTGATGCTGTTCGCCCTTATTTTTCGCGGAGTGGCGTTCGAATACCGCTTTAAGTCGGATACTTCCCGGCCCTATTGGGATTTAGCCTTTAGCGCGGGTTCTGCCGTTGCTGCTTTTTGCCAGGGCATGTTACTTGGCTCTTTGGTGCAAGGGGTTCCGGCGGGTGTAAACAGCATGTCCAGCTTACATTGGCTGACACCGTTTTCCATTTTGACCGGCTTTTCGGTTATGGCGGGTTACGCCCTATTGGCGGCTTGTTATCTCTATATGAAAAGCCGCGGCAGTATTCAGAAACATGCGGCTAAGTTGGGCTTGCGCCTGCTCGTCATAACGCTGCTGGCGATGGTCGCGGTTAGTCTGTGGACGGTGGTGAGTCAGGTAGAAATTCGTGAGCGTTGGTTTTCTGGGTACAACTTTTTATGGTTATCACCCTTACCAATTCTGACCTGTATCGCCGCCGCTTTCACGTGGAAATATCTGCATGCTGGCCGTGTCGCTGAGATCCACGCTTCTGATCATACAGAGGTTGCCGACGTACAGGCGTTGGAGCCTAGTCGTTACGAAAGCCGTCCATTCTGGGCCGTTACACTAATCTTTTTACTGGGCTTTGCCGGACTGGTGGTGGGACTTTTCCCTTACCTGCTACCCAGACAACTGACCTTTATGGAAGCGGCATCGCCTGATAGTAGTCTGCTTTTCTTATTACCCGGTGTCTGTATTTTTGTACCGCTGATTTGTGCTTATACCTTCTGGGGCTATCGCGTATTTGCGGGGAAAGTGGAAGATTATCAGGAGGGGTATTAATGCTATTGAAAGGCCTTAAAGCCAGAATGGCTAAGCTCAAATCATGGCAATGGTTTCTCCTGCTTTATCTTGGAGGGTTTGCTGCCGTACTTTCAGCATCCTATGGTATTAAACTATTGATGACAGGCTTGCCTTAACCTCGTTTCGAACCGGCCAGTTTTTAAGTATGGCTGTTTTCGGAATAGGGTAATTCTTTAGATAGTGAATAAAACAGCCCCCAAGGCTGGGTGTCCAGCTTTGGGGGAGGGGCGTACCTTACGGTCATGAGGAGGCAACTAAAGCGCCTCTAAAGCCTCTGATAACTTGGTGACGCCGATGACCTCCATACCTTCAATGGCGGCTTTGGGTTTATTCGCTCTCGGCACAATCGCTCGTTTAAAACCATGTTTCGCTGCTTCCCGAATCCGCTCCTGGCCACTGGGAACAGGGCGAATCTCACCGGATAAGCCAACTTCACCAAAGATTACTAAATCATGAGGCAGTGGCTGATTACGCAGACTGGAAACTACGGCTAATAACAGCGCTAAATCAGCGCTGGTTTCCAGTACTTTAACCCCGCCAACAACGTTAACAAATACATCCTGATCACCGGTAAACAGGCCGCCATGCTTGTTAAGCACCGCTAATAACATCGCCATTCGGTTAGTGTCGAGACCCACGCTGATCCGGCGCGGGTTTGCCATATGAGACTCATCCACCAAAGCCTGGATCTCGACCAGAAGAGGCCGGGTGCCTTCCCAGATCACCATGACCACACTGCCGGGAGCCTCTTCTTCCTCCCTGCTCAGGAAGATCGAACTGGGATTTTTAACCTCTTTGAGGCCATTTTCCAGCATGGCAAAAACACCCAGTTCATTGACCGCGCCAAAGCGGTTTTTCTGACCCCTTAGAGTCCGGAAGCGACTGTCTTCTGAGCCCTCCAGCAGCAAGGATGCATCAATCATATGCTCTAGAACTTTAGGCCCTGCCAGTGATCCGTCTTTTGTTACGTGGCCCACTAAGAGTAAAACGGTGCCGGTCTGCTTGGCGAACCGGGTCAGGGCTGCTGCACACTCTCTGACCTGACTGACACTACCGGGGGCGGATTGAATATCATCCAGATGAACCACTTGAATGGAGTCCACCACAAGAACCTTAGGTTTCATCTGCTCAGCGGTATTCAGAATGGCTTCCACGCTGGTTTCAGGCAGCATCTTAAGACCCTGAGTGGGCAGGTTGAGGCGCTGAGCCCGCATGGCTACCTGCTGCAGAGATTCTTCACCGGTAATATAGAGTGCGGGCATCTGTTGGGATAACTGGCATAGCACCTGCAATAACAGCGTCGACTTACCTGCACCGGGGTGGCCGCCGAGCAGAATGGCTGAACCGGGAACCATACCGCCACCCAGAACCCGGTCGAACTCGCTGATGGTGCTGCTGAAGCGTGGCAGTTCCTGCAGGTTAACCTCGGACAGGTCCTGGATCTGGCCATCGGCTGCCCCGGCATAGCCACTACGCCCACTACTGGAGTTAGCGGTTTTACGGCTATTAGCCGGTGCTAATCGCACCTCCTGAACTGTATTCCATTGACCGCACTGGCTGCACTGCCCCTGCCATTTCTGGTAGTCTGCTCCGCAGTCGATGCAGACAAAACCGGTCTTTGTTTTTGCCATGATGATGCCTTTTTTTGACGATCCAGCTTTCAATATGTGTTCAAATATACAGTATGTTGAGCAGGTTGTGGATGTTCTCAGGTATTTAGCAGGTTTGGCGAGATATACCAGTAGCTGAGCTTTCGATAGGCTGGCCGACAAGGAGTCTTTTGGTCGCTGTAATAGAAATATAATAAGGATTATGGATTAAAAGACGGCTCTTAATTACTTTAGGCTATAAGTGTCTTGTTTTTCGAGTCATATAGGCATATAAAACAGAGAATAGATAATACAACGGACGGAGCTAACGACCCTATGAAACGTGAAACCATCGCCCTGCACCACGGCTATACTGCTGATAACCAAAATGCAGTTGCTGTGCCGATTCACCAGACAACCTCCTTCTCTTTTGATGATGCCCAGCATGCCGCAGATCTGTTCGATTTGAAGGTGACGGGTAACATCTATTCACGGATTATGAATCCAACCTGCGACGTGCTGGAACAGCGTGTTGCAGCATTGGAGGGAGGGATTGCTGCGTTGGCCGTTAGTTCGGGTATGGCTGCAATTACTTATGCGATTCAGACGATTGCATCCACCGGTGACAACATCGTTTCTATCAGTGAGCTGTATGGTGGTACTTATAACCTGTTTGCCCACACCTTGCCTCGGCAAGGCATTGAAGTGCGCTTTGCTGATAAAGATGACTTTGCAGGCATTGAGGCGCTGATCGATGAGAAAACCCGCGCAGTGTACTGTGAATCCATTGGCAACCCTTCCGGTGGCATTGTGGATATCGCCAGGCTGGCTGAGGTTGCTCATAAGCATGGTCTGCCTGTCATTGTGGATAACACAGTAGCAACTCCTTTTCTGTGGCGTCCGATTGAACAGGGGGCTGATATTGTTGTTCATTCAGCGACCAAATATATTGGTGGTCATGGTACGACCATCGGTGGTGTGATTGTTGATTCCGGCAAATTCCCCTGGGCGGAGCACGCAGATCGCTTCCCACTGCTGAATGAACCCGATGTTTCCTACCACGGTGTTAGCTATACCCGTGATGTGGGTGAGGCTGCTTTCATCGCCCGTGCCCGTGTCGTGCCGCTGCGTAATATGGGGGCTGCACTTTCCGCTCAGAGTGCATGGAACCTGCTACAAGGGCTGGAAACATTGTCCCTGCGTGTTGAGCGTATCTGCGATAACACCCGGAAAGTAGCTGAGTTCCTGCAAAATCATGAGCAGGTTAGCTGGGTGAAATATGCCGGTCTTGCGGATCATAAAGATAATGCGCTGGCCGAAAAATATATGGGGGGCAAAGCCTCCGGTATTCTGAGTTTTGGTATTAAGGGTGGCCGTGAGGCGGGCGCTAAATTCTATGATGCCCTGCAGCTGATTTTACGTTTGGTTAATATTGGTGATGCGAAAAGTTGTGCGGCTATTCCTGCGGCAACGACTCACCGTCAGCTGAACGATGAAGAGCTGTTGTCGGCAGGTGTTTCCGCCGATATGGTGCGCTTGTCCATCGGTATTGAGCATATTGATGACCTGTTGGCTGACCTGGATCAGGCTCTTAAAACTGTAGCCTGATCGATGCGATCAATAAAAATGGGGGCATTAGGCCCCCATTTTTATTAGCATGACGGGTATTTTCTGATGATAAATTAACGGGCCCTTCATGCTTGATATCACCAAAGCGTTAAAGCAGCTTCTGCTGCTGATCTCCTTTACCCTCGTGGCGAAATACTCTCTTGCAGCTGAGCCCCCGTCATCTGTCTGGCGTTTAGGGATTCCTGTTTGGATCGGTGCTGTTGCGGCTTCTAATGTTGCTGGTGCTGATGCATTTGCGATTGGCACCGGCCCGTCCGATGATGTTATTTCCAATGAGATCACACTGCGCTGGAACCAGGATATGGGTTACCGGTTCTCCGATGATTTCTGGCTAAGTAGTTATAAGCAGTTCAGTTATACGATGTGGCAGCTTGAGGGTGAAAAGTTATCCCATGACTCGTCAAACAACACAGTTGACCTGATTCAGGGGTTTCGCTGGAACTTCGCAGATAATAAATGGATTAGCTATGTTGATACGTCATTAGGGCTCAGCTTTCTGGCCAATGATGTGATCGGGGAAAAGCGCTTGGGCGGAAGCCTTCAGTTTACCGAGTACACTGGGGTTGGGGGGTACTTCTCACCCCGATGGCAGTGGGATTTCGGGGTGCGTCACTACTCAAATAACTACATGTATCGGGACAATAGCGGCATCAACTTTTATCGCTTTATCATCAGTTATAACTATCAGCAGAGCGATCGCTAGCAGGGTATTGACCCTTGGGTCATCCTTTGACTTGTTTATCAGCATCAGCTTTATTAAGCTATTTGTCATACAAATATAAGTATGGCCTGAGAAGTAAGCAGGCATAATGATGTGATAACAATAAAGCTCAATTATGAGTAAGGAGAGTAACGTGGCTCAGTTTTTAAGTCGTTTCCCCGTTCCTGAAACTATTGATCATCTGCCGGATGACCTGAAAGAACGCATTTTGGCTGTGCAGGAGAAGGCGGGCTTTGTGCCTAATGTGTTTCTGATGTTGGTACATCGCCCTCTGGAAGCCCGTGCATTTTTCGATTATCACGATGCTTTGATGGATCGGGAGTCCGATACCCTGACGCCATCGGAGAAAGAGATGATTGTGGTGGCGACCAGCTCCCGAAATCAGTGCCTGTATTGTGTTGTGGCCCATGGTGCGATTCTGCGGATCTACAGCAAGAATCCATTGGTTGCCGATCAGGTGGCCATTAACCATAAAACGGCGGATATCAGCGAGCGGGAAAGAGTGATGCTGGACTTTGCTCTTTATATTTCTCAGGATGTGGGTGAGCTGAATGAGGAGTGGGAGCAAAAGCTGCAGTCTGTAGGGTTCAGCCAGGATGATATCTGGGATATCGGTTCGATTACCGCTTTTTTCGGTTTGTCGAATCGCCTGGTTAGCCTGACTAATACTCCACCGAATCCGGAGTTCTATCTGATGGGGCGTATTCCGAAAGAGAAATAGTCTCCTGGTTTACTGATATAAAAAACCGCGGTCGTTAAAGGCTCGCGGTTTTTTTGCTTTACGGCAGTTTAATGTCCGGCTTTGAACATGATAGCAACGGCAAATAGCATCAGTAGCATGGTGGAGATCATCCAGAAGCTAAACAGTCTGTCCAGTCGACGGCTCAGAGTATCGATCCGGCTTCCAAGCTTCCCTGCCCTGTCATTGAGTTGCTGCTGGCTTGCCATCCGATCATCATCAAGGCTTTGGCGAAGTCGTTTTTGTTTGTCGTTAAGCTCGGTCACTCTCTCCCTGAGATGGCGATTTTCCTCTTCAAGCCGAACTAAGCGTTCACGGGTTTCCAGCTGAAGCTGCAAACTGCTTGTTACAGCAGCATTCTGCTCTGCGCTAGGTACTGGTGGCTGCTCCGGTTGCAGATCCTGATGTGAGGCCGGTTCCGAACGCGTTTCTGGGTTCATACTACTTCCTTACCGGATCTGCTCCGGGTTGCTATAGAGGAAATCCTCTGGGTTAGTAAGGGGCTGCTTACTGGTGGTAGCGCGCACTCAGTTCATGTACGGCATCAACAAATACCTTAGCGTGCTCAGGATTCGCAAACTGGTTGATACCATGGCCCAGGTTAAATACATGGCCATTACCATAACCGTAGCTGTCCAGAATACGGGCTACTTCAGCTTTGATACCGGCGGGCGAGCCAAACAGTACATTCGGGTCCATATTGCCCTGAAGAGCAACACGGCCTTTGGTGCGGGCACGGGCTGTGCCCATCTCTGTGGTCCAGTCAAGACCTACTGCGTCAGCACCGGCTGCAGCGATATGCTCGATCCACTGACCACCATTCTTAGTGAACAGAATCACCGGAATTTTACGGCCTTCGTGCTCACGAATCAGGCCATGTACGATCTGTTCCATATATTTCAGGGAGAACTCCAGGTACGCAGGAGTACTCAGTGCACCACCCCAGGTATCAAATATTTGCACCGCCTGAGCACCGGCCAGAATCTGGGCATTCAGGTAGCTGGTGACAGACTCAGCCAGTTTGTCCAGTAGCTGGTGCAGCGTATCCGGCTGACCGTATAGCATGCCTTTGATATGACGGAACTCTTTGCTGGATCCGCCTTCAACCATATAGGTTGCCAGTGTCCAGGGACTGCCGGAGAAACCGATCAGAGGTACACGTCCGTTCAGCTCGTTGCGAATGGTTTTGACCGCATTCATCACATAACCGAGATCCTTGTTGGCATCCGGGATAGGTAGCGCGTCAACATCGGCTTGAGTACGAACGGTTTTTTTGAACTTAGGGCCTTCGCCTTCTTCAAAATAGAGACCCAGATCCATCGCATCCGGGATAGTCAGGATGTCGGAAAACAGTATCGCGGCATCCAGATCGAAACGTTCCAGAGGTTGAATGGTCACTTCGCAGGCCAGGTCGGCATTGCGGCAGAGGTCCATAAAGCTGCCGGCCTGGGCGCGGGTTGCTTTGTATTCTGGCAGGTATCGGCCAGCCTGGCGCATCATCCAGACAGGGGTTACATCGACAGGCTGGCGCTGCAGAGCGCGAAGGAAACGATCGTTTTTCAGTTCAGTCATGATCTCATAAACCGGTTTAGACGTATGACATCGGCTTGCGGAAAGTGCGTTCCCGCTGCCGGAGTGTTTGTGCCTATTGTACCGGAGACCGCTCCTCCCGCTAGCATAAAAGTCAAAGTTCCTGCAGGTAAAATTGAGCAATAGCACTTAGGTCGAGTTTTGGGTTAACACTGTTTTAAGTTGCTGAAAGGATGACAAATGTCAACTCGCTGCTAGAATAGTTGCCCTTCTGATATCCGGTAGAGGTGAACCGTGTCCGTAACATTTATCGCATCCTCCAAGCTGCCCACCCCGTGGGGAGTATTTTCTATGCACGGCTTTGAAGACCCGGAAACTGGTAAAGACCATGTGGCGCTGGCCATGGGGGATTTTTCTGACGGCTTACCGGTGCTGGCTCGTGTTCATTCGGAGTGCCTGACCGGAGATGCACTGTTCAGTATGCGCTGCGATTGCGGCTATCAGCTTCAGGAGGCGCTGAAGCGCATTGCGGCGGAAGGCCGTGGTGTCTTACTGTATCTGCGCCAGGAAGGTCGCGGTATTGGATTGCTGAATAAAATCCGTGCTTATCATCTTCAGGATGCCGGTGCTGATACCGTTGAAGCCAATGAACAGTTGGGTTTTGGTGCTGATATGCGTGAATACAGCATGTGTCAGCCGATGCTGGCTCATCTGGGCGTAGATAAGGTTCGTCTGATGACCAATAACCCCCGCAAGGTGAAAGCGCTGGCTGATTACGGCGTTGAGGTGTCTGAGCGGGTTGCGATTCAGACCGGTATGAACCCGCACAATGAAGGTTATCTGGCAACGAAGGCCGGTAAGCTCGGCCATATGATGGACCTGGATAGCTTTACTCAGGCTGAGGATGTGGATATCAATCGCACCAAGCCGGCTGATATCTGACCGGTCAGCGGGGGAGGATTTGAAGCAATAAAAAAGGATGCTCATCGGCATCCTTTTCCGTATTAGTTATCCTAGGGGCTGAAAGCTGAACTCTTTCAGCCCAGCTTGGCCAGATAGGCTTCGATACTGGCTTCAATACCTTCCGCATCCAACCCGCATTCGCGAAGCAACTGAGCTGGGCTGCCCTGATCGATCCAGCGGTCCGGCAAACCCAGATTCAGAACCGGTTTGATGACCGCTTCCTGCATCAGATATTCAGTAATGCCGCTGCCAGCACCGCCTGCAATCACGTTCTCTTCAAGGGTTACCAGCAGATCATACTCTTTTGCTGCTTCCAGGATTGCGCTCTGATCCAGAGGTTTCACAAAGCGCATATTGATCAGGCCGAAACCGTTTTTCTCCGCAACCTCCTGTGCCGGAGCCACCATTGAGCCGAAGGCCAGAATGGCGACCTTCTTGCCTTGAGTATTTTCTGTACCGGTGAGACGCTTTTCAGCCTGGCCTATCGGTAGTGCGATCATCTGCGGTTGAATCTCAATGCCTGGGCCGGTACCCCGGGGATAGCGTACTGCTGCAGGGCCCTGATACTGGTAGCCGGTATAGAGCATCTGACGGGTTTCATTTTCATCCGCCGGAGCCATAATGACCAGTCCGGGTACACAGCGCAGAAAGCTCAGATCCAGTGTGCCGTGGTGTGTTGGGCCATCTTCCCCTACCAGCCCTGCACGATCAATTGCAAACAGGACATCCAGATTCTGAACTGCCACATCGTGTACCAGTTGGTCATAGCCCCGTTGCAGAAAAGTAGAATAGATTGCTACAACGGGCTTCATTCCGTCACAGGCCATACCTGCAGCCAGCGTTACCGCATGCTGTTCCGCAATAGCAACATCAAAATAACGGTCAGGATATTCTTTGGAAAAACGGATAAGGTCCGAGCCTTCCCGCATCGCTGGCGTAATTCCGATCAGGCGATCATCCTGCGCTGCCATATCGCACAGCCATTGGCCAAAGATGTTGGAATATTTAGGTTTAGGTGATGGCTTGGCTACAGGTTCTTTGGCTTCAGACTTGTGCTCTTTTTCCATCTTGGTAATGGCATGGTAACCAATGGGATCTGCTTCCGCTGGCGCAAAGCGTTTACCCTTACGGGTGATCACGTGCAAAAACTGAGGGCCGCTAAGATCCTTGATGTTATTCAGAGTATTAACCAGAGAATGAACATCGTGGCCATCAATCGGGCCGATATAGTGAAAGCCCATCTCTTCAAACAAGGTGCTTGGAGAGATCATGCCTTTCATATGCTCTTCAGTCTTGCGGGCAAGCTCCCAGGCCATGGGGAGTTTAGACAGTACCTTCTTACTGCCCTCACGCATGCGGGTATAGGCTTTACTGGAGAGTATTTTGGCCAGGTAAGTGGCAAATCCTCCAACATTTTCAGAGATCGACATCTCATTATCATTCAGGATAACCAGCAGATTGGCATCAACATGGGCTGCATGGGAAAGCGCTTCAAATGCCATACCGGCGGTCATCGCGCCATCGCCAATAATAGCGGCTACATGGCGGTTAAGGCCCTGCTCCCGAGCAGCGATAGCCATACCGAGAGCCGCACTGATTGAGGTGCTGGAATGACCTACGCCAAAGGTGTCGAATTCAGATTCAGCTCGCTTTGGAAAGGCTGCAATACCATCGTATTGACGGATTGTGCCCATTTTCTCCCGACGACCTGTCAGAATCTTATGGGGATAAGCCTGATGACCGACATCCCAGATTAAGCGGTCATCTGGGGTGTTAAACACATAATGGAGTGCAAGGGTCAGCTCGACAACACCCAGGCCTGCGCCAAAGTGTCCACCGGTCTGACCAACGGAATAGAGCAAAAATTCGCGCAGCTCATTAGCCAGCTGAGGCAGTTGATTGATATCCAGCTGACGAAGATTCTCCGGCACGTCAACCTGATCAAGCAGAGGCGTGGAAGGGCGGGCTAACGGAATTTCCTGAAACAGTGTGTAGTCAGACATAGGCTTTTTAATGTGTTGTGGCCGCTTTAGTGATTACGCTGAATCACATAGCGTGCCAGCTCTCTTAACAGATCCGCTTCTGAGCTAAAAGAATCCAGAGCGGATAGCCCTTTCTCAATCAGTTCCCGGGCTTTTGTTTTAGCTTGGCCAAGTCCCAGCAGGGCGGGGTAGGTCGGTTTATCAAGTGCAGCATCCGCACCGGTTTGTTTGCCCAGCGTTGTGATATCACCTTCAACATCCAGAATATCATCCTGTACCTGAAAGGCGAGCCCCAGTGCTTCTGCGTACGTGGTCAGGGCACTCAGCTGAAAAGCTGTTGCACCACCGGCGATAGCCCCCATACGAACACTGGCACGGATCAGAGCTCCGGTTTTATGCTGGTGCATATTCTCCAGTGCACTGACATCCAAGGCGTGCCCGACTGCGGACAGGTCGATCATTTGTCCGGCAACCATGCCCATAGCGCCGCTGGCTGCGGTCAGCTCCGATAACAGCTGAGGCAGGTGTTCAGGAGTTGGGTGGTTCAGTATTGCGCTGAATGCTGATGTCTGTAGGGCGTCGCCGGCAAGAATTGCCGTGGCCTCATCAAATTTAATATGGCAGGTTGGCTGGCCCCGTCTGAGATCATCGTCATCCATTGCGGGAAGATCATCATGAACCAGAGAGTAGGCGTGTATCAGCTCGACAGCAGCAGCAGAAGCATCTGCAGATTCAACCCGGCCTGTGATTGCCTGGCAGGCAGCATAAGCGAGAACGGGACGAAAGCGTTTGCCGCCGTTAAAGACAGAATAGCGCATGGCCTCCAGCAAGCGACCGGAGGCGGTAGAGGATGCTGATAGTATCTGATCGAGCTGGCGATCAGAGCGCTCCATCAGGGGCTTAAGTTGATCTTGGATGCTCACGTTAAACTTTTATTCCGTTGAGGTAGGTGGCGATAACGGCGTTTCGGTAAGCTGGCCATTGTCTTCAATCAGCTGGCTGACCTTCTGTTCAGCCTGAGTCAGTTTATTCTGACAGTCCCGTATCAGACGGATGCCGCCTTCAAACGCTTTTAGCGATTCTTCCAGAGATAGCTCTCCGGCTTCCAGCTGAGCAACAAGCTGCTCTAATTCAGCCATTTTACCCGCAAAGTCTTTTGCTTTGGGCTGAGCCATCACGAAACCTCCAATTTGTACCGCTATACGCAAACCGGCAGACGTTACCGGAGAATATCCATTGGTTCAATAGCGGAAAAAATATGATTAAGTACAGAATTATAAACGCTAATTAAATCAAAAGGTTGTTAATTTAACGGCATCACTGAAATGCGAATAGGTTCGCTGTTCAGGCACTTAGCCGTCATCTCATGCTTTAAAGCCATTCAACCCATGAGGAAAAGTCGCTATTATACGCGCAGGAATCTAAAAGTTGCATAATGTTACAAAGACTGCGCTAGTCTGAGTTATGTACTGTCTCTTTGTTAGAGCCATCAATTACACATTCAAGGAACCAAGGAGTTCTCTGTGGATATAGCTACCCTGCTTGGTATTATCGGCGCTATTGGTATCGTTGCTATGGCAATGATTCTTGGTGGTGACCCTATCATTTTTGTCAACATACCTTCCATTCTGATTGTTATTGGTGGTTCCCTGTTTGTTGTGCTGGCGAAATATAGTCTTGGTCAGTTTCTGGGGGCAGTAAAAGTGGCGGTCAAGGCTTTTGCTTTCAAGCTTGAGTCACCGGAAGAAATTATTGGTGTACTGGTGGATGTGGCTCAGGTGGCCCGTAAGGGTGGTCTTCTGGCGCTGGAGGACAAAGAGGTTGATAACAAATACCTGAAAAATGGCATGCAGCTGTTGGTGGATGGTCAGGACCGGGAAGTTGTACGCACGATGCTGGCCAAAGACCGGGCTATGACGCTTGAGCGGCATAAGTGGGGTGCGAAGGTCTTTACCTCTATCGGTGATGTCGGCCCTGCCATGGGGATGATAGGTACTTTAATCGGTCTGGTTCAGATGTTGTCCAATATGGATGACCCTAAATCCATTGGCCCGGCTATGGCGGTTGCACTTCTGACAACACTCTACGGTGCTATGCTGGCAACCATGATTGCTATCCCGATAGCTGATAAGTTAACCCTGCGCATGACAGAAGAAGCCCGGATACAGTCGATTATTGTTGACGCTCTTTTGGCGATTCAGTCTGGTCAGAATCCACGGGTTATTGAGGATATGCTGCGTACTTATTTGCCTGCTGGTGTGCGTGATGAGGCTACCTTCGAGCAGCCTGCTCAGGAATAAAACAGGATTGTTGTCTCCGTGGTCTGGTTTTGGCCTAAGAGTGAAAGTGTTCGCTATTTCAGGATTTCAGTATGAGTGATGATGTAGAAGAGTGTGATTGCCCGCCACCGGCGGCGGCCTGGGTGATGACCTTTGCAGATCTGATGTCGCTTTTGATGTGTTTCTTTGTACTTTTACTCTCTTTCTCTGAGATGGATGTTACTAAGTTTAAGCGCCTTGCTGGTGAGCTATCCAAGGCATACGGTATTCAGCGTCAGATACAGGCTAATGACATCCCTATGGGGACGAGTGCTGTTCTGGAGAACTATACACCGGGTAAGCCCGAACCTAATCCTCTGGAGATTATTCAGCAGAAAACAACGGAACTGGAGTCAAACCTTCGTACCGAAAGCGTTGAGACCATAAAAGAGGAGCAGCAGACACAAGCTGATGCTGAGGCGATCGCCAGGATTTTAAAGGAAGAGATCGAAGAGGGAAAAATTCAGGTTGAATCCCGTAAGCGCAATATTATTATTCGCGTTGAGGAGAAAGGTTCTTTCTCACCCGGTAGTGCAGTGCTTTCGGAGCAGTTTGAGCTGGTGATGGATAAGATCAGGCAGGCGCTCGCCGCTACACCGGGTAAAATTACGATTGAAGGCCATACAGATGATATTCCGATCAATACGGATCGTTTTCGTTCGAACTGGGATCTGTCTTCCGCCCGGGCATCTTCTGTGGCATTTGAGTTAGAGCTGGATGGTCTGGTGGAGTCTTCCCGGATGAAAGTCATTGGCTTTGCTGATACCAAGCCCCTGGTGGCTAATGATAACCGGGAGAACCGGGCAAAAAATCGCCGGGTGGAAATTGTAGTCGATCAGGGTGCTGACGATGAAAATGGTGCGATCAGTTTCCTTGAGAAGCAGAACGAAGAGGCTCAGGCTCAAGGTAGTGAGATTAACTTAGAAATTGAAGAGCGTGTTTTTGAGTTAAGCCCTGAAGAGGTGTTCTGACGGTAATTGCCTTATTTTCTCTGTTAAGCAGAGTTTCTTTGGATTGAAAGTGCCTGGCGCGATTGAAGTCATTTCATTGTGCCGGGCTTTTTTACGTTCGGGCTTTCGTTTATGTCTGGAGATTAAAATCGACAGGGGAGCATGCCTTTGATTCAGGCTGGAATATTGGGTGATGGAGGCTGAAGAGATGGTGCCGGCACCAGGAGTCGAACCCGGGACCTACTGATTACAAGTCAGTTGCTCTACCGACTGAGCTATACCGGCAATGCTTTGTAAAAAAGCTGCTTTGAAGCAAATATGGCTGGGGTACCAGGATTCGAACCTGGGAGTGCCGATACCAAAAACCGGTGCCTTACCGCTTGGCTATACCCCAGCAAAGAGTGGTGGCCGGAGACGGAATCGAACCGCCGACACGAGGATTTTCAATCCTCTGCTCTACCAACTGAGCTATCCGGCCACAAGTGGACTCTGAAGTCCATGCTTCAAATGAAGTTATCAGCTTATGGGTAAATAAGATTTGCTGAAATGGTGCCGGCACCAGGAGTCGAACCCGGGACCTACTGATTACAAGTCAGTTGCTCTACCGACTGAGCTATACCGGCAATGCTTTGTAAAAAAGCTGCTTTGAAGCAAATATGGCTGGGGTACCAGGATTCGAACCTGGGAGTGCCGATACCAAAAACCGGTGCCTTACCGCTTGGCTATACCCCAGCAAAGAGTGGTGGCCGGAGACGGAATCGAACCGCCGACACGAGGATTTTCAATCCTCTGCTCTACCAACTGAGCTATCCGGCCAACGAGGCGTATTAAACAGGAAAGCCTTTTTTTCGTCAACTGTTTTTTCAAGAAAAGTTAAAAAAATACAGTCGCTTAATGGCCTTTTTAGCTTTCAGGAGGCACATACCCGGCAACAGGTTCAAGATCTTCGGAATTATCAAAGAATTTGTCCATTTCAGTGCTCAGGAATTCTCTGGCCTCCGGACTCATCATATTCAGATGTTTTTCATTGATTAGCATAGTTTGGTACTTGAGCCACTCCTGCCATGCCTGTTTCGATACTGTTTCAACAATTTCCTGACCCTTTTTTCCCGGAAAAGGTGGAATAGTCAGGGCTTCAAGGTCTTTCTGATACTTTTTACAGAAAATCATCTGACTCATAGTGTTCTCTTTGTTCTGTGATTGGATGTTTTTGCCATAGAGCGTTCGTTCAGATTCGCCGGGCATGTAGTAGCTTATGTATTGGGCCCGGCAGTCCGATATTATCCGGTTGCTCCGGGTCGTACCAGCGCTGTCCCTGCTCTCTGATATTAAGGGCAAACTGCTTATTTTGCTGGGTATTCAGTGTGCATAGATGAATTTCTGCCTGTAACGTGAAGTGGGAGAACTTATGCTCCAGATGTTGCTTTTCTTCTGTTTCGGGCAGCTGTCCCAGCAGGCTTTTTATCTCTTTAGCATCGGGTAGACTCCAAAGCCCGCCCCATATTCCTGTCGGTGGTCGCTGCAGCAGAAGATAGCCTGATTCCGGGGCATATAGCATATAAAGGGTGTTCTGCCGAACCGGGTTCGTTTTTTTGGGTTTTGAGTGGGGGAAGTCATGTTGGCTGGCGGTTAACCTGGCGGCACACCAACGTTCGGCCGGGCATTCATCACACTTAGGGTTGCGGCGGGTACACACCAGTGCGCCTATATCCATAACAGCCTGGGTATAAGCCTGACAGCGTTGCTGCGGCGTATAGTGTTCTGCCAGATTCCAGAGCGCTTTCATTGTTTTGCTTTGTCCCGGCCAACCAGGCACACAGTGCAGGCGGGCCAGAAAGCGTTTTACATTACCATCTAAAATTGCAGCGCGTTTGTTGTATGCCTGGGCTGTAATGGCCGCTGCTGTTGACCGGCCAATACCGGGTAAGGCTTCCAGAAGTTCCGGATCTTCAGGGAATTCGCCCTTATATTGGTCCGTGACGACTTGTGCGCATTTATGCAGGTTACGTGCTCGGGCGTAATAGCCAAGTCCGGTCCAGAGGTGCAGCACTTCGTCGATCTCTGCCGCCGCCAGCGCCTGTACGTTTGGGTAATGGGCAACAAAGTTTTCAAAATAAGGGATAACTGTATTGACCTGCGTCTGCTGCAGCATTACTTCAGAGAGCCAGACTTTATAAGCAGTACGATTTTGTTGCCAAGGCAAGCTTTTTCGTCCGTGCTGGTCGTACCAACTTAGGATAGCCTCTGACACTTGGTCTGCATCATTGGGGGTAACCGATAGATCCACGCTGAAGTCCCTGAAACATTAAGTACCACCACTTGATTTCAGGTGGTTATGATAAAAGGGCCGGATATATCCGACCCTTTTGCTGGGATAAGTCATTGTAACTGAGGCCGCCGGAAGGGAAAAGGCGGTATCTTTGCCTTCCCTGCCAGCTCCCTCAGATAGGTATCAGAAAAGGCCCTTTAGCTTTTCTTTGGCCTTCTCTTCCAGGCGTTTGCGGGCCGCTTCTTTCTCTGCCTTCAGCTCAGCTTCTATACGGTCTTTTTCAGCATCTGCTTTGGCTTTAAGCCGGGCTTTTTCAGCATTAAGGGCTGCTTTGGCTTCTGTTTTGGCGATTTTGCCCAGAGTATCTCCAATAGCACTGCTATCCAGTCCACAGTCAATGGCGAAGGGGGTGCCATAACTGCCATTACAGGCAACGGGCCAACGGACGGCTTTGAGGTTGCTTTTTACGGTACAGGCTTCGTCATTGGCATCGGTAATTTGCGCGCCCATATTGTAAGCAAAAGTTTCTTCCGGCAGGTTAAGGTTGCCATAGCCGGTCAGAAGGATGCCTGGAGTGGCGATGGTCATATCTTTGTTCTGCCCGACGCCATTTTGAAAGTCCATGCTGCCTTTTAACGATGTGAAATCTGTATTGGCAGACCATTGCGCTTTTTTAGCATTGCCTAAAACACTGCACATCTCTTTGGCTAGGTTGGTGCCGAGAAAGGCTCCGTTGATGATGTTGAAGTCGACATGGCCGTTCAGGTTGCTCATCAATGTGGAGATGCGGTTGGTGCGGGTTCTGAAATCGGCATTGGCATTGACTGCGCCAGTGACGTCTTCAAACTCAACCATTTGAGCCAGAATGGGCGTGATCTGAACACCGGATGTTGCATGCTTAATATTGAGTGTTAATGGTGTTGGCCGAACGTCAAGCTGGGCACTGTTTGTGATACTGCCTTCATAAAGTTTTGCGTTGGCTTTGCTCAGGTCTACCAGGCCGTCTTTAGCGGTAACCGCCAGTTGAATATCAGTGATATTCAGTTTTTTGATGGTTAGTTGGTTCAGGTTTATTCTGGCATCGGCGTTCAGCGATTTTATCAGCTCAACCGGCAGCAGGTCTGTTTCTGGTGTTGCTTCGGCTGGCGCTTCATCTGTTTCCGCGACATCATCCGCTTTCTCTTTAACGGGTGGTAAGTAGTGATCTGCATTCAGTTTATCGATATCTAACTGGGCCGTGACGGCCTGATTGGCAAGTTTGACGGATGCACTGCCTTTAACCTGGGTGTCATCCAGTGTAATCAGCAGGTTTTTTATCGCAGCGGCTTCTTTTGATGCTTCAAAATCAGCAGATAGTGCCAGTGCGTGCATCGCATCCTGGCGCGCCATTTCCGGCAGTAAAATTTCCAGCTGAGCAAGGGTTTCTTTCAGGTTGAACTGACTGATCTGGAGGTTGCCCTTAATGTTAGGGGCGGTGGTGAGCCGTTCAATCTGTGAGCTCAGGGTGATATCGATACCGTTTACGCTTAGTTTGCTGGCGTTAAACTGGGCTCTATCCTGTTGGAGGTCTGCCTGTGCATCGGCCTGGAGGTTGAGTTGTGCATTATTACCGGGGATAAGTGGTGATTTGGCGTTTAGCTGCAGATCCAGTGCGTTTAAACGGAATAACTCTTTTTCCAGATCTGCTGTAACGCTGGCGCTAAGTTGTAACGTGGCGTCCAGTTCAGGGTTACTGCTTTCTACCTGGGTAGAAAAGCTGATGGGAAAGCTTTCCCCCAACTGAATATTATCGCTGGTAAAGTTCAGGTCATTAACGGCAAAGCGAACATTCTGCTGTTGATCGGTATAGGTCAGGCGGGCATGGGTGATATCGATGCCGCCAATCTCAATATTTGGCAGGCCCGCTTTTTGTGTGCTATCTGTGCCTTGGTTTTCCTGGGGATTGTTATCTGCGGGGGAAGCCGTTTCAGTGCTTTCACGAATGAGCGCCTGCCAGTTACCCACGCCGGAGTTATCCACAATCAGGTCAGCCTGCAAGCTATCCACAACAATACGATCCACTTCGACTGAACCCGAGAGCAGGGGCATGACCTTGACAGAAACGGCAACCTGATTAACAGCCGCTAATGTTGTGTCTGTTGTATCCGGAAGCTTGACCACAACGTCATTGATATTCAGCCCAATACGTGGAAAAACGGCAACATTGAGTTCGCCGTTAATCTCTAGTGGTACGCCGGCATTTCTGGCCGCATCAAGAATCTGAGGTTTATATTGGTTGGCATCAAAAAACTGCGTCAGGTAGATCGCAAGACCTGCCAGCAGGAGGATAATAAAGCTCACCAGATAAAATAGTGATTTCAATAAAAATCGCACTGTCATTGCTTCCCTGTTGTGGAATGATGGTCGGGCCGTGGTCGATTGTCATTCTGCTGTTAGCGGATATCCAGAAGGTAGTGATCGCCCGCTTCGCTTAGTGTGTAGCCCATGCGTTGCAGGATAATATGATCCTGGGCCATCAGGGCGCTGGTGGAGACCTGGGTTGCCATATTGTTAGCTTTGGCTGCTTCGATCACCAATGTCAGCAAGCGACTGCCAACACCTCTGCGACGGGTGATGCTGCGTACGCAAAGGTGACTGATCTGCCATGCGTTGCTCTGTTGCGAGATAGCGATAGCGGCAATCAGGCGATCATTAAAAAGCCCACAATAGAAGCTATGGTCCGGGCTTTGCAGAATTGTATCCACGAAAGATTTTGCGGAGTTAATATTCGGGAGTTGCGCCAGACGCTCTGGTTGGGCGTCGGTGTAGATTTTTTCCAGCTGCTCAATATGCGCCTGGTCAGTTTTGTCATTAACAATCGTTAATAAAACGGGCATTCCGCGTCTCCGAAAGATAGATAAAATGCTTTCTGAACATTAAAAGCGTTCCGAATGATGCATAATAGGCTGGGTCTGGCCCCGATGCAGCATTTGGTATGAATAAAGTGCAACGTCTGCAGAAGTATTGTAGCGGATAGCAGGTCAGATTCTCTATAATTCCCGTTTTCTTGAATAACAAAGCCCTCCGGAGAATCTTCATGGCGGAGCGTACCGCAAGCGTAGAGCGTAACACCCTGGAAACCCAGATTAAGGTTTCTATCAATCTTGATGGCACCGGTAAACTGAGTATCGACACCGGCGTTCCTTTTTTAGAGCACATGATTGACCAGATAGCCCGACATGGCCTTATCGATATGGACATCGTTGCTAAAGGGGATCTGCATATTGACGACCATCATACCGTGGAGGATCTGGGTATCACCCTGGGGCAGGCTTTTGCCAAAGCGGTTGGTGATAAAAAAGGTATGACACGTTATGGCCATGCCTATGTGCCATTGGATGAGGCCTTGTCACGGGTAGTGATCGATTTTTCCGGTCGCCCAGGCCTTGAGATGAATGTTGATTTTACCCGTGCCAGTATAGGCCGTTTGGATACTCAGCTATTTTGGGAGTTTTTCCAGGGCTTTGTTAACCATGCCGGTGTCACCCTGCATATTGATAACCTGAAAGGTTTTAATGCTCATCATCAGGCGGAAACCATTTTTAAAGCCTTTGGCCGTGCTCTGCGCATGGCGCTGGCGATGGATGAGCGTATGGCGGGCATGATGCCGTCAACAAAAGGCAGTCTGTAGGTGCGTGTTTAAGGACTTATAATGAAGACAATTGCTGTTATTGATTATGGCATGGGCAATCTGCACTCTGTATCGAAAGCGCTGGAGCATGTGGCTGCTGACCAGCAGGTGGTGGTGACTTCTGACCCGGAAGTGATCCGTAATGCTGAGCATGTGGTGCTGCCGGGTGTTGGTGCGATCCGGGATTGTATGGCGGAGATTCGTCGTCTGGGTGTGGATAAAGTGGTGCAGGAAAATATCGCTTCCGGTAAGCCTTTCCTTGGAATCTGCGTGGGCTATCAGGCGCTGATGCAGGACAGTGAAGAGAACGGTGGCGTGCCTTGCCTGGGGCAGTTTGAAGGTCATGTGCGTTTCTTTGGTGACCCGCTGACAGATGACAAGGGCGAAAAACTGAAAGTACCCCACATGGGCTGGAACCGGGTTAAGCACACCCGAAATCACCCGATCTGGCAGGGTATTGAAGATGATGCTCGCTTCTATTTTGTCCACAGCTACTACGTGGAAGCGGCTGACCGATCTCAGGTGATTGGTGAAACCCGCTATGGCAAAACCTGTCATGTGGCGCTGGCGCACGACAACGTGGTTGCCGTGCAGTTTCACCCGGAAAAGAGTCACGATGCCGGTCTGCAGTTGTTGAAAAACTTTGCTGAATGGGATGGTAAAAGCGCCTGATTCAAAGGGGTAGCGGTCTCAGGAAGATACTGAGAGCTGAAGCCCGACAGAGTCGGCCTTACAAGTAACCGCCGGGGATGGCGGTGGGTCCGGCTCGGTTCAGGGATGAACCGGCCGGAGTCTGTAAGGCGGGTCTCTGTCAGGGCTGGTTTCTATGCCCCGGGGCTTAAAGCCTGCTGCCTGTTTTATCCCGCGCATGTGGGTTCGTCCATGAACCGAACATGCGCACGTCGCCCTCCCTGGCGACCGTGGATAAAATCCGTTGCAGGCTTTTATAGGGTTTGCGTTTGCAGCTGATGCAGCCATCCATCACTTTGGATTTATAGAGAACAGGAGCCGAACATGGCACTGGCCAAACGAATTATTCCTTGTCTCGATGTGGACAAAGGCCGCGTTGTTAAAGGCGTGAACTTTGTTGATATCCGCGATGCGGGTAACCCGGTTGAGGTTGCCAAACGTTATAACGAACAAGGTGCTGATGAGATCACCTTTCTTGATATCACCGCCAGTAACGAAGACCGTGAAACCACCGTTCATATGGTGGAAGAGATCGCCAGCGAAGTTTTTATCCCGCTGACCGTTGGCGGTGGTATCCGTAGCTGTGAGGATATCCGTCGTATGCTGAATGCCGGTGCCGATAAAGTTGGTATCAATACGGCAGCAGTATTTAATCCGGACTTTGTCCGTGAAGCCGCAGAGCGGTTCGGCAGTCAGTGCATTGTGGTTGCCATCGACTGTAAACGTGTCAGTGCCGAGGGCGAACCGGGCCGTTGGGAGATCTTTACCCATGGTGGTCGTAAGCCAACGGGTCTGGATGCTGTGGAGTGGGCGATCAAGATGAATGAGTATGGTGCCGGTGAAATTCTATTGACCAGCATGGATCGTGACGGCACTAAAAATGGTTTTGACCTTGAAGTCACCCGTGCCATCAGTAACGCTATTCCGATTCCTGTGATCGCTTCCGGTGGTGTTGGTAATCTTCAGCATCTGGCTGACGGTGTCATCGAAGGGCATGCGGATGCTGTACTGGCGGCCAGTATCTTCCATTTTGGTGAACATACCATTCCTGAAGCCAAAGCCTATATGGCGAAGCAGGGCATCGAGATGCGCCTTTAGGCGCTGTGCTCACTGCTGGATGCATGGCTCAGATGCGGCTTAAACGCTTTCTGATTATTGGCTCAGTGTCTTTGCTGGGTCTTATCTTCTTTCTGGGCTTTCTACTGGCGGTTCTGGCCTATAGTCATGACCGCTGGCTTCCCGCATTTCTGAACCACTATCTGCTTTCTGAGCCTGTTGCAGGTCTGCCTGCTGAAAGCCTCCACTTAGAACGTATTGAACTTGAGAGTTGGCAGCGTCTGAGTAAATTGACTCTGTCTGGCCCCAATAATAGCGTACTGGAGATACAGGGCGTGACCTGGCCTTTCTCCGGTGAGCTGATTATTGACCGGCTATCGGTACGGCTGCCGGATCAGTTACCGCAGCTATCGTCTGAACAGCCATCAGTGGCTTCAGCTGAGCATCCTGGGGTAGAACACTTAGCTGCCGGAAAGTCTGCTTCTACTCGGAATATTCCCGCTGCAGCGCCTTCGGGCAAGTCTTTGCTGAGGCATGAGCTAACTGTCCGTAAAGCCTACGAAGATTACTTCAGTCAGATAGATTCTACTTTTGAACAGTTGGAAGAGGTTCGCCAGCAGTATCGGCTGCATACAGTGACCATCAGAGCGTTTCAGATTGCGGGGCTACCTTTCAAAAATATGGCCAGTTTGCAGTATTTCCGGGGTAGCCCAGGCTCTAAGCAGGGGCAGCCTTATTGGCAATTTAATCTGGCCTCAACCGTTCAGCCTGTACCGGACCAGGACGTTACCCATGACGCTAATTTTGATTTAAGACTTCATCTGAGTACCGGCGAACATCGGCTGAATATGATGTTACGTCAGCTGGATCAGTTAGCTTTTGAGTCGTTCGAACTTCCGGAATGGGTCCCGGTAAAAGGTGCACTGGATGAGCTGGCGCAGTTAAGTAACCAATATGGCTTGAGGCTTACCGATACCAGTGGAAAGCTTGCGCTTCAGATGGCTCCACGGCGCGCGGATATCGCGATTCATTTGCCTGGCTTTGATCTGCAGGCAATACAAGGCTGCAGACTGTCTTCTACCCCGCGAACGCTTGCCCTCACTTATCAAATATCAGACTCGGGTACAGAGAAGATCCGGTTTAATTCGGGGGAAATGTTGGTTCAGAATCTTACCGGAAACTGCTTGTCCCCGCTGTTGGAGTTTGCGCAGGTTTCAGAATTGCATCGATGGCTTAAAGGCCTGGATCGACAGACGCTGCGTCAGGGTGGTGAGTTGCGTGTTGAGCTGAAAGAACCCGTTGTCGCGGACCTGACCGCGAAGTCGTTAAGTATTTCCGGGCTTAACGTTACTTGGCAACCGCAAGAAACGGTTTCCGCCTCGTTTCAACTGAGTGCGCCCCAGATACAGCTGACTCCGGAAAAGCTGAGCCTTCAGCTTATCAGTAACCTGAAAGCAGAACTGCAGCCCCAGCCCCTGTTCGCTAATCAGTCCAGGCTGCTGGATCTGAGTATGCAGATGAGTTCGGATGTCGGGTTGGGTTTAAGCGCGTATCTGGCAGGGGAGAGGGCGTCCGTTGAAAATCCTTCAGTCATTCATAGTCTTCGCATGGATATTGGGAATAGCGAAATAACTCTATCCCCGGCACCTAATGATGAGTCTGTATTGTGGGCTCCCGCCGGTCTGGAAATCCCTCTTTTTCAGCATGACGGCCACTGGGTTATTGAGTTGCAACAGCCTCTGTCCGAAGCGGGCCGGTGGCAGTTTACTCATCAGGGACAAGGTGAGGCTTTGGTTCGTTATCCGGGGCTCAGGCGTAATGTTCGGGTGCCATATAAGGCGGATCTGAAACTGGCAGGATTATTATCAGTTATTAATACTGACCTCCTGATAAAGGAAGTTGTCGGAGATCTGGATTGGAAGCTGGCCAGTGCATCTCCCCGTACTCAGGATATGATGAACTTCCCGGCTAGCCTGCTCCCGGATCTGACGATTAAAACCCGCATTGAAAAGGATAAGATAAAAAATCAGATAACGGGCGAAGCTGAGTTGGCGCGAATTACCGAATGGCTGGCCCTGCCAACAGGAATCCTGATTAACGACGGACGTCTTACTTTACAGTCACAGTCCCTGATCGATAAAGCGTTTCTGCCAGATGATCCAGAATCAGTGGATACAGGCAAGCTGCTGACAAGACTCTCGTCGACGCTGGCTCTGAATTTGAGTCAATTAACCGGTGAAGCAAAAGGTTATGCATTCGGTGGCGTTAACCTGCCTCTGCAGCTGACTTTGTCTGAGGGGGAGGTAAATCTGGAGCCCGGCGTGCTGACGGCCGAGAGGGTTTTTGCCGGCATTGAACTGACCAACCTGAATGCTGACCTTAAAGCCGAGGCAGACGTGACAAACATAAGAGAATCTCTGTCAGGCCAGCTAACCGGTTTTTCGGCGGACACCCTGGGTGGTCATATTCAGATGGGGCGCCTGGACTATCCGTTTTCACCGGGTCATACCTCAGAGCTGATACTGAAGAAATTAGATTTGAGTCAGTTGATTGCTCTTGGTGAAAAACAGATCAGGGTAACGGGGCTACTCAATGGTAAACTGCCCATGAAGCTTAGTCAGAAGGGTGTCGCTATCCATAATGGACAGGTCAAAAGTGATGCGGGTGAGATTGTATTGAAGGATAACCCGGCCTGGCAGGCGATGCTTCAGCAACAGCCTGTGCTTGCCAGTCAGTTAAAATATCTGAACCAGCTGCATTACTATTTGTTGCAGGGTGATATTGAAATGAAAGAGAACGGGAAACTGACTGCAATTTTGCAGATCAAAGGAGATAACAGAGCTGAAGATCAGCCTGTCACTCTGAATTTTACCAGCGAGCAGAATATTCTGACGCTATTAAGGGCGCTACGATTAAGCGACCAGATCGATAAATCGCTCAGCGAATCAGCACAAGGGATGTATCAATGATACTCAGACTTTTACTTTTAACAGGTGTGCTCAGCGCTGTAGCAGCCTGTACGCCTCGTATTGAGGTCGGGGCTAAAGAGCCGATCACCATTAACCTGAATGTTAAAATTGACCATGAGATTCGGGTCAAGGTTGATAAAGAGCTGGATCAGATGTTCAGCGAAGACAGTGATCTATTCTAAGGAGCTAACCTGATGGATAACAAAATGAGCAATAATCACGTGGCCTCTCAACTGAAGGTTTCTTCGCTGGCAGTACTTATCACCGCATTTTTGCTGGTATTGGTTGTCGCAGCGCCTGCTTATGCATTGGATTTGGATACTGCCAAAGACAGTGGCTGGGTTGGTGAGCGTTATACCGGTTATTTAGGAGTGGTCAAGCCGGAGGCTGGTGTAAAAGCCCTGGTGGATGATGTGAACAATAAGCGTACGCAGGTTTATAAAGATCTGGCAGCAAAGAACAAGATAACGTTGCAGGAAGTCGAGAAAATTGCTGGGAAAAAAGTGATTGAAAAGACCCGCCCCGGTAATCTGATCGACCTAGGTAATGGTTGGCTGAAGAAATAAAACTTCGGTTTCTGAGTCTGTACTTCATGGGTAAGGTGCCGGATCTTTTATGCTTTTCCGGAATTAAGCTTAAAAAGCTTAGCACTGCCCTCTTCAAGCTAAAGGAATTTTCATGTCCACAGAGCAATTTATCGCTTATCAATGGTATCTGGCTGGCGCTTTTTTTGCCTTTATCCTGGCACTGACGACACTGTTTTTTCAGGCGCTTTTTCATGAAAAGCGTATTGCTTTGGCCTGGCTGTTGGTTATTTTTGTGATCAGCCTGCTGAATGGCTCCGGTGTTGTCAGTATGGAGCTTATTGGTGCGCATACACCGGAAGAGAATCCTGTCATCCGGGGAATCAGCGGTATTGGTGATTATCTGGTATTGGCGCTGGGTGTCATTGAGCTCATGCTGTTTGCTTACTTTGTCGCCCGGCACTTCAGAAAAGTGTATGTCAGCGTACCTGCTTTGGTGTTGGTGGTTTGCACGGGTTTTGGTTATTACGCCTATCAGGATCTGATGAGTAGCGGTAATCTGATGTTTGAGTCTGATATTGAACAGCAGGTGGAGCAAGGCTCAGTATCTGTGGAAAGTGAAGATGAAAAATCCTTTCACAGCAGTGTCCGTGACCGGGGTTTGAATGAGTCTGCTGCAGAGACTCAATAGTCCTTAAGGTCGATGATTTTACGTATTAATCAGGATGTAGCCCGGAGTTAGTACTCCGGGGTATTTTTTACCGTACGCGGGGTTACACCGCCAGCCCCAGACAGCTTACTCCATCATTCTGAGCCATAAGGCGTAACTCTTTCAGTTTATCCTTCTGAGGGTGCTTCATCGTGCTGATCTGCTTTAGCACTTCATCCTGAAACTCCCGGTCAAACTGCATCAGCTCTTGATCGTTCAGGGCTTTGCGGCGGGCTTTCTCATCTTCTGGCAGCTCTTCGGTTGCTTCGATAAAACTGATAATGGTCTGGCGCATCAGCCGGCTGACACGGGTCACTTCTTCTGCCTGTGTGCCCATGGCTAACTCCATAGCGGTATGAGCCGCCATGGCCGCATCAATCGCCGGGTAGACACCGTACATCTCATAGTCAGCATCATTGGGTATCAGATCTGCCAGCCTTTCCAGCTGAACTTCAAAATTGATTGTGCTGGCCTTATTCGCCAGTTGCTCCCAGATCAGCATCAGGCTCTTTTTTAACTGTGCGGCTTGCTCAGGCTGCTCTGTTACCTGACAAAACAGTGCGTAGTTAGGGTACATGCGTTCAGCTAATGCTGTGGCAAATGCCGTTTGTTGCCAGGGGGCTAACTCTTTCAGTTGTTGAAAAAAAGCACTCATTTATGGGGGTACTCTGCATTGATAGTATTAAAGAGGAAGTATTCAGGTTATCAAGTGACATGCATTTTTCAGTCACGGGTTGTTGCCCAGTTCTGCTTATCCTTGGGGGTCAGCCAGTCCGGGTGGTGGGCGGGTTGTTGCAACATATCCCGTCCGGCCCCCTTCAGGTGTGGAACACTTTCTCTGTTCGGTACGGTACGTTCTTCAGTCCGGTTGAGGGGCTGAAGACTCGGGGACTTTTTTCTGATGATCACCTCTTTACGGATGATTTTAGGATGAGTGACATCTGTCTCTTTGAATCGGGTTAGTTGCTGAATCTCGCTGCGCCAGAAAGCGGGGCTTCGGTTGGGTGTTGTTATTTCTGGTGTGGCAGAAGCGGGTTGCACATCCTTATATATCTGTCCCATGGCGACCAGCTGTTCCGGAACGGAAACCAGCCGAATACCCTGAGCCTGAAGTTCCGGTATCCGGTTTTCCAGCATATTAAGCGTGACATTGTGAGGGTGTCCAATACCGGTAGCGTGACCGTTGCGTTGCGCCTGGCGAACCAGGGTATCAAAAGCCTCATTTACCGCTGAAGGTGTTCGTATATGATCCAGAAATACGTCCCGGCTCATACTGGGGACACCATTCGCACGGGCTGTTTTGGCGGCCACTGATTTTGCTGTGGTGCGGCTGTCGATAAAGAACAGGCGACGCTTGCTCACCTCCTCCATAAGCCACTGCATACGGACACTATCCTGAGTCAGCTCGCTACCCATATGGTTATTAACACCTTGTACAAACGGAATGTCGGCAAGAGCTTTTTTTAATGCCTGATCAAAGGCCTCTCTGTCCATGGATGGACTGAGGGTGCCCGGCCCGGGTTCCCATTGGTGTACGTTGGTCATTGGTGCATGAAGCATTACTGTCTTGCCCTTTTGATGGGCAGCTTTGGCAAGTTTTTGACTATAAGGTGTGTGTGGCAATACTGCGTAGGAGATAGCACCGGGGAGGTTTACTGCCCGTAAGCCATTACGCAGATTGTAGCCTATATCATCAATGACCAGGGTGATCGTGGGTGAGCTGGAGGCCTGCACGGGTAAGCTGAAACCGAGAAGAGAAAAAACCAAAAGCAGGGAAAGAAGCGTGCCCAGCCCCGGGTAATCTGAGCTAAGTTGCGTTTGTAAGTGTGAATAATGCTGTGAAATAGTCGTCATATCAGTGTCGCTTGGGCCGCCCTTACAGGCAGCCTGATCAGGTTTTAATGGGTTGCTTCGTTGTTGCTGACAGTACTGGTATCTGGGTTTTTATTCAGGATATGCAGACTTTTCAACAGGCTTAAGGCTTCAAATAACTGGTAGTCACTTTCAGCCAATGAGGCGCTACCTTCGGATTTCTGGTCAACCGCTTTCTGACCACTTTCAAGGTGGCCCTCAAGGTCTGCCTCTTTGATCTGTAGTCTGGCTTCGATGGGGGTCAGGCGAGCAGGCTTTACTTCGATATCAGGAGTTACACCCTGGGCTTGAATAGACCGGCCGGATGGCGTGTAGTAAAGGGCGGTGGTCAGCTTCAGGCCACGGTCTTCCCCAAGGGGCAGAATCGTTTGTACGGAGCCTTTGCCAAAACTTTGAGTCCCCATGATTACGCCACGATGATGATCCTGAAGCGCCCCGGAAACAATTTCAGATGCCGATGCTGAGCCTTCGTTGATCAGCACGATTAAGGGAACCCCCCGGCTTGGGTTGTCAGGTGTGGCGTCAAAGCTAAGCTCGGTATTGTCCAGTCGGCCTTTGGTATAAACAATGCGCCCCTGGGTGATAAAGGCATCCACTACCTCGGCTGCAGCCTGTAATACACCGCCCGGATTGTTGCGCAGATCCAGAATAACCCCTTTGAGCTGACCATTAGCACCACTGTGCATTTTGTTGAGGGCTTTGACGACTTCTTCGCCGGTATGTACCTGAAACTGGGTAATTCGAATATAACCGTAGTCTTCGTCCAGCATACGATGTTTTACACTGGTAACACGGATCAGGGCCCGTTTCAGGGTTAGTTCGAAGGGGGCGTCTGCACCATCCCGCATAATCGTCAGGCGAATTTCCGTGTCGGGCTTACCGCGCATTAGCTCTATGGACTTGTTCAGCGGTAAGTTTTTAATCGGTGTGTCATTGATCTTAACGATCAGGTCGTGAGGACGGATACCTGCCCGGGCTGCTGGTGTGTCGTCTATCGGAGTAACGACTTTGATAAAGCCGTTTTCAGAGCTGACCTCAAGGCCCAGGCCGCCAAACTCACCCTGAGTGCTTTCCTGAAGTTCGTCATAATCCTCCGGTGTCAGATAGGTGGAATGGGGGTCTAAGCCTGTCACCATTCCCCTGATGGCATTGTCCAGCAGTTCTTTATCATTGATGTCATGAACATAAGCACGCTTGATGCGTTCAAACACCTCACCGAAGGTGCGTAGTTCCTCTAGTGGAAGTTCCTGAGCCTCATAAGGCAGAGCTTCATCGGCTGGGGTTGCTTCCGCAAGCAGGTTTGAACTTGTCAGACTGAGCAACAGGCCAAAGCCGATTCCTAGTGTGGTCTGCGAGGTTCTCATGAATCACTCCTTAATTTCCCCGGACATGGCAGCTAGCGGTCGGCGGGGTTTGTATCATCAGGTTTGCCTGCTTGTCGCAGGGTAACCTGAGTGTTTTTCAGCGTTTGCCGAGCCAGATAATGGGGTCCTGCGGAGCCCCTTCCTTGCGAATTTCAAAATACAGACCGCTTCGGCTTTGTCCACCGCTTCGTCCAACGGTAGCGATGCTCTCACCGGCGTGAATCCAGTCACCGGCTTCCCGAAGCAGGGACTGATTATGGCCGTAGAGACTCATAAAACCATTGCCGTGGTCAAGAATCAAAAGCACGCCGTACCCCCTGAGCCAGTCGGAAAAAACAACGCGTCCAGAATGAATCGCTTTAATTTCTGTACCTTCCTGACCGCGAATCACCATACCGTTACGGCGCAGTTTGCCCCGGATCTGTTCGCTGCCAAAGGCATAAGCGACGCGGCCTTTAAGCGGCCAGGGTAGCTTGCCGCGCATGGACTTAAACGGTCGGGTATCCTTCGGCATAGGTATATTGACAATGGCTTGCTGTACTTCTTTTAATAATTTTTCAAGACGGGCCCTATCCTGATTCAAGCGCGCCAATTCCTGGCCTTTTCCGGAAATTTCCTGGTCTAGTTGAGCGACAAGTGTTTCCCGTTTCTTTTGTTCGACTTTCAGGCGACCCCGGTCAGCCTCCAGCTTACTGCGGGTGGTGGTCAGGACGTAATCTTTTTGTAAAATCTCTTTTTCAATCCGGTTCAGGCTGCGGGCTGTTTCCAGGTATTCATCAATATGTCGGCTACGTTCTTTATTGATGTAGTCGTAATAACGCAGAACCCGGGATACCTGATCCGGTTGTTGCTGGTTAAGCAGAACTTTCAGGTACTCCTGGCGACCCATGGCGTAGGCCGAACGGATCTGCTTTTCCAGATAATCTTTCTGTTGATTCTGTTTGAGCCTCAGACTGTTTTTTTCTGCCCGTAGTGTACTCAGGCGGCTTTGCAGTCGTTTGCTGCTTGCCAGATTACTTCGGATAGCCCGTGCGGTATCAGATATTTTCTTTTCAGAGGCTTGTAGCTTTTTGAGTACTTCGGCTTTTGCACCCTTCACCTGGTTCAGTGACTGCTCAAGAGTTTTTATCCGGCTGTTCAGCTCTTTTAACTGTTGAGCAGAAACCTCCTCTTTGCCCGCTGCCTGAGAAGGCAGAGAGAGGAGTGCGGAAGAAAAAAACAGGATCGTCAGTACGCAGCTGAAAAACTGTAAAGAAAGAGCCCGGTATCTGATATTTCTGTTCTGTTTATTTGGCAGCACAGGTGCAGCGGTTCTTTTGATCATCAATGACAGTATGTTCCGTTACCCGCAGGCATTTTTATCGAACGGTGAAGAGCTGGGAAAGGCCAGCTCTTTATGTATCATTCTGATTGAAACATCAGTGATGTGTCAGAATGTCAGGTATAAGAAACGAGGTTATGACCGCTCATCTCATCAGGTTGTTCCATGCCCATGATTTTTAACAGGCTTGGTGCAATATCGCAAAGACGGCCATCCTTAAGTGTAACTGACTCTGTACGCTCATTGACGTAAACCAAGGGGACCGGGAACGTCGTATGGGCCGTTTGCGCCTGACCGGATTCAGGGTTCACCATCTGTTCGGCGTTACCATGGTCGGCGGTGATTAAGCACTCACCACCTACTTCCAGAAGAGCTTCGGTTACGCGCCCCAGGCAAGTGTCCAGTGCTTCAATCGCTTTAACTGCCGCATCGTATTTTCCGGTATGACCCACCATATCACCGTTGGCATAGTTGCAGACGATCAGATCGTAATCGCCGCTTTTGATCGCATCAACCAGCTTATCGGTAACTTCCGGTGCGCTCATTTCAGGCTGCAGGTCATAAGTGGCGACCTGTGGCGACTGTACCAGTACACGGGTCTCACCTTTGTACTCCTCTTCCCGGCCACCGCTGAAGAAGAACGTCACGTGAGCATACTTTTCAGTTTCTGCGATGCGAAGTTGGGTTTTGCCCTGTTTTTCCATGTATTCGCCCAGCGTATTCACCAGTTTGGCTGGTGGGAAGGCGGTGGTGGTTTTAATATCGGCAGCATATTCGGTCAGCATCACGAAGTCGGCAAGCGCAGGTGTCACTTCACGGGTGAAGCCGTCAAAATCTGCGTTAACAAAGCTGCGGGTAATCTCCCGGGCCCGATCTGCACGGAAGTTCATAAAGAGTACAGCATCACCATCTTCGATCTTGATGGCTTTGCCATCAGGGCGGATACTGGATGCAGCAACAAACTCGTCGTTTTCATCACGCTCGTATGCGGCTAGCAGGGCTTCCTGTGCGTTACTGTATACATGCTCGGCTTTAGCCTGCGTCAGCAGGTTGTAAGCTGACTCAACACGATCCCAGCGATTGTCACGATCCATGGCGTAGTAGCGGCCGATCAGAGAAGCAACAAAGCCTACCCCCAGCTCTTTCAGCAGAGCATCCGCCTTAACGATGGAGCTCTCTGCACTGCGAGGGGGCATGTCGCGGCCATCCAGAAAGCCGTGAACATAAACGCTTTTTGCACCACGATCAGCAGCTAGTTTACAGGCGGCAAAGATGTGCTCTTCATGGCTGTGTACACCGCCTGGGGACAACAGGCCCATCAGGTGAACTGCTTTGTCAGCAGCAACTGCTTTGTCTATCGCCTGAACCAAAGCTTCGTTTTCGAAGAAATCACCATCGTCAATCGCTTTGGTGATTCGGGTAAACTCCTGATAAACGGTACGTCCTGCACCCAGATTCATATGGCCTACTTCGGAGTTGCCCATCTGACCTTCTGGCAGCCCTACGGCCATACCTGAGGTTTCAACCAGAGCATTTGGGTATTGCGCCCACAGGCGATCCCAGACAGGCTTATTTGCATTGGCGATGGCGTTGTTTTCGGCAATTTCGCTGTAGCCGAAACCGTCCAGAATAATAAGTGCAACAGGCGTACGTTTTGACATGATGTTTTCAGGGTCGCAGTTAGATTCAGAAAAAGTTACACGTCCTGACAGACGTTTCGCAGTAGCTGGACATCATACCCCAGATTTCTCGGGCCTCCCAAATTCTTTGCCGGGGAAAAGGTGTGAAAAAAGTATATAAACCAACCTCTTTGAAGCGGTTAAATCTTTATCAGGTTGTGTATACTAACTGCCTTTAAATGCCAGCGTTCTGCGGGAATTTTCCGGGCTTTATAAACCGGCAGCCTGAGCGACCTGTGCATCCATGATCAATGAAAGCTGACGAGGAAAGAAGTTGGAACAGTTTATTGAGTTCGCTACTAACCACTGGATGATGGTAGGCACATTTGTGATTCTGCTGATTCTCTGGTTGGGGTATGAGTATATGACCGGCAATAAAGCGATCAGCTGTCAGCAAGCGACCTTGCTGGTTAACCGCGAAGAAGGCGTTTTCCTGGATATCCGGGATCGCGGAGATTTTCGTAATGGCCATATTGCTGGTGCAGTGAATATCAGCATGGCAAGCCTGAAGGACAGGGTTGGTGAGCTGGAAAAGTATAAAGCTAAGCCAATTATTGTTGTTTGCAAAATGGGTAATACGGCCTCAGCTGCTGTGAGTGAGTTACAAAAGGCTGGTTTTGAAAAAGCCTGCGTCATGCGCGGTGGTATGAGTAACTGGCAGAATGATAATTTGCCGGTTGTGACAAAGTAGGTATTTTGCATTATCTCAGATATTGCAGTTTCAGATTGTCAGGCTGATAAGAAGGGTGCTCCGGGTTTTCAGGAAGTATCGTCGTTAGCCTTGAATTAGTTTTGTCTGATATATTGTGTTATTACAAAGCAATATTCTGTGGTGCAGCAGGGCGGCAGGTGTGTCAGCTTCCTTGTTTGCAACAGATAACGAAAATCCCCGTATAGCGGGTTAATCCAATATATCTTCTGCAGTGTTCTATTGAGTAAAGGTGAGCTTATGCAAAATGTAGTGATTTACAGTAAATCCTGGTGTCCGTTCTGTGTTCAGGCCAAGCGTCTGTTACAGTCGAAGAAGGTTGATTTTACTGAGATTGATGTCGAGCGTGAGCCTGCCAAAATGCAGGAGATGATGAAGAACAGCGGTCGTCGCACAGTGCCTCAGGTTTGGGTGGGTGAAACCCATGTGGGGGGGTGCGATGATCTTTTTGCCGCAGAGCAAACCGGGAAGCTGGATCAGCTTTTGGCGGGATAATTTTCCGGTGTCTGCGGGTTTTGGTTTGATGGTGGCTATCAACTGATACTGGCAGAGTATCAGGGTTTAGTGGCCGGTCATCGAACAATAAAAGTGTCCGGCAATAATAATGTGTGTCAGACAACAAGAAAAAGCCGTTTTCGGCACCGATAATTTTAAGGAAGCACTATGAGTGATGAACAGCAACAACCACAGTTTGTATTGCAGCGTATTTATCTGAAAGATCTGTCGTTTGAATCTCCGAATGCTCCGGCGACTTTTCAGCAGGACTGGGCACCAAAAGTGCAGTTCGATCTGAATAGTAACAGCCAGCAAGTTGGTGAAAACCTGTATGAAGTGGTGGTTGCCCTGACCGTGACGGTCACGAATGAAGACAAGACGGCGTTTCTGGTTGAGATTCAGCAGGCGGGCCTGTTCTTTATTCAGGGGCTGGAAGATGCACAGCTGCACCACACACTGGGCGCTTTCTGCCCTAATGTGCTTTTCCCTTACGCTCGTGAAGCTGTCGACAACATCGTCACTCGTGGTAGCTTCCCAGCACTGATGCTGGCCCCGGTTAACTTTGACGCCTTGTATGCTGATGCAGTTCAGCGTCAGCAGGAACAGGCGGGTAACGCTTAATCTGAATGGCCACACCACGTATCTACAGTCCCCAGCCCCTGGTTGAGGGGCAGTCAGCCCAACTTGATGAAGCCGCTGCCCGCCATGTTGGTCTGGTGCTGCGTATGAAGGCTGGACAGCCGTTGATACTCTTTAACGGAGAAGGCGGCTGTTTTTCTGCCACTATCGAGGAATCCAGCAAGCGATCGGTCACTGTTTCTCTTGATGCTTTTCATGCAGACGAAAAAGAATCCCCTCTTAATGTGCATCTGGCTCAGTCTATTTCCAAAGGTGACCGTATGGAATATGCGATTCAGAAGGCTACTGAGCTGGGAATTACCGAAATCACCCCCATCTACACAGAGCATGGCGATGTACGTCTGAAAGGTGATCGTGCCGCCAAAAAGCAACAGCATTGGCAGCAGGTGGCAATCAGTGCATGTGAGCAGTGTCAGCGCAACCGTGTTCCTGTGGTTTATCCTCCGGTAAGTTTGCAGGAGTGGCTTAGTTCCGTCGAAGCAGATCTGAAGCTGGTGCTGCATCACAGAACCGAACGCCAACTCAGTGGTTATGAGCCCCCGGCAACAGTTGCTTTACTGATCGGTCCGGAAGGCGGTTTGTCGGCTACTGAGATTGCTCAGGCGGAGGCGGAAGATTTTCACCCTCTGGCACTGGGGCCGCGGGTATTGAGAACCGAAACAGCACCTGTGGTTGCCATGAGTGTACTGCAGTATTTGTGGGGCGATTTCTGATCCTCAGTCTTTGAGCAAGGTACAGTAATTATTTCCTGTCAGCGCAGATGGCTCTGGCAGTTATCGGGAGAATGCGGATATGACGATCAAACTAGGTGTGGTGATGGACCCGATTGAGGGGATCACCTACAAAAAAGACACCACCCTGGCGATGCTTTGGGCTGCACAGGACAGAGGTTGGGAGCTGTACTACATGCAGCAACAGGATCTTTATCTTCAGCAGGGCAAGGCGATGGCTGTGATGCAGCCGTTAAAAGTATTCCGCGATTCCGAAAACTGGTTTGAGCTGGGTGAGCCAGTGAGTGCCAGCATGACAGAGCTGGATACTGTGCTGATGCGCAAAGATCCACCATTTGATACTGAGTTTCTGAATGCCACTTATCTGTTGGAGCAGGCAGAGCGGGAAGGTGTTTTGGTGGTGAATAAACCTCAGAGTCTACGTGACTGTAATGAGAAATTATTTGCCCAGCAGTTCCCGGAGTGCTGTCCGCCAACGGTCGTCAGTCGTCGTGAAGATATCCTGCGTGACTTCCATAAAGAGCACGGTGATGTGATCTTTAAGCCTCTGGATGGAATGGGCGGCACCGGCATCTTTCGGGTGAAAGAAGATGGTCTCAATATCGGCGCGATTCTGGAAACTCTGACCGAGATGGGCAGTCGCCAAATTATGGCGCAGAAATATCTGCCGGAAATTGTTGAAGGCGATACCCGCATTCTTATGGTGGATGGCAAGCCGGTACCTTATGGTCTGGCGCGCATACCCGCTCAGGGTGAAGTGCGCGGCAATCTGGCTGCAGGCGGTGCTGGTGTCGGTCGTCCGCTGACGGACCGCGATTACTGGTTGTGTGAGCAGGTGGCTCCCGTAGTAAAAGAAAAGGGGCTGTTGTTTGTCGGTCTGGATGTGATCGGTGGCTACATGACAGAGCTGAATGTCACCAGCCCGACCTGTGTGCGTGAACTGAACGATCAGTTTGGACTGGATATTGCCGGTGACCTGATGGATGTGATTGCCGCCAGACTGACTGCTCGCTCTGCTTAAAACCTCAGGCTATTGATAGTGAACAGAGACGCAGGCACTTCAGGTGAACCTGGGATTCAGGCCGGAGGTCTGCCGCCGGTTACGCATCCGGACAGCCAGGTGCGGGCAGTGGATCGTATCGCTTTTACGGTACTGTTGGCTTCTGTGATCCACTTTTTGGTCTGGGCGGGTTTGAGGGTTAATCCACCGGAGCCGAAAGAGCGTTTGTCGAGCCCCCTTCATGTTACGCTAAGTAAGGTTCCGTCCAAGCCGGTGAATGAACCGGTCAAACGTATTGCAGAGCAGGATCAGCAGGCCAGCGGTATCGGTGAGCAGGAACAGGAACCGCAAACTTCTATGCCACCACCGTCTCAGGAGAAAAAAGAGCCTGTTGAGGCTAAACCTGCGGCTAAGCCGGAACCGAAGCCTGTGGCTGAAAAACGCGCAGAACCGAAACCGGAATCATCGGGCGGCCAGCCACCGCTGATCACTAATTTAAGTGATGCACAGGCACTTTTGGCGCGAAGCCTGGAGATAGCACGCCTCGAGGCGGAGCAGAGCGCTCTGGCAGAGCAATATGCCAAACGCCCCCGGGTCAGAACCATCTCTACCCTGACGGCAAAAGCATCGGATGATGCTTTTTACCTGCGCCAATGGCAGGAGAAAATCGAGCGGATAGGTAACCTGAACTATCCTGAGCGTATCCGCAGAGAGAATCTGACCGGGCGTTTACGGTTATTGGTTGCACTCAACCCGGATGGTAGTGTCAAAGAGGCTCAGGTATTAAAATCCTCCGGCCACCCGGTACTGGATGAAGCCGCGTTAGAGATTGTGCACCTGGCGGCACCTTTTGCTCCTTTTCCGCGCTCTATGCGTGAGCGTACTGACATTCTTGAAATTATCCGTACCTGGCAATTCGGGAATGGTAACTTATTTAGCGAGTCGGGTTGATATCCGTCTGGCAAGAGACAAAGGCTAAGTGATGAGTCAATTTCAAAGTTTACGTAACCACTTTCTGATTGCGATGCCTCATCTGGAGGATTCCAATTTTTCCGGCACAGTAACCTACATTTGCGAACATAACAAAGATGGCGCGCTGGGTATTGTTATCAATAAAAAACTGTCTCAGTTACCCGTTGCTGAACTGTTTGCTCAGTTGGAGCTGCCTAATCCAAATAGTGGCCTGGCGGAATCTGAAGAGGTCGTTCCTGCAATTATGGAAGGTGGCCCTGTACACCATGAGCGTGGTTTTATTATTCATACCGGCAGAGCGAGCGATTGGGAATCCAGTATGACGGTCACCGATGAGCTGGCCCTGACCACCTCGGTCGATATTCTTGATGCCATCGCTAATCGTCAGGGGCCGGAAAAGTTTTTGATCGCTCTGGGTTGCGCCGGATGGGAAGGTGGTCAGCTGGAGAAAGAATTGCAGGACAATACCTGGCTAACCTGCCCAGCAACACTGCCCGTACTGTTTGAAGCTGAAACAGAACAGAAGCTGCAAGCTGCCGCAGGTCTTTTAGGTATCGATATCAATCTGATGAGTTCTCAGGCAGGCCACGCCTGATATGAGCGCTACAGACAAAAAAAAGCAGGGTAATACCGGACAGCGTACGCTGCTGGCGTTTGATTTCGGCACCACCCGTATCGGCGTTGCTGTCGGACAGGAGATGTTGGGTACCGCAAGCGCACTGGCCCCGGTTCCCGCCCGGGATGGCATTCCCAATAAAGAAGTGTTGAAAAAGTTGATTGATGAGTGGCAGCCGGATGCTTTTATCGTTGGCCTGCCGATTAATATGGATGGTACCGAAAGTGAAATGAGCCGCCGGGCGCGTAAGTTCGGTAATCGTCTTTATGGGCAGTACGGTAAGCCCTGGTTTGGTGTTGATGAGCGCGGCACTACGAAACAAGCGAAAAGTATTGCCAAAGACTTAGGGCATAAAGGCAGCTATAAAGAGAATCCGGTGGATGGCATCGCTGCCCAGCTGATTTTAGAAGCCTGGTTTGATTCCCCTCAGGGATAAACCCGGACAGGATATGTTACATTGCGCCTGACGTAGATATTGCTGAGATACGCAGGACCTTTCAAGGATCAGGTTACCCATGAGTACTGACACCCCAAGCGCGAATACACCACAGAATCAACGTTTAGTGATTCATTCCAATGACGATCTGCCGGAAGTTACACCTCTGCTGGATCAGATGGCTGATGCCCTGTGTCAGCGTTTTGAGCAGATCGGGCTGAACAATATCGCCCTTGTGGGTATTCATTCCGGCGGTGTCTGGATCGCTGAGCAGCTGCATCAGCGTCTGGAGCTGAGTGAAGCGATGGGAACGCTGGATATTTCGTTTTATCGTGACGACTACACCCGTGTCGGCCTGAACCCCAGTGTTAAACCCTCTAATCTGCCATTCGCGACGGAATCCCGCCATATTGTCCTGGTGGATGATGTCATTATGAGTGGCCGTACTATACGTGCGGCGCTGAATGAGCTGTTTGATTATGGTCGCCCGGACTCTGTCACTTTGGTTACGCTGTTAGATCTGCCCGGACGTGAACTTCCGGTACAGCCAGATATTACCGGTCAGCGACTTCAGCTGCCGGAGGGTATACGCATCAAGCTAAGTGCCGATCCTTTGGCGTTGACCTTATTAGAACCAAAAGAGGCCTGACTCTTTTCGAAAACGGCAGTGATTACACTGCCGTTTTTCTGCGTCCGGAAGAAAGGCCGGACGCCTGAAAACGTAAACGTGCTGTTCTTTTTAATGTGTTGCAAGACTGGTGAGAACGACCCATGAAGCCGACAAGCGCCCCGCAAAACCCTGCAGATCCCCGATCTGTCCAGCTGACCGAGGATGGAAAGCTGCGCCACTTTTTAACTTTGGGTGGCCTCAATAAAGAGATTCTGGAAGAGATCCTCGATACCGCTGATTCCTTCGTCAATATGGGCGAGCAGTCGGTGAAAAAAGTACCTTTGCTGCGAGGTAAAACCGTAGTTAACCTGTTCTTCGAGAACAGTACCCGTACCCGCTCTACTTTTGAGCTGGCGGCGAAGCGTCTGTCTGCAGACGTACTGAACCTGGATATCAGCACGTCGGCTACTTCAAAGGGGGAAACCCTGATGGATACGCTACAGAACCTGGAAGCAATGGGCAGTGATATGTTCGTGATTCGCCATGCGGACAGTGGGGCGCAGCACTTTATCGCTAGTCAGATCTCGCCTAATGTTGCCATCATTAACGCAGGTGATGGTCGTCATGCACATCCGACACAGGCGATGCTGGACATGTACACGATCCGTAAACACAAGGGGGATTTTTCCGGACTGAAAGTGGCGATTGTCGGCGACATTCTGCACTCCCGTGTGGCCCGTTCTCAGATTCAGGCTCTGAATATTCTGGGGGCTGAAGAGGTTCGTCTGATCGGTCCGAAAACTCTGTTGCCACAGCCTCTGACAGAGATGGGGGCGACTCTGTACACCCGAATGGAGGATGGTCTGAAAGATGTCGATGTGGTGATCATGTTGCGACTTCAGAAAGAGCGTATGGATGGTGCCTTGCTGCCCAGTGAAAGTGAGTTTTATCGTCTGTATGGCCTGACAACGGAGAAGCTGAGCTACGCCAAACCAGATGCGGTTGTGATGCACCCAGGGCCGATTAATCGTGGCGTTGAGATCGAATCCGCCGTGGCGGATGGCCCGCAGTCGCTGATTCTGAATCAGGTGAGCTACGGTATCCCGATCCGTATGGCAGTGATGTCTATGGCGATCAGTAGCCAGACCCAGCAGAAAGCTAAATCCTCAGAAGTAAACTCTGAACACCAAAATGCAGCAACCGAGGGGGCCAGCGCATGAAATTAACCATCCGTGGTGGTCGCCTGATCGACCCTTCTCAGCATCTGGATCAGGTTACCGATATTCATATTGATGATGGTCGTATTCTGGCTTTGGGTCAGGCACCGGCTGGTTTTGCTCCGGAGCGTACACTGCATGCTGAAAACCGGGTTGTAGCACCGGGTTTTATCGATATCGGCGCGCATCTGCGGGAACCAGGCCCAAGCTATAAAGGCAATCTGCGCAGTGAAACCAAAGCGGCTCTGGCCGGAGGTTACACGACTATCTGCTGTCGCCCGGATACATCACCCTGCATCGACAGCTCTGCGGTGGTGCAGCAGATTATGGATAAAGTAGAGCTGATTGGGCAGGCAAAAGTACGCCCGATTGGCGCTATGACCAAAAACCTGGACGGTGCCCACCTGAGTAATATGGCGGGGTTGCAGCACTCCGGCTGTGTTGCTGTGACCAATATGCGTCAGGCAATCGACAATACTCTGATCCTGCGTCGCTGCTTTGAATACGCTTCCACTTTTGATCTGCGGGTTGTGTTTTACCCTGAAGATTCCTGGCTGCGTGGTGACGGAGTCGCCCATGAAGGGGCCCTGGCCAGCCGTTTGGGCCTGGCTGGTATTCCGGCTGCGGCTGAAGCCATCGGTCTATCCCGTGTATTGCATCTGGTGGAAGTGACTGATGTGCGGATTCACTTTAGTGCCCTGTCTACCGCTCAGGCTGTAGCGATGATTGCTGAAGCACAGGCCAAAGGTCTGCCGGTAACCGCAGATACCACCATGGCGCACCTGACCTATACCGAAACTGAAGTTGATGGCTATAACAGCCAGTTCTTTATCCAGCCACCGCTGCGAAGTGAAGAGGACCGGGATGCTTTGCGTCAGGGGGTGCGTGATGGCGTCTTGAGTGTAATCAGCTCGGCACATCTGCCACATGAAGAAGCTGCGAAGATGGCTCCTTTTGCCGCTTCTGAGCCGGGTATGGCGACACTGGAAATCCTTCTGAGTCAGGGGCTTGAGCTGGTGGGTGCTGGTATTCTCAGTCTGCCACAGCTGCTGGAGCGTCTGACCTCCGGCCCTGCGCAGGCGATGGGAATTACTGCAGGCCAACTGAAAGTCGGTCAACCTGCTGATCTGTCAGTTTTCGATACCGAAAGTGAATGGGAGGTTAATGGTGAAAATCTCTTCACTGCCGGTGAGAACTCGCCCCTGATCGGCAGAAAACTGAAAGGCCAGGTGCTGACGACATTAGTCAATGGTCAGGTTGTTTTTGAACGTTAATGACTGCGATGCCTGACGATAGATGAAGGAAAGCTCTTTAATCACATGCGCTTTTAACTTGGGATTAAAGAGCGCTTCTGCTTTCTTAACCATGAATCTTATATGTTATTTTTTATTGCTCTGGTAAAGTGGCATTGTGAATAAAAAGAGTCCCTTTGGGGCAACAGATGGCGATCTTTTTATCTGGCAGACAGGCTGGGTAATAGAGATTATTTACCGGATAACGGAAAACTTCAGAGAGGGAGCTTATGAGCGCTGTCAGCCCGGAAAAACAAGCGATCCTGCTAGAAAGTGGTACTAACGAACTGGAAATTATTGAATTCCAGTTACGTAAACAACGCCCTGATGGCACTGAGAAAATCAGCCATTATGGCATTAACGTCGCGAAAGTCCGCGAAGTGATCCGGGTTCCAGAAACCACCGACTATCCTAATCCTCAGCCTCATCTTGTCGGAGTCTTCTCTCTGCGTGACAGCCTGATCCCCCTGGTGGACCTGGGTGGTTGGCTGGGCGTGAAAACGCCAACCGCTTTTGAAACTAAAAACGTTATTGTCACTGACTTTAACCGTATGGCGAATGGTTTTCTGGTGGATAGCGTCAGCCGGATTCACCGTATCTCCTGGGAAGAGGTTGAATCCCCAAGTCAGTTTCTGGAAAGCGGTGAGCAGGATTGTGTAGTTGCCGTAGTTCGTCGTGAAGATCGACTGATCATGATTTTGGACTTCGAGAAGATTATCTCTGATATCAACCCCGAACTGAGTATGGAAAAGTACGACGTCAAAGAAGATCGTAAAGTGATCATCGATGATCGTATGACGGCCAAACGGCAGGCTAATACTTTGTTGGTAGTGGATGATTCAGCCTTTATCCGTAAGTTGATTGAAACCACTCTGCGTACGGCGGGCTATAATGTTATTGCCGCTAAAGACGGGGCAGATGCTTATGATATGTTACAGGAATTTGAACTGGTCGCTGAAGAGGAGCACCTGCCGGTCAGTGATCTGGTGAGCATGGTGATTTCCGATGTAGAGATGCCGCGCATGGATGGCTTGCACCTTGTCAAACGTCTGCGGGAAGGTAAAGCCTATCGAACGACGCCTATTGTGATGTTCTCCTCCATTATGAGTGATGAGAACCGTCATAAGGCCCTAAGCCTAGGTGCCAACGACACCATGACCAAGCCTGAGATCGGCAAGCTGGTGGGTATGGTGGATGGTTATCTGTTGTAACGCTTATCTCTGACAGAATCGCATAACAAACGCCCGGCTGTGAAAACAGCCGGGCATTTTTTTGTTGGTGTGATTTACCTTCAATTGTAATGACTTGGAACTTTCAATCGATTGACGAATGTTTTTAGACCGTCAATATGTTCGGCGAGATCCCCTTTTACAGATCGTCCCATTGCGTCGAGAATAAAGTGCGCTCCTTCAATCCTTGCTAGTTTTGCCGCAGGCACAAAGTCACTATCACCCGATATTAGAATGATTTTGTTGGCTAATTTCTTCAACACTACACTGGCAATATCGATTCCGAGCTTCATATCTACGCCTTTTTGTCGTGGGCGAAGTGAAACATTGTTGGGGTTAATCTCTTTGAGGTCGACTTCACCTCTTATTAGTTTGTTGAAGTTATGTACCTTGTCTTTCCTAATAAAGCCCCACTCTTTATCGGTTTGGCTGAGATGACCCATTCTGCATGCGACATAAGGCTGATGAAGAAGAAGCGCTTCATGCAATTTGTTTTTATAGAGAGTGATATTGCTCTTGGAAAAGTCGACTTGCTGGTTTGTGAGAGGATGATGAGCTTTGATTTCGAGTGGAGGGCAGTCGTAATAGTAGATACGATATAGATCTTCACCATTTTTACGATCAACATGCCAAATCCAGTAGTGCCACATTCTTTTAGCAAGGTCTTCTGGCGGCATTTTCATTTCAGGATCAATCTTTGAGGTAAAGATTCGGTTGAAAAATCCAGCATCTACAAAGATAGCTACAGTTTTACGTGACATCCCAGTCTCCTTAACGAAAAAACCCCTGAGTCGTCATTTCCCGGATTGTGGGACGAGTCGTCAGGGGTTGTATGTCCTGTGAGCTGAACGCTCATTTGCATAATAGCTTACTAATATCGGAATGCAAGAAAAGATCAGCCAGCAAACCATTCAATGCGTTGAACTTCGAGGTGAATCAGCCCTTCCCCGCATTCGCCACTTTGGCTTTGATCCAGCCCGTGATACGGCCAAAAAACGGCAGTTTTTCGTAGAAATGCTCACCCGCATCCCAGAAGTCGGTGTGGTGGGTGATACGGCCTTCCTCATCCTGTTCAATCTCGCTGACGCCGGGAAACTCCCATAGGCCGATGGTGTCCAGGTGACCACTGAAGCGCCATTTCACCAGATAGTGCCGATTGTGCAGCTTGTCATGTTCCGGGTGTTCAAATACTGCTTCTATCAGAAAGCGAGCATCTTTAACCGAACTGTGAAAGTGATTCAGTAGCCGGCATAAAGCATCCGGGCCATTGATCCGTTGAAAAGGGTCTTTGAAGACAATATTGGAGTGCACCAGGTGAGTGATATCCGCAGGGGTAAGCGGCTTAGTATGTTGGGCTCCCTGGAACAGTTTAATGTACTGTTTCAGTTGCTGATGCAGTTGATCCTGTTGATGGGTTTGCTCTGCTTCGGCATTAGCGTCCATGGCCGGTACCTCTGTTGATCAATGGAAAGAAGATACGATCAGGTAACCATTTTAGCACGCTCATGGCAATGGCCATGCGGGTTGGGAATACCACTTCAAACTGTTTGCCGGACAGGCCTTTGATGATGGCGCTGGCGGCTTTGTCCACGGTGATCAGGAAGGGCATGTCGAAATCATTTTTATCGGTCAGCGGTGTTTTAACAAAGCCGGGGTTGATCAGTCGGATATCAACACCGGAACGGTAGAGCTCGGAGCGAAGCGATTCCGCCAGATTGATCAGTGCCGCCTTACTGGCACCATAGGCGCTGGCGGTCGGCAACCCACGGTAACCGGCAACTGAGGCAACAATCGCGATCTGCCCACTTTCTTGCTTCAGGTAATGGGGCAGTAAAACCTCAAGTGGTATCGCTGACCCCAGGGTGTTGACCTGTAAGAGCTTGCTTACCGTTTCAGCACTGAATTCATTAGCAGGCATCGGCTTGTGGGTACCTGCATTCAGTATCACACGATCAGGGAGCCGCTCCTGTTCAATTAGCTGATTTAGAGATGCTGAGACCTGATCTCTGTCTGTCACATCGCAGGGCAAAGCCAGAATTCGTCCGGTCAGGCTGGCAGCTTCATCGACAACTTTCTGCAGGTTTTCTTTACTTCGGGCGCTTATCGCCACGGTCTTTCCGGCATTAGCATAAGCCAGAGCGACCGCTTTACCGATACCCTGGCTGGCACCGGTAATCCAGATCAGTTCCTGTGACATAAGATCACCTCGTAATGTCCTGGCGTGCAGGTATGAGTATTTCTTTATTCAGCCCAGTGACGGGCGTGGATTTATTCATCCGGATAGCAGCGTTGGCAATTGAGCTGGATAGTTGAGCCATCATCGGCAATAAAACGCATCCGTACCCAGCGCTGATCACTGGCGTACCAAACCCAGGTATCTTTCAGGTCTCCTGTGTAGCGGTAACGGGTGGCGAGTACTTCTTCACGACCATCGGAAACCCGTTCAAGGTCTTCTTTTTTCAGTCGGATCTGATTCAATTCTCCCGTGAGGGAGTTGAACAGCTGTCTTTGTCGAATAATGCCACGGTTATAGTGATTGCTCAGAGCCAGAGTCTGCGCGCCATTTGTGAGCGGTTTAGCGGATTCTGTCGCCATTTCACCTTTCTTAGCTTGGCGTAAACCTCCGCGCCAAAAGGGCAGCCCACTGGCATCCTGTGTGCGTTGCAGAAAGGTTTCGCTCAGCTCACCATTACGGTCAATTCGGCTGGAGAAGCTCGTCAGCCTGTTTCCCTGCCATTGCTCGATACCCAGATAACGAAAGCGGTATGAGAAAAAGAGAAAGGCTTTAAAATCCAGCGCCATTCTGCTTTCAACCTGCCAGCTTGCATCATTACCCGTAAAGTTAAGCTGATAGCTGCCTACCGGTTTGCCATTACGGGTGACTTCAAAGCTGAGTTGATCACCATACAAGCGCTGCCAATGGGGCAGGCTATGAAAACTTTTCTGAGGTAAAATTTGCTGTATGGCGCTGTTATTCGCTATCGCTTGCCGATCAGTGAGCAGAGCACTACTGAGAGCGATAACAAGGCTTGCCAGTAGACGCTGCTTGCTGCTGTGTATCGGTGTCTGTGAGCTGGCCATGACTTTACTCCGGCTTTTTCAGGCGAAACAGATAAACATCGATACTTTCATGGCGAAAACCGCTTTCACAGTAGCATAGGTAATAACGCCAGAGACGGCGGAAGCGTTCATCAAACCCCAGGGGTTTAATGCCTTCCCAGGCCGCATCAAAGTTGTTGCGCCACTCAGAAAGTGTGTGGGCGTAGTCCTGCCCGAAGGACTGGAGAAAGTTAAGATCCAGGCCTGCCTGTTCAGCTTGCCGCTGTACAACTTCCGGCGTCAGTAACATACCGCCGGGGAAGATGTGGCGCTGAATAAAGTCGGCATTGTTGCGATAGTTTTCAAAGCGTTCCCTGTCAATGGTGATCACCTGGATCACGGCTTCGCCACCGGGCTTCAGGCGGTCATAGAGTGTTTTGAAGTAAGTGGGCCAATGCTCTTCTCCAACCGCTTCAAGCATTTCGATGGAGGCGATCTTGTCGTACTGCCCTTCGATCATTCGATAGTCGGTCAGAGTTGCTTCACCCCGGTTATCCACAGCCCGATGCTGGAGCCGGTGCTGTGCCCAGCTAAGTTGCTCTGTGGATAAGGTAACGCCGTGGTACTGACTATCCTCATGCTGTGTCAGCAGGCGTTCAGCAAAACCGCCCCAGCCGCAGCCGATCTCCAGGACTTTGTCTTCTGGCTGAATATTGAGCAGCTCCAGTATACGGTCGTATTTGTTGTACTGTGCGCTCTGCAGGGTTTCTTTTGGGTTCTGATACAGCGCCGAAGAATAGGTCATGCTGGGGTCGAGCCACTGGGCGTAAAACTGGTTACCCAGATCGTAATGTGCAGAAATATTACGACGACTGCCTTTCAGGCTATTGTTATTCAGTCGGTGCAGTAAACGGTGTATCCAGCGGCCAACGGTACTACCATCAAATACGTCATCCAGCGCCTGAGTGTTGTGCATCGCCCACTCGGTGACCTGTAGCAGGTCATCGGTTTCCCAGTCACCCTCGATATAGGCTTCACCCCAGCCCAGAACCCCGGATATATAGGCTTTACGGATGGCAGCAGTACTCTTGATGTGAATTGTCGGGGCGGGAGTTGATTCCTGAATATCACCAATATGGACGGCACGGTTGTCTGGCAGTACCAGCGTCAGGCGACTGAGGCGGGCTTTCTGCATGGTATTGATCAGCCAACGCCAGAATGGGTGGCGAATCTGGCTGGCTTCCACGACATAAATGGCTTGCAACTCATTTACATCAGGTTTATTACGACTGAAACCTGAAGCCGATACCGCAGTGCTTTCAGAAGAGGCTGGAGCCTGTGGCGTTGAGTGTGAATTGGACAGCATGGTTTATTCCTCTTTTGTTGTCGTTGCCAGAGGCTGGCCTTTAGAGACAAGCGGGGGGGGAGTGATGCCTTTGCGGCTGACCAGTGGAATCTTTTTCAGCCACAGGCGCAGAGCCTCCCAGTGAATGCCCGCGATCACTTTGTAGGTAAACAGGGGGCGTTTCAGTGCCATAGCGATCAGCCCTTTGGCGGTCAGAGGGGTGCTCTTTCCGGTGAGTGTGGCATTTAACAGCAGACCTTCACGGTCCTCCTGACGAATCAGTACCTTGAGTACATCCCCCGGTGTGGCGATCCGAAAACGGTACTGACAATCCATATTGATAAAAGGCGAGACATAGAAAACTTTATCTGCCTGATGGCGCAGGGATGATTTCTTACCGACCTGAACCGGCTTGGCTTCTACCGAATAGATATGCTTCTGGTTGAAGGTATTACTCACCTGATAAAGCGTGGTGTAAAGCTCGCCGGCTGCGTTGTAGCAGAAGAAAATGCAGAGGGGGTTAAAGCTATAACCCAGATGTCGTGGCATACACAACAACTCAATACGTGATGCAGGCGCGCAATGGCTATCCGCCAGCAGGCGCTGGACATGCTGCTTTATCGTATCACCTTCGTGGGCAACATAGTCCTTATCGTAAAGACTGAACAGGCCGGAATGGTTGTGGCCGAACAGGTTCAGGCCAAACCTTCTCCCAAAATGGTTTTCCAGGGCATCCAGTTCGTCCAGATCCAGCAGAAAGGTGCCGGTTTTATAGACAAAGCGGTGTCGTACCGGTTTAACCCGGTCGTGCATCACGGTGCTGTAATAGAGGCGACTGTTAAAGCCGCTATCGGAATATTCAGACAGAGACATATCCATTGCTCCCAATCAGCTGGCCTTAGGGGTCTGGCTGGTGGTGATATGGCCTGGCCAGAAGATACGACCGGATTCATTTTCTACCTGCCAGGGGCGACGAATATCAGCTAAAGCCTCAGCAACGGCGAGGCCTGACTGCAGACCGTCTTCGTGGAAGCCAAAGCCAAAGTATGCTCCACAGAACCAAGTGTGGTTCTGCCCCTGCAGTTTGTACAGCTCCTGCTGTGCCGCCATGGAGTTTTTATCAAATAAGGGGTGATCGTAGAGGAAGCTGCAGTGGATACTTCCCTCTTCCGGCTCTACTGGCGGGTTAAGTGTTACAATCATCGGTTGCTCTGTTGCCAGCGGCTGCAGCTTGTTCATCCAGTAGCTAACGGCCAGAGACTCATGGTTGTGCTGTTCCCCGACGCACCCACGCAGGTAGTTCCAGCTGGACCAGAGCTTGCGGTTTTTCGGCATCAGCCGGGTATCGCTGTGTAGAATCGCCTTATTACGCTGATAAGCAAATGCTCCCAGCAGATGCTGTTCCTGCTGCGTCGGATGACTCAGGAGTTGCAGCGCTTCGTTGGCATGGCAGGCGAGTATCACTTCATCGAACTCCCGCTGTTCACCGCGGGAATCCACCACGATTACCTTGGTTTCACCCTTTTCTTTATTGGGGCGAATCACTTGGCGGGCACCACGGTTGCAGAAGGTCGCAGGCTGAATTTCGCGAATCAGTTTGCTGACATATTCCCGGCTTCCACCACGCACGGTGTGCCATTGCGGTCGGTCATCAACCTGCAGAAGCCCGTGGTTCTGGCAGAAATTCAGAAAAGCCAGCGCTGGGTATTCCAACATCTGATCCGCGGGAGTAGACCAGATGGCGGCTCCCATAGGAATCAGGTGGAGATCGCGGAAATCATCGGAGTAATTAAACTTTTTCAGCAGTTCCCCCAGCGTCAACTCTTCCGGAATCTTATCCTGCCAGGTACCGGATTCTTTATAGAAACGCAGCACGTCTTTCAACATACGCCAGATACGAGGGTTGAAGATATTTTTCAGGTTGGGAAAGATGCCGCTCAGGCCGTTACCGTTATATTCAATCTGGCCCTCTTCGGCTGAAATGGCAAAGGACATGTCGGTTTCCGGCGCATCGACACCAAGATGCTTAAACAGAGCCGTCAGGTTTGGGTAGTTGACCGGATTGAAGACGATAAACCCGGTATCAACCGGGATGCTGCCATCCGTTGTATTTACGGTAACCGTATTGGAGTGACCTCCGAAACGGTCATCCTTTTCAAACAGGGTGACGGAGTGTTTTTTGCTCAAAAGCCAGGCGGCAGACAAACCGGAGATACCTGAGCCGATGACTGCAATCGTTTTTCTGTTGGTCGATTCGGCCGCAGATTGAGCGCCAGATGCTGAAATGTCGGTCACAGGGTGGCCGGTAACTGTCGAGACCATAAAGATACTCCGAAGAAATACTGATGTTCAAAATCCATTGACTGACTTTACGGCAGGAGAAGATAAGCAGATCACTGGAAAAAAACGCATTGACCAGTGCCTCAACTCAGAAGCATAGCGTGAAATCGATCTCAAAACGTGCCATCTTGAGATATTCGGAATAAGCGTTCTCTTTCTTGTGACATAAATTCACCATTCTGTTGTATGCCCTTGTGATCTGCCGGAAAGGTCGGGCCGTATTAAGAGCGCATACAACGGGAGATATTGGATGGAAAAAGTGCAATCAGCATCTCAGAACTGGAATCAGGCGCTGACGGAAGTGGGGTTAAACCGTGACCGTGAACAATTTGCCGCCCTGTATCAGCATTTTGCTCCACGGGTGAAAACCTATCTTCTCAGGTTTGGACTGTCTGATGCTCAGGCTGAAGAGCTGGCACAGGAAGCTCTGCTTCAGGTATGGCGTAAAGCGGAGCAGTACCATGCTTCCAAGGCAGCGGCATCGACCTGGATCTTCTGTATCGCCCGTAACTTATTTATCGATCAGCAGCGCTCAGGTCGGGGCAAACTTGAAAACAGCACCGATTCCTACCATGAGCATGAAGGATTGCTGAACCCTAACGAGCAAGCCGCAGAGGACGACAACAGTTGGCAAAGCTCACAGAAGCATATTGAAGACGCTTTGAAAGAATTACCGCTTATGCAAGCTCAGTTAGTTTATAAATCTTACTATCAGGGTAAGAGTCACAGTGAAATTGCTGCAGACCTTGAGATTCCTATTGGTAGTGTAAAATCCGGGCTACGCCTGGCTTTTAAGAAGTTAAGAATGGCATTCGCTACAGGTAGTTTCGCCGGGGGAGAGGAGTCACTATGAAAAAGAATCAGATCGCCCTGTCCCGGGATGTGGGATTTCCGCCGGACCCGACACCAAAACACCATCCGGATGACGCCACGCTGATGAGTTATGCCTCTGGCAGCCTGAGTGCTGGTTCCCGGCTTTTACTGCAGTGCCATCTGGCCTGTTGTGAGCACTGTCGTGAGCGGGTCGCTGAAGCTGAAGCCGTTGGTGGTGGTTTGCTTGATAGCCTGCCTAAGGCCGTCATGAACACCGGTGTGGATGATATTTTTGCCAAATTGGATCTGCTGGACTCTGATCCTATTTCCCAATTGGAAGAGCTACCTGTAAAGCGGCCTGACTGGTTATCGGTATGGGCAGAGCCGGTTGCTAAGTGGCTGGAGGCAGATCAGAACTGGCAAAGACTGGCACCGGGTATCAGTCAGATCAAGTTTGAGCAGCCCGAATTTGCCAAAGATAAGGCCGTACGTCTGCTGAAAATCTCGCCAGGCACCTGTATGCCAAGTCATGGTCATAATGGTAGTGAACTGACGTTAATTCTTAGTGGTTCCTATTGCGATGAGACCGGCCGTTTGTGTGCCGGTGATGTGGCTGATCTTGATCCGGATATCAAACATCAGCCCATTGCCGATCGTGACCAGGATTGTATCTGCCTGATTGTCACCGATGCACCACTGAAGTTTGAGGGCTGGATTCCTAAACTGATGCAGCCTTTTTTCGGGTTATAAAGGTTAGGCAGTGCTTTCGATGATTATATGAAAGGTTACCGGCTGCCCGTTATTACAGGGATAGGCCGGTATATTTCAAACCCTTTCAGCTCAGCGTCCGGCTCTTTGGTTTTTTTTATCGGCATACATTTGTTGATCTGCAGCGTCGAGCAATGTCTGTGCATCCAGGCCATGCTCTGGATAACGGGCAACTCCTATGGAGGCTCCAAGGGAAACTTCAGTGCCTTCGGGTATTCCATCCAGTGTCTGTAGCGGGCTGGATACCTGTTTATAGATAGCATCCATTGTTGACTTGATATGAGCATCATCTGCAGGTGCTGAGAGTACGATTACAAATTCATCACCACCAAGCCTGGCCAGTATATCGTCTTCACCGATGATCTGTTGTAAGCGCAGGCTGATCTCCCTGAGTGCCAGATCTCCGTTGATATGGCCCCAGGTATCGTTCAGTGGTTTGAACTTATTCAGGTCGATGAACAGTAATGCCACTTGCTGTTTTTTCTCTGCAGCGATAGTGATCTGGCGTTCCAGGTAAGGCTGCAGGGCATTGCGGTTAGCCGTGCCTGTGAGTTGATCGGTAAATAGCTGCTGCTGCATTTTTTTGAAACTGGTCGCCAGCAGGCCGATCTCATCATCGCGCTTGGTGGTAATAGGGCTGACCCTTTTGCCGTCGCCAAACTGACTGACTGTTGTTGCCAGGCTGCGGATAACATTGGCAACATGGCCCAGGCGGCGCGAACCGATAGTGATGGCGATAATAATGGCCAGCAGGCTTGCCAGAGCCAACCAGACTGTCAGGCGGATGCTGCTGCCAATGACATTTGAATAAGGCTCGATAATTAATGCCACCCAGTCTAAGCCGGCATCATCAGTGATGCGCTTATAAGCGACCAGCACCTGAGTGCCATCCGGGGCGTTAGTCAGAGTGACTGCCGCTGGTGCTTTTGGGTCTATCGTTGAGAACTGCGGAAGGTACTGATTCAATAGGCTGTTAAACAGTGGGTCCTGAGTCTTTACCCCGCTGACCCGCTTCACTTCGTTCCCAATACGTTCTACGTTGGGCGAAAATGAGGCCGCAATGAGCATACCATTTGGCTCGACAATGGCGGTGCGGGCATCCTTTGAGACCTTAAGGTGTTGTACAAACCGGTTCAGCTGTGAAAGAGACAGATCAGTGGCAACGACACCTTGCGCTTTACCTTCTGCAGAGAGTACCTGGCGAGCACGGGTAACCACTAAATCCCGGGAGGAGAAGTCGACATAAACAGCGGTCCAGATATGTTTTGTTTTGTGCTGAACCGTTCTGTACCAAGGGCGCTCTCGCGGATCAAAGGGGTTGCTTTCCCGGTAGAGAAACTCCGGGTCGCCGTGAAGACTATCCAGTCGATAACGGTTGCGTGTAACATCGTTGTCGAGACAGAGGCGAATCTCTGCAGATTCCTCCCGGGAGCGTTTCAGCCCAAAGCTCTGTCCCGCTTCATTGCCGTAGTAAACGTAGTTATTTGACTCAGGGTAGAGCGCAGTTGCTGTCCAGAAGCGTTCACGCATAGCGAACAGATCATCCTCCAGATCCGGTGAGGCGCTTAATTCGTGGGGAAATGCAGTTTCCAGGACGGCTCCTGAACCATACATATGCCGGTCCACAACCAGACTGATTCGCTCTGCTTGCTCAGTCAGAAGTTGTTTTGAGAGTGAAGCCAGAGCATTGCTGCCAACAAGGTAGCTAAGTGTTGAAATAACAAAAGTGACCAGCAGCATCAGGACAATAAAAGGTGTAATCAGGCTGATTTTGAGGGAGTGACGGATTCCTTGGGAAACATTGACGTCATCCTTAGTCATAATCTATATCCTCATAGCAGCCTCGTTGTAAGGCTGGCAATTTTAGTGCGTCAGTTTGGATTTGCCAGCCTATAGCAAAATCTTACGACTAAAGTATTGTGTGTTGCCAGCTTGAAGGACAAGATGGAAATCTTGTCGGAAGATAAATTTATAGCGGATAATAATGAAGCCCCTATAAAAAGAAGATGTTATTGATAACCAAAGGAACTTAAAGATGGCCTTTAATCTGCAGTGGGCTGATAACAAGCCAACCCCATGGACTCTGGGCAAAATTGTTTGTATTGGGCGTAATTATGTTGAACATGCTAAGGAACTGAACAACCCGGTTCCGGCAAAACCGCTTTTGTTTATTAAACCGGCTACGGCAGCAGTGGATATTACCCGACCTTTGGTACTGCCTGAAGGTCAGGGTGAGTGCCATCACGAGGCGGAGATCTCACTTCTGGTGGGAGATACCATCAGCAAGGTAAGTCCAGAAGAAGCAATGACCAATATTGTCGGTGTGGGACTGGCGCTGGATCTGACCTTACGTGATTTGCAGAGCCAGCTGAAGGAGAAAGGACATCCGTGGGAAGTTTCCAAAGCTTTTGATGGCTCGGCTCCCCTTTCAGGCTTTATTCCCTGTGAACCTAGCTGTGAGCAGTTTCTTGAAATTCATCTGGATGTCAATGGACAGCAACGTCAACAGGGTAACACTGAGCAGATGATTACCCCCGTGGCGGAGCTGGTAAGCTTTATCAGTCATATCTTTACGCTTGAAGCTGGGGATGTGATTCTGACGGGGACACCTGCAGGTGTTGCCGCGCTAAAGCCTGGCGACCATTTTGAGATGGCGCTGAAAAAACAAAACCAGCAAGTGCAGTTGGAGGTGGCAGGAGTTGTTGCCAGCTGACCCCAGTCAAATAAGGGGTCTATCTATAGGTAAAAAGTGAGGCCTGCCTCTGGTCAGAGATGGGCTTCTTAAGATATCTATGGTGCTTACCAATAAATAAGAGGGGAGCACCTTGCCGTTCTTTCCCAGTCAATGGCAGGCTTTTCAGCAGCAAACTTCTCTGGAAGGTAAGCTGGTAGCTGTTGCCGAACAACTCAGAGTACTTTGCGCCGATGTTGAGCGCTTCTCGGTAGCCGTTTATGACGAAAAAACGGATATGCTGAAAACCTATTACTCTACCAGTCCGTCTGATGAAGCGATTACCCGTTATCAGGCGCGGCTGAATGCCGTTCCGTCTCTGAAGCAGCTGAGCCTGGCTTCTACCCCTCGAGTGATCAATGACCTTAGCTGTCTCAGCGGGAGCGACAGCTATCACAGTCAGGTGATGATCAAACAAGGGTGGCGCTCAAGTTGTACACTGCCGATGCGCTATAGCGATAGATTTATGGGTTTTATTTTTTTTAACGCCCGTAAGACTGATGTTTTTTTGGGGCATCAACTGATTCATTTGGAACTGATCGGTCAACTGATTACTCTGTTGGTGCATGATGATATTGCTCAGGCACGAACCCTGAAGGGGGCAGTGCAATCGGCGCTGGCGCTCTCTTGTGGAAGGGATGAAGAAACGGGGCAGCATCTGGAGCGCATGGGCTATTACTCCCGCATTATTGCCCATCATATTGCCGGGGATTTTGGCTTTGATGATCACTTTGTGGAGCAGGTTTTTCAATTTGCTCCGGTGCATGATCTGGGCAAAATCGCTATTCCTGACAGTATTTTGCTGAAACCGGGTAAGCTGACGGATGAGGAGTATCGGGAGATGCAGACCCATACCGTTAAGGGAGCCCAGATGCTGGAGGATGTCTTTAAGTATCACGGTATTCAGCAGGGGGAACCCTGTCGGATTCTGCGTCATATCGTGCTTTATCATCATGAGATGTGTGATGGTTCCGGTTATCCATACGGCCTCACCAGGGAGGATATTCCCCTGGAAGCACGGATTGTCGCTGTGGCGGATATCTTTGATGCACTGACTTCCCGACGTCCCTATAAAGAGCCCTGGAGTAATAAGAAGGCGTTGACAACTCTGCAGGAAATGGCTGAGAAGCAGTTGCTGTGTTCTGATTGTGTGCAGGCGCTGGCTGATAATATGAATGAGGTGTGCATGGTTCAGCAGATGTATGAGGAGAGTTTGCTCTGATTCAATATTTGGCTAAGCCTGGTATTTTTGAACAATAAAAAACGACACCCAGAGATAGTGATCTCTGATTGCCGTTTTTTTGTATTAATAGTTTACTTAGCTGTGATGGTTTTCACACCATCAGCGCAGCCCAGTAGCAGAATATCTGCCGGGCGCAAGGCAAACAGGCCGTTGGTCACAACACCTGTAATATTGTTGATTTTCTGTTCGATGGTCAGTGGATCGTCGATAGGGAAGTTGTACAGATCCAGAATCACATTACCGTTATCGGTGACAAAGTCTTCACGGTACATCGGGTTTGCTCCCATTTTAACCAGCTCACGAGCTACGTAACTGCGCGCCATTGGGATGACTTCAACAGGCAATGGGAAGCCTCCTAGTATATCTACCTGCTTGCTCTCGTCAGCGATGCAGATAAACTTCTGGGACGCTGCACCGATAATCTTTTCTCGGGTCAGGGCGCCGCCACCTCCTTTTACCATATGCAGGCGGCCGTTCACTTCATCAGCACCGTCAACATAGACCGGAACCGTACCTACACCATTCAGATCGTACACGGTAATTCCATGAGCCTGCAGACGTTCGCGGGTGGCTTCGGAACTGGCGACAGCACCATCAAAATCCAGCTTTATGGTTGCCAGTGCATCAATAAAAAAATTGGCGGTGGAGCCAGTGCCAACACCAACGATGCTGTCTTTATCGATGATTTTCTTAACTTCTTCCAGTGCTGCTTCTGCAACCGCTTTTTTCAGTTCGTCTTGATTCATGGGGATCTGAGCCTGCTTCAAGTCTGTTTTAAACGCTTTTGGATAAAATTCCTGCTCATTATACGGGCTAAGTTCCGTAAGCTGTAGACGTTATCTTGCCTTAGGGCATAAGATAGTCGCCCCTACAGAAAAGCCCTATAAATAACGAATTTATCGTGTTGTGCAGAGAGTGAAGAAACAGATGTTGGAAAGGTACGTAAAACGCATTTTGCAGGCTCGTGTATACGATGTGGCCAAAGAAACCCCTCTGAGTGAGGCCCGTTTTCTCTCCAAGCGCCTGAACAACACGATTTTGATTAAGCGTGAAGATCTTCAGCCGGTTTTCTCTTTCAAATTACGTGGTGCCTATAATGCTATGGCGCAGTTATCGGATGAAGAGAAGGCCCGTGGTGTGATTACCGCTTCTGCCGGCAACCATGCTCAGGGAGTTGCAATGGCGGCTAAACACATGGGTATTAAGGCTATTATCGTGATGCCTAAGATCACCCCGGAGATTAAAGTTGCCTCCGCCAAGGCCCGTGGCGCTAAAGTAGTGCTGAAAGGTGATGCTTTTGATGAGGCCTCCAAATATGCTCAGGAGCAGGTGATCGAAAAAGGTTACACCTATATCCCGCCTTATGATCACCCGGAAGTGATTGCGGGACAGGGAACCGTGGCGATGGAAATTCTGCGTCAGTATCCGGCGGATATCGACGCTATCTTTGTCCCCGTTGGTGGTGGTGGCCTGATTGCGGGTATCGCCGCCTATGTGAAATATCTGCGTCCTGAGATCAAAGTGATCGGTGTGGAGGCTGAAGATGCGGCTTGCCTGAAAGCTGCTCTGGATGCTGGTGAGCGTGTCATTCTTGATCAGGTCGGCATTTTCGCTGAAGGAGTTGCCGTTGCTCAGATTGGTGAAGAGCCGTTTCGAATTGCTCAACACTTTGTTGATGAGGTCGTCACGGTTAATACCGATGAGATCTGCGCGGCTGTTAAGGATGCGTTTGAAGATACCCGTGCGGTTTCAGAACCTTCCGGTGCTCTGTCTCTGGCAGGTCTGAAAAAGTATGTTCAGCAGAACGAAGTGGAAGGTGAAACCCTGATCTGTATTAACTCAGGGGCGAATACCAACTTTGATCGCCTGCAGCATATTGCCGAACGTGCTGAGTTGGGTGAAAAGCGTGAGGCGATTCTGGCGGTCACCATTCCGGAGCGACCCGGTAGCTTTAAGCAGTTCTGTAAGATTGTTGGTCGCCGTATGGTGACGGAGTTTAACTATCGCTACTCTGACAGCGAAGATGCCAAGATCTTCGTTGGTATTCAGCTGAAGGATATCAACGACAGGTCTGAACTGATCCAGTCTTTGGAGAACGAAGGCTATCCGGCAATTGATCTGAGCGATAACGAGATGGCGAAGTTGCATATTCGTCATCTGGGCGGTGGTCGTAACGATGATATCGAAAATGAGCAGCTGTTCCGCTTTGAGTTCCCGGAACGGCCGGGGGCTCTGCTCAATTTTCTGAACAATCTGGGCCAGAACTGGAATATCTCTCTGTTCCACTATCGTAATCACGGTGCAGCCTATGGCCGGGTACTGATCGGTATGCAGGTACCAGACAAAGATAAGCAGAAAGTGGCGCAGTATCTGGATCGTATCGGATACCGTTACTGGGATGAGAGCGAGAACCCAGCTTACCAGCTATTTTTGCAGTGAGTATTTGCTAAGAAACTTTAACCAGTAGTGCTGTCCTGGTGTTTTTTTTGCTTCTGATCTGGAAGATTGGCTTGTGGCGCCGGATAACGGCAATCACCTGCCGATACAAAGAGGTAATTGAGGTATGTATTGCAAAGCGGTAGTACCTCTATAGAATGAAAAGAAAGCCTCAGACTGGATAGTTCTTTGTCCGGTTTAAAGGTGTTTCGTTTCTATTTGGTTTTAAGCTCAAGTGAAAAAAGCAGGGAATAACCATGAAAAGAAAACAGCCTGATCTGGTGACAGTACTGATACTGGTATTTGGGTTAGGGGTCGTGGTAACAAGCTATGCGCAGGGACTGCTCTGATTGTTTGTTGCAAGGACATCGTTTTATAACGATAACCAGGCCAGCCGGATCTGAAACCTTGTCAGCAATATCCTAACTGGATTCTGCCGACCCAAAACCCCACACTAATGTCGTGGGGTTTTTTATTTGCAACGTGCTAATCTGAAACAGAGGTAGGAGGCTGGTTATTTGCCTCAGCAGAGATGCGATATTGATTGGAAATCTGATGTTTTTCTAAGGGTCGTCCGTGCAGCATTTTTTTTGGGTTGTCTTACTGGTTCTATCGGTCAATATTGTTGCGGGCTTTTTGGGCCTGCAATTGGCTATCTCTCCGGGTTATGCAACGGCTGTATGGCCTCCGTCAGGTGTGGCGCTGGCTTCCGTTCTGATCTGGCGATCCCCGGGAGTTGTTGGTGTCTGGCTGGCATCTTTTCTGGTTGGTATTCTCAATCAGAATGGTTTTTCCCTACCATCACTAAGTAGTGGCCTCTCGGTGGCCTGGATTGCCAGCGCATCGGCTGCTCAGGCGCTTTTAGGGGCTTTTCTGGTTCGCCGTTACGTGGGCTACCCCTCCCGGCTTAATAACGCTGGTGATATTATCCGTTTTCTGTTTCTCGCCGGGCCGGTTGCGTGTCTGGTAAGCGCAACCTTGAGTGTGGGTTATCTGGTCAGCTCTGGCATGATGGCTTTTGAGGGTGCTCAGATCAATTGGCTGACCTGGTGGGTTGGCGATACGATCGGTGTGATTGTCTTCACGCCTTTAATGTTTTTGGCTTTTGCCTTACCCCGTCGTTACTGGCGCTCCCAGCGTCTATCCGTAGGTTTGCCTCTGGTTCTTATCACTTTTTTTACCATTATCATGTACCGGCAAGGGTTGGAAAAAGAAGAAGAGATCCAAAAAAACCGTTTTGAGGGGCAGGCCCGGGCTTTTGCATTAGCGGTTCAGACTGAACTGGAAGCTCATATCAGCCAGCTCTATAACCTCAGAGGCTTTCTTTATTCTGATTTTGATCTGTCGCCTGCGGATTTTGAGCGTTTTGCCGATGAGGCGTTACAGCGACGGGGCAGTTTGCATGGCCTTTCCTGGGATATCTACCTCAAAGGCCACGAACGTGATGGCTTTGTGCGTCATATGCGCAATGTGTACGGCAGTGTGCCTTTTACGATTCAGGAGCGGCATCCGGCTTATGGGTTAGTCAGGGCTGAAAACCGAGATAGCTATGTCGTTGTTACCCTGATTGAGCCTTTTGATGTCAATCAGGCAGCCTTGGGGTTTGATGTATTGTCTGACCCTTTGCGCAGAGAGGCTCTGGAAAAGGCAGTTCAATCCGGTTTAGCCAGTGCAACTGCGCCGATTCGCCTGGTTCAGGAGAATGAGGAGCAGAAGGGGGTTTTGATTTTTTTACCTGCTTTCCACAGCAAGAGCACGCCGGATAGCGAGGGTGAGCGCCTTGATGCTCTGGCGGGTTATGGTGTTGCGGTTGTACGAATGGCGGACCTGGTGAATGAAGTTATCAGACGGCATGAACTGCAGCAGAATGAGGTTAAGCTCTATCCGAAAGGCTTGGAGAATCAGCCTTATTATGTGAGTGAGGGTTTCTCTAATAAAATAAAAGATAAATTGGTTTATCGCTCGGAGATTCGGGTCGGCACTGATATTTGGGTAATGGATCAGTGGGTTTCCCGGCAGTTAATGGGATATTCCTGGGGGTTGTATTTTGTCCTGATTGGCGGTTTTTTTGTATCCGCCGCGCTGGGTGGTGTTCTGCTGGTACAGGCAGGTCGCTCTGCTGAAGTCTCCCGGGAAGTTCATCTGCGGACCCGTGAGCTGCAAAAGAGTAATGAGCTTCTGGCTGAGTCTCAGCGTATTGCTCAGATGGGTAGTTGGGAGTGGGAGCATAACGGCCGTCCACACCAGTGGTCGAATGAGTTTTATCGGTTACTTGGATTGAAACCAGGTGCTCATGTTGCCAGTGATACACTTTTCCTGCAGCAGGTGGTGCCGGATCAGGTTTCCTTGGTTGAACAGGCGCTGGAAGCAGCCCTAAGAGGGAAGCGTCTTGATATTGAGTGTACGCTTCGCAGTGAAAATGGCTCAGATCAGCGCCATCTTTCCCTTAAAGGGGAGCGTGTACTGATGGGGGGGAGCAATGCCTCCGGCAATCATTTTTTATCCATTGTTGCACGGGATATTACTGAGCAGCGCCAGTCTGCTCAGGCGCTGGAGCTTGCCGCTATTACCTTTGAAACCCATGAGTCGATTGTGATTACCGACGCAGATACTGTGATTCAGCGGGTTAACTCAGCTTTCTGCCAGATTACGGGGTATCGGAGTGACGAGGTTTTGGGTTGCAAGATCAGTATTCTTAAGTCTGGACGGCACGGTAATAATTTTTATCGCAAGCTTTGGCAGACATTGACCCTGAAGGGGCATTGGCATGGCGAGATCTGGAACAAGCGCAAGGATGGCTCTGTATTCCCTGAGCTGGTGACGATTACTGCCGTTGATACCCTGGGTCAGGGATACACTACACACTATGTTGCAGCGTTTCTGGATATTACGGATAAGAAAGCCAGCGAGGAGCGAATCCGCTATCTGGCTTACTATGACTCTATAACAGCGCTGCCAAACCGTGATCTCTTTATGGAGTCTCTGCGCCATCAGCTGATGCACTGTGAGCGCCATCATGACTTTAGCACCCTTATGTTTATGGATCTGGATGATTTCAAGATGCTGAATGACTCTCTCGGTCATGATATGGGAGATGAGTTGCTTAAGGCGGTGGCTGAACGATTGAGTACCACTTTGAGGGCGGAGGATATTTTTAGTCGCTTTGGGGGCGATGAGTTTCTTTTTCTGTTACCCGGAGAAGTGGATGCTGCAGATCTAGCCATGGATCAGGCTGCCCATGTCGCAGAGCGTATTCTGCAGTCGCTGGAGGAGCCGTTTGACCTGAAGGGTCACCGTCATAAAGTTAGCGCCAGTATTGGCATTACCTATCTGCCTCAACCGGAGGTGGAAGCGGAAGGATACATCCAGCAAGCGGATACAGCTATGTATCGGGCGAAAAGTGCTGGTAAGGCTGCTTTCGCTTTCTATGAGCCGGAAATGCAGGTTGAAGTCATGCATCGGCTTGAGTTGGAGAAGTCGATTCGCACTGCACTGGAAGAAGACCAGTTCCGGTTATTTTATCAGCCTCAGCACGACAGTAATGGTGCGATGATTGGCTGTGAAGCTCTGATTCGCTGGCAGCACCCGGAAGAGGGCTTGATCGGGCCTGGCTCTTTTATCTGTATTGCTGAGGAGAGTACGATTATTATTGATATCGGTATGGCTGTGCTTGAAAAGGCATGCCATCAGATGCAGGCCTGGAAAGGGACGGCGCTGGGTCACTGTAAGGTATCTGTCAATATCAGCTCGCGCCATTTCGCTCACCCTGATTTTGTCAGTCAAGTCGAGTTTATGCTGGCAAAATACCCCGCTGCCAAAGGACTTCTTTGGATAGAAATAACTGAAGGTGTTTTTCTTAAATCGGGCCAGGACCTGAATACAACTCTGCGGCACCTGGCAAAGCTGGGTGTGCGCTGCTCCATCGATGACTTTGGAACAGGTTATTCATCTCTGGGTTATCTGAAAAACCTGAAAATTGATCAGATTAAGATCGCCCAGGAGTTTGTCCAGGACCTGGTGAATGATGAGAAAGACGCCCAGCTGGTGAAAGCAATCTTACAGATGGGGCTGAGTCTTGGGCTTGATCTGGTGGCAGAAGGTGTCGAAACCGAAGCTCAGTATAACTTTCTGAAGGAACTGGGTTGTCCTTGCTATCAGGGCTACTGGTTTGCCCGGCCAATGCCTGCAGATGAGCTTTTGGGGTATTCGGCAGGGCTTCAAAAGAGAGGTGTATGAACTGTTACGCCCGATATATGCCCTGGTCACTGACCACACCCTGCAGGGGAATATCCCAGTCGGCAATGGGAAGGTCATCAACTTTCTGGCATTCGTGAGCTAAACCTATCATAGCCGGTTTGGCAAACCTTCTGTGGCGGGTGAAGGCGAAGGTTCGGTCATAAAAACCGCCTCCCATACCCATGCGCCCGCCTTGCTCATCAAATGCCACCAGAGGGAAGAGCACCAGATCCAGATCCTCTGGTCGGCAGCGGTTGTATTTTTTATCGGCAAAACCTTTCAGTTTTGGCTCCGGGATTCCGAACCGGTTATGGGTCATCGGCGTTTTATGATCGAAGCGAACGAACCACAGACGGTTTTCCACCAGAGGCTGAAGTACAGGCAGGTAACAAACCTTGCCCATTTTGCGCGCCTGATCGATTAACAGGCTAGGGTCTATCTCGCCATCATTAGGCAGGTAGAGTGCAATTCGTTTCGCCCGTATAAACTCAGGCATTGCCAGTACGCGGGACTTAAGATTTTCCGCTGCTTTTTTCTGTTCGATAATACTCAATGCGCGACGGTGCTGACGCATTTCACGACGAAGTGCCGTTCGGTTGTGCAGGGTCGTTTTATCGGTCATGAGATGGCCTGAACAAGGCTTGGAAAACTGAGGAGGAGAAAGACCCGGAAGTGCCGCTGCTGTCGTTGCCCTTGAACCAAACGGTTCAAGGTGGGTAATCATCGAAGTACCTAAGGCTTTCCGTCACGCGGACATGCACACGGGTACTCACGGATGATTCCCTGGGTTCGTAATTAGGCTCGAGGACGTTAACAGCTGGCGAACACCCCAGGAATCAGAGGAAGAGTATAACGCAGGCAAGAAAAAAAATCAGGCGGCGTTGCTATCTTTATCGTCCTGACGAAGAGCCTGAATGGCAGCAGAGAGCTTTTCATTGATACGCTGAATCTGTTCCTGCGAGTTATCACTTTCATGGGTATCATGCAGCATCTCATAGGCGATATTCAGGGCTGCCATAATTGCAATACGCTCTGTACCAATCACCTTGCCACTATCGCGAATCTCACGCATTTTGCGATCAAGGTATTTGGCTGAGTTGATCAGGTCGTTCTGTTTATCATCGGGGCAGCCGACCACATAACTACGTTCGAGAATTTTAACTTCGACGGTTTGACTGCTCTGTGTTTCACTCATCTTGTGGCTCCGATGGCCCTAAGCGGGTTAAAAGATAACTGACTTTCTCTTCCGTGGCCTGGCGCTCTTGCGTCAGGGCTTCCAGTTCTGTGGCCTGTTGGTTAACTGTATTTTTGAGTCGCTCGTTCTCTTTGCGCAGATCAACGCAAATCAGCAGCAACTCATGTATCTGTTTTTCCAACTGATCTAAATCGTCAGTGTCCATAAAATTATCTTTAGCTGAGGATACCCGTACTATAGATCTGCGATTGTAACTGGTCAATTGACGTGAATGAATACTAACTTCCTGACAAATGAGCTTTTTCTCGTCAAAATAGGGAGTAATCCAGTGATTCGTGAACCGGTTCTCTATTATTGGGGCCGGGTGAGTCGAAATTATTTTATTCAAGTACCTGCCGGAGAAAGGCGCCAGTTATGACTGATGTTCAACAGCAAACCGAAATTCAACAGCCTGTTTTTGCTCAGATCAGTGATCTGTTTTTACGTAATGGGTGTTTGCATGCACCTGCCGAGTTACACGGGGACCTCTGCGGACAGCTTTGTGCCGGACAAGTACCGGATTTGGATACCTGGTTACGTCAGGCGATGCAATTTATGGATGTGGCTGAGCTGGATGGCGATAAATCCAAGGTGGAGTTGGCTGAGCTTCTGGAGCAGACTGAAACTGGTATTAAAGATCAGGATCTGAGCTTTAAGCTGCTGATTGCAGATGAGGACTTCTCATTAAATGAGCGTATGCAGACGCTTTTGGAGTGGTGCGAAGGTTTTCTGTCCGCTTTGGCAGATAATGAACACTATAAAGACGGTAAACTCTCAGAAGAGCTGAAGGATGCCCTCAAAGATCTGGAAAAAATCGCTGAGATGGATGAGCAGTTGGATGAGGATGAGCAGAATGAACAGGATCTGTTCGCTGTCAGCGAATATGTCCGTATGACCGCTATGATGCTCTACACCGAATGCAATCCTTCGGCTCCCCAGTTAGATGAAGCCGCCCAGGAAGCCAAAAAACTGCAATAGGTTTTATAACCTTCGTTAGTATTACCCCGTGTAGTTACTGTCACCGTATTGATCGCGTGCCGCACATCAGGTCCAGAGAGCCGCTGACCTGAGAAGTTGAATTTCAGGAGTCGATATGACGCAAGTAAGCAGTACCCGGCAGAAGCAGCTTCAGGCTGGAGCCAGCCTGACTGAAAAAGCTTTGATAAACCGCAATATCACTGCTGCAAAGGAAACGTATGCTATTCCCCCTGAAGAGTATGCTCAAAGACGACAGCGCCTGATGGACCAGCTGCCGGAAGGCAGTATTGCGGTTTTGCCGGGAGCCGGAATACGTTATCGCAACAATGATGCAGATTACGCCTTTCGTCAGAATAGTGATTTTTATTATCTGACCGGTTTTGCCGAAGAAGATGCCTGGTTGGTGTTAACACCAGGACACAAAGATGGCGACAGTCACCTGTTTTCGTTGCCAAAAGACAGGGCACAGGAAGTCTGGACCGGCTTTCGAATCGGTCAGGAAGTGGCAAAAAACGATTATGGCATAAGCGAAGCTTACACACTGGATCAGCTGGATACCCGACTGCCAGAGCTGCTTGATGGTGCGCAATACCTGTTCTACCCGATGCAGGGAGATGATGTGCTGAGCCGTCGTATCAATGATTGGTGTCAACGGGTGCGTCAGAAAGCCCGTATGGGGGCAACCGCACCGGAGCAACAGCATAATCTGCTGCCGCTGATTCATGAGATGCGCCTGATTAAAAGTGACGCAGAGCTTGAGGTGATGCGAGTGGCGGCACAGATCTCTGCTGAGGCCCATAGCAAAGCGATGCGTGTATGCGAGCCGGGCATGATGGAGTATCAGCTGGAAGCAGAATATCTCTATCATTTCATGCGCTCCGGTAGCCGCTTCCCAGCGTACAATACCATTGTTGGCGGCGGCGCTAATGCCTGTATTCTACATTATGTACAGAATGATAAGCCGCTGAATGACGGCGACCTGGTGTTGGTGGATGCGGGTTGTGAACTGCAGCACTATGCGGCAGATATCACCCGAACTTTCCCGGTATCCGGTAAGTTTAGCCCCCAGCAGGCAGCGCTCTATCAGATTGTCCTTGAAGCTCAGTATGCAGCTATTGATCAGGTGCAGGTGGGTCTGGATTGTCATGCACCACACCGTGCTGCCCTGAATGTACTCTGTCAGGGGCTGCTGGATCTGGGGCTTCTGGCCGGAACGTTGGATGAAGTGATCGAATCGGAAAGCTATCGTCGTTTCTTTATGCATGGCACCAGTCATTGGCTGGGGATTGATGTGCATGATGCAGGGCGCTACAAGATTGATGGTCAGTCACGGCCTCTTGAGGCGGGTATGGTGCTGACCGTGGAGCCTGGGCTTTACGTTGCCCATGACGATGACACTGTAGACGCGCACTGGCGCGGAATTGGCATCCGTATTGAAGATAATGTCATCGTTACCGAATCTGGCCCTGAGGTGATCACCTCGGGTGTGCCGAAAAATATTGCCGAAATTGAAGCAATTATGACCGGTCAGGGTGTTGGACTGACCGTATAGCGAATACGACCTGAAACAGGTCATATACAGGAGACAACCGGTGACAATAGCCGTTTCAGCTTCCCAGGAAGCCCGTCAGATACCCGCTTACGATATTGCCATTATCGGTGGTGGTTTAGTGGGAGCGAGTCTTGCCTGCGCACTGGAAGGTTTTGCCCGTGAGCATAACTGGTCGATTGCTGTGGTTGAGGCTGTAGCTGCTGCCCACAGCTCAGCAGACGCTGATATCAAAACCAGTTACGATGCCCGCTCAACGGCCCTCTCCTGGGGTACCCGTCATATCTATGAACAGATCGGGCTCTGGCAGCAGCTGGAATCCCACGTTGCACCGATTAAACAGATTCATGTCTCCGACAAAGGTCATCTGGGGGCTACCCGGTTGAATGCGGCAGATCATCATGTGGATGCGCTGGGCTATGTCGCACCGAATATCGCCTTGGGTCAGACTTTGTTAAACGGCGTTAAACAGGCACGGCATGTGGAATGGTTCTGCCCGTTTAAAGTGACCGGCTTTGACATTAATGCCGAGAAGCACCGGCTGACCCTAAGCTGTAGTGATGACGGTAGCGAGCATCAGATAGAGGCTGGCCTTGTGGTGCTGGCGGACGGAGGTCAGTCCGGGCTGAAGCAACAGCTGAATATTGTCGACCATGTTCGCCCTTATGATCAGTACGCCATTGTCTGCAATCTCACTATGAGCCAGCCCCATGAAAACTGGGCTTTTGAACGTTTTACCGCAGATGGCCCTATGGCCTGGCTACCATTGCCTGGTGTCAAAGATGTCGCTCTGGTCTGGACGGTTCCTGCTGAGCAGATCGATGAGGTTAATGCACTGACTGAAGCGGAATTTAAGCAAAAACTGCTGCAGCTGTTCGGCTTTCGCCTGGGGGATATAGAGCGCATTGGTGAGCGCCATCAGTATCCACTGACTCTGGTGCGTGCTACCGAGCAGGTGCGCCCCGGTTTGGTCGTTATGGGCAATGCTGCTCACTATATGCACCCGGTCGCAGGGCAGGGTTATAACCTGGCTTTACGGGGTGTGGCCGAGCTTGCAGGTGTACTGCACGAAGCGGCGCAAAAAGGCGAAGCACTGGGCAGCCTGGCTGTTCTGCAGCGATACCTGCAGCGTCGTGAACAGGATCAGGATGCGGTAATCGGTTTCAGTGATGGTCTGATCCGCCTGTTTGCCAACGGTAATCCGGTACTGGGTCATCTGAGGGCCGGAGGCCTGATGTTGCTGGATCGTCTGAAGCCTGCCAAACGCTGGTTTACTCGTCAGGCGATGGGGATTGGTGGCTCATCGGTACGCTTAAATGCGCTGACAGACACTAACGCTCTGACAGGCACTAGGACTCATGATAAAGCCACTCAGCCTGTGGCAGGAGAGATCTGATGAACGAGCAACAAGCGAGCGGCCTGCTGCAATACGACCTGATTATTGTTGGTGGCGGCATGGTCGGTGCCGCAATCGCCTGTGGTGTTGCGCCAACCGGCATGAAGATCGCGCTTTTGGAAGCGGCAGATCAGGAGCCTGTATGGAATCCACAGGGTGTTGACCCTCGAGTCAGTGCCCTGACCGAAGCCAGTCGCCTGTTTCTGGAAAGCCTGAACGCCTGGGGTGGTATGGTTGAAAACCGAGTCACACCGTACCAGCAGATGAAGGTCTGGGAATCGGACGGCACCGGCCATATCGAATTTAACTGTGATGATGTCTTTGCCGAGAACATCGGTCATATCGTAGAGAACAGCGTGACGCTGACCTCTCTTATTGAGCAAAGTAAGCAGTTTGACAATATTCACTGGCATCGTGACATCCGTATCGAAGGTATCAGTCCTGCTTCGGAGCAAAAAGGTGAGAACGCGCCGCAGCGACAGGTGTATCTGCAGGATGGTCGTGTATTGCAGGCCGGTCTGATTGTTGCGGCCGATGGTGCCCGCTCCCGCCTGCGTGAATGGGGTGGTTTTGAAACCCGTGAATGGGACTATGATCACGAAGCGATTGTTACCACTATCAAACTGGAGCAGTCTCATCAGGGTACCTGCTGGCAGCGATTTATGCCCACAGGCCCACTGGCGCTGTTGCCGATCACCTTTAATGGTGACGAGCATTATTGTTCCATTGTCTGGTCGACGACGCCGGAAGAGTGTAGCCGTCTGATGGCGCTGGATGATGCCAGTTTCTGCGCTGAGTTATCCCTGAGCTTTGAACACAAACTGGGCAAGGTGCTGAGCTGTGATCCTCGTTTCAGCTTCCCGCTGCGTCAGCGTCACGCCAAACACTACTGGCAACCTGGCCTGGTGCTGGCCGGTGATGCGGCTCATACCATTCACCCGTTGGCAGGGCAGGGCGTAAACCTTGGTCTGCTGGATGCTGCTACGCTGGTGGAAGAGCTGACCGCTGCCTGGCAGCGCAAACAGCCGCTGGGTATCGAGCAGACGCTGGGCAAATATCAGCGTCGGCGTATGCCGGACAACCTGAAAATGATGGCACTGATGGAAGGCTTTAAACGTCTTTACGGCCCGGTTCCTTTGCCCCTGCGCTGGTTGCGAAATACCGGCATGAGTCTGGTAAACAATACACCGCTGGTGAAAAAGCAGCTGTTGCGTCAGGCGCTGGGTGAGCGGGATGGGCTTCCGGACAGCGCCCGGGTACAGTTGGCCTGATACCTGACCTGTTGCGATGCTGTAAGATATGAACCTCGTACATTAAATACAGTCAGATAGCCGTTAAATATCCCATTAAATTTTTAACAGGAGACATCATGTCCGCCATCGAAATCAAATACCTGTGGAGTGAGCAGGTCTATCTGGAAGCCAGCGATGAGCACACCAAACTTGGTGCGGCGAATACGAAAGATAAGATCGTCACTCTTGTGGTTGGTGCTCTGATTCTGCTTAGCGTATTTATGATGTTTGAGCGTGGTTTCCAGCCAGCAGATTCTATGGCGCTGATACTGGCGGTTTACTGGTTTCTGATTCGCGGTCGTATGCATAGAAAACTGCTGCTAAATCGTTTTCAGAAAAGCGACCAGAAAGATCAGCAGATCAGTCTGCTGATTGATGATGACGGCGTCAGCGCAAAAACCGGGGACAAAACAGAAGGCCAGTTTGGCTGGGGTGATATCACTAAAGTGGTTCGTACCCCGCGTGGTTTTCTGCTGTACCGGGGCATAAATTATATTTGGGTTCCTTTGGCTGCTTTTGCAGATGATGAGTCCTGCGAGCGCTTTGCGGCTCTCTGCGAGCGAAAAGCTGGCGCTTTTGCGGATAAATCAGACGCTCAATAAGTCTGATTTTCGCCTCTGGTGGGGGCAGGGTAAAACAGGCAGGGGCAACCCTCCCTGTTTTAGTTATAATGCGCACCTACAATCGATACCCGATATCTCAATCCCTGTGTCAGTGAGAAAAACACCATGTCAGTAAGCCCTTTAGCCACTCTGCGCCTGCGTAAAAATGCCGAGCGCCGTATCCGTGCCGGTCATATTTGGCTATACAGCAACGAAGTGGATACCAAGATTTCTCCGCTGCGCAATTACACTGCTGGTCAGCAGGTGGTCGTTGAGGGCTATAACGGAAAGGTGCTGGGTACCGCTTATATCAATCCGCAGACCCTGATCTGTGCCCGTATGATCAGCCAGAACCCTGAGCAGGTACTGGACAAATCCCTGTTGGTGCACCGGATTAAGATCGCTCTGGGTCTGCGTGAATTGGCGTTCCCGACTCCACACTACCGTTTAGTGTATGGTGAAAGTGATCTGTTACCGGGTCTGGTGGTGGATCGCTTTGGCGATGTGCTTTCGGTACAGCTGAATACCGCCGGTATGCAGGTGCTGGAAGACGATATTCTGGATGCGCTGGAAAAAGTGGTTAAGCCCCAGGCGATTGTGCTGCGTAACGACGGCGGTATGCGTAAGCTGGAGGGTTTGGAGGAAGAAACCCGTGTAGCCCGTGGCACTCTGCCGGATGAGGTTTATCTGGAAGAGAACGGCGTTAAATTCCATGTGCCGATTCTAAGTGGCCAGAAAACCGGATGGTTCTACGATCACCGTATGAACCGTGCCCGTCTGCAGCATTACTGCAAAGGCAAAAAAGTACTGGATCTGTTCAGTTATGTGGGTGGCTGGGGTGTGCAGGCCGCAGCGGCTGGTGCAAGTTCTGTACTTTGTGTTGATGCCTCAGAAACGGCATTAGATGAAGTGGAGAAAAACGCCAGTCTGAACGGTGTCAGCGACAAAGTTGAAACCATGCTGGGGGATGCTTTTGAAGCACTGAAACAGCTGATTCAGGAAGGTGAGCGTTTTGATGTGATCGTGCTCGACCCACCCGCCTTTATCAAACGCCGTAAGGATATTAAGAATGGTGAGCTGGCTTATCAGCGTATCAATCAGCTGGCGATGCGCCTGCTGGAGAAAGATGCCATTCTGATCTCGGCTTCCTGTTCGATGCATCTGGCCTATGATCGCCTGATCGATATCGTACGCAGTACCTCCCGCCATGTGGATCGTCAGGCTCAGATTCTGGAGCAAGGGCATCAGGGTGCCGATCACCCGGTGCATCCTGCGATTCCGGAGACCGCTTATCTGAAATCTCTGGTTGTTCGCGTTTTCCGTGACTGATACCCGAGGCCACAAGAACAGGTTATCCACACCGGCTGCTCGGCAGGAGGCTGTGGGTAACTCTCTGGCGGGTAACGTCTTTGTAGATAACATGCCTGCTGATAACGCTGCCACTTTGAGCTGGCCCTTGCCGGAACAGGGGCAGCAACATCCCTTTCTTTTGCCCATCAGTGTAACGTCGGATGCCATTGACCACTACGGACACGTCAATAATGTGGTCTATCTGAAGTGGCTGGAGGAAGCGGGTTGGGCACATCTCCATCAGTTGGGCATCACCCTTGAGCGTTATGGCGCCTGGGATGTTGCCATGGTGGTACACCGGCATGAGCTGGATTATGTCGCTCCCGCCCATGAAGGTGATCAGCTGATTATGGCTACCTGGCTGGAGCGTCATAACCGCATCAGCGTCTTCCGCCGTTTTGAACTCAAGCGGATCTGTGATGGCAAGACACTCTTCAAAGCCTATAGTCATTACGTCTGCACCTATATGAGCAGCGGCAAAGCCCGACGTATCCCGAAAGCGCTGACAGAGTGTTATGATCTGGCTTGTCCATCGGGCTGAGTCTGATGGCACTCTGACTTAGTATCTCCGGGACGACAACACGCTATGAAGCTCTATCTTTACCTCTCTTTCCGCCATCTTGATGTACTGCGCAATAATCGCCTGCACTTTACCGGAGCTGTGGAGCGCCAGGACCCATTTGAGGTCAATCGGCCGTCCGTACGCAAAGCGCCGGATCAGACCCCGATCAGTAAGGAAGACTTCCAGGCCGAGTTGCGTCGTCAATACTCTGCGCTGCCAAAACATATGCAGGCGTTGGTGACGGAGGAGTATTTCTGCGAACAGGCGGCAAAAAAACGTCCTGCCATTGAAAAGCAGATGCGACAACGTCAGCAGCCGAAAGTCAAAAAGTTGCCTGACCCGAAAAAGCTGCAATCTTTAGCACTTTGTCGTTTTTTTAAAGCGCCGGACAATCCGGTGTTGTGGGAGCGCTATGGCGATAACTACAAAGGTTTTGTTATCGAACTGGACGGTGGCCACAGCTATTTTATGCACCCGAAGCATAAAGAACAGCCACAGGTACTACGCCCTGTCATCTACAGCAATGAACGGCCCTCAGTTAAGGCTCGCGTACAGCCTTTCCCGTCTCTCTTTTATCGGGGCGAGGGCTGGAGTTCTGAAGCAGAGGTGCGCCTTGTTCGCCCTAAAGAGGCGGCTGATAAGGTGGCTAATGCCAGTAATCAGGAGTTTTTTCTGTTTAATTTTCCTCCTGGTTTGGTCAAAAAGGTGATCACAGGCTGCAATGCTTCAGCAGATGATCGTAAGCAGCTTAAGCAGCTGCTTTCTGTTGATCTGCGCTATAAAAAAGTGAAACAGGCTAATCTTTGGCTGGATCCGGATCTGTATGAGCTGCACGTAAAACCCGCCTGATCGTCCTCTCTGATAAGGTTGTGAAAGTATTGGCCTAAGCAGGTGATAATTTAGCGTTAGAGTGCAAAGCGAAGCGCGCTCATCAAATGACGGCTTGTATTGACGGGGTGGCCACCTCGTGGACTTAGTCCACCCTGCTTTGGATTTTTTTCACCATTTCTCAGGGGAGGCAATGGCGAAGATCTCTACTTTGTTTCCCCTTCCTCCGCTTTCTTCTTGACTGGCCCAGAAAACATTCGATTTATTACTGGTTTTATTTCCAGTGTTCGCTATGCTTCTCACCGCTAACCTTCTGTTTTTTCTTAATTTAACTGTCAGGTAATTTTGCGGTTAATGTTCCTGCCCTGAATGTGAATACGGGTGTGTTTTGTAAATGTAGTTTGTGATCGTAGCTTTATAAATGCGATTTGTAGGTATAAACATGGCTAATTTTCAGACCCATCTGGGTGGCGCTGCCCTGGGTGGTGGTTTTGTGTTGTCGGGTGCGTTAGTTACCAGCCTTATGTCACTGAATGAAGCGATTGCGGGATGGTGTCTGGTGATGATTGGCGGTATTTTACCGGATATCGATTCTGATCACTCCAATGTGGTAAGAGCTCTTTTTTCAATATTGGGGGGAATTGCGGCCGTGCTTTCGGTGGTGGCACTGGCGGATAAAGTACCCTTAGCAGGGCTTTGGCTGACAGGGGCGACCAGTTTTATCGCGGTACGTTATGGTGTCTGGTATGTTTTTGCCCGCTTTACCGTGCACAGGGGGATTTTCCATTCGTTGTTGGCCGGTTGCCTGTTTGCGGTTTTTACCGCCTTTCTGGCTTATCGGGCCGTGGATTTATCGGAAGATGTCAGCTGGTTGATGGGGGTCAGTTTGTTGATAGGCTATCTGATTCACCTGTTACTGGATGAGTGCTACAGCGTGGATCTGACCAATGCCCGTATTAAACGCTCCTTTGGCACTGCTTTTAAGTTGTTCGACTACCAAAACATTGGTAACACGATTCTGATGCTTAGTCTTCTGATGGGGCTGATTACCACTGTAGCACCTCCCATTACGGAACTCTGGTATCTGATGACAGATCCCAGAGTACGCTGGAGCTGGCAGAAAAGCTGGTAAGAGCAGTCATGCATCAGAGTGACTATTTATTCAGACCACTGAGAAGGGTGTGGCTTAATGCCATGGCAGACTGCCAACTGGCCTCAAAGCCGAACCCCGCTAACCAGTCACCACAAACGGAAAGTCCGGTTTGCGGATCATGAAGGAAGCCGGAATCCAGATTCAGGCTGGTACAGGTGCTGTATAGCCAGCGATGGCAGCGGGTGCTATCAGCAATAGGCTGGGATTGCATAAGCTGATGGAAGGCGTGTTCCAGGTCTTTCTGTACATGTTCTTTCTCATCATCCAGCATCTGCAGGCTCCAGTCTGTCCTGGCCTGAATCACCCAGACATCTTCCGATGGATGCCTACCCGGCTTACGACTGTCCCGTACCACGCGCCGTAGAACAGGGTGATCTCCTTCAAAAAGCTCTATTGGTGTACTTAATGGCGTCTCAAAGCCCAGTACCAGAGTCCAGCAAGCATCAGGCTGAATTTTTTGGGCCAATGCCTGCAGCGCCGGTTCTGCTTTAAGTAGCGGGACAGCCTGAGGTGCAGGTGTTGCCACAACAACCTGATCAAATGTTCCAAGAGCATGGTGTGCGGTATCCATCAGCAGCAGGCTGCTACGACCGTTACTCATCCGGGGTTTAACCGATTCGACACGAATCCCGCTGTGAAGTGTGATGTTGTTGTGGTTGATCAAGGAGCGGGTTAGTGCGCTCAGACGGTTGTTCCCTACATAGCGTTTTCGGTCGGGTTGAGCTTCTCGATAGAAATTTTGAGTGATCGGTTGCCAGAGATGCAAGTGCCCTTCAGCTTCCTGCTCGGAAAGCCAGTCCTGAAACGGCAGGTGATGAGCGGAAGGTCTTGCCTCCCACTCCAGCCAGCTGGCACCAAGGTCAGCGGTTTCTTCTCCGATCCGACAGCTGGCAAGCCGCCCACCGGTGCCCCGGCTTTTTTCATAAAGGGTGACAAGGCAACCTGCATCGGCCAGTTGACGGGCGAGTGTACAGCCTGCTAGGCCGGCTCCAATAATGGCGATGGATGGGACTGATGACGTGCCTGAAGTCGTGTTTGATGATGCTAAATGGGATTTAGACGCTGACATAGAGTAACCCTGTAGTTTTGATGGGGCTTCCTACGCAGATTAGCAGGTTTCAGTTTAGCTGGACAAATATGCCACTGCTTTGATTGGCCTTATACTTAAAGCAGCGTTGTTTGGATCAGGTAAAGTCATCCCGTTTGAGGCCATATTTTTTCAGCTTGTCGTACAAGGTTTTACGGGGCAGACCGAGGGCTTCCATGGTGAGTTTGATGGAGCCTTTCTGACGGGCAAGTTCCTGCTCGATCAGGCTGCGTTCAAACATCTCCACCTGCTGTGGCAAGGTCAGAGGGGCGGTGGACTCCTCACCGAACATTAGTTGTTCCAGGTTATAGTCGCAGGTTTCGCCCAGCAGAACATAACGCTCCGCCAGATTACGCAGTTCCCGCACATTACCCGGCCAGTTATGGCTCATAAGCATCGAAATGTATCCGCCATTTAACGGAGGGGCTTCACGCTTTACCTGGTTGGAAGCAATCAGCGCAAAGTGTTGGAACAACAAGGGTATATCTTCCATGCGCTCCCGCAGGGGAGGAATATCAAGGGTAACGACATTGAGGCGGTAATAGAGATCTTCGCGGAAATTGCCTTCTTCGGCGGCTTGTTTCAGGTCAACCTTAGTGGCGGCGATGATGCGAATATCTAAGGGTATCAATTCATTACTGCCCAGTCGCTCAATGTACCGTTCCTGCAATACCCTCAGCAGCTTTACCTGCAGGGAGAGAGGCATGCTTTCGATCTCATCCAAAAACAGGGTGCCGCCGTTGGCATGTTCAAACTTACCGATACGGCGTTTCTGGGCACCGGTAAATGCACCGGGTTCATGACCGAATAGTTCGGATTCAATAATAGATTCCGGCACTGCACCGCAGTTGATAGCAACGTAGTTTTTGCCCTGACGGGGGCTATGCTCGTGCATAAAACGGGCGATCTGATCTTTACCTGCGCCGGTTTCACCAAACAGGAGAACATCGGTCTGAAGTGGAGAGACCTGTCTGGCCATTTTCAATAGCTGCTGCATGACCCGGGTTTTACCTATGATACGAGGGCCGGGGGCGCTATGGACTTCCAGATCCTGCTTAAGCTGGCGGTTTTCCAGTGTCAGGCGACGCTTCTCTTCCGCCCGTTTGACCACATCCAGCAACAGCTCATTGGAAAAGGGTTTTTCAAGGAAGTCGTAAGCCCCTTCACGAATCGCATTGACCGCCATGGAGATATCACCATGACCGGAAATCAGAATGACAGGAATGTCACGATCAATGCGCAGAGCTTCGCGCATAAACTCAAGTCCATCCATGCCTGGCATGCGGATATCTGAGATAATGACACCATCCCAATCTGGTGTTAACTGTTGCAGCGCATGCTCTGCATTGTCAAAGCTTTTGGGGGTATAGCCAGCCAGAGAAAGCGTCTGAGCCACTGTTATCCGTAGGTGTTTCTCGTCATCAATCACAAAAACGCCGGATGCCTGGCTCATACAATTCTCGCTGCTATCGATAGGAGGTTTTTTCCGGGAGGCAAACTGAAGACCTGCTATTGAGCTCGGAGGCTTCAGCAATGGGCAGAGTCACTCTCAGAGTGGCGCCGCCTTCCGGGCGGTTAAAGGCGGTAATATTACCACCAAAATCGCTGATGATCCGGTAGGAGATTGATAAGCCAAGCCCCAGGCCCTTCCCGCCTTCCCGTGTGCTGAAAAAAGGGTTAAAAATCTGGTGCAGATTTTTAACAGTGATACCTGCGCCACTGTCAGCGACATCAATAACCGCTTGGTCTTTATCATTCAGCTGATCCTGCTTCAGGCTGACGGTGATGCGTTTTTCATGGTGGTCAGATACAGCAAGAAGTGCATTGCTAATGAGATTAACAATGACCTGCTCAAGGCGCACAGCATCAGCGCGGACAAAAAGCTCCTGATCCGGTAGTGCGATATTGAGTGTAATTTGTTCTTTTTCCAGCTGGGGTCTGAAAAGCCGCAGGGCGTATTGAATAGTTGCTTGTACTGAGACGATCGCCAGCTGACCTTCACTCTTACGGGCAAAGAGTTTCAGCTGAGCGCTGATAGTTGCCATACGGTCTGTTAGCTCGACAATTTGATTAAGGTTATCCCGGGCCATGTCAGGTTGCCCTCGCTGGATAAAGGTTATGCTGTTTTCTGCATAAGCGCGAATGGCGGCGAGAGGCTGATTAAGCTCGTGATTGATACTGGCACTCATCTGGCCCAGCACGGCAAGCTTTGCTGCCTGAATTAACTCATCCTGAGTTTTCTGCAGGGTTTCTGCTGTGTGGCGGTGCTGCTCAATTTCCTGCTTAAGTCTGTCATTGGTTTCGGTCAGATCCTGAGTTCGCTCAACAACTCTGCTTTCCATCTCATCGTAAGCTGCCTGAAGAGCTTCCTCATGCTGTTTTCTCTCGGTGATATCATGCAGAGTGATCATATAATCTGACCCCTGACTGCGGCTCATCATGCTGATGATCATCTCTACAGGAACGGTCTGGCGGTCTTTTCGTAAACCAAGTACTTCAATGGGATGACTACTGGCGGCAATAAGAGCCTGCTGGCTGTGTTGCTTGTGATTCTGGTGGATCAGATCACTAAAGTTATGGCCGTGCAGCTCATGGAGCTGGTAGCCAAAAAGTGCCTCGGCAGTGGGGTTGATGTAGTCCACCTTGCCGGTGCGATCCATGGTGATAATACCTGCTTTGGTATTGTCCAGAATGGCCCGGATACGGGCTTCGTTAGCCTCAAGAGCTTTTTTGGTTTCCCGGTCGTGGCGCACCCGTTCCCGCTGAATGCGCTGGCGTTGCAGGCTGTATAGGGTCAGTAATACCAGCACCATATAGATGCCCGCTGCCAACAGGCTGTTTTTCAGAATTTCAGTACGGACATTTTGGGTGTTTTTCAGAATATGCAGATGCCATCCTGCATTTGGCATAGCGCGATTAAGCTGCAGGTAAGTGTTGACCTGAATAGTGTCAGCGTCCTGGTCTGATGCGATCTTAACCAGCAAGCCCTGGCCAAATGTCTGTGCAACCCGGTAAGCCAGCGGTTTAATATCTTGCTCTCCGTAGCGTTTCGATGTGTGAATCCGTTCGAGATCATGATTGCTGAGGTTATGAATGCTGTGCAGCAGCCACTCCCGGCGGCTGGTAATAAAAATAATACCGTCCGGGTCTGTCACAATAAATTCTGTCCTCGGGTCTTTCCAGGGTATTTCGAGGTTTTTCACCACAATCTTGACCACAAGAACACCGATGGGGGATGGGCCGCTGAATACGGGGTAAGAAAAGTAGTAGCCCCGTTCGCCTGATGTTGTTCCCAGGCCATAAAAACGCCCGGACTGCCCGTTGATTGCCTGCCGGTAGTAGGGACGGTAGCTGAAATTCTGGCCAATAAAGCTTTTAGGATTTTGCCAGTTGCTGGCGGCAATGGTGGTGCCTTCTTCATCTAACAGGTAGATATCAGAGACATCTGTGATCTGCTTGAAGTTTTTCAGAATGGCGTTGAGCTGCTGAATGCTGTCAGGTTTCGGCTCTCTTAAGATACCCGCAAGATTTTGTTTGTTGACTAAAATCTCTGGCAGAAATTCATACTTATCAAGCTTACCTCTGAGGCTGGCGATATTCAGGGTGAGTTCATTACTGGCCTGAGATTCAAGCTGGCTCAGTTCGTAGTGCTCTGTCCAGGCTGCGACCTGCCAGATAATAAAAATAAACAGCAACAACATGCCCGCGCTGCTGAGCAAACTGTGGCTGTCGTTAGAGTCTCCGGTGTGCGTTGGTGCCATCGTCGTTAAACCGGCTGTGTTTGTGCCCGGCGAAGTGAGCGTTCAACACGTGTTTCCTGTCGGCTCATTTCCAGCAAGCTATCTTCAACAAAGACCAGGTGTTCGTGGGCCATAGCCCGTGCTTTTTCCGGGTTACCTTCCATGATGGCATCGTACATCGCTTTATGCTGATCAAGGAGAACCGGACGGGACTCCTTCCTTTCAAACAGGTTTTTCAGATTAGCGACAATGCTTTTTTCCAGCATGTTAAACAGGCCGCGCAGAGTGTGCAGTAACACGACATTGTGGGCAGCTTCAGCAATTGCCATATGAAATTCGGCATCAACTTTGGCTTCAAGAACCGGGTCGTTTTTTTCGTAAACCTGCATCAGGTTGTTAAAACGCTTGGTCAGCATCTCTTTATCGGCTTCGGTACTGCGCATGGCAGCGTAGTAGGCTGAGATACCTTCAAGGGCATCGCGGAACTCCAGCTGATCATAGAGAAACTCGTTGTGCGAGCTAAGCAGGTCCTGCAGAGGGTCGGTAAACGAGGTGCCCAGTTGCTCAGAAACATAGGTGCCACCGCCATGGCGGCTGAATAGAAGACCTCGGGCAACCAGCTTCTGAATGGCCTCACGCAAGGAGGGACGTGAGACTTCAAACTGGGTTGCAAGCTCCCGCTCCGGTGGCAATTTTTGCCCCGGTTTAAATGTTCCTTCAAGAATCATGCTTTCCAGTTGCTGCATGATGATGTCAGAAATCTTGGGTTGTTTCACCCGGCGGTAGTTGCTGCTTTCCACGATTGGTAAACCTAAATGGGCTGCTATGCAGTCAGCGGTTGAATATAAAAGGCTGCAGGACGATCACTGGTTAGTGATGAGCGGCCTTGCTTTTATGCTTTAAAACGGTTGATTGAAATTGGTAATACCAATGCTAGTTATAATATTAAGAGCTGTCAAATGTGATGTCTGAGCTGAGTACAGAAGCCATCGCTAACCGGGATTGTCAAAAAAGATAATATTTCTGTATGTGGTCGTTATTAGGCATTAATAAGGCTTATTTCAAAGCTGTACTGGTGAATATTCTTGTTTTTTTCTTTCTTTGGGCACCATTGAAGGGCGTAGCCAGTGGTATGGGATGCATTATGGTGCAAAGAGATTTGACAAAAGGCAGAGAAGGTCTCTATCTTTGCTGTCAGGATCTTGTAAATTGGTTTGACCAATTTGATTCTATTGAGGATACATCGGAAACATGCACATGCTGTTGGCTGCAATAGTTGCAGATTGCCGTTATGGGCAGGGCAGAGTATTCCGGTGACTGATAACAATAAACAAATCCAAATGCTCGGGAATCGATCATGAAAAAAATAATGAAAGCCACCCTGACGGCTGCTTCCGTGTCTGTTGCTCTGGCCGGTATTGCGCTGGAAGCTCAGGCTGCCGATAAAAAAATTCTTTTGAAAGTGCCGGTGGCATTTGCAACCAGTCTGCCGGGTCTTGGCTCACCTATTCCTAAAGTGGCTGAGCAAGTGAAGCTGGTTTCCAATAACAGCATTCGTATGAAGGTCTATGAGCCGGGTAAACTGGTGGCTCCGTTTGAAATTCTGGATGCGGTTTCCCGCGGTAAAATCAATGCAGGCTATACAACGGCTGGTTACTGGGCGGGTAAGATTCCTGCTTCTCCAATCTTTTCAGCGGTTCCTTTCGGTCCTGATGCTGGTGAGTACATGGCGTGGATGTACTACGGTAACGGCTTGAAACTGTATCAGGAGATGTATGACCAGGCGGGCTATAACGTAAAAGTCCTGCCTTGTGCGATCAATCCACCGGAAACATCTGGCTGGTTTGCGAAGCCGATTGAAAAACCGGAAGATTTACAGGGTTTGCGTATGCGTTTCTTTGGTCTGGGTGCCAAAGTGATGGAAAAACTGGGTGTTTCTACGTCTCTGCTGCCAGGTTCAGAAATTTTCCCAGCGCTGGAAAAAGGTGCAATTGATGCCACAGAGTTTTCCATGCCCGCTGTTGATACCCGTGTAGGCTTCCACAAAATTGCCAAATATAACTACTTCCCTGGTTGGCATCAGCAATCGACGATATTTGAGCTGCTGCTGAATAAGGACACCTGGAATCAGATGTCAGAGTCCCAGCAGGCCGTGATGAATCAGGTGTGCAAGGCATCCATGACTGACTCCTTTGCAGAAGGCGAGGCGAAACAGTTTGCTGTAATGAAAGAGAACGTTGAGAAGAACAACGTGAAAATTATGAAATGGAACGACACTATGCTGGAAGCTTTCCGGGCAGCATGGGTTGATGTTGCCAAGGAAGAAGCAGCCGATGATGCCTTTTTCAAAAAGGTGTGGGATGACCTGAACGGTTTCCGTGAAGACTACAAACTATGGGGTAGTAACGGTTACCTGCCGCGTCAGAAGTAATCCAATGAGTCAGGCTCAGTACCTATATGCTGATGTCTGAAGCACTGAGGCGCCAGAGGTTTACCTCTGGTGCCTTAACCCAATAAGGGGGAAGTGCTTAGTAATCTGTCCTGTGATTGAATAAAAGCACCTTGCCTGCCGGTTTTACCGGCAAGAGGTTAATCAAATCCGGCCTTATTATTAGTGCCATCAATCCCCCAAAGATGTTTTCAGGAGCGTGGCTGTGTCTCACACAACGTCCTCTCCCAAGGTAAATGTGCCTCTGGCTGATTTTTTGGACAAAATAGTCCTGTCAGCAGGCAAAGTTTTCGCTTGGGCTTATGTCGTGCTTATGGCGGTCATTATTGTGCAGGTTGTTCTGCGTTATGGCTTTAATCATGGTCTTGTTGTGCTGGAGGAGCTGCAGTGGCATCTCTATGCCGTTGGTGTGATGTTTGGTATCTCCTATGCTCAAGTGACCAATTCTCATATTCGGGTTGATCTTTTCCACGCGCGACTAAGTCATCGAGCGCAACACTTATGGGAAATTTTTGGCATTCTGTTTCTGATGTTTCCCTTTATCTACGTGGTGTTCGACTCCAGTCTGCCGTTTGTTTATGACTCCTGGCGAATCAATGAAAGCTCGGCATCTCCAACGGGTTTACCCTATCGCTGGATTATTAAGTCGGTTATTCCGCTGAGTTTTGGTTTGTTGTTTCTGGCTGGCCTGTCACGCCTGATGCGTGATGTGGTTGGTCTGATAAAAGGTGAATAAGGGGTTCGTCAGATGGAAGTAAATGAGATTCTTGTCATCGCGATGTTCCTTAGCTTCATCGCGTTGCTGTTCACCGGTTTCCCGGTGGCATTTGTTCTGGGTGGCGTTGGTGTAGCGTTTGCCTTTATTGGTTATCTGTCAGATATCTATCTGGATACCTTTACCGGTCTGGATATGCTCACCCTGAGTCTGGTGGTGAACCGAATATATAAGATCATGGATAACTGGGTCATGGTGGCCCTGCCCATGTTTATCTTTATGGGGATCATGTTGGACCGTTCCGGTGTTGCTGAAAAGCTGATGAATTCGATTCAGCAGCTGTTTGGCCGTGTTCGTGGTGGCCTGGCGATTACTGTGACCCTGATCGGTATTATTCTGGCGGCTTCCACCGGTATTGTTGGCGCGTCTGTTGTGCTGTTGGGGCTGATGTCATTGCCTGCGATGCTGGAGCAGAAATACTCCAAACCGTTGGCACTGGGCACCATTGCCTCTGCCGGTACACTGGGCATTCTGATTCCACCATCCATCATGCTGGTGATTATGGCGGATCAGCTGGCGCTGTCCGTGGGTGACCTGTTTATGGGCGCAGTAATCCCAGGCCTGATGCTGGGCTTTATGTATGTCGTTTTTATTCTGTCCGTCGGTATTTTTAAGCCTTCGGCAGCACCTTTGCCTGCGGATGCCAAGCCGGTTGAGATGCAGATGATTCTGGCGGTGTTCAAAAGTATTCTGCCTCCGGTTGCTTTGATTGTGGCGGTACTGGGATCAATTTTTGCCGGAATAGCAACGGCGACAGAAGCATCTGGTGTTGGTGCGCTGGGTGCGACCCTACTGGCATGGCACAACAAAAAGCTGAACTTCAAGGTCTTTAAAGAAGTGGCGCAGGGTTCTTATAACACCACGGCTTATATCTTTGCGGTATTCCTGGGTGCGACCTGTTTTGCTCTGGTGCTGCGAGAACTAGGTGGTGATGAGTTGATTGAGCATTGGCTGACGAGCCTGCCATTTGGTACTTACGGCATTATTGCCTGTGTACTGGCGATCATCTTCCTGCTGGGGTTCTTTCTGGACTGGATCGAGATCACTCTGATTGCGCTACCTTTGCTCGCTCCTGTGATCTCTGCTCTGGGCCTGGATATTGATGGTTACGGCGTTGTGGATAATCCTGAGCTGGTTTGGTTTGTGATGTTAGTGGCGATGGCCTTGCAGACGTCCTTCCTGACCCCTCCCGTGGGCTTCTCTATATTCTACCTGAAAGGTGTTTGCCCTCCGGATGTCAAGCTGTCTGATATCTACAAAGGTGTTGTACCTTTTATCATGATTCAGCTGCTGGCACTGGCAATTATTGTTGCCTGGCCTGAGCTGGTGCTGTGGCTTCCGGCTATGGCATACGGTTAAGTAGCAGGGTGATTTAAAGCCTGCTCCCGCCCGAGGGCAGGCTACCTGAGGCACTAAGCATCTCTGTCTTTTGTATGTTTAGTGTTTTCCACCCAGGTCAGCGGAAAAACTGACAGAAATATAACCTCAAGGACACAGTGCCGGCATCCCGGATGCTCAACGGCCTGACTTACCAGGATGCTACGACATAAATAGCACTGCTCCGGCAGGGCTGAATAATATGAGTGATTTAGCGATGAGCAGTATTAAGCTTTATCCCCCAAAGCCTAAGAAGGTTTACTTCTTTGGTACTTGTCTGGTGGATCTTTTCTATCCTGATGCCGGCATGGCCGGTATCCAGTTGTTAGAGCGTGAAGGCATTGAGGTTATTTTTCCTCAGGATCAGACTTGCTGTGGCCAGCCTGCTTATACCTCAGGTTATCATGATCAGGCCCGTGAAGTGGCCGCCGCTCAGTTGACGTTGTTTCCTGAAAATTACCTGATCGTACTGCCATCCGGCTCCTGTGCCGGCATGATGCGGGAGCATTACCCGGAGCTGTTCGCCGGCCATCCGGAAGAAGAGTTGGCGAAAAATATCGCCTCCCGTGTTTATGAGCTGACTGAGTTCCTGCTGCACGTTTGTCATATCCAGATCGAAGATAAAGGTGAACCGATTAAAGTGGCGATGCATACCTCCTGCAGTGCTCGCCGTGAGATGGGGCTGGGTGATGTGGGGCCTGCGCTGCTGAATAAGATGGTTAATGTTGAAGTGGTTGAGCCGGTACGGGTTAAAGAGTGCTGTGGTTTTGGCGGAGCCTTCTCGGTGCGTCACCCTGAAATATCCGAAGCGATGGTGACCGATAAAGTCGCAGCGATTGCTGCCACCGGTGCTGACGCCATGATCACCAGTGACTGTGGCTGCATGATGAATATTACCGGTGCGGCTGAGCAGATGGAAAGCCAGGGCCAGAATGGTAATTTCGAAGGTGAGCATATCGCCAGTTTCCTTTGGAGACGCTGCCATGAGTCATAACACATCGCCCCACCAAAATAGTGTCGGGGAGTTCCACCCCAGAGTACATGATGCCATTACCAATCCGCAGATCCGTGCCAACTTTCGTAAGGCGATGGATGGTCTGATGGAGAAGCGCCAGCAGGCGTTTCCATCAGATGATGAGCTGGAACGAACCCGAGAGTTAGCCGCCGCTATCCGTCTGCGCGCTTTATCCAAATTGCCGGAGCTGCTGGAAAAGCTGGAAGCGAATCTGATCGCTCAAGGCATCAAGGTACACTGGGCTGAAAACGGCGACGAAGCCTGCAAAATTATTCTCGATATCTGCCAGCAGAAAAAAGCCAAAAGCGTTATCAAGGGTAAGTCCATGGTCAGCGAAGAGATGGAGCTGAACCACTACCTTGAAAAACACGGCATCGAAGCGCTGGAATCCGATCTGGGTGAGTATATTGTCCAGCTGGCAGAAGAGACGCCGTCCCATATCATTATGCCGGCGATTCACAAGAACACGGACCAGATCTCTGATCTGATGCACGAAAAAACCGGCACCAAAAAATCCCGGGACGTGGAATACCTTACCGCAGAAGCCCGGCAGCAGTTGCGCAAGCGCTTTGAAAAAGCCGATGTAGGTGTTTCCGGTGTTAACTTTGCCGTGGCGGAAACCGGCACCCTGTGCCTGGTGGAAAACGAAGGGAATGGCCGTCTGACCACCACGGTTCCGCCGGTCCATATCGCCGTAACCGGTATCGAAAAGGTGGTGGAAAATCTGGAGGACGTGGCGCCTCTGCTGTCACTTCTGACCCGCTCCGCCACCGGTCAGCATATTACGACTTATTTCAATATGATCTCCAGCCCGCGCAAAGAGGGCGAGCTCGATGGCCCGGAAGAGGTGCATCTGGTCCTGGTGGATGGCGGCCGCTCCAATATCTACCAGGATGATGAGCTGTTAGATACTTTGCGCTGTATTCGCTGTGGTGCCTGTATGAACCATTGTCCGGTGTACACCCGCATTGGCGGCCATGCATACGGCCACACCTACCCGGGGCCGATTGGTTCTATTCTGATGCCACACCTAGTGGGTATGGATGATGCCAAAGACCTGCCGAGTGCCTCCTCGTTATGCGGTGCCTGCGGTGAAGTCTGTCCGGTGAAAATTCCGATACCTAAGTTGCTGGTGCGACTGCGAGAGGAGTCCGTGGCCGGTGATAAAGATCATGATAACTCTGTAGTTAAAGGTCGTGGTGCTAAACGTAAAGGGGTGGAGCCGCTGATCTGGAAGGGTTGGGCGAAAATGCATAAGCATGGCGGCCTGTACCGCTCCGGAACGGGTATTGCTACCGTTATGTGGGGCTTGTTACCGGATGCCCTGTTAAGTAAAGGTATGGGTGCCTGGGTGCGTTGTCGTACCATGCCAAGATTGGCGAAAACGACGCTACACCAGCAGGTCAGGGCCCGTCAGCAGGAGCAGGTTTCGGACAACAATCAACAAGAAAGCGCAGGAGATCTGTGATGAGCGCCCGTGATGCTATTTTAAACCGACTGCGTCATCGCCGTGATGGTGCTTTGACCGCTCCTGCCAGTGACTTTTCCGTAGTAACGGAGAAGCAGTGGAGTGACAGTGAAAAGCTGGATCTCTTCCAGCAAAAGATCGAATCGGTACATGCGGAAGTTCACCGCGTCAGCAAGGATAACTGGCTGGAAAAACTGAAAGAGCTGTTAGCTGAGAAGCAGGTAAAAAACCTGCTGACGCCTCTGAAAGCTCAGGTGGGCGTTGATACCCGGGAAGCTCTTGCGGATGGTGATGTGGAACTGCGGGCCTATGATCAGCCGATAGAGGACTGGAAAGCTGAACTTTTCTCTGGTGTTGATGCGGCGATTACCGATGTGCGTAGTGCTATTGCCGAGACCGGTACTCTGGTGCTTTGGCCGGACAGTGACCAGCCCCGCCTGATGACACTGGTACCTCCGATTCACTTTGTCATAGTCGATGAGGATCAACTGAAGAACACTTTCCATGAGGTGATGGTGTCAGAGGGTTGGGTATCGGAAGGTCTGCCAACCAATGCACTGCTGATCTCCGGCCCATCCAAGACCGCAGATATTGAGCAGACATTGGCCTATGGCGTACATGGCCCGAAAGAACTGGTCGTACTGGTGCGCCAGTAACCAAACCTGAAAGACCGAATTAGAATAACTTTGAAACGTGCCATCAGCGGCCATGATTATTGATGCAGGGTGAGACCACAATGAAGCAGGCCTACCAAGAGCTGTATAACGAACTGAGCGGATTTATCAGTCAGGAGCGTCTGATCCATGACGAGTTGCGCACACTGGCTTACGGTACCGATGCCAGTTTTTACCGGCTGATTCCCCAGTTGGTGGTGCGGGTTGATAATGAGCAGGAGGTGATCGCGGTATTGAAAGCGACAGCCGCCCGTCAGTTGCCGGTAACCTTTCGTGCCGCGGGAACCAGCCTGTCGGGTCAGGCGGTGACGGATTCTGTACTGATTCAGCTGAGCAGTAACTGGCGCGGTTATCGTATTCATGACCAGGGTGATTCGGTTTCTCTACAGCCCGGTGTGATTGGTGGAAAAGCCAATCAGCTGTTGGCACCTTACCAACGTAAGATTGGTCCTGATCCGGCTTCTATTAATGCCGCCATGATCGGTGGTATTGCCGCCAATAATGCTAGTGGTATGTGCTGTGGCACCGCCCAGAACAGCTATAACACGGTTGAACATATGCGGGTGATTATGGCGGATGGCACGTTATTGGATACCGCCGACGAAAGTAGCTGTAAAGCCTTTGAGCAGAGCCATGCCGGTCTGTTGGCTGAATTGAAAACACTGGGCGAAAAAACCCGCGATAATCAGCAACTGGCCGATCTGATCCGCCATAAATACCGACTGAAGAACACCACGGGTTACAGCCTGAATTCACTGGTGGATTACAGTGATCCCTTTGATATTCTGAAGCACCTGATGATCGGCTCTGAAGGTACTTTGGGCTTTATCAGCGAAGTGACCTACCGCACGGTGATCGAGCATCCACTGAAAGCCGCTGCGATGATCTTCTTTCCGGATATGGAATCTACCTGTCGTGCGGTAACCGCCATGAAGCCAACGCCGGTGGCTGCGGTTGAGCTGATCGACCGTGCCGGCCTGCGGGCTGTGGAAGATAAGCCCGGTATGCCGGAGATTCTGAAAACCTTGGGCGATAACGCTGCGGCCTTGCTGGTGGATGTGCGTGGTAGTGAACGTGGCGAGCTGGATCGGAAGCTGGCAGAAGTTACGGCCGCCATTACCGATATTGAAACTGTCGCGCCCATCGAATTTACCGAAGACAGCGCCACTTATGACCTCTACTGGAAGATTCGAAAGGGGCTCTTTCCTGCGGTGGGCGCTGTACGTATGACTGGCACCACGGTGATTATCGAAGATGTTGCTTTCCCCATTGAACAGCTGGCGGAGGGTGTACTGGAGCTGCAGCAGGTGTTCCGCAAGTACGGCTACGATGAAGCCTTGCTGTTCGGACACGCATTAGAAGGTAACCTGCACTTTGTCTTTACCCAAGGCTTTGATGACCCGAAAGAGGTGGAGCGCTACCAGCAGCTGATGGATGAGGTCGCAGACCTGGTAGCGGTGAAATACAAAGGCTCCCTGAAGGCCGAACATGGAACGGGCCGTAATATGGCACCCTACGTGGAGTTGGAATGGGGAAAAGATGCCTACGAACTGATGTGGCAACTCAAAGGGCTGTTTGATCCGGGTCACCTATTGAACCCGGATGTGATTCTCACCCGCAACCCGAATCTGCACCTTGAGAACCTCAAACCTCTGCCTCCGGCGGACTCCCTGATCGATAAATGTATCGAGTGTGGTTTCTGTGAGTCCTCCTGCCCATCCCGTAATCTCAGTCTGACACCCCGTCAGCGCATCGTGATCTGGAGAGAAATTAATCGCCTTGAAGATACCGCTGATCAGGGTGAGAGTGGTCAGCAGGAAGCCGAGCGTCTGAAAGAGCTGGTTAGTGAGTACGACTACCAGGGTATTGATACCTGCGCGGCTTGCGGGCTTTGTGAGATGAACTGCCCCGTCAGTATCAACACCGGAGATCTGACCCGCAGCCTGCGCCATGAGCGCAATAAAGGTTACGCGGGAGCTGCGAAATGGATCGCCGATCATTTTGAAACAGTTGCCAACACCTCCCGTACCATGCTAAAGGTTACAGACGGAATGCATGCTTTAGTTGGCAGTAAGAAAATGTCGACCATCACATCTGTGGCACGTAAGGTGTCTGGAAACCGTGTGCAGCAGTGGACTCCGTCCATGCCTAAGGCTTCGCCTAAGATCGATAATATCTTAAAGCGTATGCCGATGAGTCAACCGGAAAAACGTCTGCAGGGGGACGTGGCTGAGGCTTCCTTAACAGAGGGTGCACAAGGCCTTACGGATGATAACCGGGTAGTATATCTGCCCAGTTGTGCGACCCGAATTATGGGAGCTGCACGTCATCAGGGTGAAGACAGATCCACACCTGAAGTTACCATAAGCCTACTGAATAAAGCAGGCTTTGAGGTAATCTTTCCTGATCGCTTAGGTGATCAGTGCTGCGGTATGCCATTTCAGAGTAAAGGCCAGTTTGATGCTGCTGCTGTGAAAGCCGATCAGTTGAATAAAGCCTTGCTGACCGCAACCGAAAACGGGCGATATCCGGTGTTTTGTGACACCAGTCCCTGCCTGATGCAAATGCGTGAAAAACTGGATAGCCGTCTGCGCTTGTATGAACAGGTCGAGTTTATTTATGACTTTGTTCTGCCCCGCCTGACGATTACTGCTAAGAAAGATCGTATTGCGCTGCATATTACCTGCAGCACCACAAAAATGGGACTGGCCGATAAATTTATTGCATTGGCGAAAGCTTGTGCTGATGAGGTTATTACGCCTCCGGATATCACCTGCTGCGGTTTTGCCGGCGACAAAGGTTTTTCTCAGCCGGAGCTGAACGCATCGGCGCTGAAGGATCTGTCGTTTGCGGTAGCGGGCTGCGATGAAGGTTATTCTAACAGCAGAACCTGTGAGATTGGTTTAAGTGAGCATAGCGGTATTCCTTATCAGTCTATTATCTATTTAGTAGACCGTTTGAGTACTGCAAAAGCCACTTGATGGCTCAATGACTGTTGCTCTGAAATGTGGGTCTAAGGAAAGATCATTGTCTGGTTTCCAGTGTCGCTTGCAAAGCAGCACTGGGTACTTTCTGATCCCTAAAAATAAAAAGTATCGCCTGTGTAGGCATAAAAAGGAGCTCTGGCAATGAGTTTTAACCTCTCATTACGTCAAAAGCTTATCGCGGTTGTCCTGGGTGTTGTTCTGGGCATTAGTGCGATGGGTCTCTATTCTATTATTAGTCTGGGCTTGCTGACCGGTGCGTCGGAACATGTGATGCGCCTCGGCCATGTGACGCAGCAGGTAAGTAATCTTGAAGTCCAGTTACTGCAATTTTCCAAACTGCGGGAAACCGCGAACGAAGAAACTATCAATGATATCGATAGTGCTCTTGGCGGGCTGAAAAGCAATGCTATCAATCAGCTCAACTCGGCGGCAGTCAATCTGGAAGATGACAGAGCGAAATCTCTGTTGTCAGATACAACAACCCAGCTGGCCCCTTACCTTGAGACGTTAGATCAGTGGCTTCAGGTTCGAAAGAGTTACGGCCTCAGTGCCCAAAGTGGTGAGTTAGGGCAACTGGAGGAGCATTCTGCCGCTCTGCTTGGCGAAATCGAAGTGTTTGGGTCTTTTGCTGCTCGTTTGCGGGAGGTTCGGGCTAAAGAGAAAGATTTCCTGATCTACCCGACTGAAGAGCAGCGTAGTGTAGTGCAGGCTTCTGTGGATCAGCTACGTACCGATATTCGGGCCATGGCCTTTGATGATCTCTTTTTCCCTTTTGTCGATAAGTATGAAGCAACCCTGCATAAAGTGATGGCGATGCGAACAGAGTTGGCGGCGCTTGATTCCAGGCTGGCAGATCATCGCCAAAAGATCTCGGATCAGATGCAGCAAAGCCGCCTCTATCTTGAACAGAACCTGCTGGTAAATGCTCAGGAGCATGCGACCGAAGCTGCGGCAACTGCCCGTTGGTCAATTATTTTGGGTAGCGTGCTGCTGGCAGTTGTTATCGGCGCGATTGTGGCTTCCGTGGCTGTATCCATCAGCCGTAATGTGAAGCAAACTCTGGAGGTGCTTAGTGAAATTGCCAGAGGTGATCTCACTCATAAGATGATTGAGAAGGGCAGTGAAAAAGATGAGTTCCGCCACCTTGCGGTAGCGACTAATACCATGAGCAGCGGCTTAAATGACGTGATCAGCCACCTTGTACAGAGTAATAGTGAGCTAAAGCAAACGGCTGACAGTATGGATGCCTCTGTGCAGCAGATTGTTGATGGCAGTAGTTCTATTTCATCCCGTAGTAGCTCTCTGGTTGCAGCCACTGAAGAGATCAGCGCTACGACCGATCAGGTTGCGGATACCACTCAGCATGTCAGTGACTCAGCCAACGCTGCATTTGAAACAGCTCACCAGGGAGCTCAGGTGATCGGTCAGGCGATTCAGGCACTTGCTGATGTTGCCGAGGTTGTCGATCAGGCCAGCAGCTCTGTTGAAACATTGGGTGCTCGCTCAAAAGAGATTGATGTGGTGATTGACCTGATTGTTGGTGTTGCTGAGCAGACCAACTTGTTGGCATTGAATGCAGCTATTGAAGCAGCCCGTGCTGGTGAGGCGGGGCGTGGTTTTGCTGTGGTCGCTGACGAGGTTCGGACGCTGGCCGAGCAAACGGTGAAAGCGACGACGGATATTACAGAGAAAGTGGAAGCGATTCAGAATGATACTCAGTCTGTGATTAATGCAATGCAGCAGAGTCGTAGTCGGGTTGAGCAGGGACGAAAACTGGGTGATCAGGCTGTAGAAGCGGTACGCGCCATTGAGCAGCAGACCCGCGATGCAGCTGACCAGACTCAGGAAATTATGAATGCAGTACGTGAAGTTGCCCAGACAACCAGCCAGATGGCCCGTGATATGGATCATATTGCCCATGAAATTGGGCAAAATCATGAGGCAACCGGACAAATTGTGTCTGCCAGTCGTGCCGTTCATGAGCGTGCTGCGCAACTGGAAGCACTTAGTACTCGTTTTAAAATTTTGTAGGCCGCTCAGAGCAGTCTGAATTATAAAAGGAAAGGCGCTTATGCTTCCGGAAATTAACACGATTGTTTATGCCACAACCTTAGGTAAAAATACGCGGCCTGTGTTTCGCCATGCGGTTAGTTTAGCGCGTGAATATAAGGCTCGTATCATCATGGTGCATGCCCTGGAGCCGGTGAGTGAATTTGGTCATGCGATTATTGAGCACTATCTGCCAAAAGAAGCGCTTGAAGAGATTCATGACCAAGGGATGACCCGAGTCCGAGATACTATGCAGGCGCGGGTGGCTAAATTTCGTGATGAGGAGCTGGAAGGCTTGCCGGATGCCGGTGAGCTGAATGTGCAGATCCTGGTTGAGGAGGCCAATCCTGCGGAATTGGTGTTGCGGGTTGCTAAAACTGAGCAGGCAGACCTGATTGTTATCGGGTCTCACAGTCATCACGGCATGTTTGGTCAAAAGCTTTTGGGTGATACGGCACAACAGATAGGTATGCATACCAAAATACCGGTGCTGTTAGTGCCGAATGACCTGTAGTACTCTTTCTCAGGCATTCGCTATCCTGTCTAAAGAATGAATTTCAGGCCGGAACAGCAGTTGTTAACGACTGTTTATTCCGGCTTGCTTTCATGTTCAGGTTTTCTCTCACTTTATCATTTACACAGTTTGCTACATCCCCCATTATTTAGGAGAGGTTAGGTGCTGGTTGAAAAGTTATTACTGACAGTTTTCCCGCTATTTATGATTGTTGCAATTGGCGCTTTCTATGGCCGCTGGAAGCCAACGGATATATCAACCGCTAATCGTATGAATATGGATGTCTTTGTTCCGGCGCTGGTCTTCTCAGTGCTGGCAGATAAATCCTTTGATATGGTCGCCTATCAGGATCTGGCTTTAGCCTCTGCACTTATCGTGTTGGGTTCCGGTGTTGTTCTTTTGCCGATAGTGAAACTGTTGGGTTGGAATCTGAAGACTTTTATCCCGCCAATGATGTTCAATAACACAGGGAACATGGGGATTCCGCTGATCGTTCTCGCCTTTGGTGAAGCGGCGCTGCCAGCAGCGGTGATGGTTTTTATTGTCGAAATGCTGCTGCATTTCAGTATTGGGCTATATATTCTGGATCACCGAACGAAATTCAGTGCCATGCTGAAAATGCCTGTGGTTCAGGCCACTATTCTCGGCTTTATTTTCAGCTTTGCAGGCTGGTCATTACCGGAAGCGGTAGCGATCCCTATGGATATGTTGGGGCAGATTTCTATTCCGTTGATGCTGTTTACCTTGGGTGTACGCTTGTTATCAGTTGATCTTTCTGATTGGAAGATGGGGCTGACCGGTGCGGTTCTTTGCCCGCTGTCAGGTCTTCTTATGGCTTGGTTGGCAACCTTTATCTGGACCTTTGATCCTCAACAGCTGGCGATTCTGGTTGTTTTCAGTGTACTGCCCCCTGCAGTGCTCAACTATATGATCGCAGAGCAGTTTAATCAGGAGCCCACAAGAGTTGCATCCATTGTGCTGCTGGGCAACTTCGCCAGTGTTTTGGTTCTACCGCTAACCCTAGCCTGGGTGTTGTAGGTTTATGCTATTTGGCGTATCCGGTAGCCGTGCTTGTGCATCGTTTGGATAATATCTTTATCTCCAATTTTACGTCTTATCCTGTGAATCAGAACGGCTATTGTCTCTGGTGAAGAGTCGAAATGACCATCATCTACAGCATCCATAAGAGACATCTTACTGACGTATGCTCCCTGAGCCCGTACTAACGTCAAGAGGATCTTATATTCGGACTGCGTCAGGTAAATTTCTTCACCGTTATCGGACTGCAAACTACAGGTTTTTTCAGAAAGAAACCAGTTACCTACCGCCCAATGGTTGTTCTTTACGGGGTGGTTTGCCCCTTTGCTGCCATGGCTCATACGGCGGAGAAAATTACGGGTACGGGCCAAAAGCTCCTGAGTGTCAAACGGCTTTACAATATAATCATCAGCCCCCATTTCCAGCGCAGCCAAGCGGGTTTCTCTGTCTGAACGACCAGAAACGACAAATATTGGTACGTCACTTTGCAGCCTGATTTTTCTCAGAAGTACGAGCCCGTCTTCATTTGCCAAGTTAAGATCAAGCATAACCAGGTTGTAATATTGGTCTTTCCATGTGGCGAAAAAGTCATCAATACCTTCCGCTTCATCAACATAAAAGCCTTGGATTTTAAAAATCTCAACTAAAACACTGCGCAGGGTTATATCATCCTCAACGATGATGATTCGAAACTTATCAGTCATTTGGAATGAGCCTTGTATTTATCTGGGTAGAGTGACGATAAAGCTGCCCCCTTGCTCGATGCAGACCGTAAAGCTAACCCATTAAGGCTCGTTATTAAAGCCCCAAGCGGACACATTTGAAATACTGTCATCTTCAAAAGTTCAGAAATACTGGCTAGGGTATTTGTTTTCCCGACATTAATAGAGTCGTTCTCTGTTCAGGATAAACTTCAGGTGCCGGTGTTTCAGCCTCGTAATCATATCAATAATTAAAACCATATTGCGGGTATTGTGGATAGGGCTCTTTTATTTCCTAATATGGTCATTTTATTACACAGAAACTATTGAAACTTTACTGGTGTTGCGCCCGGACTCTTTTGCTCTATAGAGCATGTTATCAGCACTGGTAATGAGTCTCTCTTTACAAGGATAATTATTTGATGATAGAAAAATACCACCTGCGCTGGCTGTTAAAATATTTTTAACAGGAGATTTCGGATTACTAATCTGAAGGTCCTCTATCAGGCTGCATATTTTGCGCATAAATTCTTGTAATTCGCTGGGTAGTAAGCCGTTTATGATTAGGGCAAACTCTTCTCCACCGTATCGTGCAACAGAAGCCGAGTAGCAATTGCTTATTAATTTAAGTTTTTTGGCTACATTCCGGAGCGCTTCATCCCCAGCCTGATGTCCCAGATGGTCATTAAGAAACTTAAAGTAGTCAAGGTCCAACAGTACGATAGATAAGGATGTTTTCTGCTGTTCTGCCGTTTGTATTCTTGCGTCAAGCTCGGCATCAAAATAGCGACGATTACCTATACCTGTTAGTGCATCTGTGTAACATTCTTTTTGTAGGCGACGCGTATTAGCCGTTACATTTAAATGATTACGAATTCTCAGCGCCAGAAGCTCCGGGGCAATTATAGGCATTGTGATGTAATCTGTTGCACCTAGCATTAGTGCCATGTGTTCACTGTATACGCTATCGCATTGAGCCATGAATATGATTGGGATCGACGATGTCAACGGGTTTTCATTTAACTGTCTGCAGACCGTGTAACCACAGTTATCCGGAAGTGTTGCATCCAGCAAAATAATATCAGGTTGCAATTTGATTGCATTTGAAAGTGCATTGTTGCCATATTTCTCTTGGTGGCATCGATAGTGCTCCTCCAGCGTGTTATTAATGAACTGGTTTATGGCAGGGGTATCGCCAACGATCATAATCAGAAAATCACTGACGGTTTCTGCTATAGGCTGGGTAATATCCATGGCTGCCGTATCCATTATGCTGCAAATTCACTTATAACACTGTTAGCCCAAGCTCTGCCCTTGAGATAGCAATTGTTCATTTTGTCTAAAAGAGCGGGGGTTGCGTGTTTAAGTTGCGCGCGTTCGTGGGCAACAACGATGCGAAGAATTTTTCCCAGGTCTCCACGTTTTTCCACAACGGCTGTTTTGATACCGTCGTCGAGTGGAGTTGTTGCCATGAGTTGGTTAATAGGCTGGTCCATAAACTGATCCAGCATTGAAAATACCCCAACGGTGAACGCAGCATGAGGATCAAGTCGTTTTGTACTTCGGGCGAGAGACTCACACATCATGGCTCTCGTCAGCATTTGTGGGAGTAGCAGGCGACTTGAGGGGCCGTTACGCGATAACATCAGTGTCATAACGAGGCTGCGCAAACGAGTCACCCCCAGGATGCTTAGGGCCTGATGAATACTGGTCACATTTTCCGAGCGTCTATAGGCTGCTGAGTTGGTTAGTTTCAGCAGAGCGACACAGGTTTCGGGGTCCATTGCCAGTAGCTGTTCCAGCTTAGCAAAATCCGGCTCTTCATTTTGCAGAGCTGAAAGTATCTGAATCTGTGCGTTTTGGTTGCTGGATCGCTGAGGTTTCATGGAGCGTTTTTCCAGTGAAGGCTGGGCATAAAAATACCCTTGAAAAAGAGAAAAGCCCATAGCCTTACACTTTTCAAATATTGAGTAACTCTCAACTTTCTCAGCTAATAGCAGAAGCCCTTTGTCCTTGTAGATATCAAGTTGCTCAAAATCAGGATCTGCCAGCATATCGATTTTAACAATATCGGCTAAGTCCAATAATGCGTATGTTTTTTCGTTCAGAACAAAATCGTCCAGAGCGATGGTATAGCCCCTGCTTTTAATCACTTGCAGTGCTTGAAGAACTTCATCGTCACCTTCAACAGATTCGAGGACCTCGATAACAATATTGGGTGAGGGCGGTGGCAGAAGTTCCGGTTGTAGCAACCATTGACGAGGAGCATTGAAAAAAAGCTTGTTGTTTTCTCCGACCAGAGAATCAAGCCCTATTTCATAAAAAGCGGTATTACAGACCCGGGCTGTTGCTGTCACCTCACAATCAAAACTGGCACCTCTTGCAGAGGGCGAGTTCCGGTATAGCAGCTCATCTGCGACATGTCTGAATTGTGTATCGCAGATCGGTTGAAGTGCGAGACAGTATGATGATTTAGACATCATAAACTTTTCCTTTGCTTGGTTATTTTAAAACCAAGGCATCACTGAGTGACTTATACTTCAGCTTCCCGTTAACAAGGAAAGCTGATACCGGTTTTGGTCGAGTTTCAGGTGTACAAGGCCTTGCCGGAGCAGACTCATCCAAAGCGCCTGATGAGGCTATTCATCACCACGATTGCCATGGGCAATCGCTTTGATCACAAAGCATGTCTGATGCTGATCTGTTATCTAGTGCAAAAGGCGGTCAGGGGTCAGCTCGTTCTGCTGAATGTGGGCCAGAAAACTGAGATCGATATAGTCGAAGGAAAAGTGACTTGTCACCGATAAAAATAGACGATTCCTGATTGTTGCTGCTCAGTTATATTCAGAAAGCAAGGCCCTGCCTGAACTGGGTATTTATTTAAGGTAGGCCTAGGATATGCTTTACGGTTTGGGGTGTGCTTAACAACCTTTTGATAAGTTATTAACGAATTATTTCTTTGGGGTGATTGGAATGTCTAAAATTAACTGGGTTTGACCCGGTTGTTTTGTATCCAGCATCAGGTTTATCTTAAGTGCACCCGCAATTAACTTAGCGGAGTAGGTACCAAGACCGATACCCTGCTGTTTTCCAGCTGTTATAAATTTATCAAAAAAAGAAGACTGAATCTCTTTGGGGACTTCACCTTGATTGCCGATTACAAGACGATAATGGTGATCTTCTTTGCAAATATTCAACCAAATATTACCGTTGTCGGGACATGCTTCATAAGCATTCTTGAGCAGGTTGGTCAATAAGTTATAAAGAAGTAGAGGGTCTGTCATAATCTGAATGCTTTGAAGATCCTCAGGGATGTTTATTTGCAAAGCTATCCCTTTTTTTCTGAATGTAAGGGCTAGCTCCTCGGCTATTTTTCTCAGCATTGCAGGCAGGTTTTCCAGCACTAAATCAGAGTTGTAGGTGCCATACTCTATTTTCAGGAGTACTAAAGACATGTCGATCATTCTAAGCATTCGCCAACCAGCGAGCTCCATCATGTTGAGAAATTCTTGTTGGCGCTCTGTGATATTGTCGTATTGCTTGAATAAAGCTGTTGTACTGAGAATACTGCTTAATGGCCCCTTTAGGTCGTGATGCATGATGTGTTCAACATCCTCACGCATTCTTGCGGCCTCTTTAAGGGCTTCGTTCTGTCGTGCTAATTGTCGTCTTGTTTCATCAAGAGAAAGGTGAGTATCAATTCGTGCCAGCAGGATTGATGGGTTAATAGGCTTGGCTATGTAGTCAATGGCTCCTAGGTTCAGCCCATGCGTTTCGTCGTCGACACTGTCCAGGGCGGTCAGAAAAATGACAGGAATATCTTTGGTTTCAGTATTTTTCTTGAGTTGCCTACAGACTTCATAGCCATCGATGCCTGGCATTAAAATATCCAGCAGTATTAAATCCGGACGTTGTTTTTCTGCGATTTTCAAAGCTACTTTGCCATTTATTGCAGCCTTTACCTGATACTGTTCAGATAGCAAGCTGCTTATTAAGTCGAGATTGTCAGGCGCATCATCAACGACCAATATGGTTTTTTTTTCCTGCTCTTTCAGGGCTGTCATAATATAAACCTGCTTATAAAGTTATTTTTGGGATAAGAGTTCATCAAGAGCAGCTTCAAAGTCATACTCACCGGCAAGCACCAGGGTTCGCTGCAGACTTTTTCTGAGGCTTTCATCCAGCGGCTGGCTAAGCAGTTGTTCTGTTTTTTTTATGGCGGCGGGATCGTAGGCCTCCAAAAGGTCGCTCAGCTCTTTCAATGCAACTTCAGGTATTTTCTTGTCATCAAAAACTTCAGTTTCTGTCGTATCGACTTCAATCATAAGTGGTTGAGACGTTTCTGGTGTTTTGTTAAGCCAGTTGTTCAGAATGTTTAATACGCGTTGTAGCGCTTGTGCAGTCTGGTCACGGTGAGCCTGATAGTTATCAGTAGCTAAGTCCTTCAGGCTAGCTTCCAGTTCACCTGCGTGTTGCTGTAATGTTTCTGCACCCAAGTTACCGGCAACGCCCTTCAGGGTATGGGCCATTCGTATCGCTTCCTCAGAGTTGTCAGACGCGATTGCATGATCTAAATCTTTTATGAAATTCTGTTGCCCTTTAGCAAAGCGTTTGAGTAATCGTTGATAGGCCTGCCGATTACTGGCTAAACGTTTAAGGCCTGCGGAGGTATTCAGATCTGCCTCCACGCTTTCAGGTAAACTAATGTCGGCAACGATAGGTTCCTCAGCAATGCGCTTTTCTGGTTGCACCCTTTGTGCAGCGGGAACCCAATCGATTAAGGTATTTAGAAGAATATCCGGATCTATTGGTTTATTGATGTGGGCATTCATGCCAGCTGAAATGCTTTTTTCACGATCTTCCTGAAGGGCATTGGCAGTAAGAGCGATCACAGGAAGTTTTGTCAGTCCCAATTCATTTCGAATAATCCGTGTGGCTTCATAGCCGTCCATAACAGGCATTTGAATATCCATTAGCACCGCATCAAACGAATTGTTTTTAAGTTTTTCCACTGCTTCCTGGCCGTTGTCAGCGACCTCTACAAATAAGCTTGCTTGGGTTAACAATTCGCTGGCGACCTGTTGATTGATATCGTTATCTTCGACAAGCAATATTCTCGCACCCTGAATGCCTTCGAGTTCAGCAGGTTTAGACTGTGAAACGTTATCCTTTTTGTGGTTGGAAAAAGGCGCGAAGCCAAGGGCGTCGACTATAGAGTCGAGCAAAAATGAAGGGTTTACCGGTTTTTGTAAAAAAGATGATAAATGTTCTGCTCCGGGCTCAGCCAGTACGTCTTCACGGGCAAAAGCGGATACCAGAATACAGCGAGGTTTATGATCGAGGGAGTCATCCTGCATGATCTGTTGAATAAGAGCTAAGCCATTAATATCCGGCAGAGACATATCCACCAATAAAAGATCAAAAGGGCGCTCGGTACGGCGTAAAGCCTGCAAAGTCTCACTCGGGCTGCTAACAGCTTGCGCTGTAAAACCAAAGCTGTGCAGATAGCTTAAGAAAATGGATCTGGCTGCAGCATTATCATCGACGACGAGGATTCGGTAGCCTTCTAATTTGTGCTTAACAATAATTTCTTTAGGGCTGGGTTGAAGTGGAGTCTCAGTTCCAAGTTGTATCGTGAAGAAAAAACGGCTGCCTTTCCCCGGTTGACTCTCTACCCCTATTTTTCCTTGCATAAGTTTCACTAACTGGCTGGTAATCGACAAACCTAGACCTGTGCCGCCATAGCGTCTTGTGGTTGATGAATCGGCCTGTGAAAAAGATTGGAATAGCTTGTTCTGCTGGCTTTCTGTCATACCGATGCCGCTATCTTCGACGATGAACTTGAGCTCAATTAAATTATTGTCCAGGGCACGGTTAAGGCTGACTGATACGACGACCTGGCCTTGGTGGGTGAATTTAATGCTATTCCCCACTAAATTAATCAGTATTTGGCCGATGCGAAGAGGGTCTCCTTTTAAACCATATGGGACGTCTTCTTCCCGATGAAATAGTAGCTCAAGGCCTTTTTCTCTTGCTGGCTCTGAGACTACCACCCAAAGTTGATCAAATACACGATCAAGATCAAAAGGGATTTCCTCCAACTCCAGCTTACCAGCTTCAATTTTCGAAAAGTCCAGAATGTCGTTAATCAGCCCCAGTAACGAGCGGCCGGAGGCCATGGTCTTATTCAGGTAATCTTGCTGGCGCGGCGATAGGTCTGTTCTCAGGCAGAGCTCTGTCAGGCCAATGATGGCATTCATTGGGGTGCGTATTTCATGGCTCATATTGGCTAGGAATTCTGATTTTGCCTGGGTCGCGCTTTCAGCTGTTTTTAGCGCTACTTCGAGCTGTTTTCTGTAGCTCTTAGTGTTAATTCTCATATGAGTCATTAGTGCTGAGATGATGCTGAGCACTAATGACGAAATCATTAGTACTGAAAGTCCCGTTATATTTCGCCAGCCATTGGTAGGGGTGATATCAAGGTGCCAGGAGCTATTGGGTAAGTTGAGTGTTTGGCTGACAGGGTCTGCCGCCAGTTCGAGGGGGCTTGATGATATCGTTTTTTGTTGATCGTCCCCGGTAGCTTTCCAAAGATGCCAGTTGAAACCAAGGTGTTCAAGTTCGCTCATGCGGGCTGTTTCTAATACATCCTGTAGCTTTAGCGTGACAGAAACAAAGCCCCAAAAAGTTTGTTTCGGATCTGTATTAACGATCGGTAAGCGGCCTATGATGCCCATGCCGCCCTGCTTTAACTCAAAAGGTCCTGCCAGTGTAAGGCTATTTTTTTGTTTAGCTCTTAAGGATTCGGTGGCTCTGTGTGGGTCTGAAAATTCATTCTGCCCCAAAGCGGCTGCGTTCCCCTTCAAAGGAGCTATTTTAGTTACGATACCATCAGGTAAAAGTGCGATTGCAGAGACACTTGGAAAGTAAGGCAGGAGATTTTGTGAGAGGCTCTCAAAACTGTCTATTCGCTTTTGACGAACCATTGCTGCCAGACTGTACGTAATTGATAGTGAGTGCTCAAGGTGCACTTGCAGTGCTGTAGAATAATCCCTCGCTAGGTTCAGTGCCTGGGATTTCTTAAGCTCAGTTTGGTGTCGGTCCCAGACGAAAATCAGCAGTAGACACATGATAAATGTCGCAATAAAGGTTATTACGACAGAGAGATGCATACCATTTTTGGGCTGTTTCTGGGTGGCTGTGCCTGCTGGTGACATGAGTAACATCCTGTCTGTTGCTAGCAATGGGTATAGTTTCTAACGAGGTTTGAACCATGGTGCCGATCAAACCATAATGGAATTGGCCACAAAAAAACCCGCTCCGACGTTTAGTTAAAACTAAGTATCGTGCGGGTTTCTTGTTACAGCTGAAAGCTATTCAGCGATGCTGATTAGTCTTCAAAGCGCTGCATGATCAGGGTGGCGTTAGTGCCGCCGAAGCCGAAGCTGTTGGACATGACGCGATCCAGAGTTACGCCTTCACGCAGTTCCGTCACGATATCCAGGCCCTGCGCCTGCTCATCCAGCTCTTCCACGTTAGCAGAAGCGGTGATGAAGTCATGCTTCATCATCAGCAGGCTGTAGATCGCTTCCTGTACGCCAGTAGCGCCCAGGGAGTGACCAGTCAAAGATTTGGTAGAGCTCATTGCTGGGGGCTTGTCGCCGTCTTCTTTACAGAATACTGCTCTAACCGCCTTAAGTTCAGCCACATCTCCAACTGGCGTCGAGGTGCCGTGAGTATTGATATAGTCAACATCACCGTCAACCGTTGCCAGTGCCTGTTCCATACAGCGCTGAGCGCCTTCACCGGAAGGAGCCACCATATCGTAGCCATCAGACGTTGCACCGTAGCCAACAACTTCAGCATAAATTTTTGCGCCACGGGCTTTAGCGTGTTCCAGCTCTTCCAGAACCAGCATGCCGCCTCCGCCTGCGATAACAAAACCATCTCGGTTCGCATCGTAAGCACGGGAAGCTTTTTCAGGGGTGTCGTTATACTTGGTAGACAGCGCACCCATTGCATCAAACAGGCAGCTTAGTGTCCAGTGTTCCTCTTCACCACCACCGGCAAATACAATATCTTGTTTACCCATCTGAATCTGCTCAACACCGGCACCAATACAATGAGCGCTGGTCGCACAGGCCGAGGAGATCGAGTAGTTCACACCCTTGATTTTGAATGGTGTTGCCAGGCAGGCAGATACAGTACTACCCATGGTGCGTGTAACTCGGTAAGGGCCAACTCGGCGTAAACCTTTTTCACGCAGAATATCTGCAGCTTCCACCTGATCTGCAGAAGATGCGCCTCCGGAGCCTGCAATCAGACCAGTACGCACGTTGGAGACCTGATCTTCACTCAGGCCTGAATCGGCAATAGCCTGTTGCATGGACAGGTATGCGTAGCCCGCAGCGTCGCCCATAAAACGTTTCAGCTTACGGTCAATCATCTCATCGAGATTGATATCCACAGAGCCGGAAACATGGCTGCGGAAGCCGCGATCACGGTACTCTTCATTAAACTTGATACCAGAGCGTCCATGACGCAGGGACTCAAGCACGGAGGCAACGTCATTACCCAGGCAGGATACAATGCCCATTCCGGTTACAACTACACGTCTCATGGTTAGCCCTCTGTCTTAGAAGTTATCTGTTGAAGTAAACAGACCCACACGCAGATCTTTTGCGGTGTAAATCTCACGACCATCAACTGATACCGAGCCATCAGCGATACCCAGGCAAAGTTTGCGGGAGATAACGCGCTTAATAGTGATCTTGTAGGTCACCAGCTTAGCGGTTGGCAGGATCTGGCCTGTGAATTTAACTTCACCACTGCCAAGGGCACGACCCTTGCCAGCATTGCCCAACCAGCCCAGATGGAAGCCTACCAGCTGCCACATAGCATCAAGTCCAAGACAGCCAGGCATTACCGGGTCGCCCGGGAAATGGCAGTCGAAGAACCAAAGATCAGGTGTGATATCCAGTTCGGCGATAATCTCGCCTTTACCGTGTTCGCCGCCATCCTCAGTAATACTGACGATACGGTCCAACATAAGCATATTAGGTGCAGGCAGCTGAGCATTGCCTGGACCAAATAGCTCCCCTTGGCTGCATTGCAGCAACTCTTCACGGCTATAAGAATTTTGCTTGGTCACAGAAAAAATCCAGTGGTTATTATTCGATTTCTGTCAGAAATAGTCGCGCATAGTCTAAAACGTGTGGGGGTATATTGCACGTTTACCCCGTCAATAAATAGTGCTTGCCCGAGTGAAAGCATGATTGCAGTATAGGAAAAAGCGCTAAAGAGCGGTAGTCCCTAGGGTTAGCGGCCTGTTTCTGCTATCAATCATACACTTTCTATTTGTGCCGGAAGTGTGAAACTGCCCGGCACTACAGGAAAAAGAATCTTTGTCTTTATATGATAATTATAGACAGTATCCTCTCTTATGATGGGGTTTTTATGGGGTGGTCGCCTGGTACAGGCTTAACTGCTTTAAAAGCCGCCATCATTCTCTCTTTGCCTTCTTTAAGGTCTGCCATCGGATTCGGATAGCCCTGCACATAACCTTTCGGTTGGATGCGCTGCTTTGCGGGTAACTTTGCCAGCTCCGGCACAAAGCGGGCGATAAACTCACCCTGAGCATCAAAGCGCTCGGCCTGACGGTAGGGGCTTAACAGTCGAAAATATGGCACGGCATCGGTGCCGGTAGATGCGGCCCATTGCCAACCGCCATTATTCGATGCCAGATCCGCATCCACCAGATGTTGCATAAACCAGCGTTCCCCTTCATGCCAGTCAATCAGCAGGTACTTACTCAGGAAAACGGCAGTCAGCATCCGCAGGCGGTTGTGCATCCAACCGGTTTCTTTCAGCTGGCGCATCGCAGCATCCACCAGTGGAAAACCGGTTTTTCCCTCCTGCCAGCGTTGCAGCTCCTCCGGAGCGTTGCGCCATTGGATATTGGACGTTTCTTTTTTAAAAGGCTGGTTGCGGCTCAGTTCCGGATACAAAACCAGCAGATGACGATAAAAATCCCGCCACAGTAGTTCACCCTGCCAGGTGCTGGCGGATTCTGCAGCAGCCGGATCACTCAGCCGTATCTGCTCCGCAGCACGCCAGCAACTTTTAACAGAGAGCTTACCCGTTGCCAGCATCGGTGACAGCAGACTGGTGCCTTTAGCATCGGCCGGAAAATCACGTTGCGTTTTATAGCGATTGATCGGCTGTCCGCAGAACAGCTCCAGCTGATGAAAAGCCTCTTTTTCGGTGGCGGGCCAGCGTTGCTGGATCGGATCATCCGAATAGTTTTGGGGCTGAAAAATCACCCCGTCCGACTGAGCCAATGACAGCGATTCGATCTTTGGCTGCAAACTCTGTTGTGCATCAGAAATCACAGGAGCGGGGGAAGGGAAGGTCTGCACCGGCTGTTGGGCAATCATCTGTTGCGTCTGTTTGCGAAACGGTGTGTAAACTCGGTAGGGGGTGCCATCATTTTTCAGCACACTGCCCAATGGCAGAAGGCTCTGGTCATGGAACAGCTGACAATGGATTCCCGCCGGTTCTGCCTGAGCGATAAGCTGCTGATCCCGTTGACGCTCATGCAGTTCCGGTTCTTCGTTGGCGAAAATCTGATGGCAGTTCAGCCGCTGGCACAGTTGGAGCAGCGCCGGGATTTGTCCGGCAAAGGTCGCCACATCCAGACAGATCAGAGGGATATGCAACGCATCAAGCTCTTCTTTGAGATCCAGCAGGCAGCGCTCGGTATAGCGCATCCGGTTTTGTCCCCAATCATGGGACTGCCATTGCTCAAGGGGGCGAAGAAAACAGGCGATAACTTCAGCCTCTTCCTGCTGGGCCCGCTGGCAGGCGGTAAAGAGCGCGGGGTTATCATGAACTCTCAGATCTGACCTGAACCATACCAGTTGTGCCATATCGCTTCCTTTTTTGTCTCTGATTCTATCTCTACCGATTCAATACAGGTGTTTTTGATGCCGGCAGCATCAGAACTCCTGTCGTTTGTCGTTCAGTAGCTCCGGCCAGTCTTCAGCGATCTGCCAGCCGCATTCGGTAAAGATATCCGGCTGAATTCTGGCCAGAGGACCAGCCAGCCAGCAGGGTGGACTTATTGTCTTAAGTTGTTGCTGTTCACTCTGCTTCAGCGGTGTGGTTTTCTCATTGCCCAACAGTAAAACACCGCTCAGGGGTTGCTGCTGTTCAATCAGGTGCAGTAGCGACCAGCCCGGTAATTCATCCATCAGCAGCACGGGAATATTCAGATCAGTACACATGAGTGCTGCCAGCCAGAGTTCAAACTTGGGGGATTGCGTCGGCAGATGACTGACCAGCAGGCGTTTCTGCTCTTTAGCCTGGAGGTTGCGGTGCATCAGGCGGGCACCAACACGATTGCGAAGATAGCTGTCCAGCTGTAGTAGCATCAGCTGACGGCGCTCACCCTCGGGTTCAGCGTATAGATTGGCCTGTAACGGTTGCCAGAAAAAACGCATCAGCAGAGCCGCCGGATAGATGGCGCTGACCTGGTTCAGGGTCTGGTCAAAGCGGATCATATTGCCTTGCTGCAGCGCCGCCATGGATTCATCCAACACCGGCTGCCAGTCCGGCTCAGGGTTGTTCGGCTGCGTTGTCGGGTTTGGTGCTTGGGAGGCGGCTTCCCGTTTGGTCAAGGGTGGTAACAGCTTAGCTATCTGTCCGACAGAAACTCCGCGGCCCAGCCATTGCTGGATCTGCTCGATTCGTTCGATATCAAACTCCGAATACAGGCGGTGTCCCTTATGGGTGCGCTGAGGTTTGATCAGACCGTAGCGACGCTCCCAAGCGCGGAGCGTTACCGGATTGACGCCGGTACGCTCAGAAACTTCCCTGATAGGCAGCCAGCGATCTGTGTCACTGGCGATTTCTGTTGTGCTAAAAGGGTGAAGTGTGGGGGATTGGCTCATTATCTTTCCTGCTGCCCCTGGTGGGGTGTATTCGTGTCGCTGTCTTTTTCTTCGATTGGTATCAGATTGATGGGGCGTTAAACGCCATCAATCGCCAGATCTTCCGGGTAAGGGTAGAGATAGCGATAGTTACCGGCATATTCACAACCGTGCACCTCAAACAGATGTCGCATCAGTACCAGAGGCGCGATCAGCGGGATCATGCCAGTACGGTAATTATCAAGGGTCTGGCGCAGATTTTGGCGCTCTGAGCTGGTCAGTTTCTCTTTCAGATAACCCTGCAGGTGCATCAGGGTATTAGTGTGATTTTCACGGGTAGCCGGCTCTTTCAGAATCGCCATAAATTTGGGCAGGTACTCTTTGGCCTTCTGTTCCACGCTGGATTTATCCACACCCGCCAGCCATTTACCCAGATCCCGATAGGCCTGTTGGTTGTGTGCCATTAGCAGAGGCTTGTATTGGGTGTGGAAATCGAGCAGTGCTTTGGGTGTCATACCTGCTTCTTCCAGCGCCTGCCAGGTGTTGTAGGCGTAAACACGGGTCAGAAAGCTCTCCCGTAGCTGAGGGTCGGTCAGGCGTCCGCTTTCCTCAACCGGTAGCTCCGGATAGGTACGCATTAATGTTTCAGCAAAGATACCGCCCTGGGATATATCTGACCGGTTACCATTTTCGCGATAGACCTTTACCCGGGCCATACCGCAGCTGGGTGACTTGCCCAGCAGCACATAACCGCTCAGGCCTGATAGTTGCTCAACCGCCTGCTCGCTGAACTCTGTCAGCTGCTCGGTGTAATCATTATCACTTTTCGTACCCCGAACCCGCACTTCGTCCTGTATGCTGACCAGCCGGATCGGTTCCCGGGGGATGCTCATACCTGCACCGACCTCAGGGCAGGTTGATATAAAGGTGAAGTGTTTTGCCAGAACATCTGTGCAGTAGCGGGCGTGTTTATGTCCGCCGTCAAAACGAACCTGTTCTCCCAGCAGGCATTGACTGATGCCGACGCGAATGTCGCGATCCGGAAAAGCTGATGATTGTGATGTCGTTGTGGTGGCGTTTGTCATAGCAACAGACCTCTGTCGGTACTCAAATGAGTTGGGGGGCGAAGAGTCTTGGTCAAAGTGCTCAAGGCTCTGCAGGTAGCTGTTACTTATAATTGTACAAAAAAATAAAATTGTACAACTATTTTTTGTCTGAAAAATCGAGATCCGCTGCAATAGAGGTTAAAGCCTCGGTCATTTTCGGATGAATGCCCACTGGATCATGCAGGGTAAAGGTCAGATTGGGAAAGCGTTCATTCAGCCCCGAAATCTGATTTGGGACATCCTGTCTCAGGTGACGACCAGCGGAGAAGAACAGCGGCAGAATTTCAATATCAATCGCCTGGCCTTCAGGCTGCTCATTAGCAATATCTTCCAGTGATGGGCCGCAAAGCTCCATAAATCCTAGCTTTACGGGGTGGGGTTGGTTTGCCGCGATGCTGGCGGTCATCTCCTGAAAAGGCTTTTGCCAGGCGGGGTCGCTGCTACCGTGAGCCAGCAGTACAAGCAGTGTCTGGCGATTGTTATTCTGGAGTGGTGCCGGGTCGGTTACGGACATTGCGAAAGCCTTTTCAGTGAGTGTTATCAGAGGGTCTGATCCGAAAATGTGTCTCAGAAGTATACTTGTACAAGATTAAAAAAATTATACAAATTTATCGGTTTTAAATCATACTCAATACGTAGTGTTATTAGCCGGCGGGCGGGAGGCGTATCAGATGAATGTTTTGCTTACAGGTGGCACAGGTTTTATTGGTAAAGCTCTTTGTCAGCGTCTTCTGGACGAGGGACATGTGCTTTACGTGGTTAGCCGTCGACCAGATCAGGTGAATTCTATTTTGGGGCGGCCAGTGAATGCGGCTGCTGATCCTCTGCAATGGCTGGATCAGCCTATCGATGTCATGATCAATTTGGCCGGTGCGCCGATCGCTGATGCCCGCTGGAGTGACGCCCGTAAAGAAGAATTGTTGCAAAGCCGTCTGCGCCCAACGCGTCAGCTGGTTCGTTTTGCAGAGGAGGCAAGCCATAAACCTAAGGTGCTGATCAGTGGCTCTGCTATCGGTTTCTATGGCGCTCATGGTGATGAAGATGTCACTGAAGCCTCAGACTGCCACGATGAATTTGCTCACCGTCTTTGCCTGGAGTGGGAAACCGAAGCGATGGCTGCAGAGCAAAGTGGTGTTCGTGTCTGCTTGTTAAGAACCGGCCTGGTTTTAGGGCCTGATGGTGGAATGCTAGATCGCTTACTAACACCCTTTAAACTCGGGTTGGGAGGGCGGTTAGGCTCCGGTCAGCATTATATGCCATGGATTCACAGAGATGACCTGATTCGCATCATTCTTTTTCTGGCGCAAAGAGATGATATGAAGGGAGCCTTCAATGGTACTGCGCCAACCCCTGTGCGTAATGCGACCTTCAGTCGTATTCTGGCGGGGGTTCTGAAGCGTCCTATGCTGATGCCGGTCCCTGCGTGCCTGCTAAAACTGATACTGGGTGAGTTATCGCAGGTGCTTCTGACGGGTGCTAAAGTAGTACCTTACCGACTCGAAGAGGCTGGTTTCAAGTTTCGTTACCCCACGGTTAAGCCAGCGCTTGAGCAGATTTTAGAGTGATCACTGCAGGAGAGTGCGAGAAATATTTTCAAAGCGGTTTAGTTTGTTATTATGGGAGGCATTAACGGAAAGGTGAGCTGGCATTGTATCCCGCGTATTCAGGGGCATCTATTTTGACAGATGGCTTATTTTGGCAAGATAGCTCACTTCGATAGCAGCTTATAATGGCATTTTAGGGGCATTTTGGATGTCAGAAGAGAATAACGAATATGAACTGAATCAGACCGATGAGTATGTCAATCATCTGGCTGATGTCCAAGAGTCCCACCCCGCGACAGCTTCTGAAGATATCCTGAATGAACACGGTGTCCTGCTGTTGAAAAAAGGTGCAGTGATCAATCAGAAAGTTGCAGGGCACCTGGTTCAGCATAAGCTCAAAAAAGAGCTTGATCAGTCTATCAGTGTTGCTAACCCTCTTACCGTTTATGACATTTTAAATCAGATTCTGGAGTTGGTTGAGAGTGAGTCAGAGCTCAACTTGCTACATCAGCACTTTGAGTTTGAAGTAACCCTCCGGCAACTTCTTTTTGTTAAACCGATACCCGCTCAGATTCTGCAGCGCCTGACAGTGATGCAGGAAGTGATGCCGGATTTCTATAAGCGAAGCTTGTTCTGTGCCTGGATGGCTCCCTTATTGGCCAAGATGCAGGATTTACCGCATCAAAGTTATTTTTCTGCGTTTGCTGCAGGCCTGAGTCATGATATTGGCTTGCTACATATACCGATAGAGGCTGCGACCAAACAGGACGGTTTGAGCTACCAGCAATGGCGAGCCCTTAAAACTCATCCGATTGTGGCCCGTATCATCCTGGAGGGGCGCAAAATTTATGATGACGATGTGTTGAACGCTGTTGCAGACCATCAGGAGCGCTGTGACCGTTCAGGCTATCCGTCACAAAAGCCTGCAAAAGAGATTAACTGGGCCGCACCACTGGTCGGGCTTGCCGATCAGTTATTTGATATTTTTTATGATAAAGAACGCTCCAGCAGGACAATTCTGACCTGGAATGCCTATCTTGAAGTTAATATGAGCACCTTTGGTGTACGTAATGTTGAAGCTCTGCTTGCAGTGCTGAAAGAGCCAAAAATTGCTTCTCATGTTAATAAAGCGCTGCCTGAAGTTAATGTCGAAAGTGTTTCCCGCCAGAACGACCAGGTGCACCAGCTCTTTGAGATGGTTGTTGAGCTTTTTGATATTGCATCTGATTACCCTCGTTCACGTATTGCCCGGGGTGTTTCAGAGTGTATTACCCAGCTGCGCTGGGTGCGTGATTCGGCAGGTATGGGGTCTGAGCATCTGTCGGAGTGGCTTGGTTGGGGGGAGCAGAATGAAGATCAGATTGACCAGGTTGAGATGTCTGAAATCTCAGAGTTACTGGCTTGTCTGCGTTGGCGCTTTCGTCACCTGTGGCGGTTGGCGGTTGAATTCTCCTGGAATGAAAAGCTTCCCGCTGAAGATAAAGCCAGGATTGAGGTGATCTATAAGAAGATGCAACCCTTGCTGCCGCGCCCAGGTTTGATTAACCCGGAAGCCCCCGAGCCTGAAGAGCAAGCGGTAGCGATGCCGGATTAATACACTGAGCCTATGATTACAGATCACCATTTCTCAAAGAAGCCGGTATTTTTCAGGTGAAAGTACCGGCTTTTTTAAATTGTGTTGCCCGATGTGTTACGCGGTCACTATCACCCGGATACCTTCGATATTCACCCGCGCTTTTTCCAGTGCATCGGCCACAGCCAGATACTCCATCTCCAGTGCTTTGACTTCGATATCACGGATCGATGGGTTTACTTCACGCAGAGCTTTCATACGCTGAACCTCCGGATAGAGCAGCGACTGCATCTTCAACTGTGCCTCTTCGATCACAGTGGGCAGTATCTCATTGGCTTTGTCATCGGCGGTATCCACCAGATCCCGGATCTGTTCCTGGCGCAGTTTGACTACTTCCCGTGCGGTAGCTTTTTTCAGTTTCTCCAGTTTTGGGCTCAGGCCTTCAAAACTCACTTTTTTGCCAAGATCATTGCCACGCTCATCCAACAGGAAGCGCAGGGTGGTTGGTGGCAGGTAGCGGCCGATCTGCAGGTGTTTCGGTGCTGCGCAGTGGATTGAGGCGATCACTTCCAGTAGCAGCGTACCTTCCGGCAGCGCCTTGGTTTTGAAGATACTGACCGCGTTATTACCGAGACTGCCGGAGACAACCTGTTCCTGCAGCGCCTGAACAAAGGGGTGTTCCCAGCTGAAGAACTGCAGATCTTCACGATGCAGAGCATAGTCGCGGCTGGTGGTCATGGAGAAGCCATCTTCGTTGTCCAGTCCTGGCAGGTCTGAGTTAAGCATGTGCTCACCCGGCGTCAGGTGCCAGCTGAACTCTCCGGTCTCTTCACTGTTCACGCCGAAGATATCCAGTGCATTTTCCAGCCAGGTGTTCAGTGCTTTCGGGTCATCCTGAGCTTCGATGGCACTGACCAGTTCCTGCGCTTCCTGAGGACGGCAGGCGTTGCGCTCCAGCAGACGGTCACGACCTGCCTGCATGGCGGCGTTCAGTTCCTGACGGCGTTGTGCTGTGGCTTCAGTCAGCTCCTCAAGCCGTTCGGCATCCTGACTGATGATGGCGTTCGACACGGCTTCGCCAAACTCGGCAAACAGCGCAGAGGCGGCCGGACAAGGTGCTGCAAAGGCGTTCAGCCCCTGATCGTACCAATCCAGCAGATCCTGCTGGCCGGATTCTTCAAAGTAAGGCGCATGGATCTGAATATCATGCTGCTGACCGATACGGTCGAGACGACCGATCCGCTGCTCCAGCAGGTCTGGATTTGGCGGCAGATCAAACAGTACCAGATGACGGGCAAACTGAAAGTTACGGCCTTCGCTGCCGATCTCTGAACAGATCAGTACCGGAGGGCCAGACTCATGGTCGGCAAACCAGGCGGCAGCACGGTCACGCTCCAGAATACTCAGACCCTCATGGAAGGCTGGTGCGTGCAGGCCAGTGGACTCTTTCAGCGCTTCCGACAAGCTGAGAGCCGTTGCAGCACTGTGGCAGATCAGCAGGGTTTTCTCGTCATCGTGGTTGTGCAGGTGCTCCAGCAGCCATTGGAAGCGGCTGTCATCTTTCGCCCAGTTATCGGTGACCAGGGCATCTTCGATATATTGTTCAGGGCTTAGGTGTGCCTGCAGCTCAACGGATGACATCTGGGGCTCATAAGCTTCCGGCAGCTCCAGCGGGTGGCGCTGCAGCTGGCGCTGTTTAAAGCCGGTAACGGTGTCTCGGGTGTTACGGAACAAAACACGGCCCGTGCCGTGACGATCGAGCAATTGTCCCTGAAGTTGTGTGCAGGCGGAGTCGATCTGTTCCAGATCTGCTTCGTCGTTTTCAATCAATTCGATCAGTGCCTGAGCATCAGATTCCGGCAGCAGGTCACGCAGCTGAGCGATGACAGCCTGAGTCGCGGGTTCACCATCGGCGATCGCTTCCAGTGCTTCAACGGCTTCAGCAATTGGCTGATATTGGCCCTCTTCCTGTTCGAACTGTTCAAAGCTTGAGTAACGCTCCGGGTCTAATAAGCGCAGACGGGCAAAGTGACTGGCCTTGCCCAGTTGCTCCGGCGTTGCGGTCAGCAGCAGCAGGCCGGAGGTGTCCTCTGCCAGCTGTTCAATGCATTGGTAGGCTTTACTTGGGGCTTCCGGGTGCCATTCCAGGTGATGAGCTTCATCCACAACCAAGGTGTCCCACTGAGCGGCCACGGCCTGCTCCAGAAGTTCCGGGTGATCGGTTAGTAGTTCCAGACTGCAGATCGCCAGCTGCGCCTGTTCGAAGGCGTTCTGACCGGGATACTGTGCGCAGCGTTCGTAATCAAACAGGCTGAATTGCAGATTAAAGCGGCGAAGCATTTCGACCAGCCATTGGTTCTGCAGGGATTCCGGTACCACAACCAGGATGCGCTTAGCATTGCCGGTCAGCCACTGGCGATGCAGGATCAGACCTGCTTCAACGGTTTTACCTAAGCCTACTTCATCAGCCAGAAGAACTCTTGGTGCGTAACGGCTGGCGACGCTGTGGGCGATATATAACTGGTGCGGAATCAGCGCCATACGGGCACCGGACAACCCCTGAATTGCTGCCCGGCTCTGCTTGTCACTTTGCAGCAGGGTACGATAACGCAGGTTGAACCAGTCGTTGCGGTCGATCTGGCCGGTCAACAGGCGGTCTTTGGCTTTCTGCAGGCTCAGGTGGTTGTTGAGGTGTGTTTCCGGCACCTCTTTCTCATTGCCCTGAGTGTCGAGGCAGATGTAGACCAGAAGGCCGTCTTCTTCCAGTGCGGTTGCGACGATAAAGCGCTCACCTTCATGACTTTCGATCTGGTCACCACCGGAGAAGGATACCCGGGTCAGCGGAGCCGAGCGGGTCGCATACACGCGGGTCTCTCCCGAAGCTGGAAACAGCACGGTTACGCTTCGCATATCGCAGGTCAGAATGGTTCCTAATCCTAAGTCGCTTTCAGCGTCACTGATCCATCTTTGTCCGGGAGTGTAGGGCAGCATGGTTACCTCTTTTAAAATGGGGGCTAGGTTAGCAAACAAGAAAGTGATGTCGTTCTCTGGCTTGGCCTCTTCAGCGGCGTACGTGGCTGGAGGGGCTGGCCGAGAAAAAAGGGCGCTATGTTAACGGATTTATTGCCGTACCCCCAGTCTTTCAAGCATAGATTATAGAAAGAGGTGAGTAGAAGATTAGTGTTTTGGTGTGATTGCTTTTGCCATTTCTCTCAGGCGAGCGTGATTGATCTCCCCTGTATGGCTATCTATCAGCTTCCCATTCCTGTAAGCAAGAGTGATTGGCAGACCAACACCCTGGATCGCCTGCATTAGGTTTTGATTAAGATCGAGAAGTATCGCCTTCTCAGGTATGGCCACATCACTGTTTTCGATAAAGCGCCGCACCATCTGTGGGGATTCGCCCTGATTGACCAGCCAGAGCTGAATTTCCGGGTGCTCTTCAGCAAAGCGAACCAGTGATGGCATCTCCCTGCGGCAAGGGCCGCACCAGCTTGCCCACAGGTTCAGAATGACGGCTCCCTGTTGCTCTGTAAGAGAGAGGGTTCCGCTTTGGTCGCTATCCTGGTGTAGTGTTGTCAGGGTGAGCTCCGGGATCTGCTGCTGTTTATTACTGCTGATAGGATCAAGGATAGAAAGGGCAAACCAAACCAGAGTGCAACTTGTTAGCCAGGTAAGACTGAGCAGAAGCCATTTAGGTGAGCGGAAAGACCAGACAGTAACCACAACCGCTGCGATGAGGGCGGCGGTGATCGAGTAGCCCGGTTGCCAGAAATAGAGAATGGAGGTCAGGTCATGTCGATAGCTATCAAAGTGCTGAGCAGTGTAAGTCAATCGACCGAATACCAGCCCAAGCCAAAAACTGTTTTGCGCCCAGTTACTGAAACTAAAGGTGCTGTCAGGCCTCTTTTTTGCCTTTAGCCATTGCAGTAGCTCCGCCCCGATAAAGAAGATGACAACAGAAGTGATCAGGTAGATCACTTTAGCTGACAGCATAAAGGGGCCGAGTGAGACAGCATCCATGGTATGAGTCCTTTTATTGCTCAACGAAAGCGGAATAACTCCGGGTCAGTCTGAGATTGTTCCGGCAGTCCGGTAATATCGGAAAACTCATCCAGCTTCGGCATACCGCTGCGGATATTCAGCTCACCATCCTGATTCGCCCAGACCAGTCCGGGGGTTCCCTGAATCCCAAAACGTTGCATCAGTTTCATATTGCTTTGCAGTTGGCGGCGGGAAGTTTCTTTTACTGCTGCGGTTGGCTGTTGCTCTGTATTGAACAGGCGCATGCTTTCAGTCAGCTCGTTTTCCGGGTTGCGGCTTTGCAGGATTGCAGCTGCTTTATCGCGGCTTTCCGGGTTCAGAAAAGCGACAGGAATCCAGCGGATCTCAACCCCTTTATCGATATAGGGTTGGAAGGCTTTCCAGGCAAGCTGGCAGAAAGGACAGTTAGGGTCGAAAAATGCGTAAATAACACGCTTAGCTTCAATGAGCTGCTCGGTTGCAGGTTCTGTTCCGGGCTCCGCATGGGTATTAGTGCTTTCGCCGTTGGGGCTGGCATCAACTGGTGCTGTAGCTGAATCGGGAAGATTAAGCTCTTTTGGCGCTCCAACACTGATGTAAGTTGCTTCTTCCAGTAGAGCAATATCAGGTTTTGGGAAGTATTTCTGAGCATAACGCTCAGACAGATTTTGGCCCGCTTCATTGATCAGGGCACCGGATATCAGCGTGCGCTGGTCCGGCGTGGTATAAACCAGTGTAAACTGGTCATCAAGTGAGAGCACCCAGCCAGTCAGGCCGGATTCTGCATTAAATTGGCTTTCCAGAACCAGACCTTGCTCCAAAGCTCGGGAGATAGGTAAAGGCAGAGATATCATGCTCTCGCTGCCTTTGACGGCTAAAGGGGCTTCTTCTGAGCCTGAGAGGCTGTTTTCTTCTGAAGCATTTGGCACTGATACATTCGCTAACTGGGTATTCAGACTGGCCTGCGCCGTGTGAAGTCCAGCCCCGAAAAGAGCCAGTGAGAATGCAATGGCGAAAGATCTTGTTCTTAGCATTTGGCAGCCATAATGTTTGAATTTGAGTGCTTAGAGTGTGAGTTTGAAACGATATTGAACTGCATTGTAAACGATCCTGCTTCAGAACGCAGTTCGCGCCTGGGGTTCCCGGCTTATTTGGGTTTCGCTGTTTATTTGATTGCTCCGGTGTGTATCGACTTAATAACAGAGAAGGGTAATTAACGATGAATGACCGTTTACGCTTGTTAGCTGTGGGTAGCCAGCTAATAGGCTTTATTGTGATATTTCTGATGCGTACCTATGAGGTGGCTTTAGTTTGGCAGGGTGCGGTGCTAATCCTGATGCTGATAGCGGCCTTTCTGATTTGGGTGCGCCGCCGCTATGAGCGCAATAGGAAACTGATGGGTCAACAGAGTCAGAGCACTCTGAAATAGTTTTTTGGATGCGTGAAGGGCTCCTTCTCTTTCCTTGCTTGCTGTTGGCAAGGTATGGAGCCGGAGTTATAGTCAAATTAAGCCTGATAACTGATCAATAAATACAGGCTGAAGGCTTATGATCTTGCCTCGGGTCAGATTCAGGAAGCCCTCGCCGATGACTAATAAGATGACTAAAAAAGGGTACTGAAAGGAAGCGGTGCTCTATGCAGGAGATAAACATGAGTAACGAGCATCTGGTAATTTTTGATACTACCTTACGGGACGGTGAGCAGAGCCCTGGCGCATCCATGACCAAAGATGAGAAGGTGCGTATCGCCAAACATCTGGAAAAGATGAAAGTGGATGTAATTGAGGCGGGTTTTGCCATTGCCAGCCCCGGTGACTTTGAAGCGGTTAAAGCGGTTGCTGATTCGGTTAAAGACAGCACTATCTGCAGTTTGTCCCGTGCCCTTGATGCTGATATTGAGCGTGCAGCCGAAGCGCTAGCAGGTGCTAACTCCGGGCGTATCCACACCTTTATTGCCACCTCGCCAATTCACATGCAGTACAAACTGCAGATGCAGCCGGAACAGGTGATTGAGCAGGCGGTGCGTGCGGTGAAAAAAGCCCGCAGTCTGATTTCAGATGTGGAGTTTTCATGTGAAGATGCAGGACGCTCCGAGATCGATTTCCTCTGCCGTATTATCGAAGCGGCTATTGATGCCGGTGCGACCACGATCAACATTCCCGATACAGTGGGCTATGCCATTCCAGACCAGTTTGCTAATACCATCAGCCAGCTGCTGAACCGTATTCCAAATGCGGATAAAGCGATCTTCTCGGTGCATTGCCATAACGATCTGGGCTTAGCTGTGGCCAACTCGCTGGCGGCGGTTCAGGCCGGTGCCCGTCAAGTGGAATGTACCATTAATGGTCTCGGTGAACGTGCTGGTAATGCTTCTTTGGAAGAGGTGGTTATGGGGATTCGGACCCGTCCGGATATTTTCACGGTGCAAACTCAGATCGAGCCTGTGCATATCGTGCCGACCTCCCGTTTGGTATCCACCGTAACCGGTTTCCCGGTGCAACCGAACAAAGCGATTGTGGGCAAAAATGCTTTTGCCCATGAGTCCGGTATTCATCAGGATGGTGTACTGAAACATCGCGAAACCTATGAAATCATGAAAGCTCAGGATGTGGGCTGGAATACTAATGCTATCGTGCTGGGTAAACACTCTGGCCGAAATGCTTTTCGCTCCCGTCTGACCGATCTGGGGATCAGCTTTGATTCAGAAGCTGAGCTGAACCATGCCTTTGCTTTGTTTAAACAACTGGCAGATAAAAAACATGAAATCTATGATGAGGATCTGCAGGCTCTGGTGAGCGACAGTCGTGTTGCCAATGCGGTCGAACGCTATCGTCTGGAGACTCTGGAAGTGATGTCAAAAACCGGTGAAACGCCGGTGGCGAAGGTGGTTCTGAGTGTAGATGGAGAGGACCATTCCGCTGAGTCGGAAGGCAGCGGCCCTGTGGATGCAACCTTCAAAGCAATTGAGAAAATTGTAAACAGCGATACTGTGCTGGAGCTGTACTCGGTAAATGCGATCACCAGTGGTACAGACTCTCAGGGTGAGGTCACTGTACGTCTGGACAAAGCCGGGCGTCTGGTGACCGGTCTGGGAGCCGATACCGATATTGTGATCGCGTCAGGTAAGGCTTATGTTCACGCGCTGAATGCACTGGTTAGTCAGGTTGAGCGCAAGCACCCTCAAGGTTCTGCTGTTTAAGTGAATCCGCCGGATGTTATTTCTCAGATGGTAATAGCGGTTCTTAGATATTCAATGAAGGGGGCGACAGGTATAATGCCTGTCGCTTTTTTATTGTTTCTGACCGGAACATTTTTCACCTGAAAGCCTCAACGCTTATCCATTATGTTTCATAGGATGTCATTGCCCCGTGCTTAATGAAAACCAACGGCTCGATTATCTTCACCAGCTGGGTGTTGTCAGCTGGATGCCCCGGCAGCCTCTGCCTGGGGCCCGACCGTCTGTGTATTTCTACCACGAAGGGCCTAAGCAAACCTCGCCTCTGGATCGTTTACGTCCAAGAAAAGATGTGCCGCCAGAGCCGTCATCGGCAGTTAAGCCCGCAGGTGCTGAGGTAACGACCTCAGGGGCTCCGGCAGTGGCCAGTACTCCCTCCCTGAATAACAGTGAGCGGCCAGCGGTACAGGTAGGTGCTGAAACGCCTGCTTCTGCGGAACATCAAGCATCTCAAGTCAGCAATGCCCCTGATCCGATGGATGCATTGGCAGCGAAATCTGCCGATCAGGTTAATCGGGTTCCTGAGCGCCTGCAGCTGGTCTTTATTCGACAACAGGGTGATCGTCCGCTGATTGTCAGTCATTTTGGTGAACACGGTGATTCCGAGCAGTTGTTTCTGCCGTTTGCTCAGTCAATCCTGCAATTGGTAGGCTTTAATGAGCCTGTGGTGAGCCTGCCTTTTGTCTGGCCTCTGGCGGGTATGCCGGCAGTCTGTCGTGAGCAGGAATTTGTTCAGGTGTTTCGTGCTCTGTTGGGCGGTGCCCGTCTTGGCTGTAAAGCGGGTCAGGAGTGCTGGTGGTTTGGTGATTTGCCAGAGCTGATCGCTGAAAGCGAGGGTTTACTGAATATTACGCTGCACCATCCGATGAGCCTGACCGATGTGATGACGCAGGCGGAAGGGAAGCGCCAGCTACTCTATCGCTTGCTGGAACGTAAGCAGCAGCCGATAGCAGAAAATACTGGGGAGTAGCGTCTGAGATGAAAAAGATTCGTGAAGTTGGCATCCTTGAACTGGATACTGTCATGCCGATTGAGCGGGTGGCCCACCTGACGCCCTGGACCCGTCTGATGTTTGAATTGGGGCTGCAACGGGGTGATACCCTGCTTGGGGTCTTTATTCAGGAGCGGCTGGTGGGCTACGCCATGCTGCAGAAGATTGCTGATGAATGGCATCTGCACAATATTGCGGTGCAGGATACGCTTCAGGGACAGGGAATCGGTGCTTTTCTGATGGAGGCTGTCATCGATCAGGCCCGGGCGCAAAATCTTAGCCTTATCCTGCTGGAGGTACGTGAAAGCAATGCTTCAGCAAGGCATCTTTACCGCAAAATGGGGTTTACTGAAGATGGGGTGCGTAAGGATTATTATGCGGTTCCCGGAGAGGGGCGTGAGAATGCAGTGCTGATGTCCTGTGATTTAGCTTAAGAAACAAGGCCGGCTTCAGTACTTTTAATCCGGTAAAAAACCGGCTGAATGAAGCAACCTCTAATGCTGAAGCTCAACTATTGAGAGGTATGTTAAAAGCCGGTTTTTATCTTTTCAGGTCATGCTTACGGTCAGAAGTTGTTATTACTGCCGAAGCTGCTGCCCTGCTCAGGTTCTTCCGCTACCTCCGCGAAATCCTGTTCAAAAGCCTGATTGGCCAGAGTTTCGTCCTCTGGATTTTCTTCTGAGTCGTTCCCGGTGGTAAAGGCAGATGCGTCTTCGGTCGTATCAGATGCGGTGCTGTCGATGAGATCAAATTTACCCAGCAGCTCTGCCAAACGACCTTCCCAGGCATCCTTTTCTGAGACCAGAGCAGTATTTTCTTCCTTGAGCTGCTCAATTTCCAGTTTCAGATCCTCGATAGT
>JBLWVL010000010.1:0-118345 GCA_048268485.1 Oceanospirillum sp.
TGGAGGAGCCGACTTCACCGGCGATAGTGCGCTGTTTGAAGTAGCCCAGGGAGATATAACCCCAAACGTCACGGTCAAAGTCGATCAGGATGGTGTTGAAACGGGCAATGGCGTCAAACAGCTCAGCGATATAATCGTGCGGCTCGATCTGAGTGGTGTACGGGTTGAAAGTCAGACCCAGGCTTTCCACAAAGATTTTGGCATTTTCAGCCCAGTCGATAGACGGGTAAGCCGACAGGTGAGCGTTGTAGTTACCCACGGCACCATTGATTTTGCCCAGCAGTTCAACGGCTTCAACCTGTTTAACCTGACGCTGCAGACGAGCGGCAACGTTGGCCATCTCTTTACCCAGGGTCGTAGGCGATGCTGTCTGACCGTGGGTGCGGGACAGCATCGGCTGCTCGGCGTTGTTGATCGCCAGCTGACGGATCGCTTCTACCACTTCTTTCATGGTTGGCAAAACAACCTTGTCCAGTGCGCCTTTCAGCATCAGAGCGTGGGACAGGTTGTTGATGTCTTCAGACGTACAGGCGAAGTGAACAAACTCAGTGATGGCCTGCAGTTCGCTATTGCCTTCGATACGCTCTTTAATGAAGTACTCAACCGCTTTTACATCATGGTTGGTGGTACGTTCGATCTCTTTGATGCGCTGAGCGTCGTTTTCACTGAAGTTGGCAACCAGGTCGTTCAGAATCTGGTTCGCGTTTGCACTCAGGGCAGGCACTTCTGCGATTTGATCGTGATCGGCCAGACGCTGTAACCAGCGGATTTCAACTTCAACACGGGCACGGATCAGACCAAATTCACTCACCCAGGGGCGCAGGTCAGCGGTCTTAGAGCCATAACGGCCATCAACGGGGGATATTGCGGTAAGGCTGGAAAGCTGCATGTTTGTTACTGCTCTCTATAAGCTGATTTCATGAAGTGCGCATCATACCTGAATTTAGGCTGGGGTTACACATGGCCGCGACTATAAGGGGGGGAAGCACAAGAATTTAGAATAAAACCTGTGTAAAAGCGCTGTCGTAGTAGATCTTCTATCAGGTAGATGAATAGAGTTGTGATGATGGTGACTGCTCCCCGCCCGATAGGGCGAGGGTTTACGCGGTTTTTGCTAAGTAGGTTGCCTTTGTTGCCAAATCAGTCGCGTTTCCCAGTCAGCGGGAAAGCCCATGTGGTCGATGTCGATTTTATGGCTATTGATCAGTTGGATGAGTCGTTGCTTCCAATGGTGCTCACCGCTGATCAGATCCATGAGATAACCCAGCATCACCAAGGTGTTATAAATTTTTCTTAAACGCCGGTCGCTATCAGGCAAATTTTGTAAGCTTTGAATCAATGCCGGGTCGCCATGGCGTGGCAGTACGGTTGTTTTGGTAAAGTCACGGTTCCACAGTCTGGAATGATGTGCACTTAAATTGCGCACTAGCGACAAATGCTCACAAAATGAGGAAAGGGTTTTTTCATCTAAGCCGTAGCTTTTACTTATGATTTGGCGGTCGGCACGCAGCTTGATATTGCTATACCAGCGGGAAAGCTGTCCCATGGTTAGCAGCTCAACACAAGCCCAAATAGGCGGTAGTGGCTCTTGGTATTTTTGCGTGAGATGTTTAATAAACTCCTCGCGACTGCGCTTCACTTCGCCTGTAAGCCTGCCAAGACTGTTGGCGTACTCTAATAAATCACCAAATAATTCTGGTTTTAAATGAGGATGTGCCGTTTGGTATTTTTGGCTCAACTGATAAGCGATTTGCGTGCGTAATGACACTTCAAAGCGTTCTATGGCATCTAGCACCAATAAGCGTAATTCACGGTCGAACACATATAGATTTAGGATTTGCTCAAACTGAGTGTCAGCTATAAAGGTATGGCTCGCACGATCTTGCTCGTAGGGCAAACAATAGGCGGCAAAGCGATAGTAGTTTAGCTGTCTTAGATAGAACTCGGCATTTGTGATATCACTAATCACTAAGCCTCGTTGTTGGAGTAGACGGATTTGCTCAGCAAAGCTTGCAGAGGGTTTGGTAAAAGCGATTTTAGGAGGCGATTTGCGGCTCATTTGGCTTCCAATGCTGAATAGAGTCTTTACCAGCCCCAGAAACGAGTAACCCCTCACAGGGCGCTGATCTTACGGGTAGCGGGAGGGGTGTTGTTGAGATAACCATAGCTTCAAACTAAAAAAAGTCAATGATAGTTCTCTTAGCTTTATGTCTGGGATAGGCCATCCAGTGCACGAAGTATCTTCTTGCGACCTAAGAGCAGTCTCCAACGGCGCCCATCTAGCTGATGCCAAAGAATGGCTGAGCGAATACCGGCAAAGAGCAGGGCACGCACTTTTTCGGCGTTGTTAGTCTGGCGCAGAATATTGGGTTCGCCCTGCACCTGAATCCGGAAAGAAAAGGTACTGATGGTATCCTGATAAAGGCTGGCGATGCTGGCTATCACATTCTCGTGTGTCGGGGAGAAGTGATGGCTCTGCATTTTGACCTGTTCAAGGCGCTGGCCAATGGCATTGAGCATTTGGCTATCTTTACGCAGGCGCTTTTCCAGATAGAGAATGGACATCGCATAGCGTAAGACATGGGTTGAGGTGTCTGCGTCTTTGTTAATGAAGCCGCGCAGCGTTTTAACTCCTAACGCCAGGCCCTGAGGTGACCCGCCGTAGACTGCCAGGGTGTTTTCCGGGTCTGTTTCCAGAATGCTGGTGATACTGGTTTCAAAGCTATCCTGTGCCACCATGCCTTTATTGGCCAGTTGGTGCACAAGGGCTGCGGCCTGAAATACACCAGCAAGAGCCAAAGCCTGTTCCTGATCTTGTCGGTTTGAACTCATAGTTGTCCCTGTATTCCTGTCGTCTGATGGTTCGGGTGTTGCATCGGGGTTTTGCTTCAGGTGTTATCGCGCCAGGTTTTCTCAATGACGGCACCACCAAGGCAGATATCTTCAAGATAGAAAACTACCGATTGACCCGGTGTTACGGCCCGTTGAGGCTCATCGAAGATCACTTCGAACTCATTGTTGCCTAAAGGTTTCACGGTACAGCCCTGATCGTCCTGGCGGTAACGGGTTTTAGCCCGACATTTAAATTCGCCATCAACCGGTGGCTGGTGGGCAACCCAGTCAACGCTTTCTGTTTTAAGGCCGCGGCTGAACAGCAAAGGATGGTCAGTGCCCTGCACGGCGATCAGAATATTGTTGTCCAGATCTTTCTCGGCCACAAACCAAGGGTCTTCTGAATAGTCTTTCAGACCGCCGATGCCCAGCCCCTGACGCTGACCAATGGTGTAATACATCAGGCCGCTGTGTTTGCCAATTACATCACCGTCCGGTGTGGTAATGGTGCCCGGCTGTGCTGGCAGGTACTGTTGCAGAAAGTCTTTAAAACGACGTTCGCCGATAAAGCAGATGCCGGTGCTGTCTTTTTTACGGGCCGTAATCAGGTCGTGTTCTTCCGCAATACGGCGGACTTCAGGTTTTTCAATCTCGCCCACCGGGAACAGGGTCTTACCGATCTCGTTATGACCGACGGCATGGAGAAAGTAGCTCTGGTCTTTGTTGTTATCCAGGCCTTTCAGCAGAGTAGCTTTGCCATCCTGTTCACCGCGACGTACATAGTGGCCGGTGGCGATCAGGTCGGCACCCAGCGCCTCAGCGTACTCCAGGAAAGCTTTAAACTTGATCTCTTTGTTGCAGAGAATGTCCGGGTTTGGGGTGCGACCGGCTTTATATTCCGCCAGAAAATGTTCAAATACGTTATCCCAGTATTCTGCAGCGAAGTTGGCTTTATGCAGTTTAATGCCGATACGGTCGCACACTGCCTGGGCGTCGGCCAGGTCTTCCTTCGCGGTGCAGTATTCCGTGCCATCATCCTCATCCCAGTTTTTCATAAACAGGCCTTCAACCTGGTAGCCCTGCTGCATCAGAAGAACAGCTGATACGGATGAATCAACACCTCCTGACATGCCGACAATAACTTTAATCTGGCTATTGTCGGTTGCTCTGATATTAGGTGTTGGCTGAGTTTCTGAAGCGTTTTGACTGTTTGGCATGATGTTTCGCTAATCGGTTTACAGTATTTGGGTGATTTGGTGTGTTGTGAAATTGAGCCAAATCACCTGAAGCAGGTCAGTCGGGATTATAACGGATGTTACCAGCCCGTGCAGTTAAACTCGTTGTGGCTATCTTACTGCTGTTTATCGCTAATGCTAAAGATATACCTCAAAGAGTACGGTTATTCAGGGTGGCTAAAGTCGGTAATCAGATTCAATGGAAAACGTTTTCCCTGACGATAATCTTCAAAGCACTTCATGACCACTTCGCTGCGCATTCGGTTTTCTTTCTCATGCTGAAGTAACTCTTTCCAACTTAACCAATGGGCGTCTTCAATACCTTCATCGAGCACCGCATCCTGGTGGTGCTGAACGGGCTCGGCGATAAAGCAATGCCTGTGATAGGTGAGCCTCTCAGACGCTTTATTGATATAGAGGCCTTGATAGGCACAGATACGCACTTCCCAGCGGGTCTCCTCCAGTGTTTCCCTAAGAGCTGCATCAATAAGGCTTTCATTCTTTTCGATATGGCCTGCAGGCTGATTAAGTACTTTGCGGCCCTGGCTCCACTCTTCAACCAGCAGGAAGTGCTCTTCGCCGGTTTCTGCGTCTTTTTTAACAACAATCGTGGCTACTGTGGCATTAGGTTTCCAGACATCATCACGTGACAGCATGGTAATCCTTAAGGTTTTCTCTGCAATAATCTGCAGTGTAATAAAATGGGTTCAGCGCTTGGGTTTGCTGGTGCCGCGTTTATGGTCTGCGCTTTTATACGATTTAGAGTGGGGGCGATTGCGGTTTTTTCCACTGCCGGGGTGAGCATTTTTTGCCGATGAGCTCTTTTTTGATAATCCCGCTGTTGGTTTTGTGATCACCGGTAGGTTGACGTCGATCTCCTTGTACTCGCCTGTCTTTAGGCCATCTAGCTGCCAGCTGCCAATACAGGTACGGACTAACCTTAGTGTTGGAAACCCTACTGCGGCGCTCATGCGGCGTACCTGACGATTACGGCCTTCGCTGATGATAAGCTCAACCCAGGAGGTTGGAATATTTTTTCTTTCCCGCACCGGTGGCTGGCGAGGAGGGAAGTCGGGAGCAGCGATTTTTCGGGCCTTCGCAGGGCGGGTCAGACCATCTTTCAAAACTACCCCTTTGCGGAGTTGTTGCAGGGCCTCCTCGGTAATATCCCCCTCTACCTGAATAACGTAGGTTTTGGGTAACTTCATATCCGGGGATGCAATTCGGTGCTGTAGCTTACCGTCGTTGGTTAGCAATAACAGGCCTTCTGAGTCATAGTCCAGTCGGCCTGCCGGATAAATACCGGGCTCGGTAATAAAGTCTGCCAAGGTGTTGCGGCCTTCAGAATCCGTGAACTGCGACAGAACCTGAAAGGGCTTGTTAAACAGAATAAGTCGGCTCATGGTGGTGTGATCCTCTTAGCGTTTGACAGAGTAGAAGTAAATAATGGTTGGCAGAGCAAAAGACCGATGCAGGTGCTGTATCGGGCGATATAGGGGAGTAAAATTAAAAATTCAGCATCATATACCAGAGTGGCTCCGTGATAACAGGCCATGTGAAAGCCTTTGCGTTGGCTGAGGGATGACCTGCCAATATACGTTATCTGTCAAAGTCCTGATAAAATAAGGTGTTAACTCACTTTTGTGCATTGTGTTTCCGGTTTTTTTTATTATTCTTAGTTTATAAGTAGGTTATTAACCCCATATCTGTAGTTAGGAGAGTGGTTTGAGTGTTTTCAGGCTAAGCGGACTGTATCTGCGGTTAAGGCTGAATGGCTTAAGCCTCAATGAACTCTGAGACAAAATGATAGCGGCCTGAAAACTGTGAGATTTGTCTCTTTGATCGATTTATAAACTTGAGTTTGACCTAATCTGTGCTTATTTTTTAGCTAAAGCGCGTTTTAAACAGAACTTAAAAATAGAGGATTAGCGATACCGTCATGGCAAACCCTTATTTCACCATCGTTAATCAGGATGACTTTTCAGATCCTTACCAGGGCGACGGTGACAGCGGAGTGGCCGTCGCTCCGTCAAAACCAGAGCTTCAGCGTCCTCCTATGTACAAAGTTGTGATGTTGAATGATGACTACACACCAATGGAGTTTGTTGTTGAAGTGCTCTCCGTGTTTTTTAATATGGATGAGGAGAAAGCCACGCAAGTCATGCTGGCAGTGCACACCCAAGGCAAGGGTGTGTGCGGAATATTTACCAGGGATATTGCTGAAACCAAGTGTGCCCAGGTAAATCAGTGCTCAAGAGAATATGAACATCCACTGATGTGTGATATTGAGCAGGCTGATTGAAGCTGTAAGGGCTGATACCGGAATCGATCCCGGAACAAAAAGGGCCGATATAAAAAAGCGGCAAGAGAGGGTAGTCCCATGTTAAGCAAAGACCTCGAATCAACGTTAAATGCTGCATTCACCGTAGCCCGTAGCAGGCGCCATGAGTTTATGACAGTTGAACACCTGTTGTTGGCGCTATTAGATAATGAATCTGCCGCACGTGTATTGCACGCCTGTGGCGCTAACCTGAATAAGCTGCGTATCGAGTTGCAGGATTTTATTAACTCGACAACGCCCTTGATTCCTGATGATCAGTTGGAGCGTGAGACTCAGCCGACACTGGGTTTTCAGCGAGTGCTTCAGCGCGCTGTTTTCCATGTTCAGTCTTCCGGTAAAAGTGAAGTCACCGGTGCAAATGTGCTGGTGGCGATCTTTAGCGAGCAGGAAAGTCAGGCTGTTTACTTCCTGCGTCAGCAGAATGTAGCTCGTGTAGATGCGGTGAACTATATCTCTCACGGTATCTCCAAGGTTGCAGGGCACGAAGCTCCCATGGAGCAGGACTCGCAGCACGAAGAGTCTGAAGATGGTGCTCAGGAAGGTAGCGCAAATAACCCGCTGACCGGGTATTCCACCAATCTGAATGAACAGGCCCGTCTTGGTCGTATTGACCCTCTGGTTGGTCGCGAGCATGAGGTGGAACGTGTAATTCAGATTCTGGCTCGTCGCCGTAAAAACAACCCGCTGCTAGTGGGGGAAGCCGGCGTCGGTAAAACAGCTATCGCTGAAGGTTTGGCCAAGCGCATCATTGATGGCGAGGTGCCCGACGTTATTGAGGATAGCGTGGTGTACTCTCTGGATATGGGGGCCTTATTGGCAGGTACAAAGTACCGGGGTGATTTTGAGAAGCGTTTGAAAGCGCTTCTGGGGGAGCTGAAAAAACAGCCCCATGCGATTTTGTTTATTGATGAAATCCATACAATTATTGGTGCCGGTGCGGCGTCCGGTGGAGTAATGGATGCGTCTAATCTTTTGAAGCCTCTGCTCAGCTCTGGTGAGATCCGCTGTATCGGTTCGACCACATTTCAGGAGTTTCGCGGTATTTTTGAGAAAGATCGCGCTTTGGCTCGTCGCTTCCAGAAAGTGGATGTTATGGAGCCGAGCGTGGACGACACCATTGAGATTCTTAAAGGTTTACGCAGCCGTTTTGAGAAACACCATGAGCTGAAATATACCAACGAAGCTCTGGAGGCCGCCGCTACTTTAGCTGACCGCTATATCAATGATCGCCATATGCCGGATAAGGCTATTGATGTGGTCGATGAAGCGGGGGCTTATCAGCGTCTGCAGAAGGAAGAGGATCGTGTTGATACTATTGATGTGGAGCAGGTTGAAGCGGTTGTCGCTAAGATTGCCCGTATCCCGCCGAAAAGTGTTACCACCTCTGACAAGAAAGTATTGAAAGATCTGGAGAAGAACCTGCAAATGCTGGTGTTTGGTCAGGATGATGCGATCACATCCATGTCCAATGCGATCAAACTGTCCCGGGCTGGTCTGAAAGCACCTGAGAAGCCGATCGGTTCTTTCTTGTTTGCTGGCCCTACAGGCGTTGGTAAGACAGAGGTGAGTAAGCAGCTGGCTCATATTATGGGTATTGAGCTGATTCGCTTTGATATGTCTGAGTATATGGAGCGTCATACTGTTTCGCGATTGATCGGCGCACCTCCGGGTTATGTTGGTTATGACCAGGGTGGCCTGTTAACAGAGGCTGTCACCAAGAACCCGCATTGTGTATTGCTGCTTGATGAAATTGAGAAAGCGCATCCGGAAGTCTTCAACCTGCTGCTGCAGGTGATGGATCATGGCACCCTGACTGACAATAATGGTCGTAAAGCAGATTTCCGTAACGTGGTGCTGATTATGACCACAAATGCCGGTGCTGAGGCGATCAGTCGTCGCTCCATAGGTTTTTCTCATCAGGACCACAGTACCGATGGTATGGAGGTGATCCGTAAGACCTTTACACCGGAATTCCGTAATCGTCTGGATGGCATTATTCAGTTCTCCGCACTGAACTTTGAAATGATCCGTAATGTGGTTGATAAGTTCCTGGTAGAGTTACAGGCGCAGCTGGATGAGAAGAAAGTACAGTTGGTGCTGGATGATGATGCTAAGAACTGGTTGGCGGAAAATGGCTATGACCCTGAGATGGGGGCTCGCCCGATGGCGCGCCTGATTCAGGAAAAGATCAAAAAACCGTTAGCGGAGATTATACTCTTTGGTGATCTTGCTGATACCGGTGGAGGTGAAGTGCATGTTTCGTTGGATGATAATGGCGAAATAGTACTTGAGGCCGAAAAAGCTGGCGAGGTTGCCTGATCATCTTTCGGTAAGTCTTTGCTGTATAGATAAAACCCTGCTTCGGTAGGGTTTTTTTATTCCTGCGGCTCAGGGTTGGCAGAGGAAAGGGTGAGCTACCTGGTTGGCTGCAGCCAAAAAAAAGCCCAACTTATTCAGAGTAGATCAGAATAAGTTGGGCTTTTTCAGAAGCTATATCGCTACCTCCTTGGCGGGAGGCTCCGTAATATTAACGGGCGCGGTATACAATACGGCCTTTGGACAGGTCGTATGGAGTCAGTTCCACTTTTACTTTATCGCCTGTCAGAATGCGGATGTAGTTTTTACGCATTTTTCCAGAGATGTGAGCAGTAACGATATGGCCGTTTTCCAGCTCAACGCGGAACATTGTGTTGGGCAGCGTGTCGACCACGGTGCCTTCCATTTCAATAGAATCTTCTTTTGCCATGCAGGAATTACCTCGGGTTCTTCTGCTGTCTATAAACTGCACTCCAGTTGACCAAATCGGTCTTTCAGGCGGAGCACAGGTACGAATCATTTGGTGCTACACGCTGCCTGAGTGGTGAGAGCATACACGCTTCAGGACTCAGGTTCTGTGTTTATGGGCTTGGTGTAAAATCAGATGACGCCACACACAAAACAAGCGCGCGTATTTTGCCCTATTTTGCTCAGCTAATCAAAAGTTCCCGAAAAAAAGCCTGAAATCTTTCTTGTTAGGGCATTGTGGCATCAGCGGGCTTGCCTGCTATTGCTTCAAAATATCGATGCTGTGAATGTTGATTGGCCTATATCTGACTCCGTGTCAGGCTGTTTTAGCGGTCGGTTTACCGGTCGGTTTTACCGGAAGGGAGAGGCAGCTCTAGTGGGTGCCAGTGGTTATCCCTGAGTTGCTCCAGAGGCTGGTATTCTGTTTTATAGTTCATTTTTTGACAGTTTTCGATCCAGTAACCCAGGTATACATAGGGCAGGTGATGGTATCGGGCATGGAGGATCAGCCAGAGAACCACGTAGACGCCCAAAGAGCGCTGAGGTTTGTCAGGGTCGAAGAAGGTGTAGATGGCGGATAGACCGTGGCTTAGTGTATCCATGGCGGATACTGCTACGAGCCTGTCGTCACTATCCCGAAACTCCACTAAATGAGAGAAATGTTTATCCATCGTCAGAAAGGACTTATATTGCTCCTCTGATGGGGGGAACATATCACCATCGGCATGGCGTTCATTGATGTAGCGCTCATACAGATCGTAGTGGGCCTGTACAAACTTTGCAGGCATGATTCTGGCGGTCAGGTCTTTGTTCCGGTTCAGGGTTTTACGGTGTTTGCGTTTTAACTGGAACTCTTCCGTTGGTACGCGGACAGAGATGCAGGCATTGCAACCTTTGCAGTTAGGGCGGTAAAGGTGTTTGCCGCTGCGCCGAAAACCAACCAGGGTCAGTAGGTCATATACCTGCTGATTAACAGGTTGTTCCGGGTCAAGAAACAGTGTTGTCGCTGTATGATCTGCCAGATAACTACAGTCGTGGGGGACTGTCATGTAAAAGCGCAGTTGCGGTTCTCTGAAAGGTGCATCGCTACTCAAAGCACGGTTTCCTTAATATGTTGTTCCAGTGACCAGCTCCCCACCGGCATGGGAGTAGAAGCATATTGTTTAAGATAGTCAAGAAAGCGGGCTCTATCGATCTCTTCCGCACCGAAACTTGCAAGATGGTCAGAATAAACCTGGCAGTCGATCAGTTCAAACTGCCAGGCTTTGAGCTGCTGCACCAGATGAACAAAGGCGACTTTTGAGGCATCAGTGGCGCAGCTGAACATGGATTCACCGCAAAAAATTCTGCCGATAGCGACGCCATAAAGTCCGCCAACTAATTTGCCGTTCTGCCAGGCTTCTACAGAATGGGCGTGCCCCTTCTGATAAAGCTCCTGATACGCGCGGCGCATCTCTGCTGTAATCCAAGTCTCATTAGTATAGCTGCGTGCGGCTGCGCAGCCTTCCAGTACATCAGAAAACGCGGTATCGAGCGTGATTTCAAATGGCTGTTTGCGCAATGTTTTTTTCAGGCTGCGGCGTATTTTAAAATGTTCCGGAAAAATCACCATCCGAGGGTTAGGTGACCACCATAGGATCGGCTCCCCGGGGTTAAACCAGGGGAAAATGCCTTGATGGTAGGCGCTCAATAACCACTCGGCGTTCAATTGACCGCCGAATGCAAGGAGCCCCGGTGGGTCTGCTAAGGCTTCGGTTACAGGTGGGAAGCATGGAGTTTGTTCAGGATTCAGCCAGGGCAGCTCTATCATAAAATAAACAGCTCATTTATCGATTCTGAAAGTAATGCTTTATTTTACATATCTTTTGCTCAGAAAGAGTGTATTGGGAAGTTACTCAGGGAAATCGATCACCTTCGTTTTGCTTATCTCTTTGCTCAGGTATTATAAAGGGCACAATCCAACAGGGTAATAGTTTCATGACAACAGACCAACAGCCTGAACCAAATCGGTCGCTTGATAACGATGAGCAGTCTGAGTTTGGGCAGGATCTTGCTAACCGGATTCGCAGAGGTGCCCGCGAAGGGATTGTTATTCTGATTTTGGCGCTCTGCAGCTTTTTAATTTTGGCGCTGATCAGCTTCAATGCGGATGATGGTGGCTGGTCCAGAAGCCAGAATTCAGGGATTACGGGCAATTTAATGGGACGATTTGGAGCCTATACATCCGACCTGCTACTGAGTTTGACAGGGTATTCTGCGTACTTGCTTCCCTTGGTCATGATCTATTACGCAGCGCACCGTATTTACCTGGGGAGGCAGCAGCTGGATGGTGTGGCGTTAGGCCTACGCTTGCTGGGCTTTATGGTTTGGATTTGTGCTAATGCAACCCTTGCCAGTTTGCACTTTTATCATGCGGAGAGTGCGCTGCCCAGTGGGTCGGGTGGTATTATTGGTGAAGCTTTTACCAGCTTATTTCTGGCGAGTCTTGGACTGATGGGGTCGACCCTTCTGATGCTGGCGCTTTGGATGGTCGGTTTTTCTCTGCTTACGGGTTGGTCATGGCTGTTGATAATGGATGTTCTGGGCTTTTACGCTGAATCCGCTGCTCAACAGGTTTATATCTGGCTGAAGCAGGAAGCGAAAGACTCCAGTGCAGGACTGCCGGAGCAGTTTTCAGCACCCTCGGGTGATCAGCTCTATAGTGACCGTTATCAGGGGCAGTCCCAGGGGCCTTCCTCATCAGGTACTTCGTCGGAGAATGATGCTTTTTTAGCTCCTGCCCGGGATGCGTATTTTGGGCAGCAGTTCCAGCAGGAGCCTCCCGCGCCTGAGGCCTTTGAGCAGAAAACGTCTGAGTTTCGGAGTGATTATTATGATCGTCAGTCGGAGTCGGGTGGTAGCAATGTGCTGTCAAAGCTATCTGTCTGCTGTAAACGTTTTCTGCAGAATCTTCCTGCGCTGCCACCACTGTTCCGTGCTAACGATAGCAGGATGGATCGTCGAAACCTGGCACAGGAAAGGGTTGAGCCGGGCTTGTCTTTTGGTCACCCTCTGATCCCAGATGCCGACGACCAACTGAATGCCTCTGAGCCAACGCTGAATATGACACCGTCGCTGCAGCAGGCCTTCAGTCATTCGCCAGAACAGGCTTCAGCTCCAGAAACGCCGTTACCTGTTGAGTCGGGCGCAGTAGTGGCCGGAAATGGCATCCACTCTGCAGTGGAAACCGAAGAGACTTCGTTATCGGGTACTGAGCATAGAGATGAGGAACACCCGCTTCGACCGGTGGCAAATCATGGTGTGATTCAGGACGATGAGCCCTCAATGGATGAGCGCCTGGCAGCTGTAACACAAACCACTGAAGATGGGGAGATCTGGAGTGTTGCCCGCTTTCAAAAGCCGGATACGACGCCTGTCGGTGAAATTACGGGTAATAAACCCAGTATTGAGCTGTTGACTCAAGGGGATAGTGTCAGTAAACCAAGCTACACACCTGAGCAATTGCAGACCATGTCTGAGCTGCTTGAAGTGCGGCTGAAAGAATTCAATGTGGTCGCTCAGGTGGTGGATGTGCATCCCGGGCCTGTGATCACCCGTTTTGAGATCCAGCCCGCAGCAGGGGTCAAGGCCAGTAAAATTACCAATCTGGCCACGGACCTTGCCCGGGCGCTGGCGGTGACCAGTGTACGGGTGGTGGAGGTGATCGCGGGTAAGTCCTCCGTGGGGATTGAGATTCCGAATCAGAACCGGGCGATGATACGCCTGCATAAAGTGCTGAATCATACTTCCTATTCCAAATCTGACTCACCGCTGACCTTGGCGCTGGGTGATGATATTGCTGGGCAGCCCGTCGTTGCCAACCTTGCCAAGATGCCGCACCTGCTGGTGGCGGGTACCACAGGTTCCGGTAAGTCCGTGGGTGTAAACGCCATGCTACTGAGTATGTTGTTTAAGGCGACACCGGAAGAGCTTCGCCTGATCATGGTTGATCCTAAGATGCTGGAGCTTTCGGTTTACGACGGTATTCCTCATCTGTTGACGCCCGTTGTAACAGATATGAAGGATGCAGCCAATGCGCTGCGCTGGTGTGTTGCAGAGATGGAGCGTCGCTATAAGCTGATGGCGGCCATGGGCGTGCGTAATATTGCAGGCTTTAACAGTAAGCTGGATGAAGCCGCGGCTCAGGGAGCCCGTGTTGCTGACCCAACGGCTAAACCAGAGCAGGGAGAGGCTCCGCCGACGCTGGAGAAACTGCCTTTTATTGTGGTGGTGATCGACGAATTTGCCGACATGATGATGATCGTCGGCAAAAAAGTGGAAGAGCTAATCGCCCGTCTTGCGCAAAAAGCCCGTGCGGCCGGTATCCATCTGATTCTGGCGACTCAGCGTCCATCGGTGGATGTGATTACAGGGCTGATTAAGGCGAATATTCCAACCCGTATTGCGTTTCAGGTTTCCTCAAAAATTGATTCCAGAACTATTCTGGATCAGGGCGGTGCAGAGCAGCTTCTGGGGCACGGTGATATGCTCTATCTGCCACCAGGGACTGCGATGCCGGTTCGTGTGCATGGTGCTTTTGTCGACGATGATGAGGTACACAGAGTTGTCGAAAACTGGAAGCGCAGGGGAGCGCCGGACTATGTCGACAGTATTTTGAACGGATGGGAAGAGAATGGTGTCCCATCTGAAAGTGGTGGTGCAGATTCCGGTGACGAAGACCGGGATGCGCTTTACGATGAGGTGGTGGAGTTTATCACCGAAACCCGCCGGGTTTCTGCTTCAGGGATACAGCGGCGTTTCAAAATCGGTTATAACCGAGCTGCCCGAATGGTGGAGTCGTTGGAGGCAGCGGGCGTGGTTTCCGGTATGGGAAGTAATGGTCAACGTGAAGTGCTGGCTCCACCCAGTCAACCGCAGGAGTAACTTTTCCCGATTAGGGGTAAGTGCTTAATTTAAGGAATGTTATGCAACGTTTTATTACTTTGTTTCTGGTTTTGGCCAGTGTGTGTGTATTTCAGGTGTCACATAGTTATGCTGCGGCTCCTGAAACCTCTGCAGCAGGTCAGTTGAGTCAGTTGTTAACCCAAATGCAGAGTCTGGATGCGGACTTTCAACAGCGTATTCTTGATGCTAAAGGCAGCCGTTTGCAGGAGGTCTCCGGTCATTTAAGTCTTGCCCGTCCAGGTAAGTTTTACTGGGCCACAGAGACCCCTTTCCCGCAAACTGTGGTTTCCGATGGTGAAACCCTATGGCTATACGACCCGGATCTTGAGCAGGTCACTGTGCAACAGGTTACTCAGGCTCAAAACCAAACTCCGGCCATGTTACTCAGTGGTGATGCGGCCTCAATCGAAGAGCGCTTTTCGATCAGGCTGATTCGTGATTCAGCTCAGTTTAAAGAGTTTCTTCTTGTTCCAACAGGCCAGGAGTCTTTGTTTGAAGAGTTACGGCTGAGTTTTTCTCAGGGGCAACTGGCGTCTTTACTGCTTGCTGACAGCCTGGGGCAGCGCACCTCTATTGAGTTGTTTGCCACTCGCTTTAATCCAGAGCTTCCTGATGACCGGTTTACCTTTATGATACCGGATGGTATCGATGTGATTATGCAGTAGGCGCTTTCTGATATGGACCTTTTTGCCGAAGAGCCTAAATGGCAGCCGCTGGCTGCCCGTATGCGCCCCCGGAACCTGAATGAGTACTCTGGCCAACAGCACCTGTTGGCTAAGGATAAGCCTCTGCGTCAGGCGATTGAGCGTGATCAGCTGCACTCGATGATTTTCTGGGGGCCTCCGGGAGTGGGCAAAACCACGCTGGCGCGTCTGATTGCTGAGCTGACCAAGGCTAGGTTTGAAAGTATCTCGGCGGTACTCTCTGGTGTGAAAGAGATCCGGGCTGCAGTGGAGCGCGCGCAGCAGACCCGCGCCCACGGCGGAAAAACGCTTTTGTTTGTTGATGAGGTCCATCGCTTTAACAAATCGCAGCAGGATGCTTTTCTGCCCTTTGTGGAAGATGGCACTTTTATCTTTGTGGGGGCCACCACAGAAAATCCCTCCTTTGAGCTCAATAACGCTTTGCTTTCCCGTGCCCGTGTCTATGTGCTGAGGAGTCTTGAAACTGAAGCCTTGGTTCAGGTTCTGCATCATGCGATGACTGATACTGAACGGGGACTGGGTGAACAGAATCTTCAGGTCGATGGCGAGCATTTGGAGCTATTGGCCAAAGCGGCTGATGGTGATGCCCGTCGCGCGTTGAACCTGCTGGAGGTCGCCTCCGACCTGGCAGAAGATACGCCGGAAGGTCGCCGGATTAATAGTCAGGTGATGTCTGAAGTTCTGGCAGAAAGTACCCGTCGCATGGATAAAGGGGGAGATCTCTTTTACGAGCAGATCTCTGCTTTGCATAAGTCGGTTCGGGGTTCGGCTCCGGATGCAGCGCTTTACTGGTTCTGCCGTATGTTGGATGGGGGTTGTGATCCTCTGTATATTGCCCGACGGGTGGTACGTATGGCCAGTGAAGAGATTGGTAACGCAGATCCCCGTGCTTTGCAGCTTTGCCTTAACGCCTGGGACGTGCAGGAGCGCCTCGGTAGTCCTGAAGGAGAGCTGGCAGTGGCTCAGGCAATTCTCTATCTGGCTTCGGCACCTAAAAGTAATGCCGCTTACAAGGCTTACAATCAGGCCCGTGCCCATGTGGCAGAGTCCGGTAATTATGATGTGCCGGTACATCTGAGAAACGCCCCAACCAAACTGATGAAGGAGATGGGTTTCGGTCAGGAGTATCGTTATGCCCACGATGAGCCGGATGCCTATGCGGCAGGTGAAAACTACTTCCCGGAAGAACTCGCAGAAACGCGTTACTACTATCCTGAGAATCGCGGTTTGGAGCAGAAAATTGCTCAGAAAATGCAGTGGTTGGCGCAAAAAGATGCTGCCAGTGATCTGAAACGCTATCCTGACAGGTTTTGATCCTTTCGGCTTTTATGTGCTTTTTAGCTTGAGGCAATTATTGCATTCCTGTCTTTTTCACACGGGCAGGCCTTTCAGAAATCAGACATGCGATAAATAGCCCTTTTTATCAGGTGTTTTTGATACAGGTCATGCGCAGTTCCTCTGGGGCTGACTATATTCGATAGAGCGTTTTGGAAAAGTGTCGCTGCCAACCCCTAAGGTAATATCAAGAAAGTTATTAAGGTGGTGATGATGGCTAGCTGGCATAAGCTGCTTGTGCGGTTTATCGCCCTACCGAAAATAGAGGAGGTGTGAGATGAGTACTATCATGTCACAACTGCATCTGGACCACATGAACCTCAGCAGGCTGCTGGAAGTCCTTAAAGATAAACTGGTAAGACTCAAATCTGGGGAGCGCCCTGACTACCCGCTGATCTTGGATGTTGTTACTTATATTGTCGATTACGCCGATACCCACCACCACCCTTTAGAAGATCAGATCTACGACTACGCGATTCAGCAGTACCCTGCTGGTAAGCAAGTGCTTTCAGAGATTGAAGCAGAACATCGGCTGATCCGGGATAACACCCGTGAGTTTCAGCAACTTATCGAAAATATTCTGATGGATTCTGTAGTCTCCATGGAAGCTTTTAATCAACGTCTGGAGAGTTTTATCCGTCAACAATATAACCACCTGAATCAGGAAGAGGGTACGGTTTTCCCTCTGTTGGAAGAACTGATGCAGGATAAGGACTGGCTTAATCTCCAGGCTAAACTGCAAATCTGCGAGGACCCGCTCTTTGGCGATAATGTTGCAAAAGAGTACAAACGGCTCTACACATCTTTAACTCAGCAAGAGGCTATCGCTTAAGCTGTGCAACCAGTGAATTGCAGAGCGGCCCGCCTTTTGGCGGGTTTTTTCATCCCAAAGGCCTGTGTTATCAATTTATCCATGAATATTCCTTGGCTAGGGCTTTGGAAACGCTGATCTTTTCTCTACAATGATGCCCCTTGGATTTCAGTGAATTGGCTGTTTTAAATCGGCCTCTGCGCCCAACCCTGTAAACCTGTTAAGGAAGTCGTCATGAATCAGATGTTAGCCGTTGCGATTGGCGGGGCATTCGGAGCGATGGGACGTTATTGGGTTGTCGGTTTAGTGACACAAGTGTTTGGACGGGGCTTTCCTTACGGGACGCTGACGGTTAATGTTCTGGGTTCTGTGCTGATAGGTTTTCTGTACACCCTTTTGGTTCAGCAGTTAAAGCTAGAGCCCCATGGGCAGGCTGTTCTGATGGCGGGCTTTACCGGAGCATTTACCACCTTCTCAACCTTCGCACTGGAATCACTGAATCTTTTTCAAAGCGGGCGGGTATCCGCAGCAATTCTGTACATCATTTTGAGTGTCGTTTGCTGTTTGGCTGCGGTGGCCGTTGGCATGTGGTTGGGCAGACAGTTTGTCTGACCGGGAATATGACTGAAACTAATGGGTAATTATAATGCTTGATCCAAAGCTGATCCGTACGGATCTGGAAACTGTTGCGGAAAAATTGAAAATTCGCGGTTTTGAACTGGATACCGCTCGTCTGCAGGAGCTGGAGTCCCAGCGTAAAGGTCTGCAGACTGAAACCGAACAGCTGCAGAACGAGCGTAATACCCGATCGAAAGCGATTGGTAAGGCAAAAGCATCTGGTGAAGATATTGCACCTTTGTTGGCTGAAGTCAGCGATCTGGGTGACCGGTTGGATGCCGGTAAGCAGAAACTGGCAGAACTTCAGGACGAGCTTAACAATCTGCTGTTGACCATTCCTAACCTGCCACACGAGTCTGTACCTGCAGGCAGTAGTGAAGATGACAACGTCGAAGTACGTCGCTGGGGAACACCGAAAGAGCTGGAATTCGAACCAAAAGACCATGTTGACCTGGGCTCCCCGAATGGTCTGCTGGACTTTGAAACCGGTGTTAAAATCACGGGTTCACGTTTTACGACGATGCGCGGCCCTCTGGCCCGTATGCATCGTGCCCTGACCCAGTTTATGCTGGATACCCACACCGGTGAGCATGGTTACACTGAAGTTTACGTGCCTTATATGGTAAATAAGGACTCACTTCGTGGTACCGGTCAGCTACCTAAGTTTGAAGAAGATCTGTTCAAACTACAGGGTGAAAGCGAGTACTACCTGATCCCGACTGCAGAAGTACCGGTCACCAATATGGTACGTGACGAGATTCTGGCGGCGAAAGAGCTGCCGCTGAAAATGACGGCACACACGCCTTGTTTCCGTAGTGAAGCGGGCTCTTACGGGCGTGATACCCGTGGTATGATCCGTCAGCACCAGTTCGAGAAAGTGGAAATGGTGCAGCTGGTTGAGCCATCCAGGTCTTACGAAGCACTGGAAGAGCTGACCGGCCACGCAGAAAAAATCCTGCAGGCGCTGAATCTGCCTTACCGTGTGGTTAACCTGTGTGGCGGCGACATCGGTTTCTCCGCAGCGAAAACCTATGATATTGAAGTCTGGCTGCCGGGCCAGCAGAAGTACCGGGAGATCTCTTCCTGCTCTAACTTTGAAGACTTCCAGGCACGCCGTCTGCAGGCGCGCTTCCGTAATCCGGAAACCAACAAGCCTGAGCTGCTGCACACTCTGAATGGCTCTGGTCTGGCCGTTGGGCGTACACTGGTGGCGGTAATGGAAAACTACCAGGATGCAAAGGGCCGTATTCACGTACCTGAGGTTCTGCAGCCCTATATGGGTGGTGTTACCGTTATCGGTTAATCTGCTGCTTTTATATCTGCTATAAGAAATGGCCTGTGCTGAAAAGCACAGGCTTTTTTATGCCTGTCAGATAGTATTGTTCTGTTCTGAACAATTTTGGTGCATTTATCGGTACTACCGCTCTAAAATGGTTATAAAAGATTTCTTGTATCTTTGATTTGGTTATATAAAAATAGTCTTGCCCTTTCTTAATCGAGCCCTTAATCAGCTCGGTAGCCCCTGTATAAGAGATCTGCTTATGAAAATGCTTCCCCTAATGGCGAATACCGATGAGTTCGGTGCGGTTGTTATTGGTCACGATGATACAGCCCGCCGCAAGTTGCAGGCGTTGTTGCGTGCTGGTGCTAAGGTTGCAGTAGCCGCTTCTCAGCCGTTGAGTCCTGGGTTGCAGCAGCTGATGCAGGCGCATGATGTCGCTGAAATTACCGTTGAGCAGGCGCTTACTAAGGCCGAGCTTTACCCGTTAGTCATTCTGGCAGAAAGTGCAGGAGATGGATTACAGCAGCAGGCGTTAGAACTTAAAGCGAAGGGGAGGCTGGTGAATGTAGCCGCCCATCCGGAGTGGTCTAATGTCTCCCTGCCCTATCTGATCGATCGGCATCCTGTGTTGATTGCCGTGGGCTCTACCGGTGAAGCCCCTGTGCTGGCGCGTATTATGAAAGCTCGTCTTGAATCCCTGATTCCACGCTCTTTTGGTCGTCTGGCCGGGTTGGTACATCAGGGAATGGATCGGGTCAAAGATCTGTTCCCGAGTCTGAAGCTGCGCGAGCGTTTCTGGTCACAACAACTGGAAGGTGCTGTTGGGGAACTGATGTTGTCAGGGCGTGAGGAGCAGGCTGGGCAGTTGCTGGAAAACAACCTGACAGCGGCCGAGCAAAAACCTGATACCGTGAAAGGGGAGGTGTATCTGGTTGGTGGCGGCCCTGGCGATCCTGAGCTGCTGACCCTGAGAGCGGTACGTCTGATTCAGCAGGCAGATGTGGTGCTGTATGACCGCTTGGTTGCCCCTGAAATCGTTGATCTCTGTCGCAGTGATGCCGAGCGAATTTATGTTGGTAAAGCCCGCTCAGATCATGCTGTGCCTCAGGGAGATATTAACCAGCTGCTGGTTGACCTGGCGTTACAGGGTAAGCGGGTGTTACGTCTTAAAGGTGGTGATCCTTTTATTTTTGGCCGGGGCGGGGAAGAGATTGAAACCCTGAGTCAGCACCGGGTGCCGTTCCAGGTGGTCCCTGGTATTACTGCAGCGTCAGGCTGTGCCGCTTATGCCGGTATCCCCCTGACCCATAGAGATCATGCCCAGTCGGTACGCTTTGTTACGGGGCATTTAAAAGATGGTAGTAGCAATCTGCCATGGGATGAATTGGCAACGCCAGCACAAACGCTGGTTTTCTATATGGGACTGGTAGGTCTGCCGGAAATCACCCGTCAGTTGATCGCCCACGGACGAAGTGCCGATACGCCGGCAGCTCTGATTCAGCAGGGCACGACCCGCAACCAGAAAAACTATATTGCCACCTTAGGGACGCTGGCGGAGCACATTGCTGATAAAGATGTCGAGCCACCATCATTGATTATTGTGGGTGAGGTTGTTTCGCTACACGGGGCTCTCAACTGGTTTGATCCGGAGCAGGCGGGTGGCAGTCAGGGCTTTTGGAAAAGAGCGTCATCCTGACTTCCAGGTGTAATTGAATCTATTCGGGTCCTGTTTTACGTATAGCTTCTAAAGCATCCATGTTCCCATAGACGTCAGGAGTGCACGATGAAACGTCGTACTTTTTTACAGGCACTGGTTGGATTCCCTGCGGCACTTAGCTTTGTTCCTCAGATTGAGGCCAGCAATAAACCTAATCATGATATTGAGCCTCTTAATCTGAGCCCGGAAGAGTGGAAGACCCGTCTCAATGACCCGCAGTTTTATGTGCTGCGGGAAGAGGGTACTGAGCGAGCGTTTACCAGTCCGTTGAATGATGAAAAGCGCAAGGGGGAATACCGCTGTGCGGGTTGCGATTTGCTGATGTTCACCTCTGAGATGAAGTATGACAGTGGTACCGGCTGGCCCAGCTTCTTCACTGTAGTGGATGGCCATATTGAAACTAAAACAGATTTCAAGCTGATCTATCCACGGACTGAATACCACTGCGTTCGCTGTGGAGGTCATCAGGGGCATGTGTTCAATGATGGGCCTAAGCCTACAGGTCAGCGCTGGTGTAATAATGGTGTTGCACTGAGGTTTGTGCCTGCCTGATTTCGATAGTGATGACTCCTTTTCTGTAAACCGTCTGATCAAGGCGGTTTTTTTGTTTCTTAATGTTATAAACCCGGTGGAAACCCTAGCGGGTACAATAAATATTGTGCGTTGCAGCTAGAAAAATAGCAGATATTGCTGTTATTTGGCGCTATCTGTTGGTTTGTTTGGACTAAAGTAGGGCGTGTAGGCAGAGCTTCAGGCATTATTATGGAGTGCTAAAAATAATAAAAACAGCAAAAACAATTAAAACAACAACAAGTTCCTGTGCAGGCAGGGTGGAGCTGATTTGCGTATGAGTCCAACGGCTAGTTATAAAATAAGACAGGTTATGACGGGTGTTCCGGTTTTTGGTGGTGTTTTGTTCGGTTTAGCAACAGAGCTTTTACCCACCGGATTAGGGGTAGGGTTGCTGGCTGCATCAGCCTTACCTATTTTGTTGCCTCTGTTGGCTAAAAAAAGTGTGGGTGGCTCACATCCTGTGATGGATGAGCTTCTGAGAAAAGAAAATCTCACAACAGATGATTTGCTAAAAGCACGGGAAGCACTGTATCAGCAGAACATGATAGGAACTTCTGTTGGTCGCTTTATTGATGGATTTGCCAGATTACGTCAAATGGTGGATGGTCTGGATGGTACGGCGAGCAAAACAGCCATCGCGACAGCAGAGGTTTCTCATCTGGCAGACCAAATGGATCGCCGTCTTGATATTCAGCAGGAAGAGGTGGAAAAAGTTGCGGCCCGGGTTGAATCCATCACAGTGACTATGCACCAGGTTTCAGTGAATGCCAGCAGCGTAACGGATCTGGCAACGCAGGCGAAAGAGTATAGCTTTACCGGTCGTGATGAGCTGCAGGAAGCGATCAGTCAGATGCGTGATATCAGCTCACGAACGGATCACACTTTAGGCCTGATCAACCAGTTGAATGAAAAGTCCGATATGATTCAGGATGTCACCCGGGTGATTGAAGGTATAGCTGAACAGACTAATCTTCTGGCGCTTAATGCTGCTATTGAAGCTGCCCGTGCCGGTGAACATGGGCGGGGTTTCGCTGTCGTGGCCGATGAAGTTCGTAGTTTAGCCAGTCGGACATCGGATTCGACGCAACAGGTTGCGGATATTGTGCAGGAGATTCAGAGCAGTACTCAGGAGGTTGTGACAACGATTGAAGACCTGGTATCGCGTATTAACTTCGGTTCAGAGAAGGTTGAAACGGTGGGCAATCGCTTGGGCGATATGGCAAATCAGTTTGATGAGGTTGAACATCAGATCAGTGGTATTGCTGAGGCTGTTGTGCACAGTCATGAGCATATCGAAGATATCTCCCATTCTATCTCATCCCTGAAAGAAGAAGTAACCGAGGGCAATGATCAGATGCATGAGCTGACTGTGCAGGCCGAAAGCCTGATGCAGGGAGCTGAAACAATTACTGCTGAGCTGGCTCGTCAGGCGGCTACCGGAAAACACCGTGAATCCTATGCCGCTTGCCGACAGGCGGCAGAACGGGTTCAGGAGGTCTTTGAGAAGGCGGTGTCAGACGGAACGCTCACCATGGATGACCTGTTTGACCGTAACTACCAGCCAATTCCCGGAACTAATCCTCAGAAATACAGCACCCGGTTTGATCAGTTTACTGATCGGGTGTTACCTGCTATTCAGGAAGATGTGCTAAACAGCAATGGCTTTGCATACTCTATTATGATTGATGATCACGGTTATGTATCAACTCACAATAATCAGTATGCGCACAAAGAAAGTGGTGACCCGGAAGTTGATCTGGTGAAAAGCCGTAGTAAGCGTATTTTCAATGATAGAACCGGTTTGCGTGGAGGGCAGCATCAGGAAAAGCTACTGCTGCAAACCTATAAACGGGACACTGGAGAAGTGTTGCATGATCTTTCGGTGCCTGTTTTTGTTAATGGCCGTCACTGGGGAGGGTTCCGGGTTGGGTATCTTCCTGATTAAGTCGCTAAATACAGCGCCGCTGGTTTATAAGGCAAAGTAAGATGCTGGTTTTATTGGCAGAAACAGCGAGGCGCGTATAGGCTATTTTAAAAGCTGGGATGTTTTACCCCGGCTTTTTTTTGATTTTAAGTAAGGTGCCGGTGCTCTGGTAAAGCTCAAGCCCAAGGGTTGCCTGGACTTATTCAAATAGTGCGTTTAATTACTTGGTTTTTGATGCCGTTTAGCCGATGCTGGTTTTAACCGGCTTGTAAGGATTGAGATGTTTTTCACCCCTGTATCTGAAATTGCTAATACTGATGTTGCGCTTCTTGAGGATGCCCACTCAGTGAATGATGGCCTTGAGCTGATGACTCGGGATTCTAAGCATGCCCTTGTTATTATGGGGGATGCAGGCCTGAGGGTGATGAGTACTCATATTCTGATCAGCTTACGCTTTGCGGGGCTGGATTTTACAACACCGTTACGGGATGTCGGTTTGCCAATGGCTGAGTGTCTGCAAAGGCATCAGGTGCTGGCTGAAGGGGCGGTGACGTATAGCCGTGCCCGCTCGGAGCTTTTGTGTGTGGTTGATGGTGATACTTTGCTAGGGGTCATCACCAGTGACAACATTATTCGTTATATGAAACGTTATGCGCCGGATATCAGGAGCCCGGTCAGAGAGTTACCGGCCAGTCGTGACTATGTTAGGGCTGATGCAGGAACACCCCTTAAGCAGGCTGTTTTGAAGATGCAGACCGCGGGCCATACTTCCATTTTGATTTTCCGGCAAAAAGACGTTGTGGGCATTGTCAGTTACAGTGATATTCTCCCTGCTTTGAACCTTGATGCTGAGCAGTGGCAGCGGCCTGTCAGCGACTTTATGACATCTCCTGTGATCCATATTTCCGAGGATTGCCTGATCCAGGATGTATTGATTTCCTTCTGCGATTCACACCTGAAGCGTTTGGCTATTTCTGACCAAAAACACCGGATTACCGGATTGATTTATCAGCGGGAGATCATCGCCCAAGTTTACGATGTTATGAAGGAAGAGCGGCATCAACAGGTAATGCTGCAGGAGCTGAGTGATAATGAGCAGCGTTGGCGGGCTGTTCTCGAAGGGACAGGACAGGGGGTTTGGGATTGGAATGCTCAGACCGGAAAAGTCTATTATTCGCCTGTCTGGAAGTCGATGCTGGGTTTTGAAGAACATGAAGTTGGCGACACCATTAACGAATGGCAGACCCGTATCCACCCAGATGACCTTGAACGTACATACCGGGATGTGGATGCCCATCTGAAAGGTGAAACCTCAATATATGACAATACTCACCGGGTTTTGTGTAAAGGGGGGCGTTATAAATGGATCCGGGATATCGGAAAAGTATTCAGTCGTGATGCTCAGGGGAACCCGATTCGGGTTATCGGCAGCCATACGGATATTACAGAAGAGATTGAGTTAAAAGAGAAGCTCAGCCTCCTGGCAGATAACGCACCGGGTATGCTCTATCAGTATCGTATTGATGCTGAGGGTGGCGTCAGTTTTCCCTTTGCTACAAGAGGTTGCAAAGATGTCTACGGCTTCAGTCCACAAGAGCTTAAAAGTGATGTAGGGGCCATACTGGATCGTATACATCGTGAGGATATTGAACGTATCAGCGCCAGTATCGAAGTCTCTAAGGAAAGCCTGGCGGTTTGGGAAGAGCAGTATCGCTATGATCACCCTATAAAGGGTTTGCGCTGGATAGAAGGGCGTGCAGTTCCCAGTCGTATGAGTGATGGCTCTGTTATCTGGAACGGCTATATCTATGATATTACAGAGCGCAAGATGCAGGAGTTTGCTCTGGAAGCGGCCAGAAAGATGGCTGATGATGCCAGCCGTGCCAAGTCAGAGTTTCTGGCGAATATGAGCCATGAAATCCGAACGCCAATGAGTGGCATTATCGGCCTGAGCCAAATTAGTGTTGGTGAGCAGCGGCTGGACGTATTACATGAACGCCTCTACAAAATTCATCACTCAGGCAGGCTGCTGTTGGGCATTCTCAACGATATTTTGGATTACTCTAAAATTGAATCCGGTAAGCTGGGTATTGAGTGCCAGCCTTTTTTTATTGATGGTCTACTGGATAATCTTCGTAGCTTGTTTGCCATGGAGGCAGACAAAAAACAGTTAGAACTTATTTTTGATAGTGCTCCGGAACTGGCTATTGTCTATATGGGAGATGAGTTGCGTATTCGTCAGGTACTAACGAACCTGTTGGGTAATGCGATTAAATTTACTGAAAAAGGTCAGGTACGCTTAACGGTTGCTCTGTGTAACGACAGGCCATCGAACCCAAAGGGACAGCAGTGGCTGCACTTCAGCATTCAGGATACAGGTATTGGCGTTACTGCGGGGCAAAAAGATAAGTTGTTCAATGCCTTCAGTCAGGCGGATACTTCAATCGCCCGCAAGCATGGGGGGTCAGGGCTGGGACTGGTGATCAGTCAGCGTTTGGTTGAGGCGATGCAAGGGCGGGGAATTACACTTGAAAGTGAGCCCGGGAAAGGGGCTTGTTTCAGCTTTGAGCTGCCGCTCTCCCCATGCTCATCCGCACAGGAAAAGGAGTTTCTGGCTCTTCAGCCGCAGGATGAAGATGTTATCGGTAGCCTGGCAGGGCATATTCTCCTGGTAGAAGATAACCTGATTAACCAGGAAATTACTCAGTCCCAGCTTAAACAGCTAGGTTTAGATGTCACTCTTGCCGAAAATGGCCAGGAGGCACTGGACTTGCTTGGGGTACAAACATTTGATTTGGTATTAATGGATATACAAATGCCGGTCATGGATGGCTATACCGCAACCCGAACATTGCGTGCGATGGGAAATAAACTACCTGTTATTGCCCTGACCGCAGCAGCCATGGCAGAGGATCAGCAACGGGCGGCAGATGCGGGGATGAATGGCCATCTGACGAAACCGATTGAAACCTATGCCCTGTTTCATACGCTGAGCCACTGGCTTCAGCCGCAGGAAGTTTTGAGTGATAAACTGCCTGAGGTGGGGCTATCCCAGGTATCTGACTCCGGCTCAGAGCCACCATCGTTACCTCCGGTCATTTCTGGCGATATTGCTTTATTTGATCCGGCTGAAGGCGTTGCGATGGTCGGTGGACAATATTTGATCTACCAGAAAATTTTGCAGGAATTTACCCGCCAGCTTTCAGATGAGTATATGAAGGATGTGGCGCTGATGGAGCTGTTGTCGGAAAAAAGTGCTCCTGAGGAATTCCTGGCTGCTCACCGAATCACCCATAGTATTAAAGGGGTCGCAGGTAATCTCTGTATGCGGCCACTGGCAGAGGCGGCAGCGGAGCTTGATCAGGAGTTAAAACGCAACCGCCCGCCAGGGTCAGAGCAGTTACAGATATTCCAAAAGCTTTTGGCGCAATCCTACACAGAGGTTAATGCTTGGCTTTTGACTCAGCAGGAAGCGGTGCATGCTTCGAGTGATTCTCCGTTTTCGCTGGCAGTTAATGCAGGTGATCATTCTGGCGTATCAGAAGTGAATATAATTGCCCGGCTGCAGGTTTTAATGGCAGAAATTCTTAATAGTCAGTTTATTGATGAGAGCGAGCTTGAAGAGATTACTGGTGAGTTGAAAAATCATAACAAGGAAGATGCTGATGTACTCTGGAAAACAGTTACACAAGCGTTGAACCAGTTTGACTTTGAACTGGCAGCATCGGCCCTGCAGCGACTACTTAATAAACTTGAATCGGCGTCTTAAGGAAACTGTTTTGAATTTGACTCCTCTTAGAAAACTTAAGACGAAGCTCTCCTGCCACCTGAAAGAAGTCGTTACTCTATGTGTATGGGGTTTATGCGGTGGGGTGTTTGTGTTGGCACAACCCGTGTTTGCTGTAAGTTTTGACCATGTATTTGAAACTCAGGATATTCCTCTGCTTTGGATTAAACCCACTGGTGGAGAGATTGTTGAGGTGAATCAGGCGGCGGCTGATTTCTACGGTTATAGCCGTGAAATACTGCAGAGAATGAGTATTCAGGACATTAACACCTTTGACCCTGATCAGGTGTTTGAGGAACGTCGTGCGGCTTCTGCTGAGGGCAGAAATTATTTTATCTTTCGCCATCAATTGGCAAATGGAGAGATCCGTACTGTTGAGGTTTACTCACATCCCTATGAAAGAAATGGGCAGCAGTTATTGCTGTCTATGATTCACGATATCACCCCGGGGCGTAATCTTGACCGGGGAATGTGGCACTATCAGCAGCGTCTTGAAGAGTTGGTGGCGATAAAGACCCAAGAATCTACCGACCAAAGTCATCGCATTATTACTCTTTTGGTTATCGGCCTGGTTATCACCGGAGGAGCCGCCCTGGCACTGGTTGTTGTGATGCGCAAGCGCCGCAGCGCGGAGCAGGAAAGTCAGCGTTTTCAAGCGATTGCGGATAATGCAATTTATGGAAATATCATCTCAGATTTTGATGGCACAGTGATTTATGTTAACCCTTCCTTTGCTGAGGTACATGGCTATAAAGCCGATGATCTGGTTGGTCAGTTTATCAATCAGTTCCATACTGAAGAGCAGATGGATCAGGTTAATAAGTTGATGGCAGACCTGAAAGAGTACCGGCAGATCCCACCAAGGAAAATTTGGCATCAGCACCGGGATGGTTATGCCTTCCCTATGCTGATGAGTAGCTCTGTGATGGAGAGTAAGGGTGATGAGCCTGTGTACATTGCAACCGCAGCTCTTGATCTCACGGAGCAGCACCGGGAACGGCAGCAAACCGAGAAAATATTGATTGAAGCCCGGGAAAATGCGGAGCAGGCTAATCAGGCCAAGTCAGATTTCCTGGCGAATATGAGTCATGAAATCCGTACACCACTGAATGCCATCATTGGCCTGAGTGAGTCTCAGCTGGCTTCACCTGACCTTCCGGAAGAGGTGGGTCTTTCTCTGCAACAGATACATAGTTCTGGCCAGTTACTGCTTGGCATAGTGAATGACTTGCTGGATTTTTCTGAAATTGAAGCCGGCAAGATGAGCCTGGTCTCTGAGCCTTTTAACCTGCAGAAAATTCTTGAACAGCTATCTACATTGTTTGGCCTTGCCAGTAGTAAGAAAGGCCTGGAGCTGATTCTGAATCTGCCGACTGATATCCCTCATCACTATCAGGGTGATTCGCTGAGGTTGACCCAGATTCTGACGAATCTGATGTCTAATGCGGTGAAGTTTACAGAAAAGGGTCTGGTTGAGCTTGAGATCTCCCTGCTCGAAGAAAATATAAACTCAGCACTGCTCCGGTTTAGCCTGAAAGATACGGGTATTGGTTTGACTCAAGAACAGCAGGCCCATTTATTCCAGGCTTTTTCTCAGGCTGACAACTCTATTACCCGCCGTCATGGCGGTACGGGGTTGGGATTAATTATTAGCCAAAAACTGGTTTTTCTGATGAAAGGAGAGCAAGGCATTAAGCTGGAAAGCTCTCCTGGTGAGGGGAGCTGCTTCTATTTTGATCTTGAGCTGCCTTTTTCCCCGGTGATTGAAGACCCGCAATTGCCGACGTTATGCCCTCATACTCCATGCCATGCCCTGATTGTGGATGATCAGCCTATTGCCCGGCAGGTTTTACGTGAAATTCTGCAGTCCTGGTGTTTTGAGGTAACTGAGGCAGAAGATGGCGATATCGCAGTGCAGAAGGTAGAACAGGCTTTGTCAGATGATAGCCTCTACGACCTGATTCTGATGGACTGGGATATGCCCCGGATGAATGGGCTGGTTGCCCTGCAGTCTATTCAGGATTTACTGCGTCGAAATGGTCGTAGTGAAAATTTACCTGCTATGTTGATGGTATCCGCTTATGAACGCTCTGAGATCAATCTGGAGTGTGTCGAGAATGTGCTATACCTGCCGAAGCCTGTGCATCAATCTAACTTGTATGATGCCCTTGGTGCTTTACAGGCAAGGCTTACGCCTGACCATCACGCCAGTGAGGCTCTAGGTTTCCGGCAACAGAAAATTCTGGTCGTGGAGGACAATCTGATTAATCAGCAGGTTGTTCAGGCACAGCTGGAGCAGATGAATCTTCAGGTTGTCGTGGCGGATAATGGTCGTTTGGGTATCGAGGCGGCTCGCCGGGAGGCATTTGACTTGATTCTGATGGACATTCAGATGCCGGTAATGGATGGCTATCGGACAACCCGGGAGATCAGGCGGTTTAATAAAGATATACCGATTATTGCACTGACAGCCGCCGCGTTGATAGAAGATCGTGAGAAGGCATTGCAGGCTGGTATGAATGATCACCTGGGTAAGCCCTTTACCAAGCGCCAGCTGTTTGACCACCTTAAGCCTTGGCTTGAAGCTGAGAGTGTAAGTCGGTTGGCTCGACCTGATAATCATAAGCAGAAAACGGTTGCGCTTGACCAGAGCCCTGAGCCTGTCATCTTACCTGAGCTCCATCAGAAGCAAACCGTATTGATTGTTGATGATGTTCCGGCCAATGTTAAAGTTCTTGCCAGTCTACTGAAGGATGAGTATGTCGTTCAGGTTGCAAACAGTGGCCAGAAAGCGTTAGTGATTACTCAGGGTGATCATCCCCCGGATCTGGTATTGCTGGATATTATGATGCCGGATATTGATGGCTATGATGTCTGTCGGCAGCTTAAAGCGAATCCGCGGACCAGTCGCATCCCGATTATTTTTATCAGTGCTCTGGATGAAGTGAGTGACGAAGCAAAAGGCTTGCAGCTTGGAGCAGTAGACTATATTACAAAACCTTATCATCCGGATATTGTTAAAGCCCGTGTACGCAGCCATATGGTGTTGAAACAGAAGTCAGACCTGCTGGAAAAAATGTCCAATATGGATGGACTAACTCAAGTGGCAAACCGGCGCTATCTTGATGTAAAGCTAGGTAACGAAATTCGACGTTTACAGAGAAGCCATCAACCTTTGGGACTTGTAATGCTGGATATTGATCATTTTAAGTCTTTCAACGATAACTATGGCCATGGTAAGGGCGATGAGTGTCTGGTCAAGGTGGCATCCGTGTTAAGGCGTGTTGTTAATCGCCCGGGAGATCTTTTTGCCCGTTATGGCGGTGAAGAGTTTATTGCTATTTTGCCGGAGACCGATCAGGAGGGGGTATGGAAAATTGCCGAGGAGATGCGCAAGGCTGTTGAGTCAATGGCTATAACACATGCTTTCTCTCCGGTGTCTGATGTTGTGACTGTGAGTTTGGGTGGTTTTTCGAAATGTATCAACAACGAAGCTGCTGAGGCGCTATTAGAGCAGGCCGATCAGGCACTTTACCTTGCTAAAAAACAGGGACGTAACCAAGTTGTGGTGGTTTGATCTGATGGTATTTATGATGAAAGTACGTCTGATCACTTACTTTGCCGTTAAGGCGTTAACACCGGGATAGTTCAGAGAAATTGATATCCCGGGCTGCAATAACAGCCTGAATCCGGTTGTTTACCCCCAGTTTACGCAAAATTGCGGAGACATGAGCCTTAACGGTTGTCTCTGCGATAGAGAGGGTATAGGCGATCTGCTTATTTGACTCTCCCTCCGCCATATGTTGCAGAACAATGATCTGGCGTCGGGTTAAAGACGAGAGTAGAGCCGGATTAATGGACTCGGTTTGCCGCTGTTGGTGTAGGTTCTGAGCCCCTGACAGATTTTTGTCGATGTTGCTATCACCCCGGATAATATCGGATGGCAGATAAACATTACCATTAAGAATCTGCTCTAATGCTTTATGCATCTGTTCACGCGGTGATGATTTGGTAATAAAGCCTACCGCGCCAAAAGTAATAGCCTGCAGCACGACCTTTTTATCATCTTCTGCCGATACAATGACAATAGGTGTTGACGGTGCAGCTTTTCGTAAGCGCAATAATCCTTGAAAGCCATTCATGCCATCCATATTAAGATCAAGCAGAACAAGGTCTATATCACCCTTGTGAGTGACCAGTGTAAAGGTGTCCTCCAGGTTGCAGGTTTCCAGAATTTCACTATCTGGATAGCTGTTACGTACAACACTGGCGATAGCCTCCCGAAATATAGGGTGGTCGTCGGCTGTTACTATTTTGTACATAGTTAACCCTTTTATCTGCTTACTTTCTTTGCGATTAGGTGTGATGGCCGTACCTTCATATGCTTTAACCGGACATCTCAAGAGTTTCAAACAGGTTTTTCAGGTATTTTAATTGGATTAATGCCCGTCAATAATGACCCTTGCGTTAGATTTTGTGCATACTACAAAAGTAAGGCGTGCTTGAAATCAGGGCGAGATGGCGGAATATTTTTTGGCGGTGGTGTAAATATAGTCTACATTTGATGTACTTATGATGTTTGTCTCTTGTAATCCTGAACAAGCAGTGTGCTTGTTGTTCTGGGGTTCCCACCCTTTTTGTTGGCCGGCGCTTGCCGGCCTTTTTTTGTTGTTGGTTCTATTCTCAACAGGTTGACTCTGCTATGGATCAGCTGGTTGTTCGAGGGTCTGTCTCCTGAACAATGCTCTTATCCAGCTGAGCGGTATAAAAGGATGCCAGAGCAGGATACTCATCAAGAGTGAATAGCTCACGGAACAAAATCCAATCCAGAAGTGTAAATAGGCAGATGGACGGATAGCGCCACTCGCTGAAGTCTCCATCTTTGGTTGCTTGCTCCAATACAGGCATAGTACGGGCAATACGCTCTTTCTGCAGATTAAGAATCAGGCGGTCATCTGAGGTATCGATGCCTGAACGCTTGCTCATAAGAAGAATGATGAAGGACTCCTGCATACTGTCGATCAGAGTCATCAGGTTTTCATCTTCCCAGTCAAGGCGTTCTTGCTTCAGTTTTTCATTCAGATAGCGATGGATGATGCGGGAGTCATAAACCGAATGTTCGTTGTCTACCAGCATTGGGACCTTCATGGCAGGGGTGTAGGTTTCCAGCTCCGCCCTGTCAGCTTCACTGTAGATATCCAGTGGTAAAAATTCATATTGATGGCCTTCCAGCCAGAGGCGAAGACGTCGGACATAGGGAGATGGGTGGGATCCTACCAGTTTCATCGGGGTTAGCTCCTAAATAGTCGGGGCGCATCGATATTCGAAAGCACCGTGGGTGATCTTTTTTTGAAAAGCCTTTTACACATCCTTTGAAGAACAGGTTGCTGGTTTGTTCCATTCACCGGTTTATTAGTTTTACAGGAAAGCACTTTAGTCTTGTTTTCCTGTAGTGGCAAATGATGCGTTACTTTTAAAATTAGTACTAAAGTACTATTTTTTAGCCTCTAAAGTGCCATTTTGGGACTTGTTGTGATCAGCCATGATGTAACGATAGTGAGCCGGAGCAAATGAATCATCAGGTAAGCCAGTCCGCCCTGCTTGGTTCTGCTTCCGATACTGTTTGATATGCCGAAGAGAGGCTTTCATTGGAAGGTTCTCTCTTAACGACAACAACAAAAGAGGCGATTCATATGATCTACGCACAACCAGGAACAACAGGCTCAGTTGTTAATTTCAGAGAGCGCTACGGTAACTTTATTGGTGGGGAGTGGGTTGCCCCTGTGAAAGGTGAGTATTTTAAAAATATATCACCGGTTAATGGCGAAGTTATCTGTGAAATCCCACGATCTACTGCTGAAGATATTGATTTGGCACTGGATGCAGCGCATGCAGCGAAAGAAGCCTGGGGTAAAACCTCAGTAACAGAGCGCTCCAACCTTCTGTTGAAAATTGCAGACCGGATTGAAGCCAATCTGGAAAAAATTGCCGTGGCAGAAACCTACGATAATGGTAAAGCGGTGCGTGAAACCTTGGCAGCAGATGTTCCTCTGGCTGTTGACCATTTCCGCTATTTTGCAGGCTGTATTCGTGCTCAGGAAGGCTCTGTTGGAGAGATAGATCAAAATACAGTGGCCTACCACTTCCACGAGCCTTTGGGCGTTGTGGGACAGATCATTCCCTGGAACTTTCCGCTGCTTATGGCCGCCTGGAAAATTGCTCCTGCACTGGCTGCCGGTAACTGTATTGTTCTTAAGCCAGCCGAGCAGACGCCAGCATCTATTCTGGTTCTGATGGAAACCATTCAGGACCTGCTACCCGCTGGTATTCTGAATATTGTTAATGGCTTTGGTGCAGAAGCGGGTCAGGCGCTGGCAACCTCAACGCGTATTGCTAAGATCGCTTTTACTGGCTCTACTCCTGTGGGATCTCATATCCTGAAATGTGCCGCTGAGAATATTATTCCATCCACTGTTGAGCTGGGTGGGAAGTCTCCGAATATCTTCTTCAATGACGTGCTGGATCAGGAGGATGAATTTGTCAGCAAATGTGTTGAAGGAAGCGTATTGGCATTTTTCAATCAGGGTGAGGTGTGTACCTGCCCATCCCGTATGCTGATTCAGGAGGATATCTACGAGGCCTTTATTGGTAAGGTGATTGAGCGGATCGGTCAGATTAAACGGGGTAATCCACTGGATACCGAGGTAATGGTGGGGGCTCAGGCGTCTCAGGAGCAATACGATAAAATTCTGAGCTATCTGGATATCGGTCGTAAGGAAGGCGCTGAAGTGCTGGTGGGGGGAGATAAAGAAGCCCTTAGTGATGAGACCGGGGGTTACTATATTCAGCCGACCTTGCTGAAAGGCACCAACGATATGCGGGTATTTCAGGAAGAAATTTTTGGCCCGGTGGTTTCGGTCACAACCTTTAAGGATGAAGCGGAGGCACTGGCCATCGCCAATGATTCTGAGTTTGGTTTAGGAGCTGGTGTCTGGACCCGGGATATGAATCTGTCCTATCGCATGGGGCGTGGTATTGAAGCAGGGCGTGTATGGACTAACTGCTATCACCACTATCCAGCCCATGCCGCCTTTGGAGGCTATAAGAAATCCGGTGTTGGTCGTGAGAACCATAAGATGATGCTGGATCACTACCAACAGACCAAGAATCTGCTGGTGAGCTACGATATTAATCCTATGGGCTTTTTCTAAATCTAATAGATTTTCGGCTTTAACCTATGACTAGTAGGTGAATGTTTAAAATGCCTTCCGATTTCGGAAGGCATTTTTTTTGCTGAGGTTTTTGCGGAAATAGTTGCTTTCAGCTGAGTAGAAGGGGAGGTATCATGACCTGCTTTTTGACTATGTAGGAAGACGTATGTCCCTTGAAACGGCACCGGACCACATTAAACTGGCTGTGGATCTGATTGAATTGCTGGAAACGAATGGTATTGATAATCGCACTGCTGAGCTGGCGCTGGAGGTTGTTTTAAAGGATCTTCAGGCTAAGATTGCGGTGCAGAAGATGCTCGATCCTGACAAATTCTGACATCAGGAACCTGTTGACTACTAACCTGGTTCTCAGCAGGTTAGACTCTTTCAGGTAATACAGGGATTTTCCCTTGAAATGCAGGTTTAACCCATGCCAACAGAGAAACACCTGAACCGCCTTTTGTTCTTTCTACTGGGTAGTAAGCTCTCCCCCTACCAGCATATCCATCATGGCGTTCTTCTTATCGGCGGCTTAGGCTATCTGGCCTGCAGTATCTTTAATGCTTTCTTTCAGACTGCGGATGTGATTTTATCCTACGCCCAATTCGGTCTGTTTCTTCTGATCATGCTGGTCTGGTACAGATCCCGCTTCCACAACCAGTATCGTCGAATGGCTGTGGTCTTTATGTTCGTTATGGTGCTGGTAGCTTTGCCCATTAACTGGATCTATAACGCTGGCCTGGCGGGGCCTACCTACTTCCTGAATCTTTGTACCCTGGCTTATATAAGCGTGGCATTTCGTGATTTCGGTGCTTATAGGAGAATAGGAATTACTCTGGTGGTTGCAATCCCATTAGTTATGATGTGGCTTGATTTGACTCAACCGGAGATGATCTATAGCTATCCCAGTGAGCTTGCAAGGGCTTTGGATTTAAGTTTTAGTTTTGTCGTTACAGCGGTTTTATTATTGCTAATGATGGGCAGCTATTCCCGGCGCTATCGATTAGAACGTGATAAAGCAGAGCGCTTAGCTAAACAGCTTAGGATTTTGTCTGAGCAGGATCCTTTGACAGGCCTATATAACAGGCGTGCGATGGATCACTATCTGGATAACCTGACGAGTGCTGGTAAAGTATTTACTCTAGCAATGCTTGACCTTGACCATTTCAAGAAATTAAATGACAAGCATGGCCATAGCTATGGAGATGAAGTGCTTTGTTTGTACTCGGAAGAGCTAAGCCGCCTGGCCAGGGATAACAAAGGGATTGCGGTAAGATTAGGGGGGGAGGAGTTTGTTCTGGTTCTTCCTATGCCTGAGGCTGAGGCCGCAGATAAAGTGCAGACTTTATCCGTTTGTCTGCAGGAGCTGTCGTTGAAACATGGTGTTGTAACTTTTAGTGCTGGTGTAGCTGAATGTTATAAAAACGAAGGCCGGGGCCACCTGCTGAGGCGTGTTGATCATCTTTTATACGCGGCAAAAGAGGCTGGCCGGGATCGAATCTTTGCTGCGCAATGTTATCCTGGCTATCAAGAGCAGGTCATTTCTTCTGAAGTTGTGGTGCAGTGATAAACGGGACGAATAATTCCCTTATAGAGCCCTACCACTTTGTCCTAATGTGACTGATGAAACCTATCTGTTAAGCTAAATATTTTGTTATCCGTTTTCTGGTCTTTTCAGGTGAAATACTTTGATCTCTCGATTACCTAAATGGGTGGAAGCTGGTGCTTTTGTGCTGGCTTTTATTGCCGGTTCGGTTAATGCGGTTGGCTTGCTGGGTTTTAAGCACCAGGCGGTGTCCCATGTCTCGGGTACAGCGACCCTTCTGAGTACGCTGCTGGCAGACTCTCCTCTGGATGCTTTGCACTTGGCTGGAGTGATTGTTAGTTTTCTTTTAGGGGCAACGCTTTCTGGTCTGCTGCTGAATGGCAACTCCCTGAAGCTGGGCCGCCACTATGATTCCCTTCTTCTGATCGAAGCTTTATTTCTGCTAGCAACACTCTGGTTTCTGAATGAGGGGCAGCTTTATGGTCATTATCTGGCGTCTGCAGCCTGTGGTTTACAGAACGCCCTTGCGACCACCTATAGCGGTGCTGTTGTGCGCACAACGCATATGTCAGGGATTGTTACCGACCTTGGGATCATGTTGGGTCAGGGGCTTAAAAGGCGAGGGTTTGATAAACGTAAAGCGATATTGTTTTTACTCTTGATTGCAGGCTTCATATCTGGCGGTACTGCCGGGGGATTACTGTTTGAACGCGTTCACTTTTTTGCTCTGCTGTTACCTGTGTTGCTTTGTCTGGTGCTGGCATTTATCTATCGTCTGTATCGCTTTAAACGGCGTTTAACCCTTAATCACCAGCGCAGCGCCTGAGTTTCCGGCTGCATCTACTTACCTCTGGCTGTACCTACTTACCTCTGATGAGCCTATTTACCTCTGAAGGGGGCGTAGAAAGCTTTAATCTCTTTCAGATCTTTTTCATAATTGCCGGATGTCTGAAAAACTGGGCCAACACCGCCCTGTTTATTGGGGTAATCAATAAAGCCAAGTACCAGTGGGACGTTGGCTCCACAGGCGATATGATAAAAGCCGCTTTTCCACTCTCTGACTGTTTTTCGGGTCCCCTCCGGTGCGATAACGATCAATAGCTGTTTTTCAGCTTTGAAACGGTCAATCATTATATCCACCAGATTAGTGGAGCGTGTGCGTTCGACGGGGATGCCTCCAAGCCAGCGCATGAGGCCGCCAAAGGGGAATCTGAAAATAGATGTCTTTCCCATCCAGTAAATCGGGAGTTTCAGTTTAAAGGCCAGCATCAGAGCGTAAGGCAAGTCCCAGTTTGTGGTGTGTGGTGCTGCAACAAATACGGCCTTGTCTGGGGTTTTGTCTGTGTCTGCAACCACCCGCCAGCCTGTTAGTTTTAGTAAAAGCACTGATAGCCCGTATAGCAGATGAGAGACAACGGGGGTGGTGAATATCGTTTTGGGCATAGGGCTATGAAAATCCGGTTAAGGGTGTCTATTTCAGAGTATACAACCCCGTTATTATAACGACTTACCCAATTGTTTTAAGTGACTCAATAGAAAACAGGATCTCACTCAGGCGAATGAACATTGATTGATTTCGAATAACAACTTAAGTTCAGTTTTTGATCGCACTGATGACATGGGACTCAATAGTCGTAAGGCTCTGGCCTGTTTCAGGGTTTAGTCCCATATTATTAGTAAGGAAAACACCATGGAACAGATTGTTATTATCGGCGGCGGTGCCGGAGGGCTCGAATTAGCGACGCAATTAGGCCATCGCTTGGGGCGTAAAGGCAAAGCGAATATCACACTGGTGGATAAAAACCGCACCCACATTTGGAAGCCGCTTCTGCATGAGGTCGCTACAGGCTCACTGGATACCAGTGTCGATGGTGTGGTTTACCATGCTCACGCTGCCAGGCATGGATATGTTTTTCAGCTGGGTGAATTCTGTGACCTTGATCAGGTAGGTAAAACGATCACTCTGGCACCTTCTTTTGATAGTGAAGGTGATCAGATTCTGCCTGAGCGAAAACTAAACTACGATAAGCTTGTGGTAGCGGTTGGTAGTGTCAGCAATGACTTTGGCACCCCTGGGGTAGCAGAGCACTGTTATTTTCTGGACTCTCATACCCAGGCTGAGCGATTTCATCATGGCCTGATCAATAACTTTCTGCGTATTAACCAGAAAGCGACAGCAGATAATCTTGAGATTGCTATCGTTGGAGGTGGTGCAACTGGCGTTGAGCTCTCTGCTGAGCTGTATCATGTTGCTGATCTTCTGAAATCCTATGGCTTGCCAAAAATGACGACTCAGCAGTTGAAAATCAGCCTGATTGAAGCTGGCCCACGTATTTTACCGGCTTTACCTGAACGTATCTCATTGGCTGCCCGAAAAGAGCTGGTGCGTTTGGGGGTCAACGTGCGTGAGTCTGTCAGGGTTGCTTCTGCTGTTGAGGGGGGCTTTATGACATCAGAGGGTGAGATGATCAGAGCGGATATGATGATCTGGGCTGCTGGAGTTAAAGCGCCGGACTTTATCCAACGCTTGAATGTTTTTCAGACTAATCGCAATAATCAAATCTTGGTGCAGCCGACGCTTCAGGCGAAAGGGGTTGAGGATGTATGGGTCCTTGGTGATTGTTGTGCATGTGAGCAGCCGGATGGTTCCTGGGTGCCACCTCGCGCTCAATCGGCACACCAGATGGCAGCATGTGTCCTGGATAATATTATCGCTCTTTCGAAAGGCAGTACTCTGAAGCCCTATATTTATCGGGATCACGGCTCTCTTGTGAACCTCAGTCGCTATAGTACGGTAGGGAGCCTAATGGGGAATCTTATGGGTAACAGTATGTTTATCGAAGGGCGTATTGCACGCTTTGTTTATATTTCACTTTATCGTATGCATCAGATTGCGATTCATGGTTGGCCAAAAGCAATTCTGGTGATTCTGGCTGAAAAGCTGGGTAAGGTAGTAAGACCTAAGATGAAACTGCACTGATTGCGGTGTAACTTTTACTCAGAAAAGCGCTGATTCTCAGCGCTTTTTTTCTGGTAGCTTGTTTAGCATCAGGACAGGTTTATTTTACTGAAAAAGAAATCCAGATAAGTTTATTGTGGCTCATCAGGAGCCTGGAATATGGGGTATTTATGGGGTCGTCTTTATCAGTTTTAACCCAGGCTGTGACCGCGGTTTCTCACTTACAGGAAACGGACGCATGTGCCACAGAACTTCAGCAAGCCTTCGGGGATACACAGCTTAAATGGATTCTGTTTTTTTGCTCTGCCCAACTTGATGTCGAAGCATTAGCAACAGAACTTGAGCGCCTTATGCCTGATAAAACTATTATCGGGTGCACCAGTGCCGGTGAGTTAAGCCCGGTAGGCTACTGCCAGAGAAGTGTCACTGCCGTTGCTTTTCCTGAAGCTGCTTTTCATATTGAGACAGCCCTTATTGAGCATCTGGATCAGTTTGACTTTACTAAAGCCCAGCAGCAGGTTAGCCATATGCTGGAAAGTTGCCAGTTAAACCAAAAAGCTCCGCTCAAGGGGCATACCTTTTTGCTGACTCTGTTGGACGGTATGTCAGACCATGAAGAAGTGGTTCTGAATATACTGAATGCTGTACTGGGCAGTATCCCTATGCTGGGTGGCTCTGCTGGGGATGACCTTGATTTCTCCCATACGCAGGTGGTTTATCAGGGGAAGAGTTATCAAAATGCAGCAGTACTCATGCTGGTTAATACCGCCTGTCCTTTTATGGTGTTTTCCCAGAAGCATGTGGAAGATACTGATGAACTCTTTGTTGCGACGAAAGTGGATAGCGAGCATCGGCGGGTTTATGAGCTAAATGCTCAGCCTGCAGCAGAGGTATATGCCAATGCGATTGGCGTTACGCCGGATCAGTTAACACCTACTATATTTGCACGCCATACTCTGAGTGTTCGTATTGCAGGAGAGAGCTTTGTCCGTGCCGTGCAAAGTGCTAATGATGATGGCAGTTTAAGTTTTTATTGTGCTGTTGAGCGAGGCATTGTTCTGCGTCGTAATCAGCACCTGGATATTCCCCAGGCTCTGGAGCTTTTACTGAGCCGTATTGATGAACGGCTTGGTGAGCAGCAGCTGATACTTGGCTTTGACTGCATTTTTCGCCAGTTGGAGCTAAGAGCTCTTAATCAGCTTAGCCATGTTTCTGATCGTCTGTCCTATCACCCGGTTGTGGGTTTTAACACTTATGGGGAACATGTTAACGGTATCCATCTCAATGCAACTTTTACAGGGGTTGCTATTGGACTTGGGCAAAATAATGCTGAGCCTGTGAGTACCGGATTCGGGGAAAAATGATGAGCACGCCCATGAGTGACACTGATTATCTTGAGCTACAGCTACTCCGGCAGGAGCAGAGGCAGCTACATCTGGAGAGAGAGTCTCTGATTCAGGAAAACTATCGTCTGCAGCAGATGAATCTGGCGCTGATTGACCGGGTTGAAGCGGCACCGGATGTGGGTGGACGGGCTTATGCTGCATTTGAGAACTCTGCCTTGTTGGCAGAGCAGGTTCGGGAGCGCACGGCAGCTTTGAATGCTGCGCTGGTAGATCTTCGGGATAGTAATCAGGCTTTGAAACAGGCTCATATTGAGATTGAAACGCTGCATAACCGCCTCATGGATGCGATTGAGAGTATGACAGATGCTTTTGTTCTGTTTGATGAAGAAAAACGTATGGTGCTCTGTAATAGCCGCTATCGTGAGATCTGGCAGCGTTATGGCTTCCCTGTTCGGGCTGGCACTACCTTGTCAGAGATTAACCGCTATGCGGCGGACGTTCTTCTGGACGATGCTACCACACAGGAAGAACTGCAGCTTTATCAGCAGGTGTATGGAAGAGTTGTCCGGTTGAAAGATGGCCGGTGGTTGCAGGTCAGCCAGAGAGAGACATCAACGGGTGATCTTTCTATTCTCTATACTGATATTACCCGATTGAAGGCGATTGAAACTGAGCGTCGGGAGGCAGCTTTGGCAGAGAAATCCCGTGTCCTGCAAAGCACATTGGAGAACCTTTCCCAGGGGGTGGTTCTGGTCAGCGACAAGGGTGCGCCAGAGGTATGGAATTCGCGCCTGACAGAGTTGATGGCGATACCAGAGCGGGAGTTGGCTGATTGCCTGAATTTTTCCCGGTTGCTTAACCGGATATTTGACCGTGCAGACTTGAGTCGTTCTTCCAGCGAAGCCTTGCCGTCAGAAGATAATATGCTCTGCGAAGTGGTTAGCGACGATGGCTCCGTATTGGAGGTGCGCCAACGACCTCGTGCAGAGGGGGGGCGGGTTATCACTTTTACTGATATTACTGAGCGCAGCTTATTTGCAAAGGCGCTGCAGCAGAGTGAACAGAAGATGCGTCTGATTACAGATGCTTTGCCGGCTATGATCTGTTACATCAATGCATGCCAGGAGTATGAGTTTACTAATAAGGCCTATCAGAGGTGGCATGGTTTACAGCGTGATGAGCTATTGGGGCGCCATTTGAGCGAGGTTTATTCTGCGCGCCAGCTACAGCGTTTGGCACGGTATATCGACCGGGTTATTCAGGGTGATACTGTAAGCTTTGAGGTGGATGAAGCCAATCAGCAGGGTGAAAGCCGATATCTGTACAAATCCTATGTTCCACATATATCTGCAACAGGAGAGACACTGGGTTTCTTTGTTTTGACCCAAGATATTACGGAGCGGCGCCAAACGGCGCAGGCACTGCGTGATGCTAATGTTTTGCTGGAGCAGAGAGTTGCAGAGCGTACCTCAGAGCTTTTAGAGGCTAAGAAGCAGGCCGAAGAAGCCAATATCTCTAAGACTAAGTTTCTGGCGGCGATCAGCCATGACCTGCTGCAACCGGTGAATGCAGCGCGTTTGTTTAACAGCGCCTTGACTGAGTACCCTTTGGAAAACGCTGCAAAAAAATTGGTACATTCAACCGGAGCCTCCCTTAATGACATCGAAGGTTTGATTGGCGCATTGGTGGATATTTCTAAGCTTGATGCGGGTGTTGTTGAGGCGCAGTTGGGTGTGTTTTCGCTTGATATTCTGTTGGACAATCTTTGTTATGAGTATCAGCAGCAGACAGCTCTGAAGCAGCAGCGGTTTCGTTCGCGGGTCGTAAGCTGTATGGTCTGTTCAGACTCTCAGTTACTGGGGCGTATTCTCAGAAATTTCCTGACAAATGCCAGCCGATATACTGACCCCGGTGGGCAGATATTACTCGCATCCCGAAAGCGGGGTGAATATGTCAGCATCGAGGTATGGGACACCGGTGAAGGTATCGAAGCGGGAAAGATGAGTGAGATTTTTCGGGAGTTCAGTCGTTTGAAGCGTAATGCTTCAGATAAAGGGTTAGGGCTGGGGCTTGCCATTGTAGAGAAAATTGCCCGCGTACTTGATCATCGTATTCAGGTACGCTCAATACCGGGTAAAGGTTCGGTGTTCAGTATTGAGGTTCCTTTGGCTGGCTCAGATCAGATCGTATGTTCTGAGCCATTATCGCTGCTGAATAAGATGGATCCTTTGGAAGGGCGTCCCGTACTGGTGATCGATAATGATCCGGCGATCTGTCATGGCATGGAGCAACTGCTGGATGGCTGGGGTATGGATGTGATGGTTGCTCTTGGACGTGATGATGCCTGTCTGCTAATTGATGACGGTTTCTTACCTGAGCTTATTTTAGTGGATTATCATCTGGACAATGGCATAACAGGGGTCAATGTAGCCCGCGAGCTAAATGAGCGAATAACAGAGCCTGTCCCGGTTATTGTTGTTACAGCAAATTACTCCGGAACTCTGAACGCTGAAATTAAAGAAGCCCAGTATCAGCTATTGAAAAAGCCTGTAAAACCGATGAATCTCAGGTCGCTGATGGGGCAGTTGGTCCGCTGAATCACGTCCCTTACGTTGCACATTTACACTTTCTTCCGGCTGTCATTAACTTGTCAGTAACCCTTAAAGACGTTGTCATTCTTTCCTGGCATCATTTTCCGATATTATCCCAGTCGGAGTGCCACCCATGAATCCTTTTCTGCGTTCAACCATGATCGTTAACTGGGATCACCCGGAAGTACTTGCCCTTGCCAGTTATCTGACCAAACAGGGTGACGATCCCCAGGCATTGGTTGCCCGAACCTTTAATTGGGTGCGTGATCGTATTGAGTATACCTGGGAATATCAGAAGGCAGCGCTCACCTTGAGGGCTTCAGATGTACTTGTTCACAAACGTGGTTGCTGCTTTGCTAAGAGCCATCTGTTGGCCGCCTTATTGAGGGCTAACGGGATTTCTGCAGGTTTTGCTTATCGGGTTGTTAAGAATGAGAGAGGGGCATTTTACCGGCTACATGGGCTTAATACGGTTTACCTTCCTAACTCCGGCTGGTGTGACTTTGATGCGATGGGCGATCAGTACGGTGTTATGGTTCCCGCTGAGGGGGCAGAGGTATCCGCCAGTTATTCTGATGGTACCCGGATTAAAGGCATCTGGCCTAACCCTCTGAGTTGTGCTGTTGGCACACTGCCGGATTACTATGTAAAACAGGAGTGTTATTATTTACCGGAGCAGGAGTGCTACTATCATTTACCGGGGAAAGAAGCCTGCGGTTGATATGATACAACCTGATTACGGCCTCCGGCTTTTGCTTGGTAGAGTGCTTTATCCGCCTGAGACAGTAGCTTGTCGACCTCATCGGTCGCGTCGCGTATGACATCAACACCCAGGCTGACAGTGATAGCAGGAATTGTGCCGCTATTGATAGAGTTCCGTTCTATCTCCAGGCGGATCTTATCACTTATTTTAGCAGCATTTTCCAAATCGTATCCCGGAAAGACCATTGCGAATTCCTCTCCTCCCATACGGCCTATAAAGCTGCCACTTGGCAGAAGAGCTGAGATCCACTTAACGGCAAATTTCAGAGTGTCATCGCCCATAGCGTGTCCGTGGCGATCATTTACTCTTTTAAAGTGGTCAACATCCAGCATAACCATCGCCATGGGGGATTTGGTTCGGTGAGCGACGGTGAGTATTTGTTGTGCTCGCTCCATAAAATAGCCACGATTGATGCAGCCTGTCAGGGCGTCGCGTGTGGCCATCTCGTGTAGTTTTTTTATTGTGCCTCTGAGATTGTTTACTGTGTTGCGGATATTGTGCAGCTCCTGATAACGGGCTTCCTTTAGAGGAGGAAAATCAGTCTGTTGCTCCAGGAGTGCCAGAGCCTGACTTGCCTCGGTGACAGGGGTTATCAGATGTTTGTATAAGTTATAGCCTATGATAAAGACGACCAATAAGAGCATTGAGATACCACTGGCTGAGACAATTAGCATCTGATTATTTGTCGCGGTTATTAGCTGCATATTGTTTGTTTGTAATGCGATTGCATCGCTAATGATCTTATTCTGAAGCTCAAACAGCTCCTGTTTATACTCATCCCAGCGAGCTTGCAGTGTTTGTTCCAGCTGAATCAGATTTTCATATTCGAGGCGACTGAGTCGCTCTGCCTGGCTGCTGAGTAGTGGTTGTCGCGTTCGGCGAATTTCACGCAAGAGTTCAAATGCAGCGCGAACCGTCTTCTGGGTATTCTGATCGAAATCAAAAGAAGGCTGAAATGCGAGCACCTGGGCTGCCAGAGTGTTTTTCCGGATCAGAGTCAGGCTGCCGCCATAGGCCACCAGATCACCCATGCGTTCAAGTCGCTCAAGGTTTAGTGCAGCGCGTTGATGGTCATGGATAGCCGGTAGAAGCTCTTTCTGACTGGTGTCAATCAGACTGATACTATAACGATGTACAGCGGTTACTATTGCCAGAGCACAGATTACAAAAAGCACCAAAACAAGGGTTAACTTCTGCAGTAAACGGCGAATACGAGGGCGTTTTGTTCCGGAGGTCAGGTTCTGCATATCAGTACACATTAAATGGAAAATATTTTTTGCTCAGAGCACGCAGTTCACCGGAATTAACTAATGCCTGAATCGCTTGGTCGACCTGTTTTTTTAGCTCAGGATCTGCTTTGGTGATACCAAAATGAACATCACCAGACAAAGTTTTCTCTTCTATCGGCAAGCCAACAAAGTCCAGGTTATCGTTCTCAGCTCTTCCAAGGAAATTCAGAGCAAAAAGTGTCGGTATCAGGATGTAATCAGCCTGGTTTTTCTGAAGAGCAAGCAGGGTATCCTTAATGGATGCTTTGGCAAGAATTTCCCCTTTGGCATGCCCTGACAGGTAGCGCCACTGTGTTGAGCCAGCCGTTACTGCAATGGTGATATCAGGGTTTTTAATCGCTTCAGCCGGGTCTTCTTTATTGTTGTCCATGTCACCTAAAAGGCTACTGGTTGATCGGTAATATTTAACACTAAAGTTAATGCGTTTGGCACGCTCTTCTGTCCACAGAAGGTTACTGGCAGCGAGTTGTATTTTATTAGCTTCTAACGCGGCAATAACATCTGGAAATGGCAGGATGGTAAACTCACAATGAGCTTCCATCTTTTTGCATACCGCCATGGTAACATCAGCGTTATAGCCGGAAACTTTTCCATTCTCATCAAGATAATTAAAGGGTGGGAAAGAAGTGGAGATGCCTATCCTAATTGTTTCTTTTTTCTGGGCGGCACTGATTATTTGGCTAAAACCAATCAATATCAATATCAGGGCCAGGCTGATGGTAGAAAATTGTTTATGACATACCATAAAAAGTGCCCAGCCTAGTAAATATTAAAAGGGAAGTATTTATTGTTCAGCCTGTTAAAACTGCCATCGGTTAACAGGCTGTGAAGTGCCTGATCAATGTCAGGCTTTAATTGTTTCTGTGCCGGGCTGATCGCCACCGCTATATCCCCGGCTAGCCCGGGACTTTCGATAGGGTTGCCAATCAGGTCGAAAAGGCCACTTTCATCGTAGTAGAGAAAGCCCAACTGAAGAATTGTTGAGAGCAGAACCAGATCAACATCACCATTCTTCAAAGCAGTATAAATCTCACTGACATCAGTATAAACGACAGTTTCCATCGATGCGCTGTGATTTTGCTGCAGATAGAATGCATGCACAGAACCTTTAATAGCGGCAACCCGCGTTGAGCGGTACTTGGGCTGAGTATTTGGGTTTCCGATGTAGTAGGAGACAGAGCGCATGTAGCGCTCTGAAAATGTAAATTCTCGGGAGCGTGCTTCGGTAACCAGAATATTTGAAAAAGCCAAGTCTATACGGCCCTGGCGAACCCCATCAAGGTTAGCATTGAAAGGTTGCAGTACAAATTTGCACTGACGCTTTATTCGTTCACAGATCTGTTGAGCCAGTTCTCCTTCAAATCCCATCAACTGATGTTTACTGTTGTGATAGCCCATGACTGGGGCGTTCAGAACACCAACAGTAAGAGAGGGCGCAGCCTGGAGTGGAGTCGTGCAGATAAAAGCCAGCAAAGTGCCAATGTTTAAAAGCGCTAAAACAGCAGATCGAGCCATTGGGGTAACGTCCTGATAAACAGTTATGGCGAGCAAAAAAAGACGGCTGCACTTTCAGGGGTGCAGCCGTCCTTGGTATGCTAATTAGTTTTTACTAGTGAAAACCCGAGAAAAAACAGGAAATACCCTAGTCTTCGGGTTGCATTGTACAACAAAGATTTATAAGTTTTAAATGTTATTGAGTAACCACTGTAGCGGATGTGGAATCTGCTGGCTGTCGAGGCGTTTCACCTGACTGCGGCAGGAATAACCGGTGGCCACCAGTTTGCCCTGTTTATTACTGTCCGCCACGATGCCCGCCCAGCTCTGGCTGTAGATGGTTTTCGAGGTTTCAAGGTTTGCGGCTTCATGGCCGAAGGTGCCGGACATGCCGCAGCAGCCGCTGGCTTGCAGAGTCAGTGTGTAGCCCAGAGCGGCATAAACCTGTTGCCACATCTTGATGGTTGCCGCGGCGTTGGTTTTTTCGGTACAGTGCGCCAGCAGGAACACCTCCTGGCTTGCTGTTTGGTTGTTTTCGGCTTCGTCTGATCCTGAATCACCGGCCTTAAACGCTTCCAGCTGGGCGGCTTTATTGCTTAGCCACTCCTGCAGCAGTAACACTTCTGGGGCGTCTCCTTCCGGTAGAGCCTTGGTGTATTCCTGACGGTAGGTCAGGGTCATGGACGGGTCGATACCCACCAATGGAATACCGGTCTGGTTCAGAGCGCGTAGCATCTCGGCGTTATCGGCAGCAGCACGGCCAAACTGCTTCATCATGCCGTGTACATGCAGAGGTTTACCGTTAGGCTTGAATGGCGCGATAAAGACGCGGAAGCCCAGGCGGGTCAGCAGGTCAAAAATATCCAGTACCAGCCGGGTTTCAAAGAAGCTGGTGAAGGCGTCCTGAACAATGACCACGGTTTTATCTTTCTGATCCGCTGGAATACGGTTTAACGCTTCCGGAGTTGCCCAGGCCACACCATAACGAGCCAGCTCTTTGGCGATACTCTCCTTACAGATCAGTGGGCTGTCGACCATACCGGCGGTGTTTTTCAAAAGGCTTTTCACCGGGCCAAACTTCATTGGCAGGTTATATAGCAGCGGTACTTTTGCAGCATACGGGATCACGTATTCCAGCGTGCCGACAAAATAGTCTTTCAGCGGGCGCAGGTAGCGGCCATGATACAGCTCCAGGAACTTGGAGCGGAACTCTGGTACGTTAACTTTAATCGGGCACTGGCCAACACAGGATTTACAGGCCAGACAGCCTGCCATGGCCTGATACACCTCATGGCTGAAGTCTTCGCTCTCTTTGCCACCTTTACGCTTGGCCAGGGTGTTTTTCAGACGCGGGATAAAGCTGCCGATGAAACCTGTCCGACGTACTTTCTGTACTTCCTGCTGCAGATCGCTACCGGCTGCCTCCTGTAGACGCAGCCATTCTCGGATCAGAGAAGAGCGCCCTTTTGGTGACTGGGTACGCTCGCGGGTCGCTTTCCAGGATGGGCACATGGCATCATTGGGATCGTAGTTGTAGCAAGCACCGTTACCGTTACAGTACATGGCTGCACTGAACTCGTTACGGGTGGTTTCGGTGATCTGGCGGTCATGCTGGCCACGGGTGGCGACACCGTCAATTTTTAACAACCCTTCATCCCTAAGAGCGCCCTGTATCACTACAGGTTGAGCCCCGGACTGAGCCGGAGTAGCAATTTTGCCCGGGTTCAGTTGGTTACGTGGGTCAAAAGCAGCTTTTACTTCCTGAATAAAGGGGTACAGCTCGCCAAAGAACTCCGGTGCGTACTCCGATCGCACACCCTTACCGTGCTCACCCCAGAGCAGGCCTTTATGTTTTTGCGTCAGGGCTACCACGCCATCGGTGATGGTGCGGATCATGCCTTCCTGAGCCGGGTCTTTCATATCAATGGCCGGGCGAACGTGCAGGACACCGGCATCCACATGACCAAACATACCGTAGGCAAGATCGTGACTGTCCAGCAGCTCGCGGAACTCCATAATAAAGTCCGCCAGATTCTCCGGTGGTACGGCGGTATCTTCCACAAACGGAATCGGGCGTTTTTCGCCTTCGGCGTTACCCAGAAGACCAACCGATTTTTTACGCATGCCCCAGATCTTACCGATTTCACCGGCACCCCGGGCGATGGTGTAGGCAAAGCTCTTGCCGTTACCCGCCAGTTCGGAACCTGCGATCTGATCCAGATGAGCGGTCAGTTTGTCCAGTTTGGCGTTCAGTTCCGCTTCATCGTCACCTGTGTATTCCACCAGATTGATACCGGCAATGGTTTTACCGTCTTTACCTTCCGGGAAATAATCACGTACTGTATCCCAGACGATATCGCCCATGGCCAGATTCAGCACTTTGGAATCAACGGTTTCGATGGAGGTAGGGTTCCAGTCCATCAGGTCTTTCGCATCACGCAGAGCATCGTTGAAGCTGGCGTACTGAATATTCACCAGTGCCGAATATTTGGGAATCTTAAGGACATTCAGCTTGGCTTCTGTGATAAAGGCCAAGCTGCCTTCTGCACCACACAGTAGGGCGTTCAGGTTGAACTGGCCGTTGTCATCACGGATATGGGCCAGATCGTAACCGGTCAGGCAACGGTTCAGTTTTGGGAACTTAGCTTCGATCAGCTCGGCCTGTTCGCTAAAGATCTGATCCGCTAAGCGGTGTACCTCACCGACACGGTCTTCGCGCTGTTTGATGCTTTCCAGTTCGTCATCAGAAATCGGGCCGGAGGTCCACTCGGTGCCGTCCAGTATGACTGAGGTCAGCTCCAGCACATGATCCCGGGTTTTGCCGTAGAGCACAGAACCCTGACCGCTGGCGTCGGTATTGATCATGCCGCCGATGGTGGCTCGGTTACTGGTGGATAGTTCCGGCGCAAAGAACAGGCCGTGTTCTTTCAGGGCTTTGTTTAGCTGGTCTTTCACCACGCCGGCCTGCACCCGTACCCAGCCTTCTTCAGCGTTGATCTCCAGAATGTTGTTCATGTGCTTGGATATATCAACCACCAGACCATCCGTCAGCGACTGGCCATTAGTACCTGTGCCACCACCTCTTGGGCTTAATACTACTTGCTCGAAACCGGGTTGATTGCTCAGGCGGGCGATTAGTTGCAGGTCTGCCTTGTTCTTTGGGTATACAACGGCCTGAGGCAGCACCTGATAAATGGAGTTATCCGTGGACAGTACCACACGGTTGGCGTAATCCGGGTTCAGGTCACCCTGAAAGTCTGCAGCTTTCAGTGCTTCGATAAAGCGCAGATATTCATCGCGTATCGGAGTCGGTGCATGTTGCGTTAAGTTGGCAGCTGCGTCGGTATATAAAGCGGTGTCGGCCAGTTGCTTAATCATCGGAATCGGGTGCCTTTCTGAGAACAGTTCGTTTTCGGCGTTGATTCGCCGGGCAGGTAGGAGATGATCGTTAACCTGCGGTATGTAAAGGGAGTGAGAAGGCCGAATTATCAGCGGCAGAGTTATCACTTGCCCTCTATACAAAATGGGCATCGATTTTATCTTAGTACGGCGCAATAGTCAGCAAAGGTCTGCTTAGGTTGTAAACTACATTATGCGACTTTGGTATAGGTGGCTATAGAGGATTTCAATCGTTTTAACGCGGGGGAAATTGAAGTGATTAAAAAATAGCCAATCTAAGGCTGTATGCCTTTTTTTGTCTGCTTCAGGCAAATTTCCTCAACTTATCCAGAGAGTTATTCACAGCTTTTGTGGGTAAGTAATTGAAGATATTTTTTTGTCCGACTGAAGAAAGCCAGTGCTGTTTTCTCGCTGAAACCCTTATAAAACAAGTGATTGCATTGATTTATAAAATAACTAATACCTCAGTAGTCAGCCTAAAGCAAGCCCATTTTTTCCAGTGAGTTTCTTTCTGTCATAAAAAAAGTACGAAACTGTCATTCTGCAAAGATGTCAAGTGGTTTTCTGGGGATAAAGTGCTTTACTTTAAGCTGCTGTAGTTGTCTGGCGGGTCAGGCCTGAAGCCCTGATGGTGATTTTTTTTAAGATCGATAAGAACTTTTTAGTGGGTAAGGGCTCTTAATTAATGCCAATCTTGCGTAAAGCAAGTTGATCTGATGACTTTCGTCACACTCATCAACCTTTTGGGAGCCTTCGGCTCCCTTTTTTTCTGCATCAGAATGCCTGCCAAGCTACTTATAATCAGGTTGCTGGTATAAGCTGCGGTATATTTGCTGATAACGCAGCCATTCCTCATCAAATGTTATGTCATTCCAGTGCATATACTTTTGACACAGCGCTTTGAGTTCATCTTTCATACTGGTTCCGCCATCTGCGTATAAAAGACCGATTCTGGTGCGGCGGAGCAGTAAGTCGTCCAAATGCTTTACCGCCAGATGGGCCAGCGCCCAGTGCAATTCTGCTTTGTAATACGGGGTTGCAGCGACCTTTTGCTCTGCCGGTACCATTTTGTTAAGGGGGAGGACATCTGCTCCATACATCTGGTGCAAAGTTTCCGGAATAAGCAAGAACTCTCCTTGGTTATGACTGTTTGCACCAAGGTCCGGCCAGGGTTTGGCTACCGGAGCCTGTGGGCGGAATGTCAGTTGGTCAATAGCATCTTCAGCCATTTTCTGGAAAGTAGTCAGTTTTCCTCCGCATAGATACAGCTGCCCATCCTGCCACCAGAGTTTATGCTCTCTGCGCTCATCAGATGGCGCTTTATGTTCAGGGTCGACTTCAGGCTCTGAAAGCACGGGACGCACGCCTGACCAGACACTCAGGCAGTCTTTAGGGGTTAGTTTGCTGGCAGGGAAATAGTGGTTGATCGCTTTAAACAGATAATCCTGTTCTTGTTGTTGCATTCGGATCGGCTCATCCATCTGTTCTTTATGATCAAGATCTGTGGTGCCAACCAGTGAGTGGCCCAGCCAGGGTAGAGCGAACATCAGACGGCTGTCATCGGGGTGGATCAGGCAGATGCCTTTTTCCAGGGGCAGTCGCTTTTGGGAAAATAAAAGATGGCTACCGCGAAGTGGCCGGATTTTTACCGGGTCGTCATGGGGATCGGATGGATGGGCACGGGGAGATTGTGTCCAGGCTCCGGTAGCATGAATGACTTGTCGGGCCGAAAGATTGAGCGTGGGATGATCTTCCGGAGAGATATCAATCTGGAATCCACCAGACTGGTTGCCTGATTCAAGCAGTTGTATTCGGTCTACTTTACAGTAATTGAATGCTTTACCGCCGTATTGGGCTGCTTCAAGCAAAACTCTGAGCGTCAGGCGTGCATCATCTGTGATGGCATCTTTAAATTGAGTGGCGCCATAGCACTGCTGGCTGCGCAGACTTGGTGCTGCTTTTTGAATATCGGCAGCACTGAGCCCTTTATGATACTTCTTCCCTGCCAGCAGGTCATAAAGCCACATCAGTGCACGAAATTTAAAGCGCCCCGGAAGGTGATTGCGGTAGTGGGGCATGACTAATGGCAGGTGTTCAACCAAGCCTGGTAATTGCTGGCACAGATGTTCTCTTGCCTGAACAGCATTTCGGGTCAGGCTCAGTTGACCTGTCGCCAGATAACGGATGCCGCCGTGAACCAGCTTACTGGACTGGCTTGATGAACCCGATGCGAAATCATTCTTTTCCAGCAGTAGTGCCCGATATCCTCTGCGACTGGCCTCGAATAATAAACCCGCCCCAGATATACCTCCGCCAATAATAATGATATCCCACTCTTTATCCGCCAGATGGTGCAAGGCTTCAGCCCGCCCTTTTACTGACCAATGTTCTGGAAGCATAAATAGAACTCCTTGTATTGACGCCGTTAACTCAATTCCTGACGATCTTGCTGTTTTGATACAGAGTGGCACAGTCTACGCAGGCAGGGTAGCGGGTTTTAGTTGTATATCTGTGTGAATTTTGTTGAAAAAATAGTGATGAATCAATCCGATAAGGCTAGCTATGGTGGCCAGTAATAATTTGATCCAGTTCACCACTATTTTTGAGGCTGCGGATAGCCCGGTTAAACTCATCCCTTATCCGATAGCCTTGCGGTGTGTTTCTGAAGATAAAAAAAACCGGTTCACGGCTAATAGGGGTGCTCAGGTTGTAATGAATATGGCTAACACCACTTTGCTTTAGGGCTTTAAGGCCGGAGTAATGTTCTACAAGAAAGACATCGATCCTTTTTGCCTGAAGCTTGAGGAAATTAATTTTATCGCTTTTCGCATACTCAGGGGATAGCTTGGTGTTGTTAAGGATATTGCCATAGTTATAGCCTGCAGTGAGGCCTATGGATTTGCCATTCAGTTGGGACAGGTTTGACGGGACGGCCTTTTCTTTACGGACAAAGGCAAAAATTTCTTTATAAAACACAGTGTCGGAACGAATATGCTCTCCCTCGATACTGGTCCCAAGGCCGGGGAAATAGATATCGGCCTGATCATTCATGAAATAGAGCTGGGCTCTTTTGGGAGGGTGAAGGGATAGTCTCAGTCGGTAGTCTGTGAGTTGCTGGATTCGGTTAAGGAGCAGGGTGAAGACCCCTTGTTGTTGAGTGTCAATAAAATGGGGTATATGGAAGCTAACCAGGTGTAGGGTATTTTTCTGAGTGCTATCCGCAGAGGTACTGACTGTAAAGAATAACGCAGAGATAATGGTCAGTTTGTGAATAAGATATTTCATATCATGACCAACCTTAATAATGAGGGGTGCATTCAGCCTACCGTCATGAAAAGTCAAATTAAACCCTTTGTATGTAACGATTTGGAATGACTTCTTGTCTTCTGTCTAATGGGGCGATAAAAAGCGCCGGGGATTTTTATTGCCCAGGCGCCATATGGAGGTGGAGACTATTTTATGAAGGGCACGCTTAATTACAGTCGTCACAGCAACTAACGGACTCCGTTTCAATACTGATATCAACAATATTGCTGGCCCCTGGGCGTAAAGTGATAATGCCATATTCCGTCAGGCTATCAGCTTCATCCTCAGCACTGCCAACTTCTAATGTTAATGATGGACCTTCAAGGTGATCCGGGGACAGTAGCAGTGTCGCAGGTAAGCCTTCCTCCCACTCCAGTTGCAGCTCGCTGATATTTCTCAGTTCAATTGTCTCGCCATCAGCCGTCACAGCTGTTACACGGGGGAGTTGATTCTTGGACACGTAGATGCTCCTGTTTCTGGTCGGGCTATCGGATCGTTATCTGGTCAAGTCTGGGAGGTAAGGAGCATAGCAGATTTTCCTGATGCTGAAATCCTCCCGCTTTTAAACCTTGCTAAGGTGGTTCGCGTGTAGATTTTATAATGAGTTACTTTGAAGGGGGGAGTAATACGACTATAATAAGTTACTCTCTGATGCGACCAAAGTCTTAATCGCCTCGAACTAAACTCAGCTGACAATAATAAACGAGAATTTGATGCAAGCGCCTGAGCATTTTGCAGATAAACCTGGACAGGATTTCAGGGATTCAACCGATCAGACTATCAGCTCTTCTTTACAGCTTGAGCAGTATTTACCATATCGCTTTAACCAGCTCGCAGATCAGATCAGTAGTAATCTGACTGCAGTCTACTCATCTGAGTTTGGTGTTAGTTTGTCTGAGTGGCGTATTCTGGCTTTGCTGGGGCAGCAGGCTACAATGATTTCCACGGATATTAGCCACCGTACCAAAATGGATAAGGCAAAAGTTTCCCGTGCGGTTCATAAGTTGGATCAGGAGGGGTACCTGCATCGTGAGCGGGATGAGCAGGACCATAGAGTCAGCCATCTGAGTCTCACTCAGGCAGGTATTAAGCTGTATAACTCAATTATCCCGAAAGCCTTGGAATGGGAGAGTCGTTTGGTGGCTACTTTGGCAGAAGAGGAGCGTGTGCTGCTGCATCGTCTGATGAATAAGCTGGATAATCAAATGAGAGTGATTGGCGGAGAAAAATGAGCCAAAGGTCTGATTTACCTTCTCACTGAACCCAAGTTATTGATTTTTTTTAAAGAGAAATGATGATCGCAAGGTGATCTGTACCTGTTTCATGATGGGGACAGGTTTGTTTGAATATAAAAATTTGTCCAATAGAGAGCTTGATTTCAGGGGAACCTGATTTCAGGTAAAGTATGCCGTGGTTGCATGGATAAGAACTATCCAGTGTAATCCTGATTTTGGCTCATTAAATACTCGCACGCTAATCTGGAATAAGAATTAGGGAACCCATGTTCACATCTGCAATGCGTAATCTCTCATCCGGAGTGATGTTAGGTCTGATAGGTACGGTACTTTCGTTATCGTTTGCATCCTTGCTTTTTGGTGGCGGTAGTTATAGTCAATTTCAGGCGGGTATTACCACACTGCTGATGACGGCTGTTATCGCAACACTTGCTATTGGCTTCTTTAGTTCCCGGGATGGCATGGCTGCTATCCCATTGCCAAGTGCTGTGGCAATGACTGCCGCTCTTGTTGCAGAGCAAACGATAGCCCAGCAGGATATTCGCCTGGTTATGATTTGCGGCACCTTACTGGCTGCCTTGGTGATGCTTTTGTTGGGTCAGGCGCGGTTGGGGCGCGTGATTCGTTATCTGCCTTTGCCTGTGCTGGCGGGCTTTCTAGCCGGGGTTGGTTGGCTGTTTTTCAGCGGTGGCATTCGATTGGTTCAGCCGGAGTTGCTCAGCCTTGATCTCGTGCTGAACCCTTCCGTCTGGCTGGTGGTTTTTTTTGGTGGCTTGCTGTTTTTTGCTCAGAAAAAGCTGGGCGGATCTATGGTGTTGCCAACAGGCTTTCTGATTCTTATCTTCCTGTTTAATTTGCTCGGTGCTGGCTTCCCTGAGTGGTCTGGTGGCTGGTTCTTCGATGGACGAACACTCTCTTTCTGGTCTATGAACTGGCTGCCCAGATATGATCGCATCGGGGTGTCTGACGCAATCAATTTGCCATGGGGCGGTATTTTGACACTGGCATTGATCAGTGTTTTCTCCATGTTGCTTCAGGCGACATCTCTTGAACTGGCCGTTGGGGATAGTATTGATCTGGATAGAGAACTGAAGGTCGCATCGGGCGCTAACCTGCTGACAGGCTTGATGGGTGGTTCAGTAGCATCCTTGTCTTTAAGTCAGACCACATTGAATCAACAGATGGGCGGGCAAGGTAAGTCTCCTGCCGTTATTGCGGCTCTCATCCTGCTGGTTTTCTGCCTTGCCGGTAGTTCTGTATGGGCTTATTTACCATTACCTGCAGTGGCTGTAGTGTTGGTATATCAGGGGCTGATTTTTATGGATCAGTGGCTGTACCAATCCCGTAGTCGATTTGGAATGATGGATTATCAGATTATTGCTCTGATCTTCACCGTGATCATTCTGAGTGGTTTTTTACCCGCGGTGCTGCTGGGCACCCTGATTACGATTCTGATGTTTGTCCGCCAGTACAGTCGCTTGCGGGTCATTCATCACAACACAGATGCAACAACATTGCGTAGCCGTGTGGAACGGCCTTTACGTCATAAAAAGGCACTGGAGAAATATGGCAACCGGGTTCGGGTTGTACGCCTGAAAGGCTTTTTGTTCTTTGGCACAGCTTATACTTTGCTGGAAGAGTTGAAGACGATGCTCCAGCCTCCCTGTGTTTTTATGATTCTTGATTTTTCGCGAGTCAGTGGCACAGATTCCTCAACAGCAAATGCGTTGCTTCGACTGCATCAGGCTTGTGTTCAGAGAAATATTATTCTGATATTGACAGCGGTCCCCTATGAGTTGAAACAACTGCTGGAATCCTCTGATCTGAAGATGCTTGAGGATGGCGAAGAAACTAAGCTTACAACCCGTGGGTTGATGGATACTGTGGGCTTATTTGTTAATTGGGATCGTGCTCTTGAATGGTGTGAAAACGAGCTGATCAGCCGCTTGCCGACAAATGAGTCGGGCGAGTACACGCTGGAGTCTGTTCTCAAAGAGCGCCTGGACCTGTTGCCCTATGAGGTGGTGCATCTGGTACGCTATTTTGAGCCGGTTGAAGCCAAAGCGGGCGAAACCTTTATCAGGCAGGGTGATAAAGCGGACTCTCTGTATCTGATTACCAAGGGCAAAGTGGATATTGAGCTGGAGATAGGTGAAGAAAACCGTCAGCGCCTGAAAACTATGATGCCCGGAACGATTATTGGTGAAATGGGCGTTTATACCGGAGGTATACGCACTGCTTCGGCCACGGCTGTGGTGGATACTCAGCTTATGCGTTTGACGGCTAAGTCTCTGCAGGATATGGAATCCCATAATCAGCTAATGGCCGTTCGTTTGCATCGCTTCGTCGTAATGCTGTTAACCCAGCGTTTGACTGATTCAAACAAGGTGCTTGAAGAGCTGTTCGATTAGGCCTGTATCTTCTGTCAAACAGTAAAAATGCCGCTGATTGTGAAGCGGCATTTTTATTGGGTATCTCAGGGGCGGCCTTCAACCCATATGGATTCGCTTACCATCCACCTGTACATCTTTACGGGCTTTTATGATCGTATGCTCAGCTCTAAGCGAAGCGGTCTTGTCGACCTGTTGGATAAGGCTGCCCGCCTTTTGTACATCCTGTTCTTCAACCTTTCTGTCACTGCGTTTGAAGCGTTGCCTGAATGTGCCGGCCTTCTGTTCCGCCCAGTCACTGATCCATGATAATTTTGTGAAACGACCGTTAAACTCTGATATCTGCGTGACCAGGTCAAGTATCCGTACCCTGCTTCTAAGTGCTGCCAAACTGAAGTCTGCAGCGGTTAAGGACGTTTTTCCTGTGCTGTTAATTGCTATCTCTTCATGGCTTTCCAGTGATATTTTTTTACTGCTTTTTAGCTCAACCCCCTGGGGAAAGCTCTGCTTTGCAGGGCTTGGGTTCAGGCGGGTGAGAATATTTGTTACAAAGTAGCCCGCATCAGAATCTGCCAGAAGTACAGTGTCACCCTCTTCCGGCTGGGTATGGCAGCTGAATGCAATCTGGGCCTTAATCACTCCGGTGGGTGCTTTCAGCATCAGTTCGGCTGCATTATCTGAAGAAACTGTGATGACATCTGCTGTCATTAGCTTATTGCCATGCAATAAAACCGGATGAGCCGCTGCATGGCTATCCTTGTGTTCTGCCGAACAGTTTTCTGAGTATATTGACATCTTGATTACCCCATGAGCATAACTTTAGATTGTGCCGGTTTAATGGTGACTCCCGGAGGGCCGTTCTGAGGTGCACCATTCTGGCCGGTCATCGCGCTGAGCTTAGTTGCTGGCTGCCCTTGAATCATAACTTTCATGCTGCCCAGCATGTGGCGACATTCACTCATGATCTTACTGGAGATAAGGCCGCCGGCTACACCTGGCGTATCCCCCATGCTTAAGGGGACAAGGGTCTTCAAGGAGTGGGCGGGCATATTCATCATCATCACTTTGGTTGATGCTGTGCCGGGATTCGCCATCATACTGTTGGCCTGATTCGGAAAGGGCATAGGTATGGGGGGCGCCGGAGGTGCAGGGACTTTACACACATCGGGCATCATCATGCTCATGGCACCCTGTTGACTGTTGGCGAACATATGGAATCCTTGCTGATATACCAGTAGAGTCTTTCTGAACTTATCTTAACTGCTTTTGCTGCTTTAATGCTTTCTTGCCAGAGGTTTTTGCCATAACTCTGCTTTGAGTCTTTTTTCATCCGTAGGCAAGGCATCCTGTTGGTTACTACCTGTCCAGTCCGTATCTTCAACCTTTACATTATGAAGGTTGCAGCGTGTTAGTTCGCACCCTGTCAGTACCGCCTGATAAAGATTTGCGTTGCTAAGATCTGAATAGGTTAATACAGAGTTTGCAAGATTTGCTTGCTGCAGCTGCACATCCGACAGTTGACTCATTTCCAGACGGCAGTTTTTTAACTGAATCCGGTTCATCTGCGAACTTTGAAAGCTTGCCTGATCAAGCTGGCTATTATTGAGGGTCGCATCGTTCAGCTCGCACCCGGCCATTAAAGCCCCTGTCGCCTGAACCCCATTCATTTGAGCGTTATTCAGCTGGCAGCCGGAAAGATTGGTTTGAACCAGGATTGCGCCATCTGCTTTGAGGTTGTTCAGAATACAATTCATAAACTGAGTCATAGACAGATCCCGCTTTGTAAAATCAACACCTGTAAGGTCTGCTTCGGCGATCAGTAGCTTTGCCAAACTATTTTCCGTGAAAGGGAAGGGGTTCATTTTACACTGGTAAAGGCTAAGGCGCTCTGTCATCCCTTCCGTGCTGGAGCACTGGGTCAGGTCAGACTCGAAAAAGGTGGTATGCTCGAAATGGCAACCGGTGAACTGGCACTGTTCCAGGCTGTTTTGCTCAAAGGATGCGTGCAGAAAATTGGTCTTATTGAACTGGGAATGCAGCCATTTGCAGGCCAACCACTGGTTCTGTTTGAGATCGGATTCCTTAAAAAGACAGCGAGTGAACTCATTTTTCAGCCATTGGCTACTCTCAAAATCACAGAGAATAAACTGGCTATCGCTAAATTGGCAGGTGGCGAAAACGCTTTCCCGCAGATCACACTGCTCAAAGCGACACTGCTCAAACCGGCAGTTGCTGAAACGGGCTACCGCCAGGTCTGTGCTTGAAAATGTTTCTTTTTGGAAAACCCGATCGAGGATTTCTTCATCAGATTTGATCTGGAACTGAAGCGCTTCAGTTAGCTGGGTTACGGGAGCCGTTGTCATGAGGGTTGCCACTCTTCCAGTTGCGTCTGATCAAGGTTTGATTTCTTAAACCCGGTTTTACCAAAAGTTGCCAGGTAAAAGTCTGCACTGTAAAGGTTGCAGGCTTCGAAATCGGTTGATCTCAGGTCCGCTTCCAGCCACAGGGTGTAGGTTAGCAGGCTGCCATAGAAATCTGCTGAGGAACAATCAGCCCTGACCCAGACGCTTCTCTCGGCACTGACTCTGTTAAGTGAGGCTTCTGTTAACACGCAGTCACTGAAGTTGACGCTGTGAAGCTCTGCTTCATCAAAATGGGATTTGCTCAGCTTTGCTTCAGCAAAACTGGCATTCACCAGGTAAGCGGCGGTGAAGTTTGCACCCTCCAGTTGGCAGGCGGCAAGGAAGCGAGCGTTTTCAAGGTTTGCCCGGATAAACTGACTGTGTTGCAGATTGCAGTCCAGCCAGCTGCATCTTGGGGAATAGAGCTCACGATGAATGCTTGTGGTCAGGTTACATTCCAGAAAAGAGGCGTCGCTAAGATCACAGTGCTCGGTTTGCCAGTTACTGAAATGGGTCTGACTGAAGTTTGCTCCGACAAAGGCGTCATTTGTGTTTTTTACTCCTGTCAGCTGGCCCTCTATCCATTCACAGGCTTGCCACTGGTTTTTTTCACTTTGGCATTCTGACCAGCAGCAGCTGATAAACAAGCTATTGTTGAATTGAGTTTGAGTAAAAACACATTTTCTAAACTGACACTCATTCCACTGACTACCGGTGAGTTGTATTTCAGATAAGGTACATTCATTAAAGTGACAACGGGAGAAGCTCCAGCCTGAAAGATCAAGCTGAGTCAGGTTGATCTGATTGAGTATGGCATTTTCAAGTATGCCTTCAGCGGGCAGAGTATCGCCCTGGACCTGTTGGATAAACGCTTCAAGATTCATGGTTTTCCTGATAAGCCTTTTAGCAGATTTAAAATTGCCTTGGTGCCTATATCACTGGGCTGATCTAATTCACTCTTATCTCCGGGATAAGCATCATAAAGTTGAGCTAATTCCATGGACACCCGGTTGAGCTGATCTTCTACTAAAGGCTCCAGGGTCGTAAAGTCAGGGGATTGTCCGGGTTTGGCCAGTGATCTGGCAATCTCGTTATCTATAGCCGCATTGCCACTTTCAGGAATAGCGCTACTGCTTGCATCAGCTAGTTCTCCTGCACGATTAAGCTGCTCCTGTACCAAGGGGTCCGCTTCAGGATTTTCAGGGTCAGGGAGTGCCTGGTCAGGGAACAGCTGGGCTAACATCTGGTTAATCAATGCTGGAATCTGGTCTGGCTCCGCTTGTATTAGCTCATTGAGCTGCTGATCGGTCAAACCCATCGCTTCAAATTGTGTTTTTAAGGCATCCGCAACTTGCTCTGCTTGGGCGGCGGTGATCTTATCCGCTACCATTGCAGGTTTACTTGTAGTGGGGGCTTCAGTATCTGAGGTTGTGGCGTCTTTCGAACCCTGGCCGCCCCCCGCTGATTTTGCAGCGGCCACCGCCATTTTACCGGCAAGCCCTCCTGCAGCCGCCAGTGCAGCTAGGGTCAACGTTCCGGGGCGTGCAATTTCAGTTTTGTCCGGTCCGGGTATTACCAAAGGAGTTAACGGCTCTTTGACCTGTGAAGGGCGCAAAGGGCTGTAGTCAAGAATCTCTTCATCGGTAATGGTGTCGCTGCGCCTGAGGTGCAGGTGATTGGAAAAATGTTGTAGGGTACGGTTTTCAGGTTGATCGATGGCGGAATATGAGGCCAGTAGTGCCGTTACCTCGCTGCCATCGATGGAGGTGATCTCAAGTTCTGTTCGGCCGATAACAACTTGCATGTTGATATCGGGCAATAATATTAAGGTGTCGGTCACCGTCTGATGCAGAGAGGTTTGCCCCTTTATTTCTGCCAGGAATTGCAGCTGATAGTCCGGTGTCAGACCTTCAATTTTCCGATGATGAGGATGCATATTCTCCAACAGGATCGGAGTGTTGCCAGGCACGTAGTGCTCAAACCATTGATCTTTTGCCGCCTGCATAAAAAAATCCGGACTAAGATCACGGGCTAAGAAAGGAGCGTCATGTTCTTGCCAGAGCTCGTCATAGGTGCCCCAGAGTTTTTTGCGGGGCATCCAGTCAACAGAGGTGGCGTTAAGTCCTGCCGGTGCAGGTTTCTGATGTTTTTTTACCAGCAGTTGATCCGGGTATTCCAACTGAGGCATCGGCGTGTCGCTTTCCAGAGGGTGGCCTTTGCCTGTGGGGTTTCGATCGTCATCTTTTCCCCCGAAACCCACCTCATAGGTCAGAGGGATTTGGGTAAAAGGCTCCGGGGTTGTTGGTGTCAGGATGTTACGCCAAAGACGCTCCCCGGTAACCATGAGCTCTTTTTTGATACTGCCAACCTGTAGCAGAACGTTATCGGAACTGATCGCAAAGCCGTCGGGAGCGTAGTAATTTCCGTAGACCAAAACCTCGCCACGGGGTTTGGGGTAGCCCAGGTCAAAACATTCCGCTTTAGGAATCACCTCCATAATACCGTTCCAGGCATCCTGGGTGGAGTAGGGTTGATGGTTGTCGATGGGTGTTGCCAGCATCAGACTGACAGCCAGCCTCTGTTTGCCCTTCCAGGCGTAAGGAAGGGTTTGGATTGTAATTTCCGGCGGTGCGATCAGTTGCGTCATAATTAGCCCAGTTGCACCATGCCACTGGCGGAGACTTTAAGCATGCCCCCACCATTAACCTGCCCCAAGGCATTGGCTTTCATATTAATGGTAGCGCCTTGCAGGGTAAGGGCTGTGTTAGCTTTAGCCATAACGGTACCGCCCGTTAAGTTCGCTGTTGTCGTGCCTTTTAAACCAAGTATTGGGGCTTTGAAAATGGAAGGACCGGTAGTCCCAGTGGCGGTAATTACAGACCCTTTTAGATTAACAGCTGTTGCCGCCGTTATGTCTGTTGTGGCGCTTGTCGTCAAGGTGAATTTTGGAGTATTTATATTGGTTCCTGCTGGCAGTAGCTTGATTGTACTGGCCGGTGTCGCTGCCATTTCAAGTTTAGCGGCACCAAGATCTAACCAGGTGGTTTTCCCGGCTTTAGCCGCTGTAGATTGGGCTTCTAGGGCCGCTGATGTTGATAAGGCGTTACTAAGGGCGCTATCCCATGTTGCCCCAGTCGACCCTGGGGTGATCACTGGAGAGTTAAAAAGGCAGATGCTTCCTAATGCTCCTGATCCAATATCGACACCGCTTGCACCGGTAATATCCTGTGAGGCATCCGACTTTGATAGCTGTGGACCTTTGGTGATCTCAAAGCTAGGGCCCAGATTGACTGAGAATTTGCATCCCACATCAAACTCGAAATTTAAAACGGATAGGCTAGCTGAAGTATTGACACCGGTAACTTTAACCTCTGTTGTCGCTAACGTGGCCCCCCGGCTTACTTCATCCAGACCGAAATAGACCTCTTCTTTGTTACCGGTTTGGTAATCATAGGTATCACCAATGGTCTTGCTGATCAGGAGCTTATCCGGGTCGTAGCCGGGTATTGAAAAGTAATCCAGGCCAAAGCTGCCATCCCAGGTAGTTCGACCTTCGGTTTCAACATAATTGACTTCATAGCCATTACCGTAGCCAAAGTCTTTAGAACCACCAAATGTGTAGGTATTGCCATCGGTCCAGGTGTATTGTTCGCCGCTTATGCGTACGAAGTGGTATTCACCGGTTCGCTCATCTTCAATTTTGTCACCGAGCTTTCCATTATCGTCCCCTTTTAGGAAGATATCGCCATCCAGTGTACTTTCATCAATTAAGTCATTTGCCTGATCAGAGGTGTTTAAGAGCCCTTCAGGGATCGCATCGGTTTTCTTACGGGTTGTCATTGTAATTTGAGAGCCGCTGACAACTTCCTGATAGAAGCCTCCTTCGGTCATCATCATAATACCGTTAGCTTTTACCGGATTTGCTGCACCCAAATGCAGGTATGAGTTGCTGTTAGGGGAGAAAAGCTTGATTCGCTCGGAACCTGCCTCGTCCTCCATCTCAATAATGTTATTAGCAGCCGTCTTAATCTTGTTCTGTGTATGATTATCTTCTTGGACAATACTTGGCTTGGAGGCATTGGGGACAGCGCCTGTGATCACCGGACGATCAGGGTCGCCACCGATAAAGCTCAGTAGGACTTCAGCGCCTTTTAAGAGCGGGAAGTGCATGCCGCTGTTATCACCGGCGTTGGGTTGAGACATCGGAATCCACCAGGAGGCCTGAGCACCATCCCGACCTTTGCGGTCAAAGGGTAAAATCACTTTGTAGCGTCCACGGCTGTCCAGATGGGAATATTTGCCATCACCTTCAGAGTCGATAATAGCATTCAGCACGCCATAAAAGCGGGGTTTCTCTGTCCGTTGTTCCGGTCGGAACTGAATATCTGATGCGATGGCCTGAACCGTATTGCTATAGGGCTGCTCGTGGGTTTGATGGATTTGGCTTAGATCCGGCGCATAGCCGCTATGGCTTACTGATATTGGGGTATATTCAATATTGAGCTTTTCTAAAGGGTGCCCCTGAAGGTGTATCGGGTGGGCCGGTGTGATTTCAACATCCAGCGAGTTGCCAAAGAAACGCGTTTTCTGCATAAGGAGTTCTTCGGCTCTGATATTCGCCAGTTCCTCTGCTTCTTCGAGATCGAGAAGATTGTCACAATATCGAAAAACCTCTCCCATGCCTGAACTGTCAATAATAGCTTTGGCAGAAAGATCAACTAATGGCTGGTCGTTATTGTAGTCTTTTACTATGACTTCCTTTGGGACTCTTTGTATATTCTTTGTCCATTGAAAAATAACAGGCGCACCATCTGAATATGAATTACCTGTGACTGTTGAATATGATGCCGGATATGATTCCTGAGGATGTTGGTTGTTTTTATTACAGAAAACGGCTTGGTTTTTTTGATCAAAATAAAAGTAAACGCCTTCTCTTTCTGTTATACGTTTCAGGAATGTGTAGTGACTTTCACCAAATTGGCAACGATAATCCCATGTTCTGTAACCTGATATAAAGCTCAGATCATACTCGTCTGCCGTGAGTCCTGCTTCATCAAAAATCAGAGTTAATGTTTCAGATAATGTCAGCCCGAGATAAACCTCATTAGTGGTGAATTGCGTCAGTAACCAAAGTTTTGGCACCAAAGTGGCCTGATAGAGATAACCATTCTCTGTTGATTTAAGGTAGTTAAAATTCGACAAAATACCCTTAAAAAATCGTTTCTTACCATAGCTGTCGATCTCTAATATGCAGTTGCCATTGAGGAGGTCTTCAGCATCCAGGTTTTCAGAGTAATTGATTAGCTGGATGTCAAACTGGTACAGATCACCCAATATCTCAGAGCCTGAAAATTGCAGCACACGAAATTCATCATCTGTACAGTTGTCACATTTAAATGAGAAATTGACATCGGAAGACAGACTCATAATTAATACCTGTTTTTTCTAATATTTAAGAGGTGATAAAAGAGTAATTATTCTATATATGTTTTAAGAGTAATTATTCTAGTGCTCTGATTTTTAGATATATATGATTTTTTAAAGATAATTTATTTTCACTCTACTCTCAGGTAGATGTTTTTTTACCATAAAAATAGTATTTTTTTGAACTGTCTCATAAAAAAATATAAAAATTTTATTTTGTAATTTACATTGTTTTTACTTTATCTTACAAAAGCAAATGCATTTTTAGCCCTATGATGTTGTGCACTGCATTTGGTCGGCAGACATTTTTGGTGGTGCGAGGGCTTTCTCATACTAAACCCGGAGTAGTGACGGATGGCTAGCAAAAATTCAGGGTCGGTGGCGCCAAAGGAAAGAATCAATATTTCCTATCGCCCGGCTACTGGCGGTGCGAAAGAGCGTGTGGAGCTCCCTTTTAAAGTTCTGGTGATGGGGCAGTTTACCCCGGCTCCGGATGAGGATGTGCTTGATGAGCGCGCGACCAAGAATGTGAATCGGGTCAACTTTGATGAAGTAATGTCGGGCATGAATCTGAAACTGGATTTCTCCGTGCCGAACAAGCTGAGTTCAGATGGCGATGATATTTCTGTGAGCCTTGATCCAAAAAGCCTTAAAGATTTAGAGCCCGATAATATTGTCCAGGCAGTACCGGAGCTTCAGAAGGTTTTGCAGCTGCGCGAAGCTCTGAAGGCTCTGAAAGGCCCTCTGGGTAATACGCCTAAAATGCGTAAAACAATACAGTTGATGCTGGAAGATAAAGACTCCCGTAAGAAACTGATGCAAGAACTTGGTCTGAAGAAATAGGGGCGAAGAGATGAGTGAAGAGACCCAGGTAAAAGAGCAAACCCAATCTCAGCCTCTGGTTGGTGAGATCCTTGAGTTCACCCGTCTGGCAGAACAGGATGAAGGCTATGAGCTTGCCCGTCAGGGCGTTGAGGCGATGTTGTCTGAACTGTTAACTCAGTCTGAACCGGTTGAGCGTGTTGATAAATCCTTAGTTGACCAAATGATCGAAGAGCTGGATCAACGGTTGGGGCAACAGCTGGATGCCATTTTGCACAATGAAGAGTTCCAGAAGCTGGAATCTGCATGGCGCGGTTTGGCATTTTTGGTTAATCGCACAGACTTTAGTGAAAACATCCGTGTTGAATTACTGAATGTCGACAAACACGAACTGCTTGAAGACTTCGAAGACGCTCCCGAGTTGAATCAAACTGCAATGTTCCAGAAAGTTTATACCGAGGAATATGGCCAGTTTGGTGGTGAACCCTATGGTGTGCTGGTTGGTGGTTATGAGTTCGGCCCTGGTGCACAGGATATTAAGCTGCTTGAAAGTCTTTCCGGTTTAGCTGCCGTCACGCATGCACCTTTCATTGGCTCCGTTGGCCCATCTTTCTTTGGGTTGGATGAGTATGATGAACTGCCGGATCTGAAAGAGTTGGATTCACTGTTTGAAGGGCCTCAGTATCTTAAGTGGCGTGGCCTGCGTGATACTGATGACTCACGCAATATCGGCCTGACTTTGCCTCGTTTTATGGGACGTATGACCTACGGGGAGAGTAAGCCTGTTAAGAGCTTTAGCTACAGCGAAGAAGTAGAGCAGAAATCTGACTATCTATGGGTTAATGCGGCCTATGCTTATGCCACCCGTCTGGTCGATAGTTTCGCTCAATACCGCTGGTGCCCAAATATTATCGGGCCACAGTCAGGTGGCGCGGTTACAGATCTGTCTGTTCACCTGATTGATCAGGATGGATCAAAATTTCTGAATGGCCCCGTGGAGACTTATATATCAGACAGGAAAGAATACGAGCTGTCTGACCTTGGCTTTATTCCTCTGACTCAGCGTAAAAATGCTGATAATGCGACCTTTTTCTCATCCAACTCCGTTCAACGACCCAAGCAGTTTGGTACTGAGCCAGATGAGCGTCAGGCTGAACTGAATTACCGTCTTGGCACTCAGCTTCCGTACCTGTTTATTGTGAACCGGCTGGCGCATTACATTAAGGTTCTGCAGCGTGAGAACCTGGGGAGCTGGAAAAGTCGTGCAGACCTTGAGGGCGAACTTAATCGCTGGGTCCGTCAGTATGTTGCCGATCAGGAAAACCCGTCTCCGGCTACCCGTAGCCGACGGCCTCTAAGGAAGGCTTTGGTTACTGTAACAGAAATTGACGGAGATGCGGGCTGGTATCAGGTTGGCCTGGAAGTTACGCCTCATTTCAAGTTCATGGGTGCGAACTTTACTCTGTCCCTTACCGGTCTGTTAGATCGCGTTTAATGCCTAAATAGAGGAATTAAGTCATGCCAAGTGAAATTTTTCTGACGATTGAAACAGAAGATGGTGAATCTCTGTCTGAAGGTTCTTCATCCGAAGATAGTATTGGTGCATTTGCCAAAACCGAACATGAAGATGAAATATTCGTAATTGCTTTTGATCATAAAGCAACGATTCCAACCGACCGACTCAGTGGTCAGGTGATGGGGAATCGTAAGCATGAGTATCTTGAAATACGAAAGCTTATTGATAAGAGCTCTCCTTTGCTGTTTCAGTGTATCGCTGAACCTAAGGCTTTGACCTGTACTTTGGAGTTTTTCCGACCAGCGGATACAGGTAGTGACGGGCAGCCGGTGCATTACTACACCATTGAGCTGGAAGGGGCAAAGATCGTTTCTATCCGTACCTGCTCACCAAATATGCTGGACCCGGATAATGATGGTTTTCCTGCTTTTGAAGAGGTTCGCTTTACCTACAACAGTATCACATGGAGTCATGAGATAGCCTCCAGTACTGCTATTGATAACTGGGCTGGTGCAGAGTAGTTATTGTGACTGATGTTGTTTCTTTACGCCCGGAGAGGTATTGCTCCTCTGCAGCAATATCCCGCATATCAACTGCAGAGGGATTGCCTTTACTGGGCTTAAAAGCGGCAAAATGGCTGATGCCATTTTGCTTGCTTTTTTTATCTGCCTGCACAGTTTGTCCGCCATCCAAAGATAACTGGAGCGGGGATATATCAGTCCAGCCTGAAGAGCAGAGTATTAATGTTGAAGAAGCTGCTGAAAACAGCAAAGAAGGGCTCTGGTCGTGGCAGGATGGCACGGGGCGCTGGCTCTATAGTGCCAGAGAAAAGCCAGATGCACCTGGTAATCAATGGGTCTATGAGCCTAACGCTATTGTTTTGCGCGTGAGCGCCGCTGATCAATTGAATAGTTATATGGGCCAGCCCCATACGCTGAGTTTAAAAGTGATTCAGTTAACCAATCCGGCGATTGTCTCTGAGTTGCGAAAAAGCCCTTTTGGTTTGTCTGACCTGATGGCAGCGAAAGGTAAGGAATTGTCGGCCAATATTGTGCGTGAGGATATTCTCGCTATTGCGCCGGGTAGCACCCAGAAACTGGTTCTGGACCGAGAGCAGGGCGTTCGCTATCTGGCTCTGGTGGCGGGTTATTTTGAGATGGAAAGCAGGAAAAGTGTTCGTATTATTCCTATTCCATCTGTACAGGCCCGAATTCTGCCCTGTTATGACACAACGCCCTGGCCGTTTGGGGAGCCACCGCCACCGGAGCCTGACGACCTGCCTGCACGGCTGAAACTATGGTTGGATATGTCCTCTTCAGAGATTGAAGGGCTGCAGGTGCAGGCCTATTAAGAATAATCAGGCGACGAAGGTGAAGTCGGCATGCAGAAACGCGATGTTGGGTTCGGGTACCGTCCGGAAGCTATAAACGCTGTTAACCGATCAGTGCTCTGTTATTAGCTTGCCCAGACAGGCATGGCTATCAGCAAAAGACGGATATGAAAGGATATAGGCAGGATTTACTTTGAATACGAATAAACCACTGTACTGGCACCAAGGGTTGTTTCTACAGCCAAACCATTTTCAGTATCAGGACGCATATAACGAGTTTATCCAGTCGGTTATCCGTAGAACGGTTGCGCCTTTGGCGTGGGGAGTTGCTTCAGCCCGGGTCGATACTACTGGTCTGGATGCTGGTCAGATTGGCTTCTCTCAGCTTAGAGTGCTATTTCAGGACGGCACACTTTTCTCCTTCCCTGAGAATGCACGTTTGGCGGGACGCCTGTTTGATGGGCCTGTCTGGGAGGACCGTAATAAACCTTTGCGCATCTATCTTGGGGTGAAAAAAAGGAATGAAGAGCCCTTTGTGCAGCGTGAGATTTCCGGTGCGTCTGACAGTACAGTGAGTAGTCGCTTTGTCATTGATAGCCAGAGCGCCACGTTAAGCAATCGGTATGAGCAAGCGGAGCGGGTCGAGGCTCAGGTGCTCTCTCTTGAGGGAAGGCTGTGGTTCGAGTCTGAACTGGATCAGGCTGTGGGCTACGATCTGATCCCTGTTGCTCAGCTGATTCGTGCGGGAGATCAGGTCAAGCTAGATAAACATTTTATTGCACCCTGTATCACGATGCGCGGAGATTCGAATCTTGTTGAATTATTGCGAAGTATTCGTGAAGAAGTTTTGTCCCGAACCCGTCAGCTGGAAGAGTATAAACAACCGGCAACCAGCTATACGGTTTCAGAGTTTAATCCACGACAAATGCGCTATCGGTTGGCATTGCAGGTCATGGTGCGCTACGTACAGTCGTTAACCCATATTCTGGAAATTCCTGATCTGCCGCCGGAGCGTGCCTATACCTGTTTACGGGAGTTAACGGCTGAGCTTTCTGTTTTTACCCCTCTATCAAGTGCAACCTGCGAGATCGCCCCGGAGAATATTGTCTTACCTGCTTATAACCATCTTAAGCTGGGGGATTGTTTTTCTGTGGCTCATACGCTCATTCACCGCCTGCTGAATGAGATCACTATTTCATCTGAAGCTATGGTGAGTTTTGAGCGTCTCGATAATGCAAGCTTCCGCGGTGTATTAGATGGTGAGATGCGTGAGCGTAAAGGTACCTACTTCCTTATTTTACGCACGGTACAGTCACAGGATTCCTGGCTGGAGGACTTCCGCCGGTATTCGAAGCTTGGGGCGGAAAGCCAGGTTGCATTTTATCAGGCAAGAGCGCTTCCAGGCATTGGCAAGCATTTACTCAACAGCCGTCCAGAGGGTTTACCCAGTCGTCCGAACTCTCACTATTTTAGTCTGGATGTGGCATCAAGCCTCTGGCACAGCGTTGAGAGTGACGCTTGTCTGAGTCTGATTTGGCCCGGCGCACCGGAAGATTTAAAAGTAGAGCTGGTTTCACTTAGGGGATAACCATGCACCTGATTGATAGTTTTGTAGATGTACTGGTTTACGTCCAGCAACAGAAAGTTCTGATCAATACCGGTCAGCAGCCGGATTTTGAAGAGGTTCGACTTAATGTTGAGCGTCTTTTAACAGAGAAATCCACCCTTTATCTGGAGGGGGGGTATCAGGCTGAGCACTATGATGAAGCCCGCTTTGCCGTTGTCGCATTTATTGATGAAGCTTTGCTGGATAATGCATGGAAGGATTCAGCCCGTTGGGCGGCAGACTTGTTGCAGCGTAATTATTACCGTACGGCCTCTGCCGGTATTGAGTTCTTTGATCGCTTAGCAGATCTAAACATGATTGATCCTGCTCACCGGGATATTCGTGAGGTTTATTATTACTGTATGGCATTAGGGTTTAGTGGCCGCTTCTTTGAGCGTTCTGAGCGCTCGGTTCTTGAGCGCATTCGCCTGGATACCTATCAGCTTCTGATGGCGGGACAAGCCAGTCGTTTGAATGATGACGCCGCACTGTTATCGCCTGAAGCTTACCCTGAGATCAGTCAGAGAAATACTGAAGTAAAAACCGGGCGTTGGACACCTTTTATTTTTGGTGTTCCGGTCCTTGTTCTGGTTATTACCTATGTGGCGATGAAACTTGATGTTGTCGGCATGGCTAATCACCTGGTTTCCCTGATCTGATCAGGGTTGTTGCGGACTTAGAATAAGAAGACGGATCGTGAAAACATTTCTTCGAGTACTATTTTATCTGCTGATCTGGCTGGTGGTCTTTGCGATTACCATTGGGCTGGGTTTATTCCTCGGTTTTACTCCCCAGGAAGGTGCCATCGCTGCGGTGGGTATTTTTCTGCTCTGGCTGAGTTACCGGCTTATCAAGCGCCTTCTTATTCGTCTGCACGCTAAAGGCCGTATCAAACAGCTGATACGCTTAGGTCGTAAGGATGAAGCGCAGGAGCAACTTAAGGCTGATACCTCCGGTCTGGAGCGACGCTTTACCTATGCGATGCGTTTTCTGAAGCGCAGCCCGAATACGCATGCTTCCGATCCGGTTTATCAGCTACCCTGGTCCGTGATGCTTCCTGCCAGAAGTCATGATGCTGAACGTCTGATTCATGCCGGTCAGTTGGTTCTGCCTTCAGGTCATAAAGAGATCTTTACAGGGGACGATTGCCAGACGGAATGGTGGTTGCACAATGAGGGGGTTGTTCTGCAAACACCTGCAGGTATCTGTGTCAGTGGCGGGGCACTGAACCCGGAATGGGGTCGATTACTGGAGTTGTTGGCCTCCCGGCGATCTGCTGAGCCTGTTAGTCATGTGCTGTTGACGGTTTCTCTGGCAGAGCTGTCACTGAAAAATGAAGATGAGCTGTATCAGCAGGGTATGATTTTACGTGAACGATTGGATCAGGTGATTCAGACCCTAAAGGTGAATGCTCCGATTTACCTGGTCTTTAATGACCTGGAACATTTTGCGGGTGGCCGTTCTCTCCTTGAGCACCTGCCTGAGCAGATGCGGGAGCAGGCTTTGGGTCATCACTTCCCACAGGAAGGTGATCAGCTTGAAACTGAAGCCCGGATAAACATGGCCCTTGATGGCCTGTCTGAACAGCTGAAGCAGCTGAATCTTGAGTTGATGGGGCGTGGTATTGTTGATGATGCCATTATGTTATTGCCTTCTGAACTTGAGCAGCTGCGCTCTGGTATTCGTGCTTTCTCGAAGGGTGTCTTCCAGAATAGCGTCTTTCAGGCATCCCCTCATTTACGGGGGGTATATTGGATGGGGGTGGAGAATACAGCCTCTGATGATAGTGACCCAGCTGTTGGGGCCGGGCTCTTTGTTAAAGATTTTTTTACCGAAGTACTACCCCGTGACCGGGGTGTAGTGAATAAAATTCCGGCTGCTGTTCGTGCGGAGCGTTGGATCAGAAATCTTTGGTTCACTGGCTTTGCTTCTATTACCGCTCTGCTTTGGGTTGCTCTGATATATACCTATACCGGAGATAAAGGTTTTTTAGAGTCACTTGAGCAAACATTTGCAGGTCAGATTGTTCAGCGCAGTGACCTTGGCGGCAATATTGAGAATGGTGAGCAACTGGTTGTGTTGATTCAGTCTCTTGAGCAGCACAGCTTTTTCCCATGGATCGATGACTCAACGACTGAGCCTCTATTTGTGAGTAAGCTGAAGGCTATTTATGTTGATCGGGTCTGGAATGATCTGGTCATGCCTGTAGATCGTCAAATCGAGCGCTCCTTGAATAGAGCATTATTCGATAACAAGCTGCCGCCGGACGAGGCTGCTCAGGAGATTGCCCGCTACGTTGGTATCCTGGTTAGGGAGATTAATATTCTGCAGGACTTCCTGGCAGGTAAAGATCAGGCAACCTTATCAGCTTTGCCACCACTTTATCAGGCTGATGATCAGCTTCTGCATCAGGAGTTGGCTGAGTCTGAATTTGATAGCCTTAATCGCTTGTATTTACAGATGCTTTACTGGGCAACCTCTACAGACAGTTATGAGTCGACCCTGCAGCGTAAGCAGCGCCTTTTGAAACGTATTCTCGCCGACCATCCGGATAACTTGAACTGGTTGGTAAACTGGGGGAATACTGCGGGAAAGTCCAATGAGGTCAGGCTAGCAGACTTTTGGCAAGGAAGTGTGCCCCTGGACCGTAATATTCAAGTTGTTCCGGCATTTACCTTGGCCGGTAAAGCGATGATCGATGACTTTATTGATCAGATTCTGGCTACGGATCAAGCCGCAGAACGGATCAATGCACTCATTCCGGGCTTTCAGGAAAGTTATCGTAAGCGCTATCTGGATGCCTGGCGGCAGTTTGCCCTGAACTTTTATAAAGGCACAGATGCGCTCTCCGGCCACCTGGACTGGCAGGGTGCTGTCGATACGCAGGCTACAGGGAGAAACCCTTTTTTCAATCTGCTCGATCGAATGGCGGAAGAGCTTGGCCCCTATGAAGCGATGGAGGGTAAGCCGGATTGGCTGTTCATGGTGTTCTACTATAAACAGATGGCCGCATATGCTCCTGCGGATAAAACGGACTCCGGCGGTAATGGGGCGCTTGCTAAGTTGGCGCTTAAGGTTGTGGGTAAAGCCGGTGCAGCGGGAAAGGCTGTTGCCAAGGCGGGTAAGACAGCATTAAAAACCCAGAAAAAGCTCAACAAAGGTAAAAAAGGTGGCGGAGGCTCGCCTTCAGATGAGGAGCGTCTGGCTGTTCTGGAGCAGGCTGGTGGGCTTCTGGGGGAATACAAACAGTTGATTGAGTCAATTGTTTTTAATTCAGGGGTTCGCTCAACATCGTTTAGTTCTATATCAGGTCTTTATGCAAGCCCTGACAACCCGGCTCAGGGAGAGACGGCGCTGGCTCAAACGTATGCCCGAATAAAAACACTGCAGGGGATGTTGGGCAAACGTAATCGTCAGAATGAAGCTTTTTGGGCTGTTTTCGCAGGTCCGGTTCATTTATTCCGTGACTATATGACGCAAGAGGCGGCCTGTGAACTTCAGGAGCGTTGGGAAAATAATTTCCTTGCGGGTATGCAGGGTGTTCCTGCATATAAAAAGACGAGTTTTCTCTATGGTGAAGGTGGGCATCTCTGGAGTTTTAAGGATGCCCAGTTAACACCCTACGTAAAACCTAAATTTGGTGCTGGCTTTGTTCCGGTTCTTGCATCCGGGAAAGCCTTTCCTATGGAGACAGAGCTCCTCGAATACCTGGCCAGAGGAGATGATTTCCGTAAGCAACAACAAAGCCGTTATACGGTTATTGTGAAATCCCGTCCCACATCGGCAAACCCTGAAGCCCAATATTTGCCAAGAAGAACAGTTCTTGAGATGCAGTGCGAGCTTGGGCCGACCCGGTTAGAGAACCTCAACTATGCTCAGGATCGGGCCTTTGTCTGGGATCAGACCTGCGCTGATACAACGCTTCTGATTAATGTTGGCCGTTATACACTGGAAAAACGCTACCCCGGACCTCAGGGGTTTGCCCGGTTTTTAAAAGATTTCCAGAGTGGGCAGCGACGCTTTGTTCCGGATGATTTTTCAATTATGCGTGATCGCCTGGTCGATTATAAGATCTCTTATATTGATGTTCGCTACGAGTTTCGGGGCTATAAGCCCGTCATAAAGACGCTGGCTGCATCTGACCTTAAACCACCTCGCCATATTGCTGCATGCTGGAGTTCATAGAAAATGGATTCCCATAATGCCCTTATTGCGTCATTGATGATCAGGCCTCAGGAGCAGGAAGCTCAGCTCCCATGCCGGGTATTGTTTGTCGGAAGTTATAGCGGAAATATTCCCAACGATGAGCTGATATTTCGCCAGATCCGTCTCAATCTGCAAAAGCCGGAACAGGCTATGTATGAGTTGGGCTGTGCAGTGGATTTCTCCGCTATCATGCCTGAGTGGGGTGAGCCCTATGAGATCAGAACTCTTGAGGATTTTCACCCAAGCGCTCTGATTCGGCGTTCGCCGCTTCTAAGCAGTGCCATAAGCCTGCGTGATCGGCTGCTTGCGGACGCCTGTCCTGCAGAGTCATTATTGGCTGAGGCCCGGCATTTTCTGGAACGCTATTCATTCCTGGAGCCTGCACAGTTAGCTGATGATTTTTTGTATGCAGATCTCGAGGTTTGTTTGACGGATCTGCTGAGCCAGCTTTTACATTTTCCAGCATTCACTCAGCTTGAGTCCCTTTGGCGGCAGCTGAGCGCACTGTGTGAGTCTGCTCGTTACCACAAGGCCAGTGATATTGTACTGCTGAATTGCAGTAAAGCAGATTTAGTGGAAGATTTGACCGGGGAGATGATTCGCAGCGAGCTTTATGAGCGGGTGTACAGCCACGAGTTTGGTCAGTTTGGTGGCCAGCCATTTAATCTGTTGGTTGTTGATTTCTACATGGAGCAAACGGAGCAGGATCTGAACCTGCTTGAGACTTTGTCTGATATTGGCCGCAGTGCACACCTACCGGTCGTTTCCCCTGTATCCCCCCGTTTTATTGGTTTTAATGGTTACGAGCAGCTATTAGGGCAGTCTCTTGATGAGTGGTTTGAGAACCCTCGTTTTATGCCTTTGCATCGGCTTGCGAAGCAGCCGCGCAGTCGCTATCTGTTTCTGATGCTGCCTGATCAGCTGACACGGGCACCTTACAAAGGTGATTTTTCCGGCTTTTTCTTTCAGGAACAGGTGGATGCAGATGGCAGCTCTTTGCTTTGGGGGAGCAGCTGTTATTCCCTGGCGGCCACCGTACTGAATACCTTCGACAATCAGTCGTCTTTTAGCCAGATGACCGGGAGTTTTTATGGTCGGGAGCTGCTGCATAAACCCTGGCAGGATCCCATGGCAGATATGATGTTGTCTCCGCTTGAGGTGGATCTGCCGACATCACTGGTAACTGATCTGTCCCGGCATGGTTTCTGTGTGTTATCTGCTCTGCAGGAAGAGAACTCGAGTTATTTCTCTCAACTTAACAGTCTCCATCAACTGTCACTGAGTGAAGATAAAACCGCACCTGATGCACAGTTACCCTATCTGTTAACCATTTGCCGGGTCGCTCATATGATGAAACGGGTGTTCCGCGAACAGATCGGTTCAATGGATGAGCCGGAACAGCTACGTCAGAAGCTTGAGCAGTGGCTTAAGAGTTTCGTCGTTGATCTGGAGTCACCTGCTTTGGATGTCATTATGAAAAAGCCTTTTCGCCGTGCTGAGGTGGTTCTTCGAAGGGCGGAAGGTTGCTTGATGGAGGTGCGGTTACAGCCGCACCTACGTTATATGGATGAGCGCTTTCAGCTTTCCTTAGATCTGATTCTGCAGGAGGTGGAGTGATGGCTCGTCCTGGCTTTATTAGCTTTACAGGCTCTGCTCAGGGGTTGTTGGATGGCCCGGAGAAACAGCTGACTCGTGATGGTCTGAGTCATGTTTTAGTGTTCAGCCATGGTATAGACCTGCCGAGTGCTGATGACAGCAGAGTTTTAGGAGGGCAGCCTATGCATCGGCCTGTGGAGGTGATTAAGCCTCTGGACAAGATCTCCCCTCAGCTGTATCAGGCGCTTTGTGAGCGGGAAGTGCTCACAAAAGTAGTACTGTTCTGGTGCCACTTTAATAGTAGTGGAACATCAGAATTGCTCTATGAGATAGAACTTAAAAATGCCAGGGTCGTATCACTGCAGCCTGTGATGCCTGATCTGTTAACCAAAGGGCAGGAAGATCATCCTTATTGTGAAAAAGTGAGTCTCTTATATGAGTCTGTAAGTTGGCGTTACGGGCCATCTGCCGAGGTTGAATATGAAGCTCGGAATGAGGCTGGTAAAGCATGAATAATGTAGGGCAGACGCGATGAAGGTTGGTTTACTCAGGCGCCTGAATGGTGATGATGCTGTGCAGGGTGATATTGAGGCTTTAGCCGCCCTGATTGCATTACAGTTGCAGGACCTGCTGAACGTGAGAGCTGGCTCCTGTCCTTCCAATATGGATCTTGGATTGCCAGCGGTTTCTCCGGTTCAGCTGCAGGGCGATATGGTTCAGGCACAGAGGTTGGCGAAGGTGATTCAGCTGCAGGTATCCCGGTTTGAACCACGTTTACAGCAATCAGAGGTGATTGCTGAAGGTGATCGGCAGAGCGTCATGTTATTCACTCTGGAATCAATCCTTGAACAGAGATATGAGCGGTTTCAGGTTAAATACCAAATCCGGATCGATAGTGATAGTCGGGTTGCTGTTTTGTGTACGGGGCTACAGTCCGCAGGGCCAGCCCACCGTTGAGTCACAGAATGTTTGACTTACTGGCAAGACCACCCGTGTAGCCTAACCCGATAAGAATAATGGGTCTGAAATAAGAAGAGTGTTTATGGCAAAAATTGATCGCCATTATCAGGAAGAGTTAAACCGCCTGCATGAGATGGCTGCTGAATATGCAGAGTTGAGCCCCTCTCAAGCGGGCTATTTGGCCTCAGCCAGTCGTGATCCCGATGCAGAGCGGATTCTGGAGGGTGTTGCTTTCCTGACCGCCGGGCTCCGCAGCGAACTGGAAAAAGATCAGACTCAACTGTTACAGAATGTGCTGCAGGTTGCATCACCGGACCTGCTACGCCCTCTGCCATCGATTACTCTGATGCAATTTAAAGGTCGGCCAGCTCTTAAAGAGTTACTGACTTTACCTGCAGGCACTCCTGTCGCCGGTAAAACACCCCAGGATAGTAGTCTTTGTGAATTCCGTACTCTGATGCCCTCAGGTGTATTACCTATTGAAATTAAAGAGGCATCATTCCGCAAATCCCGAGAGAAGGAAGTGGGCGCAAGCTGCCTGAGTGTGAGTTTCCGCTTTACCTTTGGTGACAGTCTTTATTTGGCAAATCAGCCTCTGGCTGTCTATCTGAATACAACTCAGGGAATTGCCGCCAGGATGCTTGATGCATTATTACAGCACTGTGTTGGCTCAGCCGTAGTCTGGCCGAATCAACAGACTGAACCCATGGGGCTTCCTGTCTGGAACACGGATCTTATGCAGTGGGCATTTTTGAGCGATGATCAGCCTGAGCTTCCGGCTCAGCGCCTGGCACGCCGTTACTTCACTGCCCCGGAGTTGGCTCAGGGCTTCTGTTTTCAGTTGCCGCAATCTGCAGCTGAGTTGTGTGCTACTGAATTCAGCGTGCATTTTTATTTTGACTCGTCTGCAGACTGGCCTAAAGCAGATCTGGCAAAAGTACTTCGGTTGAATGTTGTTCCCGCTGCGAACTTGTTTATCCGTGATGCCCCTCCCCGGGTTCGCGACCTTCGGCAGGTTTATATGCCGTTAGCGCCGCGACATCGGGATGGTGAATTTCTTAGTGTATACGGTATTGAGCAGGTTTCAGGGCAGTATCGTAGTGAGCCTGAAAGCCATCATTATTTACCCTTTTGGCGTCAGGTCTCAATGGATTCACTCTGTTATCAGGAACAGCTTGCTACTCACCCAGTGACAGATGAGCTGGAACTCTCTGTTGCTTTAGGTGGGGGTAGCCACAGTGAGCAGGAGATCATTAAGGCCCGTGTCTTCTGTACAAACGGAATTGAAGCAAGCACGATTCCACCGGGCAGAATTACAGAGTATATCTCTGGCTCGCCTGAGCTGGTGCAGTTTGAAAATCTGACGACACCCACTCCCTATCGTAAGGCGCTCTCATCGGAGCAACAATACTGGCAGGCTGTCCGCCAGTTGAGCGGTAACCTGATGGGACATCTGACAACGGATCGCTTGCATGCCGCCTTGAAAGAGTTGGTGATGCAGGCGAGTCCGGATCGTGCCCGTCAACAGATTAATATGAAGAAAGTAGATGCTATTCAATCGGTTGAGCTTCTGATGACAGATCGCCTGGTTTCTGCAATGTCGGTGCGGGGTTATGAAGTTAGTCTCACTCTGGCTGGGGATCATTTTCCCTCCAAAGCGGAGATGCACTTGTTTGCCCGTCTTTTGCAGCAGTTTTTTATCAGCTTGGTGCCGGTGAATTATTTCTGTTTGCTTAAAGTGTCTGATCAACAGACCGGTGAACTACTTGAATGGCCGCCGATGTTAGGTAGGAAGCCACTGTTGTGATACTTGATGATCTGTTAACCCACGGCCATAGATACAGCCTGTTGCAGGCGTACCGCTTGTTGGTACAGCAGTTTGGATCTCAGGTCCGTATTGAGCTTGAGCCTGCTCTGGGGCTGGATAGTGCCCGGAGTGTGATTGAAAAAATTGAGCAGATATCGGCAGCACATTTTCGAATAGAGCTGAATATTTTCAATCTCTATGGCCGTAATGGGGCTTTACCTGCTTATATAACTGATTATCTGATGCAGTCAGAGCAACAGGAGAAAGGGCAGGCCAGAGCGTTTCTGAATCTTCTGAATCAGCGTATTTACCAGATACTGATTCAGGCTCAACAGCGTTCAATGCTGGTTTTCCAGGAAAAAGATGATCTTGAAAACCGTTATTACGACCGTTTACGTGCAATGGCCGGAATAGCAGATGCTGGCCAGGAACCTGAGGGCGGCCTGTTACGGTATTTTCGTTTGCTGGCATCTCCTTATCGTTCTGCTGCTGGCCTTGAAGTGCTGCTGAGTGACTTTCTGGGAGAGGTGCCTGTAGAGGCGAGGCAGTGTGAATTACGACAGGTTTCCCTGTCTCGTCAGGCCCACTTAAAGCTGGGGCAGCAATCGGCAGGGCTTGGTGAAGGCTCCTTGTTAGGTAGCCGTATGCCGGAAGCTATCGGCAGCTTTGTTCTAAAAATTGGACCTGTGGCTTATGACCGTTTTGACCAGTTGCTCAGTAATGAGAGGCAATGGCATCAGTTTCGGGATCTCATTCGCCTTTATTTGCGGCAGCCCTTGCGATGTGAACTTGAATTTTTACTGGATTGTACCGGCATGAATCAGAGTCTTGAGGGGGCATCACAGATCACCTCCGGCTTAAATGGCTGGGGTCGCCTGGGCAAAAACGCCTGGTTATTGAAGCCTGATTTTACTGCCGTTGATGGTTCACTTTATCAGTTACAAGCCCGAATAGCGCTGGATTAATTTGGAGTACCCTATGTTGAGCTATCGTATGAAAAATATGATCAGTTGGTTTCTTCTGGCTATTGCCGGAGTACTGATCCTATATTGGGGTTATCAGAAAAGTCATGAATCTAAAATGATCCGTATTGCTACGGCATCTAAAGGCGGATATTACTACCAGTATGGCACGCTGTTAAAGCGCTACATTGAGAAAAAAACCGACTATACCGTGCAGTTGCTGGTGACACGAGGCTCTGTGGATAACCGGGGCAAGCTGTTGGCGGGTGAGGCAGATTTTGCCATAGTGGGTACGAACTCTGTTTCTCTGCAGAATCTCTATATGGTTGCTCCGCTTTGGCGTGACTATATGCACCTGGTGGTACGTAAAGACAGTGAGATCAGCTCATTGGCTGACATGGCAGGTAACAGCATTGCGCTGGGTAAGCCTGGCTCCGGTTACCGGGCTCAGTCGATGAAGGTGCTGGATCACTTTGCATTGGAGGCAGAGCAGTTCCGCAGTAATGATGTCTATTTCTCTCAGCTGTTAAGTGATGCCTCACTGGAGGGGGCCATTGTGACGACGGGCCTGCTTAATCCTGATCTGAGGCAGGTGATGTCCAGCGGCTTGTTCAAACTGGTGTCACTGGAGGGGGCTGAGGGTTATGCTCTGAATCACTCCCAGTTGACCACCGCGAAGATTCCCGCCGGTGTTTACAGTACTGTGTCGGGCCCCGCTCCGACTGAATCGGTAGAAACAATTGTTACTTACGCGGTTATGGCAGCCCGCCCAGGCCTCCCTGAGAAGATGGTTCAGGCTGTGCTTGATCAGCTTAATAGCGACCAGGTTCGGGCCGATGCTCCGGTCATGCTGGATATTAACCCTACTGAAGATCCCGTATTACGTTACCTGCCACTGCATTCCTTGAGTAACCGTTATTACAACCCGTTTGTGGGTTTGGATAATTTTTCCCGATTCCTCGGCCAGATAGCTGAGCATAAGGTGCTGATCCTTGAAGGCTTGATCATTTTTATTGTCGTGGTGGTGCAGTTAAGCCAGCTACGTCGGCGGCGTATTGAGCAGATTCGGGTCAATCTTGCAGCTGAGCTGGAATCTGTTTTTCGCCAGACTGTTGAGATTGAGCGGAATCAAAAAGATGCCCGTGACTGGCGGTTGCTGAAACAGTACCTGGTTGAAGTGATGCGCCTTAAACAGCAGGCGGTAACTCTGGTTCAAGGGTCGGAGCTGGCAGAGTCTATGCTGTTCCTGAGCACTATCCAGCAGTGTGCTGATGTGATGCGTCAGCTTGAATGGCGCTTGTCGGCGATGCAGTTGAGTGAAGCGGCCCGACAGGAAGTTGACGCTGCCCGCTCTCTTGTCAATGAGTGATCAGGGATTGATAAGTGAATTACCCGTAACGGGATAATAAAGAGAGACTTCCTATGGCACCCTTGATGACTGATCGGGGCGGAACAAAGAACAAGGGTTCTTCAGCAGAGAACGATATTCCCAGAGGTAGCTCTCTGATGGGACGGCTTGGTTTAACACTGATATTTGTGTTGCTCTTTAGTGTCAGCCTGAGTGCGCTACTGGCGTATTTTAATTTTGAGAAACGTCACCGTGAACTGATCAGCTCACGTTTGCAGGTGATGCTGGATGAGGTTCGCCTTGGTATCGATTATGGAACAGGCCTTGGGCTTCCGGTTAGCAGTCTGACTGAAACCGGTGAACAGCTTAAAGGCCTTGTTGCGGCTGACCCGGCAATTGATAAAGCCATCGTTTATTCAGCCCAAAAACAGAGCTTGTTTCAGGCGGGGTCAGGTGATCTATCCGGTTTGATTCCGCTGGGCTGGTTTCAGCAGGTAGCGGATGAGGCACCGGGTTCAGGTGCTCACCTTTTGATTAGGGAAACAGATGACTACTTGCTGGTGGCCGAACCGCTGTTTAATACCTTTGATGTTCAGTCAGGCCTTGTTGTTTTGGCATATAGCCGTGGCGTTTATCAGGCTGAGAATGCAATGCTTATGAAGCAGCAAGCCTGGCAATCAGGCCTGGGTGTTTTGGCTAGTGCCTTGCTTGGCCTGAGTTTTTTATGGCTGATGATGCGGCGCTTGCGCAGGCAGATCCTGCGTTTGAGCGGGCATCTGGATCGCCAGCTGACAGGAGACGCTATTTCTGAAGTCGCACTTAATACTAATGCTTTACAGCCGCCGGACGAATTGGAAGCCCGGTTCCAGCTATTACATGACCGCGTGCAGGAGGCACAAAAAGTGTCATCGAATCCCAGCGACTCCCGGCAAAAGTAATCCTTGCTGTTAGGGCTCGTTGGCAGAGGAAGTTAAACAATTTATGAAGCGTATCTCTCTGTCAGGCAGTGTGGTGTTTATAGCGGTACTGGTGATTGTAATGGGTACTGCTGTTAGTGCCGGGATCTCACTTGGGCTGATCAAAGACTCCCTTAAACCCGCCCAGGAAGTAAAAGCAGCCACTGTGGCCCAGTCAACAGACCGGTTAGTGTTGCATCTACTGGATCAGGAGGTTCCACTCAGTCGCTTTGGCAGAATGGATCAGGTACTTGCCAGTCGCTTAAAAGGGCATGCTGATCTTGAGTATCTGGCAATTTACCAGCCGGATCAGAAGCGTATTCTTTATCAGGCGCAGGCCGATACGACGGCGTTGTTGTCTCCTGTAGCTTCGCTTGAGATGGCCGAAAAGCAGTTTGCACTTTATCGCTATCCTCTGACGCGGAATGGTCAGCAGATCGCTGAGATTTGGGTCGGTTTCGATCCCGGCTTTATGGCTCAGGTGTTTGAAGAGATTGGTTATGATATAGCGACTATTTTAGTGGTGACGCTACTGCTGGCCATGGAGCTCCTGATGTTTATCACCACCTATCACATTAAGACTCCTATGCTGGGTATCCATACTATGTTGGATAAGGTGGCGGAGAAGGACCTGCGTGAGGTGGTCTATTTTCCTGGGAAAGATGAGTTATCTCACTTAGGAAACCGCGTAGCTGCCGCCATGGGGAATATGACAACCCGGCTCAGGAGTGTGGCCCTGGGAAATAGCTATCAACTTCCCGAAGGAGAGCCCAGACGAGTCGGTCTGGCTCGACTGTCTTTTGTACGGCCACCGCTGTTTTTGGTTATTTTTTCTGAATCGATGTCACTCTCTTTTTTCCCTGCTTATGTGAATGCACTCTATGAGCCGATTCCAGGTTTATCCCCGACGATGGTGATCGGTTTACCCATCTCTGTCTTTATGCTGGTTTGGGCTTTGTCCTTGCCTGTTGCAGGGCAGTGGTCTGACAGTGTCGGGCGCAAAAAAGCGTTTATGGTCGGTGCGGGGCTCACTGCGGTAGGGCTCTTGTTAACAGCCTGGTGCGATAATCTCTGGCAACTGTTGATTGTACGTTCGATTACTGCGGTCGGCTACGGCGTTGTCTTTATTACGGCTCAGGGCTATGTAACGGACAATACTACGGTTGAGAATCGAACAAGGGGTATGGCGATGTTCCTGTCCGGTTTTTTCTCAGGCTCTCTGTGTGGTGCTGCAATTGGGGGAATTCTCTCAGATCGCATCGGCTTTGAAGCAACCTTCATGCTCTCGGCGACCCTGTCTCTGGTTTCAGCCATTTTTGTTATGCAGTTCTTTGAAGCTAAAGAGAAAGACCCGGATGCACCGCCGCCAGCGGTTTTATCTTTCAGTGACTTTACGACACTACTGACGGATAAGTACTTTCTTTTGATTACGTTTCTGTCAGCCATTCCTGCGAAGCTGCTGCTAACGGGCTTTCTCTATTATGCCGGGCCGGTTTATCTCAATGAATTAGGGGCAAACCAGTCCTCTGTGGGGCGTATTCTTATGGCTTATGGCCTGGCTATTGTGTTGATCTCCCCCCTGAGTGCCTGGCTGGGGGACCGACTGAAGAACAAGAGTGCTTTTATCATGTTTGGTGGCGGTTTATCCGCGCTGGCGCTGTTTGCGGTTTATCTGATTCCCGGAGTTTACGGCATGTTTACCGGAGTATTACTGTTAGGGGTCGCTCATGGGGTAGGGGTTTCACCTCAGTTGTCACTTCTGACAGAGAAAGTGAAACTAAAAAATGGGCTTACCTTGGGTAAGACTATCGGAATTTTCCGTCTGACGGAGCGGATTGGGAATATCGCAGGGCCATTAGTGGCGGCAACGCTGATCAGTTTTATGGGGTTCCAGAACTCCTTCCTCTGGCTCTCCTCCGGCGTGGCGGCCAGTCTGATATTACTTGTGGTTCTTTATTCTATGTTTCGTTCAATGGATCAGCGCCAGTTACAAGAGGTATAGCCAGTGTCAGGATTTAATGTTTTCAGCAGGGCCTTGCTTGCAGTTATTTGTATGATATCGGGCCTGGCGTCGCCTTCTGTTTGGTCTGACCAGACATCAGTGATTAAGCCGGTGAAGCAGGTTTATATGGTGCTCTGGCGAGGTGTTACAGAAGCAGAGCGGGGCTTTATGGATTCAATGATGAACCGGCCGGAACCCGTGGAGTTTGTTATTCGAAATGCCGGGAAAAACCGTCAGCAGGTTGCCTTGATTCGCCAGGATATTCTGCAGCGTAAACCGGATCTGGTTTATAGTTTTGGCACGACGGTGACCTCTATTCTTGTGGGGACTGAATCCGCTACGCATTCAGAAGATGAATATATTCACTCGATTCCGCTGGTATTTAATATTGTTGCTGACCCAAAGGGGGCCGGGCTTGTATCAGATTATCAGGCGCCGGGGAGGAACGTGACAGGAACATCTCACCTGGTGCCGATGGCGACTCAGGTTGCGGCGATGCAAGAGCTTGATGGCATTAAGAAGATTGCGGTGATTTTTAATGCTAAAGAGAAAAACTCTCTGCTTCAGGTTGAAGCTTTGCAGAGCGCCTGTGATGCCGCTGGGATCGACTTGGTTCGCTTTCCATTGCCGAATGCGGATGAAGCAAAAGCGGATGATTACTTTGCCGCTTTTGCTCGCTTTATTACGGCTGAGGGTGCAGATATCACTTATTTGCCGTCAGACTCCTTCCTTATTTCAAATGCAAAAACCCTGGTGAACGTTAGTCATGGTGCTGGTGTTCCTGTTTATTCAGCAACAGAAGGGCCTATCCGTAAGGCTGGTGCTTATATGGGGTTGGTAAGTCGTTACTATAATGTGGGGCAGTTTGCTGCCTATAAAGCGCATCAATTACTGTTTGAAGGACGGCAGGTTTCTGAGGTTCCTGTTGAAACTCTTAAACGTTTTAGTTTTATTGTGAATATGGATTCAGCAAAAGCCCTGGATCGGTATCCTCCAGTGACGATTATGCAAACTGCCGAAGTTGTTAAGGATTAATTTCTGTTAGAATAGCCCGCTTTGTGCGGGTTTTTACTATTGTTTCGATGAACTTCATGTGTGGCCGACCCGTAAAACTCTCCTTAAATCACTTGAGGTAAGGCTTTGACTCAGTTTCGTCCGTGTATCGACCTGCATCAGGGGCAGGTTAAACAGATCGTAGGTGGCAGCCTGAATGAGCAAGGGGCTGATACAAATTTTATCAGTGAATATAGCAGCCGTTATTATGCTGAATTGTATCGTGAGCACCAGTTGATGGGTGGTCATGTAATCGCTTTAGGCCCAGGTAACCAGGATGCTGCCCTGGATGCGTTGTCAGCCTGGCCCGGAGGTTTACAGTTCGGTGGTGGTGTGAATGCGGGCAATGCTGCTTCCTATCTTGAGGCTGGCGCTTCCCACGTGATTGTAACCTCCTATCTGTTTGAAGGTGGGCAGTTCAGCTGGGAGCGGCTGGCAGAGGTTAAGTCGGTAACGGGTAAGGAGCGTTTGATTCTGGACCTAAGCTGTCGGAAAACTGAGTCAGGATGGAACATCGCCACAGACCGTTGGCAAACGGTTACGGAGCTGGCGGTGGATCAGCATACGTTACAGGCTTTAAGTGATCACTGTGCTGAGTTTTTAATCCATGCGGCGGATGTGGAGGGGCTTCAGAGTGGTATCGATGAAGATTTGGTGCGTTTGCTTGGGGCTGCAAGCCCGATTCCGGTGACATACGCTGGAGGAGCCCGTTCACGGGAGGATCTGGAACGGGTGCAGATGCTCTCAAATGGCCGGGTCGATCTGACCATTGGCAGTGCGTTGGATATTTTTGGTGGTCGCGGCATAACATTGAATGAATGTATCCGGTGGAATAACCAGCAAGGTTAGCCTGTTCCACGGGTGTGCGATGATAAACGCGCGCAATAAAAAAGCTCCGGCAGAGGCGACTCCGTCGGAGCTTTTTTGTTTTCAGTCAGATATAAGAAGCGGTTAACGACGCTCAGGCAAGGCTGGGCGTAGTTTCTCTGCCATCTTCAGCAGTGTTTCTTCTGTGGTATCCCAGTCTATACAGGCATCCGTAATTGAGACGCCATATTCCATCTCTTCACGGTTCGCAGACATTTTCTGATTACCCCAGCCGATGTTGCTCTCAATCATCAGGCCAACAATCGATTGGTTGCCATCCAGAATCTGATGGGTGACATTTTCCATAACCAATGGTTGTAGCGCCGGATCTTTATTGGAGTTGGCATGGCTGCAGTCGATCATGATGTTCTTCGGCAGTTTAGCTTTTTCCAGATCCTGCTCACACAGGGCGACACTGACTGAATCGTAGTTGGGCTTGCCATTACCTCCACGAAGAACTACATGGCCATACTGATTACCTTTTGTACGGATAACCGCAACCTGGCCAGCCTGGTTAATACCCAGGAAGCTGTGTGGGTGAGATGCAGACTGCAGGGCGTTGGTTGCTACCTCCAGTCCGCCATCTGTACCATTCTTAAAGCCGATTGGCATAGACAGGCCACTGGTCATTTCGCGGTGTGTCTGGGATTCTGTCGTGCGGGCACCAATAGCAGACCAGGCGATAACATCCTGCAGGTATTGAGGTGAAATCGGGTCCAGGGCTTCTGTTGCCAGGGGCAATCCCATCTCGGCCAGATCGACCAGGAGTTGACGACCAATATGCAGACCCTCTTCCAGTTCGAAAGAGTCATCCAGGTAAGGGTCGTTGATCAGCCCTTTCCAACCAACCGTGGTGCGTGGTTTCTCAAAATAAACACGCATAACGATATATAAGGTGTCACTGACCTTATCGGAAAGTGCTTTCAGGCGTTTGGCGTAGTCTTTAGCTGCTTCAATATCATGGATAGAGCAAGGGCCTACAACAATAAACAGGCGCTGGTCTTTACCATCCAGAATATTTTGAATAGTTTCACGACCCTCAACCACAGAGGCGCGGGCAGGGTCCGTTAACGGAATCTTTTTTTTCAGTTCTTCCGGGGTGATCAGGATATCCTGGGACACCACATTGACATTGGTCAGACGAGTTTTAGGCATCTGAAATCGTATCCTATGTTAGCTTTATGAATCGTTTAGGGTTTTATTATTAAGTTATTGTTCTTAATAGAATATTGTTTTTAACGGCCCAGTGATAGGGGCTAAGCCTATACTTTGGGTGGTAAATTGAATATCTATCGTTTGTTAGTATTTCTCTGGCATTTTTTCAGAATGAACGGTCTCAGAGGCAGTTGGTCGGCTTGGGAAGTCCTGCCAGCTTACTGGTCATTTTGGCCGGGCTTTCCCCAAATAGCTGCATCAGATAAATACTTTTAGCTTTCTCTTTACCCATGTTCAGCCCAATATATTTCACCAGAGGGCGCATGGCAGGAGAGAGTTCAAATTCCTGATAAAATCGGCGCAGCAAATTAATAATCTCCCAGTGGGCTTCTGTCAGCTCCAGCCCTTCCTTTTTTGCGATCTGCTCCGCTACCTCTGGTTGCCAGTCTGAAAGTTGCTCCAGATAGCCTTCACTGTCCACAGGGATCTGCTTATTTCCAATTGTCAGCATAAAATTAAAACCAGCTGCAGACAGAGTCTGCCTGTTCTGTCAGTTCAACGAAACCTGAGTAATCCACGGATTGGCACTGCCCGGTCAGCAAAGGTTCATTCAAACCGCGAGCAGCGGCATCATTCCGGAGTACAAAGTAGCTCAGATCATTGCGCAGTAGCTCTTTGAAAGCTGGTGTTGCGCCATAGACACCATCCTCGATAAAGAGTACCCAGTCACCAGTGCTGGCACTGTATAGGCACTCCTGTAAAGTACTACTGGTTGATGGTGATTTATTAACCGTATGTAAAATCATCTTTGAATTCGCAAAACTATGGCGTTCTTGAACGCTTAAAAATTAAAAATCTGCCGGTGACTGTTCAGAAGTTTCTGTAGACTGGACTGGCTGATGGTTTCACACTCAAAGCCCAACAGATCTGCGGTTATTCCTCGCTCGCTCAGGCTTTTCTCACAAACAAAGACCTGATCAATATCGTACATCGGCAGGGCTTTCATCATTGCCTGAGAGCCTTTTTGCTCAACCTGATCCGGTTGTTGATTGTTTAATAGCTGATAAATGCCATCCCCCATAAAGAGAAGTGTTGCCTGCTGGCCGAACGCAGCACCAACCAGCGCCAGGTCAATTGCTTCTCTTGCCCAGGATGTACCTATGGGGGCTTTACGGAAAATAATCAGTAGCTCGGACATTCTCAGGCTCCAAAGGTAATCAGTTTGTCGCAGTTTATGCCGGCATCAATAAGCTGGCCCAGACCTGAAAGAGTGTACCCTTCAGCCAGATTATGTGACGGTTTGCTGTACCGTTTGGCTTCTTTCTCATCCAGAAGGCCGCGCCGGACTGCCGCTGCGATACAAACCACTAGCTCAATTCCGTGCTCGTTGGCCAAGGTTTGCCACTGTTTGGGTACATTAATTTCGTCCTGAGGAGGCGTTACCAGCGCTGAACTGTTGTGCACACCGTCATGATAAAAGAAAACCCGCTGAATACGGTGCTCACGTTTTAATACCGCCCGGGCAAAATGCAGTGCGCTGAGGGAGGCCTGGTCGCTGTAGGGACCACCATAAATGGCAATACTGTAGTTCATTTAATCACAACTCTTCATTACAACTTTTTATCACAACTCTAAAAACTGCAGCACCGGGTTTTCTTAGCCGGATAACCTTGATCTCTGATGTCTGTCTTTTGGCTGTATCGGGGATGACCCAAACGGGCAGAAACAAAAACGCCCTGCAGTGCAGGGCGCTTAGTATAACGTATTCAGCCTGTTTTAGTCGTCTCCACTTAGCGCGCCGGTCAGGTGGAGCAGGCTCATAAAGAGGTTATAGATGGAAACATATAACCCGATGGTTGCCATAATATAGTTGCGTTGACCATCATGAACCAGTTGGCTGGTTTCATACAGAATCGCAGCAGAAGCAAAAAGCACGAAGCCCGCTGAGATCATCAGGCTCAGGCCGGGAATGCTGAAGAAAAAGCCTGCGATCATGGCGCCAACCAGTACCAGGAAGCCAACAAACATGAAGCCGCTCAGGAAGCTGAAATCTTTTTTAGACGTCAGGGCATAACCTGAGAGCCCCAGGAAAATGACAGCGGTGCTTGCCAGCGCGGTTGTGACAACCTGACCGCCGTTTGGCAGAGACAGATACATGGAGACAACAGGGCCAATTGTGAAGCCCATAAAGCCTGTAAAGGCAAATGCGCTGACAAGACCCCACATGCTGTTCTGAGTCTTATGAGTTAAAAACATCAGACCATAAGCACCGATCAGAAAAACAAAGATATTCATGCGACCGAGCCCCATCGCCGCCGAGATAAAAGCGGTAAATGCGCTGAAAGCCAAGGTCATGCTCAGCAGCATAAAGGTATTGCGGATAACCTTATTAACGGGGACGGCAGAGGCCGAACCATAAGTTTTGTATTCTTCGATAGCCATTGAATAGCTCCTCTATTCTTCGTTGTCCTCATTAAGACCTATTCTGTCTGTTTATGTTCAAAAGTTAAAGCCTTGTATAACCTGAGAAAAAACAAGAAATTACTATTGACGAAAAAAAATATTTGCGTATCATATTCGCCAGCTGGAGGGATGGCTGAGCGGCTGAAAGCACCGGTCTTGAAAACCGGCAAGGGTTAATAGCCCTTCCAGGGTTCAAATCCCTGTCCCTCCGCCACTTTTATAAAAACCTGCTCTTTTGAGCAGGTTTTTTTTTGCCTGGCAGTTTATTCTTTGCTGAGGCTGACAAGGATATTTATTATAGCTCGGGTTCATCCCAGTTATGATTTGGGTTGCTTTGCTTTAGAGTCGGTCAGTTGTACAAAAAAGCATGTTCAAAAGGAGTTGTTTGCTATGGATAAAGATATTTCTCTGCGTTTTCCCTTATGGGTCAAGCTGCTATGGGCCGCTGCCAGTGTGGCGCTCTTCTATCGGCTTGGTGTCGCATCCGGACTACTCTGAAGGTTAATGAGTGATGTTTACACCGGTCTGAACCTGAATTTGATACAATTTATGCGGGACAACCCACTTCTGGTTGCTGTATAAATGACAAGAGACTTTCTTTTGTCCTGCAAAGCAGCTAATTTATTCCTTATGACGGTTTATTTAAGGTAAGTCATTGAAATATGACTGATTTTCAAGCTTCACAGCTATCATTAAGTATCGGCTTGAGAGACGATGCGACGTTTGCCAACTTTTTCCCGGGAGACAACCTTTATCTTCTGGATGCTTTGCGCTCGCTCCTCGAGCAGGGTGGTGAGACTTTTCAGTATATCTATGGCCCTCAGGATTCAGGTAAAAGCCACCTGCTTCAGGCTCTTTGTCATCAGGCCGATGCTCTAGATTTCCGCTCCGTATATCTTCCTTTGGGCGAGCTTGCTCTCCTGTCACCTGATTTGCTGGAGGGGCTGGAGACACTGGATCTGGTTTGCATTGATGACCTTAACCTGGTGGCTGGTCGGGCTAAATGGGAGGCAGCATTGTTTCATTGTTTTAACCGTTTGCGCGATGCTGGAAAAGTGCTGGTGATATCTGCAGATGCACCGCCTGCTAAACTGGGTGTGAAGCTGCCGGATCTTTCATCGCGTTTGGCTTGGGGAATTACTTCCGCACTCCATAAGCTTGATGATGAACAGAAAATAACGGCTTTTAAGTTGCGGGCCCACGAGCGGGGGCTTGAGTTAACGGATGAGGTTGCACGTTATATATTGCACCGAAGCCCTAGAAGTTTACGCGAATTGTTCGACATGCTGTCAGTGCTGGATCATGCATCGCTGATGGCTCAACGGAAGCTGACCATACCCTTTGTTAAAGAGACTCTACGCTGGTAGTTTTGTTTTGATACAGGTGTTTGCCTTGGATTCTTAGTCTTGCTTTAGCTTATTAAGACAAAGCGTTACCTTTTGCTGCTTTTATTGAAAGGTCGTTGGGGGTATTTTCTTAGTCTTACCGATAAGAACAAAAGGTTTAAGGAGAGTGCGATGATGGCTGTTTCAGATCAACTTGTCGGGGCTGCGATTGCTCAGTCCCGGGAGTTGTTGTTATTACTTGACCCGAAAAGCCTGAGTTTTATTTACAGTAACTCTGCTGCAGAGACGGCTTTAGGCTATAAAAGTGGTGAGATTTGTAACCTTTCCCCTCACGACCTGTTCCCTGAGTTTACTACCCCGGAGCTGAGTGCAATTCTTGATAATCTCTCCCTCGACGTTAACAAACACGCTGTTATGAACACGGTTCTGGTGTCCAAGTTAGCAGGGTTGCGTGACTACTACCTTCAGTTGCAGGGGGTTGAGCTTGACCGGCAAGAGATAATTCTTATCTCAGGTCATGATGTCACTGAGCGCATGGCTGAGACAGATCAGGTGCACGAGATGCTGGCTGAGGCTCAGATGGACTCCATGCTGGATTCAGCAACAGGGCTTATGCAGCGTGTTTATTTTCTGCCTTACATGCACAGCGTGATGATGAAGTCGCAGGAGACAAAGAAGCCATTTGGTTTGATGCTGCTGGATATTGAAAATATGCCGGAAATCAACGAACTGTATGGCCAGCCTGCGGGTGAACGTGTTTTCCTGCATATTGGTCAGATTGTGAAGCGGGTGGTGGAAGTTCCTGAGTATGCTGCCCGTTTTTCGGGGAAAAAAATCTGTCTGCTATTGCCTATGGCAACTAAAAAGTCAGTTCAGGATTTAGTGTCCCATCTGATGCGGGCTATTGCTCGTCTTTACTACCCTGAATGGCCGGAACTGAAGGTTAAGGCTCGTATGGGAATCTATTTTGGCAGCCCTTCTGTTGACCCTGAGGTTCTGCTTGAGCGGGTAGGCACGGATTATCGTGACCGCAGGCTGGAAGCGGATGAGGTGCTGACACTGCTGAATCCGAGCCTTGATCCTTAGAGTAGTTGCCGGTTAAGCCTTTTGTGCTTCCGGGAACTGAGCGTTACTTATCGGAATAAAAAAGCGGATCACTTTAAGGTGATCCGCTTTTTTTTTCTATTATGAAGCCTCTGAGATCCTTCTAGCCCATGATGGACTTGTACATCACAATGATAACTGCCAGAGGCGTCACATAGCGGGTAACATTCCAGAACAGAGACAAAGCGCCCTGAGACATATTAAGTTCGTCTGCTACATCTTCTTTTTTCATAACCCAGCCTACGTATAGGGCGGCCAGTAAGCCTGCCAGGGGCAGCATTATGTTGGCGGTGATGTAGTCCAGCAGGTCAAAGATTGTTTTGCCTTCGAAGACGGCAAACATACCCAGAGGGTGGACATCGGACCATACATTCAGAGAGAGTACCGTTGCGATACCCAGGAACCACACAGCTCCGCCGGCGGCTAGTGTTGCAGTCAGACGATTGAAGCCACTGCGTTCTTCCAGCCATTCTACGGACGGCTCCAGGAGAGAGATTGCTGAGGTAAGTGCTGCAAATACCAGCAATATAAAGAACAGTGTGCCGATCAGAGTCCCCATAGACATACTACCGAAGGCCATCGGTAAAGATACAAATATCAGACCGGGGCCGGCGCTTGGCTCCATGCCGTTGGCAAAAACAATTGGGAAAATTGCCATGCCAGCGACCAGTGCCACAAGGGTGTCCATGAGGCCGACCGTGATAGACGTCTTTGCGATGGATACATCCTGATCGAGATAGGAACCGTAAGCCATCATAACACCTGTACCCAGGCTCAAAGTAAAGAAGGCGTGCCCCAGCGCTTTCAGAACACCCTCTGAGCTAAGCTTGGAGAAATCAGGGTTGAACAGGAAGCTGACGCCCTCTGCGAAACCATCTGTTGTCATCGCGTAGCCGACCATGATGATCATAAGTATAAAAAGAGCCGGCATCAGATAGGTGACTGCCTTTTCCAGGCCGCTTTTAACACCTCGGGCAACAATAAAGAGTACGCACGCCATAAATATGCTATGCCAAAACAGTAGCGTTGACGGGTCCGCTAGCATGGAGCCGAAAATACCACCAACGGCATCGCTGCTTTGGCCGACAAAGTCACCGCTGAAGGTGTAGCCCACGTAGTTGATCGCCCAGCCACCAATAACGCTATAGAAGGATAAAATCAGAAATGCTGCAATTGTACCCAGTGTACCAATCGATACCCAGCCGGCTTTAGCGTTATGTTCGCGAATCAGGTCTCGCATGCTGGCGATAGGGCTCTTTCCGCCTTTGCGGCCTAAGAGTACTTCGGCAATAAGAATCGGTAGACCAACAATGGCGATACAGGCCAGGTATACCAGAACGAAAGCACCGCCACCGTTTTCACCAGTGATGTATGGGAATTTCCAGATGTTGCCAAGGCCGACTGCAGAACCGGTTGCAGCCATAATAAATGCCCAGCGTGAAGACCAGTGCAGGCCCTGATGCCCAGTGGCGTTTGTTGTCGTTGTTTTAGACACGAGTTTCTCCTCGGTTTTTTGGCAATAGCTCAGCAAACCAGCCCCTTGAGGAAGGGGAGGCTAAGCTGATTTGTGGGGTTAAATTAAGCGTTCTGAGGGTTTCCGTCGGGATGGGTAAAGCGCTCACGTGCAACCAGGTCTGCAATGGCATGAGTCGGTTGTTGTTCATGATCGGCCCGGGAGAAGATTTCCATCAGGGTGCTATGAATGGATTCGATGTGCTCATTAACTGCTTTAGGGTCGAAGTTGCCTATGTGTTCATAGCCCACATCGATGATCCCACCGGAGTTGATAGCGTAATCGGGAGCGTAAAGAATGCCCTTATCACGAAGCTGGGCTCCGTGATGTGGAGACTCAAGCTGGTTGTTTGCTGCGCCTGCGATAACCTTGGCTTTCAGCTGACTTATGGTGTCGTCGTTCAAAATGCCACCCATAGCGCAGGGCGCAAAAACGTCGACATCCAGTCCGTAGATCTCATCTGAAGCAACGGCCGTTGCACCCAGCTCGTTAACACAGCGTTGAACCATATCGCTGTAAATATCCGCTACCCAGAGTTCAGCCCCTGCCTGATGAAGATGTTGTGCCAGGCGAAACCCAACATTGCCAACGCCCTGAATGGCAACCTTAAGGCCCGCAAGATCGGTTCGGCCCAGGCGATATTCAACGCCAGACATCAGGCCGCGGTAAACACCATAGGCTGTAGAAGGGGATGGGTCGCCGCTGCGTAAGTGACCGTCAGTGCAAGGTTTCTCCATGATACCCGCAACGTATGAGGTTTCTTCGGCTATAAGCTTAAGGTCAGGCACACTGGTTCCTGAGTCCTCAGCCGTAATATAGTTACCGCTGGCAGATTCAATGAAGCGCCCCATGGCGCGAAGCAACTCAGGTGTTTTGTCGTGCCGTGGATCACCAATGATAACCGCTTTACCACCGCCCAATGGAAGGTTGGCCAGGGCAGACTTATAGGTCATTCCCCTGGACAGGCGCAAAACATCTTTAAGGGCCTCAGCTTCTGATGGATATGGCCACATACGGCAGCCGCCGAGTGCAGGGCCTAGGTTGCTATTATGGATGGCAATAATGGCTTTCAGACCAGACTTGGGATCATGCCCGAACAGAACACGTTCGTGGCCGTCGAAATCAGGATGGCTAAATACGTTCATGGCGTACTCCATTTTTATTTTCAGGCTTTTGGCCTTCTTGTTTTTTTTTTGGGCTTTTGGCCCGGAAAGAGCGGAGTAGGCTATGGCTTTACCCGCTCTCTGTGCTGTGTGATTACACTTAATCAGGTTGTTCCGTTACCTGATGCGCCGGTCAGGCCAGGGTGGTGCTTAGCCGGTGCTATATTTTTACAGCGACGTCTGTCAGACACATATTGTATGCCAACAATATTTTTTTATTTTAAAACAATGGGTTATAAGTGTCAGCATCTTGCATGCCATTGTATCTCTATACTTTGGTGTTACCAGACTACACGACTTTGTTACGAAAAGTTTTTAGTAGATATAACTTCTATTTCTTGTTTTTTAGGCTTGATAGCCTGGGTTTTTACAGAAAAAAAGTTTGTCATTTTTTTAATGACTTTTCCCGAGCGCCGAATAATTACTGGGGTACAGTCGGTTTATAAAAGCATATACTTAAAGAGTAAGGTCTTTAGTGACCGGAAATACAGATGGTTATAAGGATTAGAAGCGGATGAAGGCATATTCAAACAGATTGAGTTATATCACTCTCGTCGTAGGTTTTCTGTTTTCAGCTCTGATTGCATGGAATATTGGTGACCTGCGCCAGGATGCCATCAGGGTTCAGCTTAAAGGCGAAATGAAGGAGCTTTCTTATCAGGTGTCCCGCGAGCTGTTTGTGAATTTTGAAGCGTTATACGTTTTGCAGGGACTTTTTGATGGCTCCTCTTCTGTAACAGATGAAGAGTTTTCGCGTGTGGCTGAAAGTACGCTGGCGCGACATCCTGAGCTGCACTTCCTGCAGTGGTCGCCCGTTGTGGCTACTGCTGACCGACAGGTATTTGAGAATGAGCAAAAGAAAGCTGATCCCCGCTATGTGATACAGGAGCGTTCTGCCAGAGAGCGCTGGGTGCCAGCGGTGAAACGTGAGGCTCACTACCCTGTGCTATACCAGTCAACAAAAGGGCAGGTGGACGTTCCTCTTGGCTTTGATCTGGCGTCCCAACCTGTTCTTTTAAACGCTATTAATCAGGCCGTAGAAAGCTCTGAGCTTGCTGCGACGGAGCCTATGGCTCCGGTTGATGGCAAGTCCGGAAAACGCATTCTTGCGGTTGTTCCGGTTTTTGAAGGTGGAGCTGTACGAGGACAGGGGGATCTTAAAGGTTTGGTGGCCGGTGAGTTTACCCTAAATCGACTGGTGCAGGAGGCTCTGATGGGGGGGCGTGCTGCTGGACTTCATATTGCCTTGTTTGATATGAAAACACAGCAGGAGAAAAATAGTGAGCAGGCGGTTTTATTTGCCCGGCAGCCAGTAACGCCTCCCGTGATTGATATGCAGCAGCGTTATATGATTAACGATGTGGGAGGGCGAAACTGGCAACTGGTCGTTGCGCCTTCCGAAGGCTATATGAATGAGCGTAAGAGTGAGCTGGCATATGTCGTGATGATGGCGGGTTTGTTGATTACCGGGCTTGTGGCGGCATATTTACGCATGTTGTCCCGGCGCAGCTTTGAGATTGAGTCCGTTGCTGAACAACGGAACCGTGCTCTTCAGGAGGCGAACAAAAAGCTGGCGCATCTATCGCAAACGGATGGCTTAACTCAGATCGCTAACCGTCGTTTCTTTGATGACAGCTTTTCCCGTGAGTGGAAGCGGGCACGTCGGGAGCGGAAGCCTGTTTCATTAGTCTTGTTTGATCTTGACTTTTTTAAGCAGTACAACGATCAATATGGACACCTTCAGGGCGATGAGTGCTTACGTAACATTGCGGAATTGGTTGCTTCTGTTATCAATCGGCCGGGGGATCTGTTTGCCCGATTTGGTGGTGAGGAGTTTATCCTGCTTCTGCCAAATACTCCTGAGACTGGTGCCTGGGCAATTGCAGAGCAATGTCGTGAGCTGGTTGAGTCACTGGCGATTGCACACCACAAATCATCGATTGCTGAGGTTGTTACGATTAGCGTTGGTGTTTGCAGCCTGATACCGGAAGATGATATGACAGAGCATGATATGCTGGATTTGACTGATCAGGCACTTTACTGTGCTAAGGATCGGGGGCGTAATCTTGTCGTTAGTGCCAACAGAGAGTCTTTTATGCCCCGTACAGCAAACCAGGGGTAGAATCGGCTGTTTACAGTTCTGACTCTGATTCTTCTCTGAGCCGGAATCTGACAACTAAGAGAAAAGCAAGACGGGTAAATCTGCCGTCTTGCTTTTTTTATTTCCGGGACAGGTTTTAATGACCTGTCAGCACGCATTGGCGTGTTTATCCGTTGGTGTGGTCTTCTGCTTTTTCATTTGTCTGTGCTGACGATTTAATACGCAGGCTTTCCCAGCGTGAGAACATCATCGCGGACATAAAAAGAATAATAGAAGAGATCGATAAGCCAAGGCCGACGACTTTACTGCCCGGTAAAAAGGCCTGATCAACGCCGTGCATAAAGTACAGCAGGCTGACAAAGCAAAGCCAGGCGTGGGAGCGGGGATTGCGAAGCCAAAGGCCAGGTACAAAAAGCAGGAGCGGGAGGATAGGCAGCAAAGCCAGTAACCCGATCACATAAAGTGGTGCTCCTTCCTTTGTTGACTGGAAACTATTCAGGATCAGAAAGCCAATAATTGACAGGTAGCTGATTAAAACCCAAAAGCGCCCCTTGTTGGCCATTCCAGTAATATCTTTGCCTGCTTCCAGGCGGTTCATCATCTTTCTCACAGTAGCTCCTGTGAATGAATGTAAAATCAGGCGGGTTTCAGGCTCAGAGCCAATTCAGCAACCCGTTTACCCTGTGCTGTACAGAGTTCAAGTTCAGTCTTATCGATCGGGCTATCCCCTGACTTACCGGCAACATGACTAGCGCCATAGGGGGTGCCGCCGGCGCTTGTCTGCAGTAGTCCGGGCTGGCTGTACGGCAGCCCGGCAATGACCATGCCGTGGTGTAGCAACGGAAGCATCATTGACAGTAGCGTGGCCTCCTGGCCGCCGTGCAGACTGGCGGTGGAGGTGAAAACAGCCCCGGGCTTATCGATCAAAGCACCATTCATCCAGAGGTTGCTGGTACTTTCCAGAAAATGCTTCATAGGAGCTGCCATTGTACCAAAGCGGGTTGGGCTGCCCAGCAGAAGCCCGGCGCATTGGCGCAGGTCTTCTTCGGTACAGTACAGATCGCCAGTATCAGGGATGGCAGGAGTAACAGCCGCGCTCTCCGCGGAAACATCCGGGACGGTACGCAGGCGTGCTTCTATACCGGAAACAGACTCAACCCCCCGGGCGATCGCTTCTGCCATTTCGCGGGTTGCGCCATGACGGGAGTAATACAACACCAGAACGTAGGGCTGGATCATGCCAGCAGCTCCAGTACATTCTCTGGTGGACGACCAATGGCTGCTGCGGTTTCCGTTTCAGCTATGGGGCGCTCAATCAGTTTCGGAGTGCTTACCATAGCCGAGATCAGAGCATCATCGTTACTCTCTTTGCTCAGTCCCAGCTCTTTAAATTCTGCTTCTTTTGTACGCATCATTTCAATGGCAGCGATATCCAGTTTTTTCAGCAGAGCACGGATCTCTGCTTCTGTGAGGGGCTCGTCCAGGTAGCGGCGAATATCCGGCTCGATACCATTTTCCTGTAGTAGTGACAAAGTGGCACGGGACTTGGAACAGCGCGGGTTATGGTAAAGCGTTACGACAGGCATGAGATATCCTTGATCCTGATCAAATAGGGTAGAATGGGGCATATTCTAACGGTATGTCTTGCGAACGAAAAGGAGCGACTGGAATGACATCCATTTTTAAAAGGGATTGGTTTGGGCTCCTGCGCTTTATTATTCGGCGCTTTATTGATCAGGAGTGTCAAAAGACTGCGGCAGCTATGACGTATACAACCTTGTTTGCCCTGGTGCCTTTGATGACGGTTGCTTATAGTATTTTGTCGGCACTACCCAGTACTGAAGGGGCCGGAGCGGGTATTCAGGATCTGCTTTTCCGTAATCTGCTTCCGGAGAGCAGCCAGGTGGTCAGCAATTATCTTGCAGACTTTGCCCAGCAAGCCCGGAATCTGACCTTTGTCGGTGTTGGTTTTCTGATCATAACCGCGATTCTGATGATGAAGTCCATTGAGCGCGCCTTTAACAGAATCTGGTCAGTGGCTGAGGACCGCAAAGGTGCGAGCAGCTTTCTGTTGTACTGGTCGGTGCTGACACTGGGGCCGCTGCTTATGGGGTCAGGTATGGCCGTGACCTCTTTTGTGGTTTCCCATAAACTATTTCTCGATGCGACAGATACTTTGGGTATTACAGCGATTCTTTTACAGTTTTTGCCATTACTGACATCTTCTGTAGCCTTTATGATGTTGTTTTTCTTTGTGCCTAAAACCCATGTTTCCCTCAGGCATGCCTGGTTGGGCGGGATTTTTACAGCAGTGTGCTTTGAATTGGCCAAGTGGGGTTTCAGTCATTTTGTTAGTTTGTCGCCCTCATATCAGGTGGTTTATGGTGCATTTGCAGCAGTTCCTCTGTTTCTGCTTTGGATCTATATCAGTTGGAATATTTTACTGCTGGGGGCAACGCTGGTGATGGCGTTGCAGCGCTATCGGCCCAACTGGCACCCTGCAAACCGAGAGCCATTAATTGTTGCATTGAAGGTTGTTCAGGTTTTATTTGACCGATGGAAAAGTAACAAACCTTTAACAACCAATGAGTTGCAGGAGATGGTTTCGGTCTTATCTGCCCGGCAGCAACGGAAATTATTGCAGGTGCTGCAGAATCAGGGGTTTTTAGTTTTCGTGAAAAATGAGGCTTCTGTGAAAAGCTGGCCTTCCGGTTACTGGCAACTAGGCCGGGATCTGTCCTCAATGACTCAGTGGCAGCTGCTGGCATTGATGCCCTGGCGAATACCGTCGGAATTATTAGCCGCCGAAGCGATAGATACAAAATCACCCAAGGGAGGATTTTCCCTGCTGTCGCCATCTGTTATAAATACTTTGCAGGATTATCTTCGTCAGGGAGAGTCAATGCTTTCCCGGCCTGCACAAACGCTTTTTGAAAGCGAACAAGCTTAGTGCAACGGCGTAAATCCTCGTCAGCAGCCGGGGGTTCAGATTACTGGCCCTGAACAGGTGTTTAAAGATCGGTGATTTAAGATGCAGAAAGAATCCGTAACGAGGGATATGGCCACAGAGCCGGCCTGGGTGAAAGTGATCACAGTAACAGGTCGGGTTCAAGGGGTTTGGTTTCGAAAAAATACCCTGCATCAGGCTCAGAAGCGCCAGCTTGAAGGGTGGGTGATGAATCTTGATGATGGCTCTGTGTTGGTCCATGTTCAGGGGCCAAGGAGTCGGGTTGAAGACCTCATCGACTGGCTTTGGAAGGGCTCACCTTTATCCCGGGTTGATGATCTGGATATCGTCGATGCTGAGCCTCTGGTGATCAATCGTTTTGAGATCCGCTGATGATCCTTTGACTGCGTGCTGAGTCATTATTATTCATTGTTCGACCGTCGGGTTATTCAGCTTTAATTAGCTGCTTCCGATGTTATCTGTGTTTGATTTAAGCCAAGTAAAATACTCAGGTATTCGCTAAAATAGCCTCAGTTTTTTTCGGAGGCTCTATGGCTGCATCTCAACTTTCATACCGTTCTGATCTGAAGTTCTCTTTTAAGGCTCTGTTCTCTTTGGGTTTTCGGCCTTTTTTTCTACTTGGGTCTCTGTTTGCTGTCGCTCTTATGCTTGGCTGGATTTTTCAGCTTCGGGGAGTGCCGCTCCCCTTCGCTTCAAACCATAACTATTACCCCGGTGTTTTATGGCACAGCCATGAACTGATCTTTGGCTTTGCCACGGCGATTATCAGTGGTTTTTTATTGACCGCAGTGGGGAATTGGACCGGACAGAAGATGCTGCATGGCAAGTGGCTTGCGGCCTTGGTTTTACTCTGGATGGCAGGCAGAATTATGCCTTTTCTTCCTCTTGAGCCTCTGCTCATTGCCCTGATCGACCTTGCTTTCTACCCTCTGTTAACACTGGCGATCGCACTACCGATACTAAAAAGTGGCAATCTGCGCAATCTGGTCTTTATCATTTTCTGTGGTTTGCTGATATTGATGAACCTGCTGGTGCACCTTGATTGCTTAGGTATTGCAGCGGGGATGGCGCATCTGGGTATCTATGGAGCCCTGAATATTATCGTTCTGGTTATGCTGATCATTGGTGGCCGGGTTATTCCCTTTTTTACCGGACGAGCCATTCCTGAGTACCGGGGCCGGCAGATATCCTGGGTTGAGATGCTGATTATTCCCGTGGCTGTCGTAACCTTTCTGAATGATCTCTGGCAGCCTTTGGCGAGCTGGGCATACATCTTGTCAGGTTTGCTTGGACTTTTGTTGCTACTCAGGGTTGGCGGCTGGTTTGATCGTCGGGTTTTATCAAACCCTTTGCTTTGGATTCTGCATGTGGGATACCTGATGATAGGGTTGGGCTTTATGCTGCGAGCTACACTGCCCTGGACGGGGTGGTCACCTTTTATCTATATTCATGCGCTGACTCTGGGTGGTATTGGTCTTCTGACCCTGGGAATGATGTCCCGGGTTTCTCTCGGCCACACCGGGCGATCTCTGATATTGCCGGTTAAGATGCATATAGCTTTTTACGCTCTTTTGCTTGCGGTTATCGCCCGGGTCTTTGTTATGGCAGTCATGCAGAAACCGTATCTTTATGACCTGTCCGCAACAGGGTGGATGCTGGCATTTGGTCTCTTTGTTTATACTTATATCCCTGCACTGGTGTCGCCACGGGCGGATGGTAACTCTTAGGATTTTGCAGAGAGGGCTTTACTCTGTGTCAATCATCTCATGGATCAGATGCCCCAACCGTTTGATGGCATCCCGGTACTCAGGTTGCTCCTGATAAAGGCCAAAGTTGATTCGGATATGATGTTTATTGGATGGGTCGCTGCCAAACAGTGCCCCCGGAGTTATGTTGATTTTTTCCTCCAGAGCTTTTTGATAAAGAGTCATGCTGTCGCAGGTCTCCGGTAGCCTGATCCAGGCCAGAAAGCCGCCATCTGCAGGTTGGTACACCATTGATTGCGGCCAGTCGGTCTTCACGGCTTTCTCAAATAACCTCTGGCGTTGCAGGTAGCGCCTGCGGATCAGGCGCAGGTGTCGCTGCATATAGCCCGCTTCCAGCCAGGTGCCCAGTGCATTTTGAGTGTGCTCAGGTAATCCCATTTTGCTGACAAACTGCAGGTGTTGGCAACGATCCTGCCAACGTCCGGCTACCAGCCAACCCAGCCTCAATTTTGGTGTAATCGTTTTTGATATGGAGCTGCAATAAAGCACACGACTCTGAGTGTCGATCGCTTTCAGTGGCGCTGGAGCGCTACCCCTGTAGTCCAGGTCGGCAGAGATATCGTCTTCGATAATGGCGATATCATAACGGTTGGCTAAACAGATCAATTGTTGGCGATCAAAGGGCTCCATGCTTCTTCCGGTGGGGTTGTTGATTGTTGGCTGAACAATAATGGCCTTGACCGGCCATTTCTCAAGGGCTGCAGCAACAAGACCAAGATCCGGGCCTCCTGTCTCTGCCTGGGGGATCTCAACGACCTGACGTTCAAATGCCTCCAGGCATTGTAAAATGCCGTAGAAGCAAGGGGATTCAACCAAAACGATATCACCTTCGTGACTAACTGCCTGTAGAGCGAGGCTTACGGCGGATTGAGCGCCATTGGTGATGATAATCTCATCAGGTCTGACATTAAGCTCCCGCTTCGCCATTAATTGACTCAGTTGTTGCCGCAGCCCCTGGGCACCTGGCGGTGTCATGTAATGGGAGATATACCCTTCACTGAGAGCCTTCTCCTCATGGGTGACCTCTCTTTTCAGTAATTGATAGAGGCGCTTTACTCCCGGAAAGTTAACACAGGGGTTTGCAGTACCGAGGAGAACCTGGTCTTTTTTTTCGGCAGAACGGACAATCTCAAGCCCGAGAGAACGGTTATCCAGAATCTTTGGCCGTATGGCCGCCAGTTGCTCCTGACTTGGCTCGTTTTTCAACTGTTGTTTAGGCCGGTTAGAAGGGATTCGTGCTTTAGGGCCGGGGAAGAAGCCTGACTTTTCACGGGCTTCAACCCAGTTGTTATCTTCCAGGTATTCGTAGCAGCGCACTACGGTCCCTTTGCTGACCCGCTGCTTTAGACTCAGCTCCCGAATGGAGGGAAGCTTTTCATTAGTGGTGTAAAAGCCGTCACTTAATTGCCTGATCAGTTGCTCCGCGAGCCTTTTGTAGTGGAAGCTTCCCATCTGTACCCTTTTTTATTCAATTTTTCTGTCTATATTTTTATGCTGAATCGCAGTTTATAGTACAGATCGATCCGGATTTAAGCCATCTGATTGCCAGACTTACCACCATTAGATTTGACAGCCGTTAAACACGGCCTATTTGGAAATATTTTATGACCGGCCTGACAGCACAGTTTGAACGCCACAAAACGCTATTGATTGCACTTTTGCCCTGGGTGTTTGTTTTACTCTGGAGTACGGGCTTTATTGGTGCCCGCTACGGTTTACCTTACAGTGAGCCTTATACTTTTCTCAGCTGGCGGATGGCAGGTAATCTGCTGGTGTTTCTTTTGCTGATACGCTTGTTTGGTGTTTCTTTACCTCGGCGTTTTGCTTTATGGAAGCAGCAGTTGATCACTGGTGCGCTGGTGCATACGGCTTATCTTGGGGGTGTTTTTTCTGCTATTGAGTTGGGTATGCCTGCCGGGCTTGCCGCACTCCTTGTTGGTTTACAGCCTTTGGTCACTGCCGGGGTTATGGCTTTGGTTTATCGTAGTGCACCCAGTCTGAGGCAGTGGTTTGGATTGGCTCTGGGTATCTTCGGAGTGGCTCTAGTTCTGAGTAATGGGCAGGCGGACTTTCTGCAAAAAGGCGATATTAATGGCCATCAGCTGCTATGGATTTTGTTGGCGCTGGTGGGTATTACACTGGGTACGCTATATCAGAAGACATATTGCGAGCAACAGCCTCTTTTAGCGGCGACCTTTATTCAATACCTCTCTGGTCTGGCTGTTATGTTACCTGTGGCCTTACTGACTGAAAATACTCAGGTGCAATGGCACCCTGAGTTTATCGGTGCCCTGGTCTGGTCTGTATTGGTACTTTCAGTCGGGGCTATTTTGCTGTTGATGCTGATGATACAGATGGGGGAGGCGACCCGAACTGCCAGCTACTTCTATCTGGTGCCACCAGTTACTGCTCTGCAGGCCTGGTTGCTGTTTGATGAGCAATTAACAGGCGTTGCTTTAGTTGGGATGGCGGTGACGGTGCTCGGTGTGTACTGGGTGAATAAAAAATAGCATCCTATTATTGTTCTGTTTTTTAGAATAAATTTCGTCATAAATAGCAATATTCTTTCGGTTTAATCAGGGTTAAAGTGATTTTAATACCTAATTTCCCTTGGAACAGGACCCCGATATGGCGACTTTTAAAGTACTTAATCGTGTGAAGGGCATACCAACCTCCGATGGCGCCGGTGTGCGCCTTAACCGGGTAATCGGCACTGACCAGCTGAAAAACCTTGACCCTTTTCTGATGTTGGATGAGTTTCGTTCCGCCAGCTCGGATGATTATATTGCGGGTTTTCCACCCCATCCGCACAGAGGGTTTGAAACGATCACTTATATGCTGCAAGGGGCGATGAAGCATGAAGACCACTTGGGAAATGTCGGTGTATTGACCGGAGGTGGTGTTCAGTGGATGACGGCTGGTGCCGGCATTATCCACTCTGAGATGCCGATGCAGAAAGATGGCTTACTTTGGGGCTTTCAGTTCTGGCTGAATTTACCTGCAGCGGAAAAGATGAAGGCACCATTTTATCAGGATCTTGCACCGGAGGAGATTCCGGAAATAGAGGATGGTAATGGCGTGTTACGCCGTGTGGTGGCCGGGGTTTCCAAGGGAGTATCAGGCCCTGTTCAACGGGAAGCAACGCACCCGCTGATGGTGGATTTTCGTATTTCGCAACCGACGGCGTTTGAGCATGACCTGCCCGAGGGGCATCAGAGCTTTATTTATGTGTATGAAGGCGGTCTGGAGGTTCCGGATGCGGGAATAACGCTTGAACAGGGAGAGCTTTTGGCTTTCACCGGGAATCTGTTACGTCTGAAAACTAAGGGGAAATCTGGCGTCCTTCTTGTTAGCGGTAAGCCGCTTCAGGAGCCTATTGTGCAGTATGGCCCTTTCGTGATGAATACAGCACAGGAGATTCAACAGGCAATAGAAGACTATCGGAGTGGTTCCCTGGCTAAAGAGGCCCGGCAGTGCTGACGGGCCTTATGACTAATCGGAAAGGTGGTTATTTTTCCAGCCAATGATTTAGCTGTCGGTTAAACTTCGGGATATTGAGTGGCTTGGTGAGGTAGGCATCAAAGCCAGCTATTTCTGCTTGTCTGATATCTTCCGGCCCTGAGTTAGCGGATAAGGCTATTAGCTTGCGGTTGATATGCAATCCTTCAGTCTGTATATGGCGTAAAAGGTCGTAACCGGACATACCGGGGAGATTGATATCAAGTATTACCAAATCCGGTGTTTCATGGCGCAGAATTTCAAGTCCTTCTTCCGGAGTGGTTGCCGTAAGCAGGCGGTCACCGTCACGTTTGCTGAAAATCTTCTCTACCAGCATGCGGTTCGCTGAATTGTCTTCTACATAGAGCGTTGTGGTTTTCTCACCACCACGGGAGATGATGTCAGCGACCGAAAGCCCAATGCTCTGCATGGGTTGAGGGAACTGATCCTCGGTAGCCATGGGAAGAACCAGTGTGAAAACACTGCCTTTTCCGGGCTGGCTGCTGACTTCAATCCTGCCTTGCATCGCTTCAGCCAGCTTTTGACTGATGACTAGGCCGATACCTGTACCCTGTCTGGTTGAGGACTCCATACCCAGCCGCTCGAAGGGCTGGAATAGTTGGCTAAGTTGCTCCTGGGTCAGGCCATAACCTGTATCTGATACGTGAACTCTGAACTCTGTGCTGGTCTGATCCATGCTCAGTTCAACAACCCCGTTGTCGTGATTGTATTTAATAGCATTGCTAACCAGATTTAACAGGATTTGTTTAACTCTGCGGCTGTCTCCCATCACTGACAGATCGAGATTATTTGGAAACCGCGTTGTGATGGATATCCCCAGGTGGTCTGCCAGGTGTTTATTCAGGGTGAGCGCTTCCTGAATGACCGGCGTCGGATTGATCGGTTCAATAATAAGGTCAATATGGCCAGCTTCAATTTTAGAGAGATCCAGAATTTCATCAATTAGCTGCAGTAAATGGTCGCTGGCTTTACGGATCTCCTGTAGGCCTTCGACATGCTCCTCGATCAGGTCATCTCTATCCATTGCCATTAACTGAGTGTAGCCTTGAATTGCGTTAAGTGGCGTTCGCAGCTCGTGACTCATACTGGCCAGAAAGGAGCTTTTTGCCCGGTTAGCCTGCTCGGCATTTTCTTTAGCGTGCAGTAACTCTTCCATCATCAATTTACGGCCAGTGATGTCACGGTATGTCCCCAAAAGCCCAATGATATTCTGATTGTTATCGCGGATTGGAATTTTATTGAGCTCTACCCATAGGTAGCTGTCATCACTGCGGTGCAGATAGTAGTTTTTGTTCCGGATCTCCTGGCCCTCTCTGATAACAAGTGCGTCATCCTGCTGTAGTTGGGCTTGCCGGATGAGTTTCTGTAGTAGCTGAGAGTCCGCTGTATGGCAGCTGAGATCATGTTCTGCTTTTTCAGTATCAGTATCAGTATCAGTATCAGGAAGACCTGCTGCAGACAGATCACGAATCAGCCAGCGATTGGCACTTTGGATTGTGCCATCAACATTCTGCCAATAAACGCCGGCAGGAACATGGTCCAATACCAGTCTGAACATTTGTTCTGTACGTTGGCGTTCCTCAGCTTCCTGCTGCAGTCGCTCTTTGAGTTGCTTATGGCTTCGGTGTCGCTCCAGTGTGGTGGCGAGATTATCCAGGATTGTCGTAAATAACTGATCTGATAGAGATAATGTTGGATCGGCGGAGAACAGAATAAAGGCATCTGTTTGCCCTACAGGCAGAAGTAACTCTGAATAGTAACCCTCAAAGGCAGGATCAAGGCTTAGAAGATCATCCTGCACAGATCTGAACTCACTTCTCAGGGGCATTTCACCGCAACGGGTGATCTGTTTGCATGGGTCAGGTGAAAAAGGTTTGTCTGTGATGCTATGACAGATCTTAAAACTATAGCTATTTGCCTGACGATTAAGATGGCTGATAAATAATCCTGTGGAGACGCCTGTATAGCTCATCAGGCTTTGCAGGAACTTATGTACCAATGGCTCCTCAGCGGTCTCAGACCCCATCAGAAGTGCCATTTCATAGAGGGTTACCTGTTCCTGATCGCTCACACTCATGAAGTTCCCCGTTATGACCCGGTCCAGCTTATTACGCTGGTGTGTATAAAGTAGGGTTTCTACTGCCCTACCTGAGCCTTTAACTGACTCTGTTGCTATCAATCTATGTATCGACCGTCAGCCCATGTATCTGTTATCAGTCCATGTATCTATCTGTTTCCAGCGTTCTTTTAATGGGTAAGTATATTGAACTAATACCGGAATATCATCTTTAACCGGTGGGTTCTTTACCTGTGGCTTTCCTGAAGATAACAAAAACCCGCCCAATCAGGGGCGGGTTCTGACAAAAATCAGCCTGAAAAGAACAGACTGTTATGCTTGTGCGGCAAACGCATCCTTAAGGAAGGAGAGCGCTGTTGCCTGATCGATCATGGTATTTTCGCTGTCGCGTCGGCCACGGTATTCCAGTTGGCCCTCTTTCAGGCCACGTTCGCCGATCACGATGCGGTGCGGTATACCCAGCAGTTCCAGGTCGGCAAACTTGAAGCCTGGGCGGCTATCCCGATCATCCATCAGAACATCGTAGCCTGCGGCTTTTAGTTCTGCGTACAGTTTCTCACTGGCATCGCGCACCAGCTCTGATTTATGGGCGTTCATCGGTACAATCGCAACCTCAAATGGCGCAATTGCTTCCGGCCAGATGATGCCATTCTCATCGTGATTCTGTTCGATAGCAGAGGCGACAACCCGGGTTACACCGATACCGTAGCAACCCATGGCCATAGGGATCGGCTTGCCGTTTTCACCCAGAACGGTGGCATTCATCGCTTCACTGTACTTGGTGCCCAGCTGGAAGATATGGCCCACCTCAATACCTCGTTTGATCGACAGGGTGCCTTTACCATCCGGGCTGACATCACCCTCAACCACATTACGGATATCTGCAACCTGCGGCAGTTCAACATCACGCCCCCAGTTGATACCGAAGTAGTGCTTACCGTCGATGTTGGCACCGGCACCAAAGTCAGAAGCTACCGCTACGGCACGGTCGACAACGCAAGGGATGCTCAGGTTAACCGGACCCAGAGAACCTGGGCCTGCACCGATAACCGCTTTGATCTCTTCGTCAGAGGCGAAGGTCAGTGGCGCTGCAACCAATGGCAGGTTTTCTGCTTTGATCTCATTCAGGGTGTGATCGCCACGTACGATCAGGGCTACGAAGTCCGCCTCAGCTTCTTCATCTGCTTTTACGATCAGCGTCTTAACGGTTTTCTCAATAGCCAGATCAAACTGCTCTACCAGCTGGTCGATGGTTTTTGCGTTTGGCGTATCGACTAAAGTCATCTCCTGAGTCGGCGCATCAGCTTCCGACTGCGGAGCAACCGCTTCCGCTTTCTCAATGTTCGCTGCGTAGGTGCCTTCGGTGTTGAATACGATATCGTCTTCACCGGAATCCGCCAGTACGTGGAACTCGTGGGAACCTTCACCGCCGATAGAGCCATTATCTGCCAGTACCGGCCGGTAGTTCAGACCCAGGCGGTCAAAGATGTTGCAGTAAGTCTGATACATCACGTCGTAAGTCTCCTGCAGAGACTCAGGCGAGCTGTGGAAAGAGTATGCGTCCTTCATGATGAACTCACGTGAGCGCATTACACCGAAACGAGGGCGGATCTCATCACGGAATTTGGTCTGCACCTGGTAGAAATTAACCGGTAACTGCTTATAGCTTTTGATCTCTTTGCGGGCCATATCCGTGATCACTTCTTCGTGGGTTGGCCCCACACAAAACTCACGTTGATGGCGATCTTTAAAACGCAGTAGCTCCGGGCCGTATTCATCCCAGCGCCCTGACTCCTGCCACAGTTCTGCAGGCTGTGCGGCTGGCATAAGAACTTCCTGAGATACCTTATCCATCTCTTCGCGCACAATTCGCTCAACTTTGCGTAAGGTGCGCAGCCCCAGGGGCAACCAGGTATAGAGGCCGGAAGCCAGACGTCGGATCATACCGGCACGTAACATCAGCTGATGGCTGATCACTTCAGCATCAGCAGGGGTTTCTTTTAGTGTAGAAATTAGAATTTGACTGGCGCGCATAAAAACGGTCTCTGGCTTAGTACATGTTTGTAAATGCGGGTAATTGTATGCGTTCAGCAGGCCAGCGTACAGAGGGAGCGTTTGCCTTTCCCTCTGTAAAAGGCTTACATTCCATCTGTTCAGAAATTGTAGACTAAGGTCACGCCAAATTCTGAATTGGTATGCTTGGAGTCACTGGGTACAGTGTCGGTATAATCCCAGTGATAGCTGATCCGGGTTGCAAGGCTGCCATTGATCCGGCTTTTCAGGCTGGACTCTGAGCGCCAGGTGGTTTTCTGTGAACCGGTATTGACGGATAACATCTGATCAAATTCAACGCCCTTCTGAATTTTCCAGAAATACTTCCCTGCCAGACGCAGAACCGTTTCCTCTTCAGCTCCACTGTTATCTTCTCTCTGATCATAGCGGTAACCCGGGCCTATCTCGGCATCCAGATAATGCCTGCGGTTATTAATAAGGCGGTAGCCGTAACCGATAGAATAGAGTGTTTGGTAGTCATAGCCACTGAAGCGATCAAATTCATAAGACAGAGTGGTTGCCAGATAATGGTGTCGGGTAAATTTCCGATTAAGATCTAATGTTCCTTTGTAACGCTCTTTAGAAGTGACATCGTCTTCTTTGCTGGTGAGTGCATCCAGATTCAGAACCAGATCCCATACCCTGGCTTTGCGTTTCAGGTTCAGCGTGGCATTAATACTTGATGTGTTTGTGTTGCCTGTGGTTCTGATCGAGCCCAGTTCAGCTGCGCCTTTCCATTTAGGAAACGATGGTTCGGTGTCTGCAGCATTTAGGCTTCTGGCTACGATAAGTGCAGGAAATAAGAGCGCTACACAAGCTTTTGTGGATGATGGCCTGTGAGTCTGATGGTTATGATATTGCATATGAAGTGATTGTCTTTAAGCGGATAGATTCAAACTTGCAGAGATTTAAGCTGTTATAGTGATTTAAACGGCAGATGGAGCAGAGCGGTTTTCCGCCCTGCTTTGAACTTTAATGGCTGGTGGCAATCGAGCGACGGAACAGCGCCAAACTAGCGCTGAAGAATATGGCACCCAAGCCTGTAATAATCAACAGCTGAGGCCAGATAATACTCAGATCTGCACCACGGAAAACAACCGCTTGGGCAAAGGACATATAGTGACGTGAAGGCAATAGCCATGTCATCGGTTGTATGATTTCCGGTTGGCTTTCTACAGGCGTTAAGCCACCGGAAAGCATGGTGATGGGGACAATCACCATAATCATCAGCAGGGCAAACTGCGCCATGGTGCGGGCGATCGTACCCAAAAAGATCCCGATAGCGGCGGCGGCCAGCAGATAGAGGGTTGTACCGCTCAACAATAACACCCGAGAGCCACTAATGGGCACATCCAGGATGGTTTCCACCACAAGCAGCATCGACAGGGTGAAGGCGACGAGAATAATTAAGCCGTTAGCCCAAACCTTAGACATGACAATCTGAAATGAATTAAGTGGCATCACAAGCAAATGCTCGATAGTGCCGTGCTCCCGCTCCCGCAGCAGTGCTGCCCCGGTCAGGATAATCGTAATCAGTGATATCTGGTTGATCAGGGCGTTCATCGCCCCAAACCACATGCCGGTGCCGTTGGGGTTAAAGGCCCGCCGTTGTACCTGTGTCACGGGGTAGGGCGTTGTTTTATCTGAGCGATTGATAAAGTGGTTAACCTCATCCACGATGATATTCTGAATATATTGATTACCAAGAGCCGCTTGGGTGACGGCGGTGGCATCAATATTAATCTTTACGCTGGGTTGGCGGCCTTTACGGACACCCTCTTCAAATTGCGGCGGAATCTCAATGACAAACATAAAGTGATCCAGGTCCATGGATGGATCGACTTCGGAGGCAGAGATAAGTTCCGGTGTTTTAAAGTAGGGGGGATACAGGGCGTTGGCAATGGCCCGTGATAGTGTCGAGTTATCCTCATCCACGATGGCAACGGAAGCATTATTGACCGACTCGCTGGTCGCTGTTGCCTGGGAGTAGATGGCGAGACTAAATGAATAAAGAATCAGTATAACCATCACGGCATCACTGAAAACGCTGCGCAGTTCTTTCCTGCCCAGCCAGAAAATATTAATCCAGGCTTTCATTACTCAAGCCTCCTGCTTTTTCAGAAAAGCTGCTGTTATGGCGATCAGTATTGGCCCGAAACATGAGAGTACAAGGATATCTCCGGTCAGATCGGTAAATCCTAGACCCTTAGTAAAAGCGGCAACACTGAGGTGCATATAGTAGCTTGCAGGCCATAACAGGCCGATAATATGACCGCCCCCTTCCATGGTTGAGGTTGGCTGTACGAGGCCTGAAAAATTGATCGTCGGCATAATCAGCAAAATAGCGGTGGCAAATACCGCAGCGACCTGTGATTTGGTTAACGTAGAGACCAGCAGGCCAAAACTGGTGGATGTGAAAACATAGAGCAAGGCTCCTAATGCCAACCCCCAAAAGCTGCCCTTTAAAGGAACATCGAGCAGAAAGACCACCAGCAGGGTTAAGGTAACAAAGTTAACCATACCGATGCCAATATAGGGCAGTTGCTTGCCGATAAGAAATTCCAGCCGCTTGGTTGGGGTAACATAAAAATTGGTAATGGTACCGATCTCTTTTTCCCGGGCCATACTGACCGCCATCAGAATAGCCGGAAACAGCAGCAGAAGCACAGCAGGTGCTTTTGGCCCGATGGAATAAATGGTCTCAAAGGTTGGGTTGTAACGGTAGCGCGGCTCCAGGTTTACTTTGGATAGGGCGCTGGCATCTACGCCGGCATTGGCGGCCAGTTCTGACAGGTAGTTAATATGGGCACCACTGACATAGCCGGAAATGGTGTTCGCGCGGGTGGTGTTCGCGCCATCAATCCACGCTGAAATTTCAGCGGCTTCCCCTTTTTGCAGGCTTCTGCCAAACCCCGGCGGAATCTCTATTGCCAGAGTGATATCGCCTGATTTCAGCCCCTGATCGAGTGCTTCTTTACTGTGCAGATCCGGCTGCTTATTAAAATACCGGGAGCCCTCGAAATTGCTGAGATAGTTGCGGCTTGCAGGAGTTTGATCATGATCAAGAGCTGCATAGTTGAGGTTTTCAACATCCAGAGATATGCCGTAGGCGACAACAATCAGCAGCAGGGCGCTACCGAGAAAAGCAAAACCCATACGCACGGGATCGCGGATCACCTCCATGATTTCGCGATAACTATAGGCCAGCAGTCGACTCACGCTGAAACCGTGCAGTTTAGCTTTTTTGGGTCCTTCTGTGGATTCCGTGACTGCTGAAAGAGGGCTTTGGTCAGGGGTGGCCTGTGTCTCTTTTTTCGGCGTTTCTTTTTTCTGCTCCTGCTCACTGATGGCATCTTCCAGATAGCCAATAAAAGCCTCTTCTAAAGAATCTGCGCCTTTCGCTGCAACCAGATGCTGAGGTTTATCATAGACCAGTACCTGACCGGCATGCATCAGTGAAATACGATCACAGCGCAGGGCCTCATTCATAAAGTGGGTAGAGATAAAAATGGTCACCTTGTCCTGACGGGACAGCTCCACCAATAACTGCCAGAATCCATCCCGAGCAACGGGGTCAACACCCGAAGTCGGCTCATCAAGAATCAGCATCTCCGGCTCATGGATCACGGCTACCGCTAAAGAGAGGCGCTGGCGCATCCCTAAGGGCAGCGATGAGGCCAGAGCATCCAAATGCTCCGCCAAGCTAAAACGCTCAACCAAGGTATTGATACGTTCCAGGGTTTTCTCCGGTGTTAAATGGAACAGGCGGGCGTGTAGCTTTAGGTTTTGTGCCACGGTTAGCTCGCCATAGAGGGAAAAGGCCTGAGTCATAAAGCCCACCCGTTTACGGGTTTCTAAATCACCGGCATCCACGGGCTTACCGAACAAAAATGCCTCACCTTCAGAGACGGGTAATAGGCCGGTGAGCATCTTCATGGTGGTGGTTTTTCCGCAGCCGTTTGAGCCAAGAAAGCCAAAGATCTCTCCCGCCTGAATCTCAAAACTCACATTATCGACGGCGGTGAAACTGCCAAAACGCCGGGTCAGCCCTTTAGCGACAATGGCAGGGCTTGCCTCACTCTGTTCTAAAGGTGGGATAACCAGCTCGGTGATATCACCGCGTTTCTCTTTCGGTAACAGACGCACAAAGGCGGTTTCCAGATCTTCAGCACCGGTTCGGGCCTTAAGGGCTTCAGGGGTGCCTGTATCCAGCACACGCCCGGCATCCATAGCAACCAGCCAATCAAAGCCCTCCGCCTCATCCATATAGGCGGTGGAGACTAAAACGCTCATGCTGGGGCGTTCCTGGCGGATCGTAGCGATTAACTGCCAAAACTGACGCCGTGAAAGCGGGTCAACGCCAGTGGTTGGCTCATCCAGGATCAGCAGATCTGGATCATGAATAAGAGAGCAGCAAAGCCCTAGCTTTTGTTTCATGCCACCAGATAATTTACCGGCTGGTCGCGACAGAAAGCCATGCAGTCCTGTCGCTTTTGTTAGTCGATTGATACGGGCACGGCGCTCGGCTGAGCTTTGGCCAAATAGCTTGCCAAAAAAATCCAGATTTTCCTCAACACTGAGTTCTGCGTAAAGGTTTTTGCCAAGTCCCTGGGGCATATAAGCGATACTGGGGCCGATCGCGTTACGGTGTACCGCAGAGGCCATATCGCCACCCAGCACCTCAAGATGACCTTGTTGCAGTTTGCGTGCACCGGAAATAAGCCCCATCAGTGTTGACTTACCAACACCATCTGGCCCTAACAAGCCAACCATCAGGCCTGAGGGGATATCCAGCGTGATATCATCAACTGCGGGTGACTTTTTATAGGTATGGGTTACACCCTGAATACGTGCGATCAGGCGGTCTTGTTCAGCCATAGTTCGTATCCTCAGCCATAAATTCTGTGGTTGTCGGTCAAATACCGTTCGCGCAAAGTTGCCGTCAAGGCGTTGCTTACCCGGCTTTTATTGGCTGGTCTGAGGGACTGAATGAACCGTTGAAGGTAGTTTCTGTAAGAAATCCGGCCATGGTTCAGGCGCTTCACCGGACAAGGGCGATAGGCGAATATAAGCGACACCCCGTATCCCTGTTTTAACGCGATCAATGTAGGCCATCACCAGCTCTTCCGGTATACGTACTTTAACGCGGAACATCAGTTTTTCACGCTCGCTGGCCGTTTCAACCTCTTTCGGGGTGAATTGGGATTCAGGGGACACAAAACTAACAGTAGCGGGAATGGCGACATCCAGAATATCCAGCTTGACTCGGGCCTCGGCACCAATAGCAACACGGTGGGCTTGAGAGGAAGGCAGAAAGGTTTCCATATAGATATCGGTGAGATTAACCAGGGTTAATACTTTGCCGCCGTTACCGAGAACCTCCCCAGACTCCGCCAGACGGTACAGGACACGGCCAAGGCCCGGTGCGACCAGGGTGGCATCATCGATCTGGGATTGAATACCCTGGACAACAGCTTGAGCGGCATCAACACTGCGCTGACGGGCAATCAGCATCGCTTCCGAGGCCTTCAGGTTGGCTTTGGCTACGGCAACCTCACTGACACGAATATCATAGGTTTCTTTGCTGGCATGGCCTTTTTTGAGTAACTCCTGTGTCCGGCGTAACTCCTGCTGTGTCAGAATCAACTTGGCTTTAGCTTGCGCAATGGAGGCTTCGGCGGCGGCAATCTGACTTTTTGCTCCGGCTATTTCAGCTTCAGCTCGAAGTCGTTCTGCCATTAACTGGGTTGTGTCTATGGTTGCCACTACCTGACCTGGCTTAACAAGATCGCCTTCCTGTACTAAAACAGAATCAACCCGTCCGGCTATCTTTGTTGAAACATCGACCTGCACCGCTTCAATTCGCCCGTTACCTGAAGCGATACTGACCGGTAACTCCGGCTTCTGCAGGGATTGCCATAGCATCCAGCCACCGGCGGCAACCAATATTAGAATCACACCTGTTATTGATCGTTTCACGTTTTTCTCCCTGTTGAATATTTGTCAACGGATGACGTTTTTAGCCTGGATATTTCATTATTCGGAGCGGTAGGTTGGTCTGTCGGCAGCCTGCCATCGTATGTACGGTGGTGATCTGTGTCGTATGGACGAGAAAGACACCAACTACTCCTATTCCCTGAAAAGCTGTAAGCGCTCTCTCTAAGGCGCTGAAAGACTTGAGTTGTATTGCTTTTCTTCGAACGATGGCTTTACAGCCTCAAGCCGTTGTTCTTTAAAACTAATTTAGTATAAATGAATGACTAAGTATTTCATCTGCCGGAAGAGAGATCTGCGCTAATTTCGTATTTATATTTATACATAAAGCAGCTGAATGATCGATTTATTAGGCTTTCGTGGTTGTATCGCATCAGCCAGCCGATAGGTCCCACCAAAACCGAGTGCTAGTGATGGGATTCTAAAGCCTTAACCCCCAGAGCGATAAACTCAAAAATCTGCTGGTAATAGCCCTGAGAAATAATGGAACGGACAATGTTGGGGTCAATATTTAAATAGTCATGAACAAGGGCGTTACGTAAGCCAATGACTTTGCGCCAATTGTCCAGCTGCTCTAGGGTGAGCTGCTGACGTTGCGACAGAAGTTCAAAAGCCTGGTACGCCTCACTTGGGCTGGTGCCCGCCAGAGCCTTTGCCCAATGTTTAGCCACGCCAATGGCTGCTTCAATACTGACCTGCAAAGAGCGCTCTGCGGCACGGTACTCAAAGGTAGATAAGTTGCGCTGGGACAGGATCTGATGCAGCTCATCAAGCTCAGCATGATAAACCTGGGTATTTTGCTGTATTGCAAAGAGGTAATAGGCGTCAGGCATCGGTTAGCTTCCAAAATGCTTCAAATGGTAATGATAATCCAGCTCGGCCTTCGACATAATAATTCTTTCTGCCATCAACCGAGCATTCCAATCATTACAATACAGCAGGATCCCGGAAATGATATTCATCGCCAAGGGAATCGGGACAGCTTTAACATCAACAATACTCAGCTGATCCTCCTTTAGCTCTAGCGATTTAGTCCAGTCCAACGCCAATAATTCAGGGCGAAGGCGACGCTCAAGAGGGTCTTCAATTCTGCTGGTAAACAGCACGGCCACGTCATAATCACTATCTACACGGTGGTTTCCCCTTGCCCGTGAACCGTACAGCCACATGGCTGTAATCTCGTGGTCTTGAGCTGCCAGCTGAATCAACTGCGTCACCGTGTCGTCTGAATAACCGGAATGAAGAGGCATCATATTTTATCTTTTACAAAGTGGGTACGAAGTAACACGCCAAAGTGTACTGTGTTTTACTCCTAAAGCCATTGCCGGGCTCTACCGCTGTTCTTCCATTATTCTTTAAAGGGCAGCATCCTCGCAGCCTGCTCTGCATATTGCTGAACATGCTTTGCTTCTTCCTGCACAAAATCCTGTATCGCGGCATCAAACTCCGGCTCGGCCAGCCAGTGATATGATTCTGTGATAATAGGGCGAAAGCCCCGGCTGATTTTATGTTCTCCCTGGGTGCCGGGATCAAAATGTGTCAGGCCCTTTTCCAGGCAGTACTCGATACCCTGGTAGTAACAGGCTTCAAAATGCAGGCTGTCGGCCTCAACTTTGCTGCCCCAGTAGCGTCCGTACAAGCTGGCATCGTCATGGAAAAAGAGAGCCGCAGCTACAGGGGTGTCTGCCGTATGACTGGCGATGACCAGCATGATCTGTTCAGGCATTGTTTCCACTAACTGCTGGAAAAACGTTCGGTTCAAATAGCCCTTTTGTCCACGTTGCATATAGGTTATTTGGTAGCAGTGATAGAAATGCTCCAGCTGTTCCGGTGTGATATCGGCACCTTCAAGGCGCTCCAGTGTCAGCCCCTGTTGCACAATTTTACGTCGTTCCTGTCGGACATTTTTACGTTTTTTCGAGCTAAAACTTGCCAGAAACTGGTCGAAGTTCTGCCAGTTATCGGTATTAAACCAGTGGAACTGACAGGTAAGGCGAGTATGCAGTTGTTGATCAGCCTGCAGTTGATGTTCATCTTCCTGAGGGAAGAGCAGGTGCCAGCCCGAGGCCTCCAGTCGTGTTGCTTCCGCTTTTACCGCATCCATGATCAGAGGGGTAAGGTTGCACTTCTGTACACCATCTGCCACTAACAGCCGCTCGCCCTGACTGGGGGTGTAGGGGATAGCGGTTACCAGCTTGGGGTAATAAGCCAGTCCGTAACGCTGGTAGGCCTCCGCCCATGACCAGTCAAATACGTACTCGCCATAGGAGTGAGTTTTGATATACAGCGGCATAAAGGCGATCAGGTTATCACCGGATTCCGCTATCAGGTGGTGAGGTTTCCAGCCGCTTTTTTCACTGGCGGCACCTGATGTTTCTAATGCCTGCAGAAAGGCTTTGCCGACAAAGGGGTTGTTATCGTGGTTGTTCAGTTGTTGCCAATGAGCTTCGCTGATTTGGCTGATCTGATCGATAAAACGTATCTTCATCGGTTTGGATTTTCCCATAATGGTCTTTTCTTAGCGGGATTATACGCTTTGAGGAGTGAATAAAAGCAGCTCATCCAGTCGTTTAATCCTGTCGAATGTTTGCCCATTGTGCTCGCTGGCTGCATTCTGACCGGTCAGCCAGACCGCCTTAAGACCCGCTTCTAATGCTGGTGCGATATCTTTTTCAAAGTTGTCACCCACCATGGTGCATTGATCCGGAGTAACGTTCAGCCATTTGATGATTGCCCGATAAAACTCAGGTGTGCCTTTACCTATGCCCAGGTTGTTCTGGCAGAAGTAGCCCTCGATATGGGAGCACAAACCCACCCGGTCAAAAGCCGCACGAACATCGGACTCAGTCGAGTCAGCGGCTCCTGTAGCAACAAAGAGTCGGGCGTTACCGCTGAGCTCTGCTAAGACCCTGTCGGCCTCAGGCATCATCTGAACCTTGGGCCAGTCCTTCATCTTGCCAATCATTTCCGGGAAGTCCACCATCAGGGTGTCACCCCAGTCGAACAAAAAGATAGGTTTATGCTGCGCGTTGTTTTCTGACACCGGGCTCATTCCTTTCTTAAATAAGCTAAAGTCATTTATCAGACCAATTGAAGCTCTGGCATCGTTTTCTGCAGGTGAGGGATAAGCTGCTGAATACGGGACTGGGCTTCTTCTTCGTTCATGGCCTCCGGTGTGCCAACACCCCAGATCGGAGCAGGCCAGGCAACATCCGATTCCTGACGAACCACATGATGCATATGCAGCTGTGGCACCACATTGCCCAGAGCAGCCACATTCATTTTATAACCCCGGAATGCACTCATCAGAGCTTCTGCCAGAGTACAGGACTCATCCATCAGTTGTTGGCGGTTGGCTTTGTCCAGCTGGTGGATCTCGGTAATGCCGCCAATGCGGGGGATCAGAATAAACCAGGGAAAACGGGCATCATTCATCATCACCAAACGGCTCAGGGGGAAGTCGGCAACAGGAATAGTATCCTGCTCAAGGCGGGAATGTAGCGTAAACATAGGGTACTCCTGAAAACAGTTGGCCATTATGGATATTGGATGAAAAGGCCAGTGATTTCAGAAGCATAGCAAAGATGAATACGTGAGGTCATTTCGATGACCGTATTTTAGGGCGGCTATCGGAGCCCCGTCGCTATCAGCTTTATAATTAGCAGTAGGGGAAGGGCTCCATGCATAAAGAGATCAAACCAGTCCAGCGGCGCTTTCAGTTCGCCATTACTCAGCATGCGCAGCTTTTCCACCAGGTGAGGCTCCGGAAAGAAAGGAGCAAGTCCCAGTGTTAGTGAACCAATAATAAGAAGGGCCCAGGGTAGGGAGTCCAGCCAGTTCAGCAATGTGCT
>JBLWVL010000011.1:0-116802 GCA_048268485.1 Oceanospirillum sp.
TAAAGGTGTGCCAAAAAACCTTGTCTATCGGATTATCCGAAAAGGGGAGGTTCGGGTGAACAAAAAAAGAGTCAAGGCGGTATACCGTTTACAGGCGGGAGATATTGTTCGCGTTCCGCCGGTTCGGGTTGCAGAAAAAGCGGACGATATACCTGTCAGTAAAGAGTTTGCTTTGGCTTTAGAAGCTGCGGTGTTGCAGGAGTGCGATGATTGGCTGGTGATTAATAAGCCGCAAGGATTATCGGTTCATGCTGGCTCTGGGATTCAGGCCGGGCTGATTGAAAACTTGCGTCAGATCCGGCCTGAGGGGAGCTATCTTGAGTTGGTTCATCGGTTGGATAAGGATACATCCGGTTGTCTTTTGATCGCAAAAAACCGGAAAACACTTAATTTTTTGCAGGAGCAACTTAAAGCTAAAACATTTCGTAAGAAATACCATGCACTAGCAGTAGGGCGTTGGCCGAAGGCGGTTGCGGAAGTGGATGCGCCACTTAAAAAGCACGATATTGGCGGCCGTGAGCGTGTTGTAAGGGTTGATTTGAAAGATGGTAAAGCTTCTCTGACCCGGTTTCGCATTCTTAAGCAGCTGGATGCTAAAGGTGTTTCCTGTACCCTGGTTGAAGCGGAACCGGTTACTGGCCGGACACATCAGATTCGGGTTCATGCTCAATCGATAGGTCATAGCCTTGTTGGTGATGTGAAGTATGGTGACGACAACGTGCATCAGCATTTTAAAGGGCTTGGCTTTAAGCGTTTGTTTCTGCATGCGGCATCGTTGGGCTTTCCGGACCCTGCCAGCGGTGCTTTTATCGAGATTCGGGCGCCTTATGAGTTCAGCCTGAAAAGCATTCTCGACCGTTTAACTGAGCTTTAGGCACTTTCTTAATTTAGGCTTTAGGTGCTTTGCCTGACAGTAGTCGTCTTTTACAGATAGTTGATAACCGGATAGATAATTGATGACAGGCATGTAGTCATATGTTCTAAGGCTGTGTTGAGTATGTGTGCTGTTGATCTGAATTAGGTGATTTGTGAAATATCCATTTGTGATTTTTGATTGGGATGGCACCTTGGTTGATTCCGAGGCGCGGATTATTACCAGTATGCAAGCTGCTGCTGCTGACTATGGTTGGCAGCCAGCGCTGACAGATGAGGCTGTGCGTAATATTATTGGGTTAGCATTGCCGGAAGCGATTCGTCATATCTGTCCGGGTATTGATGAGTCAGGGGTTGATATGATCCGGCAGGGTTATACTCACCACTTTCTGGAGCAGTCCAGCCTTGAAATGCCACTTTTTGACGGTGTGAAGGACGGTTTGCATCGTTTAAAGGATGCGGGCTGTACTCTGGCGGTGGCAACCGGAAAGAGCAGAAAGGGGCTCGATCGGGTATTGCCTGAAGTAGGGTTGAATAATCTGTTTGCGCATACGCGATGTGCAGATGAGACCTTGTCGAAACCTGACCCCTTAATGCTGCATGAGCTACTTGATGTGACGCACTTTGATGTCCGTCAGGCCGTTATGGTTGGTGATACAGAGTATGATCTGGGGATGGCAAAAAGTGCTGGCATGGATCGTATCGCTGTGACCTATGGCGCGCATCATCCTGATCGGTTATATGGCTATAAGCCGGTGTTGGTTGCGGATCAGTTTGTTGAATTGGTGGATTGGCTGTTGGAAAAGTCATAGAGACAGACGGGAATTAAGATATGAGTCAATCAGATTGGAATGAGCCTAAAGAAGGCGAGCGAACCAGGTTGCCTGAGTCGTCAGTGGGTGGTGACGATACGGTGTCCCAGGGGACTGAAAAAGCGGCCGCTATCGAGGATGCGGTTGTTCAGCAGAACAATATGATGCAGACATGGTTGATGGAAACCCTGAAAGAGCAGCGCCGGGCTCGCCGCTGGAAGCTCTTTTTTCGGTTTTTTCGCACTGTAGTGCTGGTGGCTGCTCTTGTGGTTTTCTGGCAATCCGTCAGCAAAGTTGGTGGCGATGTTGTGTCCGGTGAACATGTTGCTGTTGTCAATGTGTTGGGCCAGATTGGTGAAGAGCAGGAGGCTAATGCGGATAGCCTGATTCGTGGGATTCGTGCTGCCTTCAACAGTAATGGCACTCGTGCTTTGATTTTGAATATTAATAGTCCTGGGGGGAGTCCGGTTCATTCTGGAGAGGTCTATGATGAGCTTCTCCGGCTGAGGGCCTTGCATCCGGATACTCCTGTTTATGCTGTGATTCGCGATATGGGCGCCTCTGGTGCTTACTACATTGCTGCAGGTGCAGATGAGATTTATGCTAATCGTGCAAGTCTGGTCGGCTCAATTGGTGTTGTATCTGCTGGTTTCGGCTTAGGTGGGTTGATTGAAAAGCTGGGTGTTGAGCGCCGTGTCTTTACTTCTGGTGATAATAAGGCATTTCTTGACCCTTTTACCGATATGAGTGACCGGCAGGCAGATTTTTGGCAATCGGTGCTAACACAAACTCATCAGCAATTTATTAAAGCGGTGCAGGATGGGCGTGGAGATCGTCTGGCCGATAATCCGGAGATTTTTTCAGGGCTTGTCTGGAGTGGAGAGCAGGCGGTTGACCTTGGGCTGATCGATGGGCTGGCAAGTGTCCGACAGGTGGCAGAAGAACAGGTGGGTATTCACCGGCTGGTGGATTTTACGCCGGAGCCGTCACCCTGGAAGCAGATCAGTCGTGAGATGGGTGTGCAGCTAAAGGCGCTGCTGAGTCAACCTCAGCTCTACTGAGTTAGCAGAGGCAGTCAGCTTGTATGGGAATAGCGGATAGCCTTGCTGTCCGCTATTTTCTCAGGTGAAAGGTGCCTGGTTAGTCCAGAGGGGATACCTGGAAAGCGTCTAAAAGGTCGCAAAGAGCGATAAGGGGTAACCCCACCAGTGCATTAGGGTCTCTACCTTCCAGTCTTTCAAATAACGCAATCCCCATACCTTCAGACTTAAAGCTACCGGCGCAGTCCAGTGGTTGTTCTTTTTCAATGTAATGCGTAATTTGCTGTTCACTGAGTTTGCGAAAATAAACATGAAAAGGCTCGACCAGACTTTTGGTTTCTCCTGTAGCGGTATTGTGCAGGGCCAGTCCGGTATAGAATGTGATTTTTTGACCACTGAAGTCTTTTAGTTGCTTTTGGGCGTTGTCTTTGGTGTGCGGTTTGCCGATAATGCGCCCGTCAAACGTAGCGACCTGGTCGCTGCCGATGATCAGGCTGTTAGGGTGGTTTTTTGCCAGGGTGTAAGCTTTTTCTCTGGCAAGGCGTTCTACCAGTGTGCTGGCACTCTCCTGATCGAGGGGTGACTCATTGATGTTCGGGGCCGCCTGGATAAAAGGCAAACCGAGCTTTTCGAGAAGTTGCTTGCGGTAAGACGATGTGGAAGCCAGAACCAGTGAGAGCATGTAAATAATATCCTGTGAGTGTGGGTGTTTGTCAGCTGCAGCTTCAGTGCCAAAGCAATAAAGTTGGTGCTGATGATAGATATGGGGAAGGGATAACCCCCTGAAAAGAGGATTGTATCCGATCTTTTCAGAGATTATTTACTGTTCTTGTCTTCAATCCTTTGACAGTTGCGGGTCATATCCCTATTATTGCGCGCTTATGTTTGGTGACCGACTTCCCATTACAATCGAGCCGTACAAGTTAGCCCGTGATGCTGGTGTTATTGAGGGAGATATTGCCCTTGAAAAATGCCATCGCGTGCTTGATGCCCTGGTCAGTAGTGAAGGGCATTGCCATGTGCGTCTTGAGTTTGATATTGACCCTCAGAGAATCCGCTTTGTACGCGGTCGGCTGAAGGGCCTGTTTCAGGTACCTTGTCAGCGCTGTATGCAAGCGATGCCTTTTGAGGTCGATAGCGAATTTTTGTTAGCAATCGCTGCTTCTGATGAGGCTGCGGCTAACTTGCCGAAACAGTATGAACCGCTGATCGTTGAAGACGAGAAGCTTGAGTTGTTACCTGTGATAGAAGATGAAATTCTTCTGACGCTACCTATAGCGTCGTATCATGATGAAGGTGATTGCTCGGTTACAAGTGAAATGCTGGTTTCAGGTGAGGAAGATGAAGTCCAACCTGAAACTAAACCGGAAAATCCTTTCAGTGTTCTAGAGCAACTGAAAGGAAAACGTTAACTGCAACCTCTAGTTGTATTTAGGAGTGAGTTGTCATGGCTGTTCAAAAGAACCGTAAAACCCGTTCTAAGCGCGGTATGCGTCGTTCTCACGATGCACTGAGTGCGTCTACGCTTTCAGAAGATAAAAGCACTGGTGAAGTTCACCTGCGTCATCATGTGACTGCAGATGGCTTTTACCGTGGCAACAAAGTGGTTGACAAAGGCGACGAATAAGGTCTGCCTGTGTTAATCGCTATTGATGCGATGGGCGGGGACTTCGGTCCCCGCGTTGCTGTTCCTGCAGCGCTTCGCGCGCTCAATAAAGACCCTCGTCTTTCCGTACTTTTGGTTGGTGATCTTAATAAGATCCGGCCATTCCTCCCTGAAAACTCCCCGCTGCTTAACCGGATTCAGTTTCGTCATTCCGATATATCTGTAGCTATGGGAGATAGTGCTAAACATGCATTGCGTCATCAGAAAGGTTCATCGATTCACCTGGCTGTTCAGGCTGTTGCTGACCGGGAGGCCGATGCTTGCGTCAGTGCAGGAAATACCGGGGCGTTAGCTGTTATTAGTCGTTATTTGCTGAAAATGTATCCAGGAGTTAGTCGCCCGGCGATCTGCAGTCAGTTGCCTGTTAATGGAGGTGAGTGTCTGATGCTGGATCTGGGAGCAAACCTGGGCTGTGATGCTGATGATTTATACCAGTTTGCTTTGATGGGTAGCGCTATGGCGGAAGTCATGCAAAATAAGGTATCCCCTTCTGTTGGCCTGCTTAATGTAGGAGAGGAAGAGCTTAAAGGGACAGAGCTTGTGCGTGATGCGGCAGATATTATGAGTGCTTCTGAAGCGATTCGCTATGAGGGCTTTATTGAAGGCAGTGATATTTTTGCAGGTCAGGTGGATGTGATTGTGTGTGATGGCGTTTCCGGTAATACCGCTCTGAAGACCAGTGAAGGTGTGGTGCGCTTCCTGTTTCAGCAGATCCGGCAAGGGTTCCGGAATACTCTTTATGGCAAAATTGTTAGTGTTCTTGTTAGACCTGTTCTGAAAAGTATTAAGCGATCTCTTAATCCAGAGCGATACAATGGCGCTGTTTTGCTTGGCCTGCAAGGGGTTGTGGTAAAAAGCCATGGTGCGGCAGAAGTTGAAGGTTTTTATCGCTCTATTCTTCATGCGACTCACGCCGTACGATCAGGGCTTTGTGAGCGGGTTGGCGATAAAGTGGCACGCAGTGGTGCTGGTGCGAGTTTGTAAATTTGGCCTCGATTTTTTTTTTGCTGTGCTATAATCGCGCGCTATTCTGGCCTGAGTGGTCAGATTAAGGCTTTGCTCGGTGTTTTGGTGGGTAAAGCACAAGGATCACAAAGGATCCAGTTTACTGATTGTTTGTAAGTCTGGGTTCTGATTAATAATAAACAGTGTAAAGGGTTTGCTATGACACAGTCCCTGGCTTTTGTTTTTCCTGGACAGGGTTCGCAGGCAGTAGGCATGCTGAGTGAACTGGCTGATCGTTATGCGGTAGTTCGCACGACATTTGAAGAAGCCTCACAAATTTTAGGTTATGACCTCTGGCAGCTAGCTCAGGAAGGTCCTGCAGAGTCATTAAACCAAACAGATAAAACACAACCGGCCATTCTGACCGCCAGTGTTGCGATCTGGCGTGTATGGCAAGAGCTGGAAGGGCCACGCCCAGCGATGGTTTCCGGTCACAGTCTGGGTGAGTACAGTGCTCTGGTTTGTGCGGGTGCAATGAGTTTTGCTGACGCTGTTCGGCTGGTTAAGCTGCGTGGTGAATTTATGCAGCAGGCTGTACCTGAAGGTACAGGTGCCATGGCTGCTATTCTGGGTCTGGCAGATGATAAGGTTGAAGAGGCTTGCCAGATCGCAGCCGAAGGTGATGTAGTGGCCCCGGTTAACTATAACTGTCCTGGCCAGGTTGTGATTGCAGGTAGCACAGCAGCAGTTGAGCGTGCTGGTGTTAAGTGTCAGGAATTAGGGGCTAAGCGTGTTGTACCTCTGCCTGTGAGTGTCCCATCTCATTGTGACCTGATGAAGCCTGCTGCAGAGCGTCTGGCTGCAGAGTTGGATAAAATTACGATTGAAGAACCGCGTATTCCGGTTGTGCAGAATGTTGATGGTCTGCCTCATAGCAATGTGGATACCATTCGTGAAAATCTGTTAGCTCAGCTTTATAGTCCGGTTCGCTGGGTTTCCTGTATCGAGCATATGGTTGAGCAGGGTACAGAGATCACCGTTGAGTGTGGTCCGGGTAAAGTGCTTGCAGGTCTCAATAAGAAAATTCAGCGTAGCCTGAAAGTTCTGGCGGTGAATGACCCTGAGTCATTAACATCGACCCTTGAATTGGTAAAGGGCGCCTAAATTTACTCCTATGGAGAAATCAGATGAGTATTGAAGGAAAAGTGGCCCTGGTAACAGGTGCCAGTCGTGGTATCGGTCGTGCAACTGCTTATGCCCTGGGTAAAATGGGGGCTATTGTTGTGGGTACGGCCACTTCCGAATCAGGCGCGCAAAGTATTTCCGATGGCCTTGCGGAGCAGGGCTACAAGGGTAAGGGGTTTGTTCTTAACGTCACTTCTCAGGAGTCTGTAGACTCTGTTATTAAAGCGATTACTGAAGAATTCAGTGCTCCTTTGATTGTCATCAATAATGCAGGTATCACACAGGATAACCTGCTGATGCGTATGAAAGAAGATGAGTGGGATTCTGTTATTGATACCAACCTTAAGTCGGTTTACCGTGTCGCCAAGGCGACTATGCGTGGCATGACTAAAGCCCGTTGGGGTCGTATTGTGAATATCAGCTCTGTTGTTGCCACCATGGGTAATATGGGGCAAAGCAACTATGCGGCAGCAAAGGCTGGCATGGAGGGCTTTACCCGGGCAATGGCTCGTGAGGTGGCTTCCCGTAATATCACGGTGAATGCGGTTGCTCCCGGATTTATTGCTACGGATATGACCCACGCATTACCTGAAGAGCAGCATAAAGCGCTGCTGACACAGATTCCTCTGGCCCGCCTGGGTCAGCCAGAAGAGATTGCTAATGCTGTCGCTTTCCTGGCGAGTGAAGGTGCGAGTTACATCACAGGTGAAACTCTGCAAGTTAATGGCGGCATGAATATGCGCTAAAGCCGGTTGTTGGCTGGTAGCTATTGCGCCACTCAGTAACCCTCTATAAAATACCGATCAGTTTTTATTACTGTTCGGATATTTGTACCCACAGGAGAAATTTTAAGTTATGAGCACTATCGAAGAGCGTGTAAAAAAGATCGTAAGTGAGCAGCTGGGTGTTAAAGAAGAAGAAATCACCAATGCATCTTCTTTCGTTGACGATCTGGGTGCAGACTCTCTGGACACTGTTGAGCTGGTAATGGCTCTGGAAGAAGAGTTTGAGACAGAGATTCCTGATGAAGAAGCTGAGAAGATTACTACCGTTCAGGAAGCAATCGACTACGTAGTTTCTCACCAGTAAGATCGAGTGAGTATTCAGTCCTGGACTGACTACAAAGAAGCCGCTTTCTGCCTAGCAGGGGCGGCTTTTCTTTTTATTGCCGGGTATGATTTTTTTGTAAGCAAAATATGTTATACACCCCGGTAGTTTTTTAGCGTATTTGGAGGAAGCATAATGCCTCGCAGAAGGGTCGTTGTTACTGGCCTGGGCTTGATCACGCCCCTCGGTAATAGTGTAAAAGAGAGCTGGGACGGTATTCTGGCAGGTAAAAGCGGCATCGCGCCAATTGAGCACTTTGATACAACGGGTTTCAGCACCCAGTTTGGTGGCTCAGTTAAGGGTTTTGATGTCTCCGAATACATGCCTGCAAAAGATGCCCGCAAAATGGATACTTTTATCCAGTACGGCATGGCAGCAGCGATTCAGGCAGTGGATGATGCCGGCCTGGAATGTACGGAAGAAAATGCTTCCCGTATTGGTGTTGCGGTAGGCTCCGGTATTGGTGGGCTGCCGATGATCGAAGCGAACCATAATAACCTGCTGGCTAAAGGTCCCCGTAAGATCTCTCCATTTTTTGTTCCCGGCAGTATTATCAATATGATTTCCGGTAACCTGGCAATTCGTTTTGGTTTTCAGGGGCCTAATATCGCAATTACCACCGCATGTACAACGGGTACTCACAATATCGGGTACTCCGCGCGTACCATCGCTTATGGCGATGCGGATGTGATGATTGCCGGTGGTGCCGAGATGGCAACAACACCACTGGGCCTTGGTGGTTTTGCTGCAGCCCGCGCACTCTCCACCCGTAATGATTCACCGGAAACCGCCAGTCGCCCGTGGGATGCTGATCGGGATGGTTTCGTGCTGTCTGATGGTGCTGGTGTGTTGGTACTGGAAGAGTACGAGCATGCCAAAGCCCGTGGTGCAACCATTTACGCCGAGCTGACCGGTTTTGGTATGAGTGATGATGCTTACCATATGACTTCTCCTCCGGAAGATGGTCGTGGTGCAGCGGCATCTATGGCGAATGCTATTAAAGATGCTGGCCTGAACCCTGAGCAACTGGATTACATCAATGCTCACGGTACATCGACTCCTGCAGGTGATGTTGCGGAAAGTCGTGCTGTTGAGAAAGTGATGGGGGATGCGGCTAAGAAGGTTGCGGTAAGCTCCACCAAATCCATGATTGGCCACTTGTTGGGTGCAGCAGGTGCAGTTGAAGCGGTTTTCTCCATTCTGGCGATTCGGGATCAGGTTGCTCCACCAACCATCAACCTGGAAAACCTGGCTGAAGGCTGTAATCTGGATTACGTGCCGCATACGGCCCGTGATATGAAGGTTGAGCACGCGCTGTCTAACTCCTTTGGCTTTGGCGGAACCAACGGTTCATTGCTGTTCTCTAAGGTGTAACAGGGCTCTGAGCCTTATGCCACTGTACATAAAAGGGCCCGAGGGGCCCTTTTTTATCTCTTGTTTTTGCTGTTAGGCGTCTTGTTATGAGATTTCAGGCTCTGATTAACGGTTCTCCTCAGTACTCATTACCGATTGCAGACCGAGGTTTGGCATATGGGGATGGTGTTTTTGAAACCTTCAGAGTGATTGATGGCGAGGCATTGCTTTTTAACCGCCACTGGACGCGGTTGAATGAATCTCTGAAGCGCCTGAATATTCCTCTTCCACTGTCTGAAGCCGAGCTAAAAAAAGGCTTCAGAACTGTTATTGCAGAAAGGATGGGGGTTGCTAAATTAATTGTCACTCGTGGCTGTGGTGGCCGTGGTTATCAGATACCGGATAAAACTGATAGCCAGTGGGTGCTTCAAGGTTTTCCATTACCTGAAGTTCAGCCTGATCATTATCTCAAAGGCGTGTCGGTCCGCAGCTGCCAAACCAGGTTATCGGAACAGCCTTTGCTCGCGGGGATGAAGCATCTGAATCGCCTAGAGCAGGTAATGGCTCGCAGCGAATGGCAGGATGAATATTTTGATGGTTTGATGTTCAGCTGCAGTGGTGTTTTGATCGAGGCGACCATGGCAAACCTCTTTGTTATCCGGGGGAGTGAGCTTTTAACTCCAAGGCTTGATCGCTGTGGTGTTCGGGGCGTGATGCGTGATGCTGTTTTAAGTGCCGGCGATACTGGTCTGCCCGGAATTACAGTGTGTAACGAGTCTAAGCTTGATACTGATGCTCTGTTGGGTTCCGATGCGATTTTTATCTGTAATAGTGTCAGAGGCATTATTCCAGTCGCTTCATGGTATGGCTCAGATGATGTCCTGATTCGTAAGTGGGACTCTTCCGGTCACCCTGTTGTCTCAGCATTAATGAAGCTTTTTCATCAAAAGCTGGCCTTACCGTATGCCGGTCAATAATTGAGTTATCGATTAGCTGAATCATTTTATGTTTAGCCGGAGCTGCTCCGGAGCGTTGTGTTAAGGAAAAACTATGGCTTTTTTAAATCGCCGGATTCTTGGGGCTGTTTTTGCGGTAGCTGTTATTGGTGTCGTTGGCTTTGTGATGTATTGGCAGCAACTGCTGGAACGTCCGTTACCGATTAAAGAGTCTTTAGTTTATGAAGTGAAGCCGGGCCTGGGTGCGAATCAGGTGATGGCGCAGTTGCAGGCAAAAGAGGTTCTTTCCGAAGTCTGGCCGTTGAAAGTTTGGTTGAAGCTGAATCCTGAGAAAGGTCTGCTGAAGGCGGGCGAGTATAACATTCCGGCCGGCCTGAACTCTTATGAGCTGATTGCTCTGTTGGCCTCAGGAAAAACGGTACAGTATCAGGTGACACTGCCGGAAGGTCTTAATTTTGCTGAAGCACTGCAGCTCCTACAACAGCAGGCAAAGCTAACAGTAAAAACCACCGACCTGACTATTCCGGAGATTATGCAAAAGGTCTCAGGAAAACCACTTGAAGAGATCGAACACCATGAAGGGCGTTTTTTTCCGGATACTTACCAGTACCATAAAGGCGTTACAGACCTTCAGATTCTGAAGCGGGCTTACGGTAAAATGAAGCGGGTACTGGAGGAAGAGTGGCAGAAGGCAGATAAGACCAACTTGCCCTATAAAAATGCCTACGAAGCCCTGATTATGGCATCCATTGTTGAGAAAGAGACAGGGGTGCCGGATGAGCGCTCGCGAATTGCTGGGGTTTTTGTTCAGCGTCTGGAAAAACGGATGCGCTTACAGACGGATCCTACGGTGATCTATGGTTTGGGCGACCGTTATCAGGGCAATATTACCCGAAGTCACCTGAAAGAAAAAACAGCTTATAATACCTACAGAATCAATGGGTTACCGCCGACACCTATCGCCCTTCCCGGGCGTGACGCGATTCATGCAGCCCTGAATCCCCTGAAAGAGGGAGATCTGTACTTTGTTGCTCGTGGCGATGGCAGTCACAAATTCAGCAAGAGTCTGGAAGAACACAACCGGGCGGTTCGGCACTATCAGATCTATAAGCGCAAACAGGATTATCAATCTGCACCCACGGCTCAGTGAGAGTTGAGTGGAGTTATCATCAGGCGCTTTGAGCGAATAAGATATGAGTTTGAGAACAGATAATACAGCTTCTGGCTGCTTCATCACTCTGGAAGGTTCAGAAGGTGTTGGTAAAAGCACTAACTTAGCTTTTATCCGGCAATGGCTGGAAGAGCAGGGGCGTGATCCGGTAATAACCCGTGAGCCGGGTGGTACGCCTATGGCGGAAGAGATACGTGAGCTTTTACTCAGTCAGCGGGATGAAAAGGTCAGTGAGAAAGCTGAGCTTCTATTGATGTTTGCTGCCAGGGCTCAGCATTTGGATGAAAAGATCCTACCGGAGTTAGCCCGGGGTGGTTGTGTGGTATCGGATCGTTTTACCGATGCAACCTATGCCTACCAGGGGTATGCGCGAGGCCTTAATCTTGACTGGATTATGCAACTGGAGCAGCTGGTGCAGGAAAAAGTTCGCCCTGATCTGACTATTTTACTGGACCTTCCAACAGAAATTGCCCGCCAACGAATGAATAAGCGCGGCACGACTGACCGGTTTGAGCAGGAGCAGACTCAGTTTTTTGATCGGGTGCGGCAGGGTTATCTGACTCGGGCTAAGGCTGAACCGGAACGTTTTGCTGTGATTGACGCCGGCCAGTCGCTGGATAAAGTACAGCAGGATATTACTGAGGTGCTGCTGCGTTTTTTCAGCAATACGGCTGAGCACCAGATTTAACCCTATTGGTAAGCGCAGCACTTAATAACCCCGTAACCCCGATAACTGCGACACGTGATAATAGTAAATTAGGGATACCCAATGACAGAGCTTGTTAAAGACTCACCTCTCATCCCTTTTGTCTGGCAGCAGGATTACTGGAATCAGCTTATTGGGCAGCACCGTTCCGGACGCCTGCCTCATGCGATCTTATTTGCTGGTGAGCAGGGGATTGGTAAGTATCACCTGGCCCGAGCAATGGCGGCTTATCTGCTATGCCGTCAGCCAGGAGAGATAGCTTGCGGTGAGTGCACTTCCTGTTCTCTTTTTTATGCCGGTACCCACCCTGATTTGATTGACGTAATGCCTGAGAGCGAGGGCAAACAGATCAAGGTCGAGCAGATTCGTAAGTTGCAGACTTTTGCCAGTAAAACAGCTCAGCAGGGCGGTTTTCGGGTGGTTATTCTGCAGCCAGCGGATGCGATGAATATCAATGCCGCTAATGCGTTACTGAAAAACCTGGAAGAACCGGGCGAAAACGTTCTTTTTATATTGATTACCGACCGTATAAGCGCGGTCATGCCTACGATTAAAAGCCGTTGTCAGCAGTTTTCTTTACCGATCCCGAATCGGGAACAGGCACTTCACTGGCTGAGTGATCATCTTTCCAGTCATGCTGCTTTGCATGCAGAAAAATTACTGAGAATGGCTCAGGGGAACCCTCTGCTTGCTCAGGAATTGGCGGATGAAGCATTGCACAAACAGCGGGATAAGCTTTTCTTCGCCATGGAAAATCTGACTCGCGGCGGTGACCCTGTAGAGTTGGCGCCAAGCTTTATCGAAGGCGACCTGCAGTGGACGTTGCGATGGATGCAACAGTGGTTGAATGACTGGTGCCGATGGGTGGTGACTCAGAATGACTCTGATCTGACCTTTCCGGATATGCTGCCTCTCTATCGTCAGTGGCAGCATTCATCTGATCTGGAAAAGGCCCGCTTGTTATTTCAGGAGGTCGGGCATTTACGTACACAGTTATTGTCTGGGGCAAACCCTAATATCCAGTTGGCGATGGAAGCACTACTTATTCGGTGGGTCGACAAAATGCTATTATAAGGTTGGATAAAGTTAACAGATGAAGAACCAATAAGTGTTGATGCTGGATATCTGTGACGTTAATGGCGTGTGATAAAGGAGTATCAGACGATGGAGCAAACAGCAGAAAATAATAAAGCACAGACTAAAGTGGTTGTGGTCAACCTTGATAATAAAGAGGAGCTGTATAAAGCATATATGCCGTTCCTGAAAAATGGTGGTCTATTTTTGCCGGCACGAGGTAGTTTTCGTCTTGGGCAGGCAGTATCACTAGTGCTTAATCTGATGGCGGAGCCTAATAAAATCTCAGTTCAGGCTCATGTGGTTTGGATTACTCCTGAGGAGGCTCATGGTCAGCGTATTGCAGGTATTGGTGTTCAGTTCACAGAGGCGAACACCTCTTTGAGAGATAAGATTGAACGCTATTTATCAGGCTGGCTGGAGTCTGAACGTCCGACCTATACGTTCTGAGGATTTTCCGTCTTAGGGACTATATTCTGCATCAACGTGTTATTTTATTTGTACCCATAGAATTTAGCTGTTTAGGATATTTATGTACCTGATCGACTCACATTGTCATCTTGACCGCCTTGATCTGACCCCCTACGAAGGAGATCTTAATCAGGCTCTTAACGCTGCTCATGACCGGGGTGTTAGTCACTTTTTGGCGGTTAGTGTGGCCCTGGATGATGTGGCTGGCCTCAAAGACCTGGCTCGCCAATATCCTTCTGTCTTTGCATCAGCAGGTGTTCATCCATTACAGGAGCTACCTCATGAGCCGACGGTTGAGGAGCTGGTGAAAGAAGCAGAAGATGAGTTGATCGTAGCCGTTGGTGAAACCGGTTTGGATTATCATTACGCTCCAGATACTAAAGAACTGCAGAAAGAACGTTTTAAACGTCACCTTCTTGCTGCTCAAAAGGTGAATAAGCCCGTAATTATTCATACTAGGGATGCGAAAGAAGACACTCTGGATATGTTAGAGGAGTATGGGCCGGATGCCGGTGGCGTGCTGCACTGCTTTACCGAGGACTTGGATATGGCGCGCCGGGGGATTGCCCTGGGGTACTATGTTTCAATTTCGGGTATCGTGACCTTTCGCAATGCAGATCAGGTCCGGGAGGTGGCTGAAAAGATTCCTTTGGACGCTCTGCTGGTGGAAACCGATTCACCTTATCTGGCACCGGTGCCGCATCGAGGAAAAAAATGTGAGCCACAATATGTTCGCGATGTAGCGGAGTTTATTGCGGAGCAGCGAGGTATCTCTTATGACGAGCTGGCAATGCAGACGACTGCTAATTTCTTCCGCTTGTTTAAGGCGGCTGCACCTAAAGCTGCAACGGGGCAGTAAGATAAATATTTTAGCGATGATCGCTATTGCTAGAGCACTTTACTGATAGCTAAATGGCCAGATTATAGTCTGGCCATTTTTTTATTGATCATGTATCGAGTCTGATACGGAGGGGCTACCGCGGGTGCCCTCATAGAAGTCAGTATCACTCTGAGGTGATGTAAAGGGCGCAAAAGGTGCTTTTTTTGTTTTTGGTTTCTTCTTTATCTCTATTGAGTGGAGTGAAGGCTCGTCACTGGTCTGGCCTTCCGGGTAGACATACATGGATTGCTCCTGACTATCCAGTACACCTTTACCGTGCCAGGGTAATAATCTGTAATCTGCATGTTCTGAAAAATCCATAAAAGGGTATTTGATGATCTCGAAGTAAGGAGAGTAATCAAAATCTCTTGGGGTACATAGTTTGGGGTTGCGCCGGAATAGCTGGAATCCCTGGTCGCCACTTTTTTTGACCAGCGGCAGAATCGGAAACTGGATAAAGCCAAACGCTTCAGCAATCATGGTTGAGCAAACTGTTTTCGTAGCCTTCCCTGCATTGTGCTGGAAGAGCGATGAGCGCCAGCGCCTCGGCATAATCCACCAGGGAAACAAAAAACGTGCTAAATCGAGAATTTGGCGAACGTCATACTCTTTACCCAGCTGGCTAATGGCGTAATGAATCATCTGTTGGCTGTCTTTGTGGCTTAGCCCTCTGGGGCGGCAGATACGGATATGGTCTTCTTTGTAACATGCCAGATCACGAACGACCGTGCCCATACCCAGCTCAGACTCAACAATCAGTTGAGTATCCGGTGAAAAAGGAAAGAGTTCGCTCAACGTATTTCTGAGTTCAGGGTCTTCAATATCGTGCAAGCGTCCAAGATACAGTGCAGCATGAGACCAAGGGCTTTGAGTGATCATCTTAATCACATCGCTAACCCTGGAGCGTCCTTCTATTAACAGTACGTCACAAGAGCGAACTTCATATCGGATACGCTCAAAGTCTGACATCGGAAATTCAGGAACTGGCCTGTGTCGTGTGAGCCAGTCAACAATTGGTCGTGTTATTTTCGTGACTTTCACCGTAGTACCCTCCGTGATTACTGTCTGCTATCTCACGTTTTTAACATCCGGAGATACTTCTCTGTCATTAAGAATAGGCTATTTACGAGTCTCTGTCAGAGCAGGTCGGTTGCTGAGTGAAGAAATTGAAGGGTAAATACAAGATACCCATAGGCCTGAAGGGTGACCAGAGTCAAATGCTGTTTCAGATGAGGGGAAAATTCATTAAAGCGTCACATTGGCTGAACCGAATGAGCATATACTGAATTTATGACGTGAAAATGACTATAAAAAAACACGGAGAAATCGACATGAAAACATACCAGGTCGAACAGTTTGAGCTTATTACCCGCCGCGCGTTCAATCGTGTCTTGTTACCTAAAATCAGTCCGGAACTTAATGTTACGGATGCACGGGTTTTTTTTAATAATTGTGGTCAGCTTATGATTCGGGATCGTCAGAGTGAACTTGTGTTCTCTGATATCAGCATGGATAGTCTACGCTGTGTTAAGGAGGCTGGAGGTGTTCATGTGATGAATCCCGCAGTAGACATTCATCCTAAACTGATTCATATCCCGCTGGGAGAGAAATTCTGATTAGTGCCTAATAAATAACATCCAGCTTTTTCCGGTATGAGACAAACTTTTAATACCCTTTTGTTAATGATTAACCCTGTGACCTGATGTAAGGCACAGGGTTTTTATTTTTTATCCGCTAATACAAAACTGTGACTGAAAAAAAGAATCTGGTCAAATTAGGTGGAGAATGGTATTGTGTGCAGCGCAACATAGGGGGTTGCGCCAGCAGGTATCAGTATCTTCACTAAGCTCTCGGTACTGATAATTCAACAGGTTCATATTTTTGTTAGGCAGTAAATGTTATGACCTTATCCGCAGTGGAAAAACAAGCCCGTAAAGTTCAGGAATTTCGCCAGCGCGAAGCCAATATTCTCGATGCCGCCCTCGAGTTATTTATGGAGCATGGAGAAGATCGCGTTACCGTCGAAATGATTGCTGATCATGTTGGTATTGGCAAAGGTACGATCTACAAGCATTTCCGCAGCAAATCTGAGATTTATCTACGTTTGATGCTGAATTATGAGAAAGATCTGGCTGACCTGTTTCAGTCCCCTAAAATATCTGAAGACAAAGAAGCTTTGTCACGTGCTTATTTTGAATTCCGTATGCAGGATCCCGGTAAGTATCTGTTGTTCTCCAGGCTGGAAGAGAAGCTGACTAAATCATCGGGTGACACAGATATGCTGGATGAACTACACAGCTTCCGTGCCCGCAACCTTGAAAGCCTGACAGACCTGATTACAGCCCGTATTGATGAGAATAAGCTGGAGGATGTACCTTCATATTTTCACTACTGTGCTCATTGGGCTCTGGTGCATGGTGCAGCGGCTTTGTATCAGTCCCGTTTCTTCCAGGAAGTGATCCAGGATAAAGATGAATTCTTCACCTTCCTGATGGAGATTGGTGTGCGTATGGGTAACCGCGGCCAGCGAGGTCGTAATCGGGAGGAATCCTGATGTTTAGCAACTTTCCTGTCCAGTATATTGAACCTGTGTATCGGCCTCCCAGTGAGGCCAGGTCTTTTATTTTGCCCGTAACCAATGGTTGCAGTTGGAATCAATGCAGCTTTTGCGATTAGTAGCATAAAAAAAACATACTGAAATAAGTCAAAAAAGGGCGGAAATATGCATTACCGCCCTTTTTTATTCTGGATTTATTGATATAGTTCTATAATTAAAATACTAAAAGTACGAAAAATGCTGCATAGTAACTGTGTCAAAGCAAGCGTCAAAGTAGATAACACAGGGGTCATGCTAGATCTGCCTGTTATTGTTACTGATGACGGTCTACTGCGAAGTTATCTTGAATATTTGATTGTTCATCGCAACAAGTCTGAGAGCTGGAAAGATCGAAGTGTTTATGCCGTTCGTCTTTTAGTTGATTACACAAAGCAAAATGAAGCCTGCTTTGAGAATTCGTATGACCTCTTTCGTGAGTTTGCCAATTCGCTTTATACCGGTACTGTAGCTGAAAACAGTGAGGACCCGAGCGGGCTTCGCTGGAAGCCGCGCTCGGTGAAAGATGCAAATTTTCTGATCAATCTGGTTACCGACTACACAGATTGGCTTGCGGCACAGAACGAAGACAAAAAATTCAAGATAAATCCCGAGGTCAAACCCAAAAGCTACGAAGAATGGATGTCTCTAGCCGCCTTCTATCATAAAAAACGCCGCGCATTTTTATCGCACCTCTGGGCGAGCAAACCTGCTCCTTCAAGTTTTCGAAATGTCATGCCGCGACGGGTTTCAAAATCCGGAGGAATTGAAAGCAAAAAGAGCTTTCCGGAAGGTCGTATTGATGACCTGCTTTGGAATGGATTTGTTCGTTATGGCTTTGAGGCCAGCAATGTGGTCTATGAACGACTCGATCTGAAGAATGTTCTGATTACGATGCTTATGCATTTTGGCGGACTCAGGATCAGTGAATGCTTCCAGCTCTGGTTGGAAGACATCATGCCCTTCGATGATGGCGATGGAGGCAATATAACGGCACTCGTCAAAGTCTTTCATCCTGACCGTGGTAGAAGCCAAGGCAGCGCAAGTCGTCGTGAAGTGCTGCTTCAGCAGTATGGATTGAAGCCGCGATTCGAATATCCGAAATCTCATACATTACACGCAGGCTGGAAGGACCCAAAACTCGACGACGAAGATAAGCATTACCTCAAGGTGTGGTGGTTTCCTCAGTCGGCGGGTGAAACCTTCTACGAGTTATGGAAGTTGTATCTTCAATATCAGCGGTCTCCGAATGACGGCAAGCACCCATACGCTTTTACAAGTCGCACAGGAGCCCCGTTTTCAGTCAAAGGCTATAACCAGTCGCTAAAACGGGCAGTGGAGCGGATTGGCCTGCCATTCGCCAAAGAGGCCGGTACAACCGCTCACGCTCATCGCCACTCCTACGGTCAGGCTTTGGCTGATGCTAAATCCAGCTCTCTGATCATTAAAAATGCTTTGCATCATAAATCGATAGAAAGTCAGGAGGTCTACACGGGGCTCAGTGACAAGCAGATGCGAGCACATTTAAAGCAGCTATCGCCATTGGTAGCTTTCTCTGAAATCAAAAAAGGAATTTCTCATGAAAGCTAAATACGGAACGCTTGCCCAAGCCTCCGCTGCCGCGCAGGCGCTGGGTATCAAAACAAAGACTGAATACCAACTGGCCTACAAACAAGACCCGAAACTGCCAGCGAGCCCTAATTGGTTCTACGCAGAGCACTGGGAGAGCTGGTTTGATTTCTTGGCTACCGAAAAGCCAGCAGAGAAATACGCAACGCTTGCCGAGGCATCAGCTGCCGTGCAGGCGCGGGGTATTAAAACAAGGACTGAATACCAACAGGCCTACAGACAAGACCCGAAGCTGCCAGCGAGCCCTAATTGGTTCTACGAAGAGGACTGGGAGAGCTGGTTTGATTTCTTGGCTACCGAAAAGCCAGCAGAGAAATACGCAACGCTTGCCGAAGCCTCCGCCGCCGCGCAGAGCCTAGGTTGCAAAACACAGTGTGAATACCTACGGGCCTACAGACAAGACCCGAAGCTGCCAGCGAATCCTAATTGGTTCTACGCAGAGCACTGGGAGAGCTGGTTTGATTTCTTGGCTACCGAAAAGCCAGCAGAGAAATACGCAACGCTTACCGAAGCCTCCGCCGCCGCGCAGAGCCTAGGTTGCAAAACACAGGCTGAATACCAACAGGCCTACAAACAAGACCCGAAGCTGCCATCGAGCCCTTATGGTTACTACGCAGAGCACTGGGAGAGCTGGTTTGATTTCTTGGGTACAGAAAAGCCAGCAGAGAAATACGCAACGCTTGCCGAGGCATCAGCTGCCGTGCAGGCGCGGGATATCAAAACAAGGGCTGAATACCGACAGGCCTACAGACAAGACCCGAAGCTGCCAGCGAATCCTAATAGGTTCTACGAAGAGGACTGGGTGAGCTGGTTTGATTTCTTGGCTACAGAAAAGCCAGCCGAGAAATACGCAACGCTTGCCGAAGCCTCCGCCGCCGCGCAGAGCCTAGGTTGCAAAACATACTATGAATACCTACGGGCCTACAGACAAGACCCGAAGCTGCCAGCGAATCCTAATTGGTTCTACGCAGAGCACTGGGAGAGCTGGTTTGATTTCTTGGCTACCGAAAAGCCAGCAGAGAAATACGCAACGCTTACCGAAGCCTCCGCCGCCGCGCAGAGCCTAGGTTGCAAAACACAGGCTGAATACCAACAGGCCTACAAACAAGACCCGAAGCTGCCAGCGAATCCTAATTGGTTCTACGCAGAGCACTGGGAGAGCTGGTTTGATTTCTTGGGTACAGAAAAGCCAGAAGAGAAATACGCAATGCTTGCCGAAGCCTCAGACGCCACGCAGGCGCTGGGGTTTAAAACACAACCTGAATACCGACAGGGCTACAAACAAGACCCCAGATTGCCAGCGGAACCTCATTCTTTCTACGCAGAGCACTGGGAGAGCTGGCCTCATTTTTTGGGTACCGCTGATGAAAGCCAGACTGATTATCCCCAGATTTGGAAAGCCATTGAGCTCTATATTGAGGAAGGGACAAATCAAGTCGCTAAAACATCGCATTTGAAATCATTTCTCCGTGACTTTGTTACAAAACAAAAGTTAATTGATGATCCGGGGGCTTTGCTGGTCAGGGATATTACGTTTCAAGAGCAAGCTTATATTGACTTTGTTCATGCCACGGGAGATACCACTAAAAGAAACCGGCACAGCATCTGTTTAGATTTTTACGACTGGGTTTTGGAAAATTATTGTTCGGATGAGGATGAGAATGGGGAGTTCGTTCCTCTGCCTGGATTTCGCAATCCGCTTCGAACGGTGCTAAAGGGTTTTCTGGATCAGCTGCCATCCGTTCGCCGTAGTGAGTCGAACAAGCCAGTTTTACCCATGTCTGCTATTCTGCGAGCCAAGCAGCATCTGATTCCAGCGAGTGCTTCATCTTTTCGAGACCTCTATTCATTGCATCCTTTTTTGGAGGACTGCTGGTTCGAGATTGATCCTAGTTTGATTGATAAAAACGATCCGAATTGCATATACCGATACAGGGAAAAAGATCGCAAACCAAAAGATGGCGAACGCTTTAAACAGTGGGTCTATGAGCTCTGGTCGCCGGTAAAGCTTGTTGCTAATTATGTCTTGCTGTCCATGCCTTTGCGAGGCCAACAAATCTGTTGGCTCGATAGTGGAGAAGGTGATGACACCATTCCGGTTTTGCGCGAAGGAAAGATCCACTGGACAAAAAACACCAGTCATCTTGCTACCCGCAAACGCAACCAAGGCTTTATTCGACAAGGTAGCTCAGATGGTGATCTGAGCTCCTACATCACAACAAATAAAACAGGCGCAAAGCCGGGTGGTTACCATATCCCCTACTTGCCCGAAGATCTGGCCTACTGGATTATCCAGTTGCGCGACTGGCAGGCTAAGTATAATCCACTTAAAGAACTAACCCCTTGGACGCAAATTAAGCTCCGATTTAGAACGAACACGAATGTGTTGAAGCAGCGCGGAAAGCAAGCATTTCTGTTCCGAGATCCCGCTTCTTTGGCCTGTGAAGATAAAGTGTCGCCTATGTTTACGACAACCGCATTCTCGCGGACTTTGCCAGCGATACTGTTTCACAGCCAGCAGCCCGGTGAAGATCTGGCTGAAATGCAGTCAAAAAAGAACAGCGTTGATTATATAAGTCAGTTCACACCTCATTCGCTACGTGTAAGCCTGATCACAGCCTACATTGTCGATGGCCGAGCACCGATTACTGTGATTTCAAAGCTCGTAGGTCATTCATCTTTGGTGATGACGCTTTACTACACAAAAGTAGGTCATACACACATGAGAAAGGAGCTGGCGGCTGCGGAGAAACGATCACTTGAACAAAGCTTAGATCGTTATCAGGATCTTATCATTCAGAAGAAGATCGATGAGGCACGACCAGAGCTGATCGCAACAGATCGAAATGCCATGGATCAATACCTGAGTTCAGACTGGCCAGCAGCTGCTTTTCAAGTGATGAGCATAGGAATATGTCCTGTCTCCGGGAGCCGGTGCGATGAGGGTGGCGAGATATTGATGGATCGGAAAACTGAGGCTCATTACGTACCGGTTGCCCGTGGCTACCTGGGTACACGAAACTGTCCACAGTGCCGGTTCTTCATCACTGGTCCAGCCTTCCTCGGAGGCCTATCGGCGATCTCCAACGAGATCATTCTTGAAATCAATACGACCCGCAAGGAATACCATGATCTTGAGTCAGAGCGACAGAAGCTTGATGACATGCGGTATGACGCGGAGATTGCAGGAAAGGTTTTTGAACATGGAAGGAGGCTGAAAAAAGTCACTGCAGTGTATGAAGAGAAGGCCAAAAAGCTCGATATGCTGCTATGTGATCTCCAATATTTTTATCAGCTCATTACTCAGTCTACAGAGCTCTTAAGCAAAACTGAGTCAGATAAGCATCAGTTAATTGTGAGCGACAATTACGTTGAAATAGGCATGCATCTCGCGGAGCAGCAAAGCGACTTCAGACTTTTGGCCGAGGTATGTGCCAATGCCGAAATCTACGAAAGTGCCAGTGCGTCAAGAGCGCGGCCTTTACTCAGCCAGGTTTTGGATAAACTGGCTGACACCAACGGCATTGCTCCGGCGATGTTCCGGCTGACGGAAGATCAGCAGCTCAAGGCTGCAAATCAGGTTGTCCAGTTGATAATGCAAGTGACGCAAAATGACTGGCATTTTGCAGATCAGCTGGTTAACGGCCAGATCTTGCTTGAAGACTTGGCTGAGCCGCTGAAGCTTGACGAAATACGTCATGAGATCGAATCCGTCATGCACGGATCTCTGAAATTTCCAATCGGAGTTGAGAATGACAATGAGTGATCCGAACGCAGTGTATGAAGCCGTGCAGAGTCAGTTAAAAAGTGCTCGTTCAAGGAAGTCTCTTGAGGCCCTGCACGCGGTCTGCAAGGAGCATTACGAGGCGGGCTCGGTTGATTTCAAAATCACTACGATAGCTCGACTCGGAGCCAATCGCGGCGTTCCTAGTGTTCAGACCATCAGGAACAAGACTGGCGAGCCGTATCGAGCGCTGATCGAGGCTTGGCGGGAGTTAAGCCATAAAAAGAATCGAAAATCGACAGCCCAATCAAATGCGAGAGGTAAACATGATTGGGTAGATGAGCTTCAAAATCCGGCTCATCGCTTTCTGGTACTCGACCTGATTGCTCAAGTACGTCATTTGAGAGCAGAGAACCAGAGATATGCCTCGATCACACAACTGCAAATTGACTGCCGTGCTGGCTCTGAAGCAGTGGTAGAACCTCAGCTGCCACACTTCCTGAGTCATGAAATCGATGCATTGAAAGAAGTTGTGTCTGATGAGTTCCTGGCTCGCCAAGGCTGGATTCGAGGAGAGCGTGGAAACATCAATGATCAAAATGGCAAGGTTGTCTTCCGGAATGGATTCCTAGATGCGATTGAAAAAGTGTTGAGTTTGAATCATGGCTAATGGGCTGCAAAAATAGCCGAAAACGGTGCCCCCGTTAAACGGTAAAACCGCCTTAGGCTCTTATGAGCCTTAGACCGCAAAACTAATCGTTAGTGACGGTGATAAGGAAAGCCCTCGCCAGTTGAGCCTGATGGTTTCAAGTTGTGTCTGAATTTTAGTAATCAGATTTACTATCTTTTGCTCATCGGTAATACGATCCAACAGAAAAAGCTTGGTTATCTCCCTACGATAATTACGAAAACGCTAAATAACTCGCCAACAGCCTTTCCCTGAATGATTTGAGGTTCACTTCAAACGATACCGATTTACTGTTTTCTTGCTCATAAAGGCCTAAGCTGGCAATCTCAGGAGCCGATATCCCTTGGTTTGCATTAGTATAAGTGGAGGCACCGCAGTACCCCGCAGGCTCCGAACACACCTCTATAGCAGCTCCACGTACTTGTTCTGAACCCTCGTACACATAACACCCCGGCACATCTTCATTTAATCGCTCTGCGTACTCGACCAAGCTTGGTTCGGCGAGCATATAGAGATAAGCCTGATTCTCTTGATCCGGCGTTGTGCGTATAACCCTGCCAGTGATCTGTCGAAAGTAGAGTTCAGTGGTTACATCCGTGAGATGACAGCAAACCTGCAAGCGCGGAATATCAGTACCTTCAGCGATCATCGCAATGCTGATAATCCACTCTGTCTCACCGTTTTTGAAGTCATCAATCAGGTCTGCAGAATCGTCCTGATAGCAGGAAACTACCGTCGCCATTTTGCCGAATACTGACGCAAGTAACTCTTGAATTTGAAGCGCATGCTCATAGGAAGAGGCCACAATAAGCCCGCCAGCACGAGGAGATGCTTGACGGAGCTCAGCGAGCTTTGAAACGCCCTTACCTAATAAATACTCAATGATTTCAGGGTGCTTAATAAGGTCCCGATATCCAAGTTTACCGCTCTCAAGCAATGCAGCTATATCCTGATGCGTTGTGAACTCCTGCTGACGTTTAACAGTAATATCTTCAATATCTATTGCTGTGACCTTCGGCATTCTACAAACACCATCTCTTATGGCTTCAGCTAAACCATAGGAAAAATCGCACAGGATGTTTCCTTCTGGATCTGCGTAGCGAGCAAAAGGAAGGGGCAGCGTATCAGTTCGCCATGGTGTGCCAGTCAAAGAAAGCGTGTAAGTTGCCAGTTCCTGAATACTGGTCAGAAGGTGCAATCCCCAGCTATTCGATTCAGAAACCCCATCGCCTGCACAGTGATGAATTTCATCAAACACGACCAGCACACGGCTATTGCGAAGGTCGTTAATCAGTTGGTTGGCACTGATCAGCGAGTGATAGGTCCTAGAGGCACCGACTGAGCCTAATCTCCCATGAAATGGTCTCTCCAGAACTGACTTAAAAGCCTCTTCTATACCTGAAGCAACAATCCGCGACGGAGAAAAACAAACAACATAATCTATCTGGTCGTTGGTAATAAGCTGTTTCGCAACATGGGCTGCTAGCTTGGTTTTACCAGCTCCAGGGCACGCCAAAACTAAAAAATGAGGTTGAGCTTGATAGGCAATTATGGCCTGTTCGAGGCAGTGTTGCTGCCAGCCTCTCAACATAGTGCGGTTGTCTCCGCAGAAGTCGCATCAATAATTTTCTGGATCGCATTCAGCTTGCCATAGAGCAGCGCAGCAGAATCTCTGGATTGGCCCAGCAGATCCAAAATAATCCTTTTAGCCTCCGGAAATTTTCCCAAATAATCCTGAAAAGCCTCAACCTCACCCATGGCTAATTTCAACTCAGCAGACAGTCTCTCTTTCTCGTGCTGAAGTGACGACACGCAGACTGTAGTTACTTCAGATGGGGCGTCTTTTTTATCCTGAGCTCTAGCAGGGTCAACCAATACTTCTAACAGAGCTTCGCTAAAAACATATCTTGTGGAATTTCGCGGTCCTTCAGAGCGAACCAGGTGCTTCTTTTTGAGCTGATGAATATGCCGCCCGACATAGCGCTGTGCTTGTAACTCTGTAACTTTCTCAGCCTCAATCACAATTTGAATCAACTGTCTGCGACTAACGCTTTTGCCATCCACTCTGCGAAGTATTTTCGCAAATCCAAAATTTAAGTCGGTACCTCTAACGTTCATTTCAAATCTCGAAACCATAAAACTTAGGATTGCTAAGTATACAGAAATCAGCAAAACTTAGACAATCTAAGCAACTTAGGTTTCAAAGATGATGTTCCATTGCAGTCTGACAATCCCATTCCCATACGACTCAAGCAAGCTCGCACAAGAGCAGGCATCTCCCAAAAAGCACTTGGGATAAAGATTGGTATGGATGAAAGTTCTGCCAGTGGCCGTATGAACCACTATGAAAAGGGTCGTCACGTTCCGGATGTGGCAACACTGAGAAAAATTGCGACCGAGCTCAACGTACCGCTGAATTTCTTCTTCTGTGAAGATGAACTCAGTGCAGAGCTAGCCTGCCTGATAGCCAAGCTAGATAAAAAGAAAAAGCAGGAGCTGATTGAACTCCTCAGTCATCGGGACTAATTGAGTCCATCACCAACCGCCGCAACTTCTCTTCTGGCATATTGCCATATTCATCCAGAATACGTTTAAGCTCTGAGGACAATTCAACGTCCCAGCCTGCTCTATGGTTATCGACATAGGGATCAAACCTGTCCCGGTAATTCTTTATGGTATTGCCAGCAATCCCGAACTGTCTGCCAAAGTAGGCAAATGTTTCGGCCTGATTTCCTTGGCTAAATCCGAAGTGCCCAAAACGGGATAAATACAGCGCAGCGATATAACAGGGCTCCCTGTTCTCGGATGTACTTACCGTATTGATAACCCGAGTATCGGGTTGGGGGACAGTCTGATAATGACGCTGCAAGGGTTCAAAGAGTTGCCAGCTTCGAAGAAAAAGCTCTGAAGTATCGGCAACCTCACTACCTAGCTTCAGCACCTCATCCATAATGCCAAACTTGAAGTCATCACCAATAAAGATCTGAACATCTACCTGGGAATTGAGTGGGATTAATTGAGCAACCTTATTTTTGGCGCTTTCCACTGCATTTTTCACCGCCGGGGAAGCAAACGGTGTCATAAAATAAACAGTTGATTGATGCTGTGGAAAATAGGTCATAGCCACAAGGATTGAGCGAATCAGCTTTTTAAAAATACGCTTACCTGTGTCTGCCCCTCCGTAGTTTAAACCGCCCGAGTGGTAAGCAATATCCACCAAATGAAGCCGAGTATCTCTGGTATTTAGCCCCAGGACATCAATCTCCGCCTGTTTTAAGAGCTGAGACAATCGATTTTGTCCAAATGCTTCGGGCCATGCAGCCTTAGCTGACTCAAACAGATCTTCAACTCTGGAATCTAATTCAGTTTGCCACGCAGGGGAGGCCTTCCAGTTCAGCTCGGCAAACTCACAATGCTCCACATGCCTAAGCCATGAACGCACCAGCGATTCACCCATCTCAATTTTCATATAGCTTCCTTGTCGATATGCCCGGTCAGATAGGCAAAAGCCATCCCATCCAGCCGTTCTTTCGTTGTTTCCCACTGCGGCATAACTTGCTTCATCAGCCGGTAAAAGCGCTCGCTGTGATTATGTTCAGCGATATGACAGAGCTCATGCAGGATCACGTAATCGATGCACTCGCGGGGGGCTTTAACTAGGTGAGGGTTCAAAGTAATACGGCCATTGGGCGAGCAACTGCCCCACTGGGTTTTCATCGTCAGGATACGGATTGGCGGCTTACCACTAACCCATAACGTCTGCTCCAATAGGTCATTCATGCGCTTAGCGAAGAGCTCTTTTGCACGGGCCTTGTACCAGTCGTTCAGAAGCTGTTGCACCTTCTGCGGGCTTTTCTGGCGAACGGTTACTTCCAGCTTGCCCCGCAGCAGTTTCACGCCCTGAGGCTGTTCTGATGTCTCTATGACCTTAAGCAGATACTGCTTCCCCAGGTAATAATGACTTTCACCACTGATGTACTGACGCGGGGTGATATGTTCCAACTGCAGGCGAAAATCCCGCAGCTGCTCATAAATCCAGCGGGCGCGCTTTTTTACAGCCTGCAGTACCGAAGCATCTTCAGCCGTCTCCGGTGCCGCCACAACCACCCGGCAATCCGGATGAACTTTTATCTGAACCTTACCGGTGGCTTTCGGGCGTTTCTCCCGCAAAAAGGAGATATGTTCATCGCCATAGTAAAAGCTCAGTGACCGGCCTTCCGGATAGATAGGAACACTCATTCTATTTCTGGTTACCGCAACTAAAAGAATCAACGGCCATGGTTAAGCCCAACACGGGTGATCTGAACAATCATCTCAACCAGTTTTTTCGCCTGATCCATTCCGGCACCGACCGCCTTGGTTTCTTTAAACATCAATGGCAGCAGTTTTTTACGGATATCCGCCTCAATGTTGCCCGGATTAATGGAGTTTTCGGCAACGGATTGAGACACATGGCCATCAATCTCAAACGACAGTGCCACCCATTTATCCTGCACCTGCTGATCGGTAATGGTGAAGACTTCAGGTAGTACCTTTTTAAAGACGCCAAAATAAGCCTGAGCGTGGCGATTATCCTGGAATGCATCCGGAATATCCGGCAGCTTTCGCTGCTCTGCCTGTTCCGCAAATTCCTGAAATAGCATGTACTGCTTCAAAGGATGATCGAACAGCTGCTCCGCTTCTTCTATTGCCTGACGCAATAACTTGGAGAAAGCCTCCTGAGCATAAGGATCATCCTGCATATCCTGTTCGATCATGCGGGTGACACGGGTTTTGATAATGTCCGTCTCGTTACGGGTCTTTTCCTCAGTCCATTTCTCCGGCTCCTGAGACTGGCCCATTTTGCCGACTTCGTAAGCGCCTTCAGATTCCTGGATATCAACACCCACCACATGCTTATCCAGCAGCTTTTTCACCTGAGCCGCATAAGCGTCGTAATCAACCTGCTCACCGGTATCCTGCTTCACCAGACGGCGCAGATTGGACATCGCTTTAACGGTTTCTTTGTAGTGCTGACGATCTTCCGGGGTGAAGCTTTTGTCTTCAAAGAAGGTGGTCGATTGCAAAGCAACCTTCAGGCAACTGGCAAAATTAGTCAGCGCCTCATAGAAGTCTTCCCGTTTTTTAAGATGAGTGTCCACCAGTTCTCCGGGAATCCCCGCAGCGGCATCACCGCCACGCTCTTCTATTTTCGGTACCAACACCTGACGTAGCTGTTCGATATCCTGCTTGTTTTTTACGCCATCAAAAATGGCCCACAGGGTTTTATACAACTGAGGCAGGCGCTTATATTCCGTGCTCATCTGGTCGTACAAGCCCTTAATATCATCAATGTCGTAGCCGCCCTGGGTACGGGAGGCCAGATCCTGATATTTGCCAATGGTGGTATCCAGTTCAGCCAGAATGCCCCGATAGTCAATCAGATAACCAAACTCTTTTTTCGGGTGCAGTCGGTTCACACGGGCAATCGCCTGAATCAGGTTATGGCCTTTCAGGGGCTTGTCGATATACAGCACCGCATTCTTGGGTTCATCAAAACCGGTCAGCAGCTTGTCCACCACAATCAACATGCGCAGCGGATCTTCATCATCGGCAAACCGTTCCACCATGCGGCGGGTATAGACCTTCTCATCTTCAGAACCGACGTTTTCTTTCCACCAGCGGGTGACTTCCGGAAGGGCTGCTTCATCTATAGAGCTGTTACCCTCACGGGTATCCGGTGGGCTCATAATAATGGTGGATTCAAAACGGCTGCTTGCCGGCAGCAGGGCCAACGCCTCATCCAGATACTTTTTGTACTTAACCGCAGAGGCTTTGCTGTCACAGGCCAGTTGGGCGTTAAGATCATCATCCAGATTATCAACAAAGTGCTTTACGATATCTTCCGCAATTAACTGGATGCGGTCATTCGCCTGATAAAGCTCGCCTTTTTTGGCGTATTTTCTTTTCAGATCCGCTTTCTGCTCTTCGCTCAGGTCGGTCGTGATGCGGTTAAAGCCTGCATCGATCGCCCGCTCGTTAACATCCAGATCAGGGATACGCTCCTCATACAGCAAAGGGGTAACGGTTTTATCTTCAACCGCCCGCTGCATGGTATAGGCATGAATGATTTTGCCGAACATGTTCTCGGTTTTATCGTCTTTCAGCAGAGGTGTACCGGTGAAAGCAACAAAGGCCGCATTGGGCAACGCCTGACGCATCTGGATATTGTTTTCACCATCCTGGCTGCGGTGTCCTTCATCCACCAAAACGATAATATCTGAGCTATCGTTTTTGCATTCCGGCAGTTTGGTCGCCGTATTAAACTTCTGGATCAGCGAGAAGATAATGCGCTCGTTGCCTTTACCGATCTGCGCAGCCAGACGACGGCCGGAAGTGGCCATGGCAGCGCTTTTATCTTTCTTACTGGCCAGCTCACCACCCGAGGTAAAAGTGGCGCTGAGCTGCGCTTCCAGATCCACCCGGTCGGTAATCACTACTATTCGGCACTGCTTAAGATCATCATGTAGGATCAGGGTTTTACTTAGAAAAACCATGATCAGAGATTTACCGGAGCCTGTCGTGTGCCAGATAACCCCACCTTCACGGCCACCAGTCGTTTTACGCATTTTGATACGCTCAATCAGAGCCTTAATGCCAAACACCTGCTGATAGCGGGCGACAATCTTGCCGATTTTTTTATCAAACAGGGTGAAGTAACGCACCATCTCCAGCAGGCGCTGAGGGCTTAACAAGCTCATCAGCAGTTCATCCTGCCCGGAAACCGACAGCTCACCGGCAGCGATCAGGCTTTCATACCAGTCCCGATCTGCTGGCTTACGGTGGCCAAACAGATTATCCAGCTGAGCGGATGTCAGCTTGGTGTTTTTAATCACCAGCTTATCCGTATCGGTCAGCTCTTCTTCACGCCAGGCCGCCCAGAACTTATCCGGCGTACCACAGGTGCCATAACGGCCTTCAAAACCATTAATTGACAGCAACAACTGGCTGTAGGCAAACAGATGCGGGATCTCATCCGGTCGCTGGTTACGCAGACATTGGGAGATACCCTCGCCAACCGTTGGGCCCTTGTTACCATCCGGGCGCTTGGCTTCAATCACCACCAGCGGAATACCATTCACAAAACAGACGATATCCGGGCGACGCTTATCCTGATGGGAGGAACCCACACCACCGGAGCGACTGACGGTAAACTCTTCAGTAAAGGTGAAGCTGTTATTCGCGATATTTTGCCAGTCGATCAGCGCAATGGTCGGACTGACCTTTTTGCCATCGACAAACTCCGTAACCGAGATACCGTACAGCAGGTGGTTGTAGATCTTCTCGTTAGCACTGAGCAAGCCTTCATTCAGCGCCGGACTGCAGATCTCGGCAATCAGGTTATCAATGGATTTTTGCGATAAAGGATACTGCTGACCGGCGTAGGTAAAACGGCGCTTTTGCAGCTCTGCTTGCAGGATATCCCGCAGAACTACCTGATCGAATTTACCGGCACGGGCTGCCAACGCCTGATCCGGTGGCAAAAAAGACCAGCCAAGGTTGGTGAGTAACGCTAAAGCAGGTAGTTTAGCGCTGTATTCTTCCTGGAATTTCGGGGCGGCTAGGGTGGTCATTACTGCACTTGCCCCTTAGGCTCGTATCGGGCTCTGTTGTGCTCAAATGCCTCAAGTATCTGCATTCTTTTTTCAATTTGTCTAAAGATGAGAGGCTTATCTTTATAGTCCAAGGTAGTTCTGAAAGCAGCGATACTGCCTGTCTTTTCTGTCCAGAATTCCATGTGTCCTTCAGGGTCTATATAGGCCTTGGCTCCCTCATGAAGCTCGGGTGTGGAGAGCATGCAAACATAGGTCGTTAAGCAAAAACTCTTCCCTTCATTGCCATCCATAAAGAGCACCACATCGGACTGAGACTCCCATGATTTAAGTGAAAAGCGCAGAGCAGGGAATCCATGCCAATGCTGCACACCAGAAGTGACTTCATCCTCGAAACTGGCCTGTAAACCCTGTTGGTATTCTGTTCTCAGGTCATCAATGACTTGATCTTTAAGCTGTTGAATGGCTTTTATATCGCCAAGGTTTTCGAGAACAAAGTCGGAAGTTTCTTCAGGTATTTTATTCTTCTGATCCATCAGCTGCTCCAAATGCAGAATAAATTCACGCAACAACACCAGCCATTTACTGAGAGGCTGCTCAATAAAGGCCGTTGCCAGTTTTTCCTTCAGTACACCCATTAAACTCGGATAGCTGATTCCATACCAACCCTCAGGCGCTTCGCCGTTTGGTGACAGAACAACCAATACCACCTGTTTTCCGGGATACCTGGTTTGAGCAAAGTCGCTATAGTCATCAAAAGGATTATTCTGCTGGTGGAAAATCTTATTCTCCAAGACCACGATCCATTCATCAGACTCCAATAGCAGATCAATGCGACCTGAATGGGTACCCACTTCTCTGGAAGGTATTGTGCATAGGTGTGCTTCCAGAGTATTTTCCAGCGGAAGCAGCTCTAATAAGGCCTCAAGGGCAATATTGCCAAGCCCATGAGCCGCATTGTCATCAAGAAAAAAAGCCAGAATATCCGTTGTAGGGTTCTCGTAGTGCCCTCGGCCACCAATGCTGAAAATGGTTGCTTCCTTAGGTTCAGGCTTTGGAAGCGTTAGCAGCTTAGTGATTAGATTTTTTAGCTCTGTCAGTTCCATCGACGTTCCATCAATTAGAGAATTTTTACGCTGACGTTCAGTAGAGGCTAACTAACAATACGTTTAGAGTTTGTCTGGTATTGCCTGCCTGAAAGCGGTGCTTCGTAGATATCATCCAACAGAAAATGCAGCAGCAATTTGAGCTCCTTCTTGTCATCTGGCAGCTGTATTTTCTCCTCAACGACTGACACAGTTACGTCAGGAAATGCTTCTGCAGCCTCATTGATAGATGCCAAATCATATTGAGTTAGCACTTCACTTTGTGTGATCGCATGCACCATCTTTCGAACATCAGAGTCAGCGTTGTCCTTAAATACTGCGATATTGTCGCACTGTAAGAGCTCATGCCCGGCAAAGCTTTCTAAATCAGGATCTGTCGCTTCCTGATAAGTTTTCGAGAGATCAAAGACTATACGCAAGTTCGAAAAGCTCTTGAACTTCAGATGCTTACCCTTAATCACTGCGACCAAGCTTCGACCAAAAGTAAACATTGGATCTGTTATTTCAGTAAACGTGTTGCCTGTTTGAAGCCCGATAACAGGAATCTGGTTTCGCGCTAATAGTTGGGAGGAGTTAAAACGTTGGATCTGAACGGTCACATCGCCATTATGCTCATACCCACTAAACAGCGCTTTAATTGGTTCCAGGTCAGCATCTGATAGGTTCATGGCATGATAAGCAGTGGGATTACTGGTGACTGCAGTTGTCATCAACTCTATCTCATCAAGTCCTTCCAGCACTAAAAGCTGATTTTTCTCTGGCTTCCAGTCACCGTTGAAGTTCACCTCTTCGTCAATTCCCTTAAAAAACGTTTCTTCTTGAGTAGCCAATATATCGGTGATCTTGGCTTGTAGATCTCCATGAAGGCGGATGCGCTTTACCTGAGCAACGTTATCAACACGAACTAATGCAAATAGATTTTGTGGCACATCAACACTCCTTATCCAAAACAATATATTCCGTCAGCTGCACCACATTTAACTTGTCTTGCGCACGACGTAGCTCTTTTTTAGTAATCAGGACGTAAGTAACCCCCTCCGGGGTAGATACCTTATAAAAATGCCAGTTCATCAACCCCAGCAGTGGATTGAAGTGATAGCTATAACCTGTACTGACGATAACAGCAAAAATTACCAAGGTTGGAACCCAAACCTGCCAGTTTAGAGAGGCAAAATTTGCGGTAAAAAGCGGTAATAAATACAGCAGCAGAAATGTCATATTTTCCCTATCTGCCGCTTCTACAGTGGTAATTCTAAAGCTGCTGCTTTCAAGATTTTTCTTCGCATAGCGGAGAAGCCAAATACAAAGCAATACCAAAAACAGAGACCCAGCAATAGTGAGAAGAGCCAAGATCTCATTTCCCGATTGATAAGCAACCCATGCGTAACTAAAGCCAACAGGAGCAATAGATGTCCCTGTCAGCATCAGTTTAGCTAGCCAGCTAAGCATCGAGTTTCACCCGGCGCTTACCCGTCAGCAGCTGCTGCATCAGGGCTTTTTTCTCTTGTTTCAGGTACCCCAGCCGCTGTTTAAGAGTGGTGATATCCTGGTCTGTAATCGAAATTGCATCAGCAATTTTTTTCTGTTCCTCAAGCGGTGGAAGTCTAAAATGAGCTTTGTTTATTCCGCCAACAGAAAGACCGAATCTTGTTGCCCCCGTCGCCAAGGTAAAAAAGTAATACCTAGTTTTTGGTAGTGAAAACAGATAGTTAAGAAATGCTCCATTTGCTATTTCAGCTTTAGGTCTAACGATCGCAAGGTGATAACCGCACACCACCCCACCTAGATCTTCCGAAACCAACGCTGGCACTGCAATGTCCCCAGGTGTTTCTGAGTCTTTTGTGATAATCACATCGTCAAGCTGCAAGGTGTATTTTTCAATTTCAGCAGGCTTAGCAGTGGCTTTCATAAAGGTTAAGTCACGCGTAATCTGATGGTTATAGTAAACATCGGTGTAATTGCAGAGTTCTACAGGAATTTCACCATCTATAGCTTTTTTATCCACCGGGCTTACAATTACCTGTGCAACATCCGTCAAAAAGTGATCTTCCCACTCCCCACTAAACCTCTCTCCACTCTCATCCAGCAGGCGCTTCTTACCCGTCAGCAGCAGCTGCATTAGGGCTTTTTTCTGCTGCTGACTGTTCGCAAGCAGCTGCTCGGTGGTGGTAATGGCCTTATCCCAGATGGAGAGGGCTTGGGCGATTCGCTCTTCTTCTTCCTTCGAGGAGGCAGATATGAGGGGCAACTCTCCAAGAATCTCTGTGTTCATATTTGGCATAGTCTGACCAACAGCGTTCTGCTCTAGCCACTTTCTGACACTTTCTTTTTGAAGGAAGTAAGCCAAAAAATTAGAAGAATGCTTTTCATTAGGCCTGGCTTTTAGGCACCCGGTTCCACATAAAGCGCCTTCTGATTCTTCATCGATCAAAGCAAACCTAGTCACATCACCTCTTCGACTAAAAAGTAAATCACCTGTTTTCAATATATGCTTTTTGAGATATGTGGACTTTTCTTTAGATATCTTTGCTGCGGAGTCCAAGTTTGCTCTGCAATTAATAAGATCTTTTGGCATCAGAACAGGCACACCTTCATCTACATATTCATGCGCATGTAATTGACTACCAAACGGCCCTGTTTGAAGTCTGCCTGAGCAAACGTCTCTTAAACTCGTTAATTTCCACCCCTCAGGCACCATAACCCAACTCCTTAAGGTACTTATCCATTTCACCTTCCAGTTCATTCAGCTGAGCCTTCAGCTTCTCGCGTTCGGCACGCACGGCCATCAGGTCGATCTCTTCTTCTTCCTCGAAGGTATCCACGTAACGGGGGATGTTCAGGTTGTAGTCGTTCTCTTTAATCTCTTCGAGGCTGGCAACGTAGGCGTATTTATCGACGTTTTCACAACTGCGGAAGGTGTCCACAATTTTGCTGATATTGGCTTCGGTCAGCAGGTTCTGGTTTTTACCGGCTTTAAACTCGCGGGAGGCGTCAATAAACAGCACTTCCTCTTTAGTCTTTTGCTTTTTGAATACCAGAATCGCAGCGGGAATACCCGTGCCGTAAAAGAGTTTTTCCGGCAGGCCGATCACCGCATCCAGCAGGTTTTCATCAATCAGCTTCTGGCGAATTTTGCCCTCAGATGAGCCCCGGAACAGTACGCCATGAGGCACAACCACCCCCATACGGCCTGTGGTTGGTTTCAGGGTTTCAATCATGTGCAGGATAAAGGCATAGTCGCCCTTGGTTTTAGGTGGCACACCACGGCGGAAGCGGCTGAACTTGTCGTGCTCGGCTTCATCATGGCCCCATTTATCCAGCGAGAAGGGCGGGTTAGCGGTCACAATATCAAACAGCATCAGGTTGCCGTTCTGATCCAGCAACTTAGGGTTGCGAATGGTATCGCCCCATTCGATTTTATGGTTGTCCTCACCATGCAGGAACATATTCATTTTTGCTAGCGACCAGGTAGAGCCGATCGCTTCCTGTCCGTACAGGGCGTATTGCTTGCTGTCGTGATTGGCAACCACCTTGCGACCACACTTCATCAGCAGTGAGCCGGAACCACAGGCTGGGTCACAGATACTGTCGCCAGGCTGAGGATCTAACAGTTCAGCAATCAGATCAGAAACCTCAGGCGGGGTATAGAACTCACCGGCTTTCTGGCCACCACTGGCGGCAAAGTTTTTAATCAGGTATTCGTAGGCGTTGCCAATCACATCCAGCGTGCCGACCCGACTGGGCTTCAGGTTAAGATCTTCTTTGGCAAAGTCTTCCAAAAGGTGACGCAGAATGGTGTTTTTCTGCTTCTCTTCGCCCAGCTTGTCGGTGTTGAAAGAGATATCCTGGAACACGCTTTTACCGGCATCTTTCAGCTTGGTGCCGTTAGCTTCTTCAATGGCGTGCAGCGCCTGATCGATACGCTCACCGTTACCCGGTTCATGACGCTTTTCGTGCAGTGTGTAAAAACTGGCAGACGTTGGCAGAACGAAGCGCTCGTTCTTCATCATCTCATCGATCAGCTCAGGCTCATCACCGTATTCCGCCTTGTAGCCATCGTAGTGATCCTGCCAAACGTCTGAGATGTACTTCAGAAACAGCATGGTGAGGATGAAGTCTTTATAGGTATCCGCGCTGATGGTGCCCCGGAAGGTGTCGCAAGCGTTCCAAAGCGCCTTATTGATGTTGTCCTGGTTGATCTTATCGGTACTCATCTATTTCGATTCCTTAAGCAGTTGCTGAAACATGCCTTGCATCTGGGTTTCACGATTTTTAAGCAGGGCTTTTGTCAGCTCCTGTTCCTGTTCCCACAACTGGTTGATATGCAGGATTTTCCGTTGCGTTTCTAAACTGGGAATATCCAGTGTTAATTCTTTTGCCATCTTGGCGGTCAGCATCACAATGCTGCTGCCTTGGCTGCCAGCCCCTTCCGCCAGCCAGTATTGCAGTGCCGGTTGGTTCAGAGACCAGCAGAGAAATTCAGGCAATACGGCATCATTAGGCGTAATGATTAAAAACTGACTACTGACCACTATGGGTAAAGCATCATTATTTTGGGTAATACATGATGCCCGAAAATACCCCCCTTTGGACCCTCGGGAAGGCAAAATAACAGAGCCTGCACCAACAAAGGCTTTATCTTTGCCATCCCACTGAATCCTGGGCAGCTGATCCGCATCCAGCGTCGATCTGTTTGTTGTTTCCCAGCTGCTGCGGGCATCTTTAATTTGAGCGATATGGGCATTACCGCCTTCGGGCAGCTCCGCCACCTTGCCACGAAAGGTGTAGCCAGTACGGATCGCTGCGATCTCAGCTAATGTTTTTTGATTAGTGGTAGAAGTCACTAATTTCTCCTTCATCAGAAAGGCGCAACATACAGCCTGCATAGCCATTTTTTGACGCTACATCTGTCAAAAACTCGGCCTCTGCCCAACCAAACCTATACGCTTCTTCTTGGAACCATGCCTGAACGGGTGCCGTCATTCTTTGCTGCTTACGTCCATGATACTTGCTGTATATTTCCAAGATGCGCTTTGCTTGACAAAAGAAAGCATTCTCAGCTGTCGGCATGTCCTCTGGCCTCGGAAATTCATACTTCTTTTTTTTGGTTATCTGTTCTGAATACTTCTGTGAGCAAAGCTGCTCCTTTGCTTCCAACACCAGAACACCACTCAACGTACTGCCGCTTTCATTTAGCACTTTTGAAAATTGCAAAACCTGTTTCATCTCCCCTCCTGATTAACTCATCCAAACATCAAATCTAAAAATACAGTAGAACCTTAATGATGTTTTTAGGTTAACCGAGCAAAGAGAGCTATGCAACCAAAATTACAGTAGAGCGTTAATGACAAAATGCCTTTGCCAAAGAATTTGCATTTTGAAAGTTTTAATGTAGTAGTGGGGGAGGCGTTTGCTGTGGGAGCAAGATTAAGGAGCTGCAGGCGGGCTGCCAACAGAGTTGCGGGTATCAATATCTATCGTCGTGACCAGATATCTATCGGAATGGCTGGCATCTATCTGGCAGCCTTCAAGAGGACTTAAAGAAACGAAGGGAAAGCCTGTAGGGATAAAGTGGAAATTTTTTGGTAAGATCTTTTAGGATGTATACTGAATGTAGGTCTCTGATTTTTAAGGGTATATTTGATTTTGGTATTCTTTATATTGTACTAGCAGGTAGATGTATACTGATCGCCAAAAGAAGTTCTCAGCCCGAAAAGAAGCGGACGTTCTGGCCGATATCGAACGCTCAGGGCAGCAGTTAACAGGCGTTAGTCGGGTCTTTTTGGCAGATGGTGATGCCATGGTACTTTCCTCCCGACGTTTACTGACAGTCCTGCAGGCCTTGAATAAGGCTTTCCCGGAGCTAAGGCGGGTAGGCGCTTATTGTTTACCCGGAAACGTGGCCCGCAAGAGTGTTGAAGAATTAATTGAATTAAAAAATAACGGCCTGTCGATACTCTATGTAGGTGTTGAGTCTGGTGATAATGAAGTATTAACTCGAATTAAAAAAGGTGAAACAGTCGAGTCAACATATTCTGCGCTACAGAAAATAAAGCAGGCAGGTATTAAAACATCTGTAATGGTACTTAATGGTTTGGGCGGTCAGATTCTATCGGAGCAGCATGCTGTCAACTCGGCAAAGTTGATTAACAGGGTACAGCCAGACTATCTGTCAATATTGGTTTTGACCTTTCATCGAGGGCGGCAGAGGTTTGTTGAAGCTTTTGGAGATAATTTCGCTGAACTGGACAGCCAAGGGCTGTTGCAAGAGATGCATCAATTTATCTCTGAACTAAACCTGACATCTACGGTCTTTCGTTCGGATCATATTTCTAACCAGTTAGTGCTGAAAGGCATTCTGGGGCGTGATAAATCCGCCTTATTACAGAAGGTTGAGAAAGCACTTGAGCTTGATGGTGGTTTTTCAGGTATTGCTGTAAAAAATATTTAACTACTCCCCCTTTTGGGTTTAATAATTTAATCAGATAATCCTTGTTAAACTTTCTGGTATAACTTAAGAGTTTATATGTCTTGTAATTCCAAATATCTGATATTAGTATTACCGGCATTAAAGCTTCTTGTTTAGGAAATTTGAAAAGGTCTTCAAAAGAGTTTTCACTCTAGCCTGATCTGAAAATATGATTGGCCTAGATGATCATAAAAATTTGCACACGTATCCATCTACAAACCATACCCATCTTTGATGGTGTTTTTACCTGAGAACGTAGTGCGTGACCTGCCTAAGCTAAGAGCTTCTGTTCCCCCCACAGCACCTTTATATGTAACAAGAGAGTTATTATGTCTATTATTAACAAATATCGTGAGAAAGAACGCCTGATGCGTCAGCTGCAGGAAGAACTGCAGGCGATGGAAGAAAAACAGGAGTTGAAACAGGAACTGGCTTTTAAAACGGCTGTTGAAGAAGTTCTGAAGCAGTTTGATAAGTCTGAGTCTGAATTGCTTGCTCTGTTTGGCGCAAGTGAAGATAACGCTGAATCCGGTAAGTCACGCCGTAAACGCACTCCAAGTGTTTATAAGAACCCTCAGACCGGTGAAGAGATCACTGTTCGGGGTGGTCGTCAGAAGGATTATCAGGAGTGGATTCAGAAGTACGGCAAAGAGACTGTACAGAGCTGGAAAGTTTCCTGATTTAACACCTGGTATGAGGTAATGTCCTCATTCAGTATCGCTCGGTTTTCTTGCGATGAATGAAAAGCAGCTTCGGCTGCTTTTTTTATGCCTGTTGGTTGAGAGTGTTTATCCTGAATTTATGGACCTTGTGAAGCTTTGTTTAGGCTTTTATTAGCCACAGCATTTTTTCGGTCACTGGGTTAAAATGATAATAAGAAATTATGGGGGAGAGGGTATGTTATCCGGCAGTTTTTCACCGGCACAGTTGGCCCGGCATATCGATAAAAACAAAGGGGAGAAAGGGCTTCCTCCGGTTGATCAATGGAACCCTGAATTTTGTGGTGATATTGATATGCGTATTGCTAAAGATGGGCAGTGGTTTTATATGGGGTCGCCAATAGGCCGGGCTGCATTGGTGCGTATGTTCTCAACTATCTTAAAGCGGGAGGACGACCGCTATTTCCTGGTGACGCCTGTTGAGAAAGTCGGTATTCAGGTTGATGATGTTCCCTTTATAATTACTCAGCAACTTGATCCCCTGGATAATAAACTCCGTTTTGTAACCAATGTGGGTGATGAGGTTCTTTTAGATGAAGAGCATCCACTGACTGTCTCGGTTTCTGGGTCTGGTGAACCGGAACCCTATCTGCACGTGCGTGCAGGCCTTATGGGGAGGTTGCACAGGAATCTGTTTTATCAGCTGATTGAAGAAGCTGAGCCATTTGATGATAAGGGTAAAGCTTACCTTGGCCTGAAAAGTGATGGTCGCTATTGGTCATTAGGTGAGTTGCCGGAATAAGTTTGCGTAATGTTTGCTGCCTGATAAACCCTGAAACTTCCTCAGGGGTTATCAGACTATCTGTTTTCTGACTCAGCCACTTCTCCTTTCAGGTCTGAGAGTTAAGTTTTGAGAGATCCTGTGTCCCAATCTGTACAGCCTGAACCGATCAATATTTTTTCTGCACCTCTGCACCTGACATCGCAGCAGCAGTGTGTAGTGCATCACAGCAATGAGCATGCCCGGGTAATGGCTGTAGCAGGTTCCGGTAAAACCACAACACTGGTGCACAGAGTTTTGTTTCTGCTTGCTCAGGGCTATGAGCCTCGTCGTGTGCTGGTACTCATGTATAACCGTTCAGCCCGTGTCGATTTTGAGGCTAAGCTGCAAAGGGAGTATCAGCGTCAGCAGGTGCATTACTCCAAACCGGATATCAGAACCTTCCATTCTATCGGTCATAAACTTTGTGAAAGTCTTGTGCGCTGGGGCGTTCTGCAGCCCCGACATCTCGTGCGAGAGGGTTGGCCCTACGAGAAGCTGGTTCGGCAGGGGATCATCCAGGCGCTACCCAATGCGGATCAGGCAACCCGGCGTAAGGCTCTGGATAAGGATCATCTTGAAGCTTTTATGCAGTTTGTTGAGCGTGTAAAAGCTGATCTGGAAACACCAAAAGATCAGTTCCGGTTACTTGGTTTATCGGATGATCAGAAGTATTTCATCGAAGCGTTTGAGCAGCTGGAGCAGATTCTGGCCCGGGAAGGCGTCATGACCTTCTCCGACCTGCTCTACCGGCCTGCGATGGCCGTTTTAGCTCAGCCGGAGCTGGAGGCTCGAATCAGCAACCATCTTGACCATGTCATTGTTGATGAGTATCAGGATATCAATAGCATTCAGCAATTCCTGCTCAGCATTCTTGCGGGGGAGCGAGCCCGGGTGATGGTTGTCGGTGATGTGGATCAGTGTATTTACGAATGGCGTGGTGCCCGCCCGGAATTTATGTTGCGGGATTTTTCTCTGCAGTTTCAGCAGCCAGTAAGTTATCCGTTGTCGTATTCATTTCGCTATGGTGCAACTTTGGCTCTGGCTGCGAACCATCTGATCGGTCGCAACAAGAACCGGGATGCGGGGCTCTGTTTAGCTACGCCTGAGCACGAAGATACTCAGGTTCAGGTGCTGCCAGAGCTCAACCAGCTGGTGAGTCATATCGAGCCTGTACTGAATCAATCCGGAGCGGCCAGTATCGCGGTTTTGGTCAGAAGCTGGGCATTGAGTGTGCCGATTCAGCTAGTGTTTCTGCAGCAGCAGATTCCATTTCGTCTGCATCAGCAGGGTCATTTTGTGTTTAATCAGCCGCTGGTAAGCCAGTTTCTCGCCTATCTGCAATTGGCTGCTGGTGAGGCTAATGCTGATATTGGCTCTGAGACATTGGGTCAGCTGCTAAGCTTTCCGCCTTTGTTTCTCAGTCAGGGAGAACAGCAGGGGATTCAGCAGCAGGTACAGCATCATGGTTTAAGCCCTGGTACGATTATCTCAGGTATGGATCTGAAACCCTATACTGCAAAGCGCCTGAAAAAACGTCTGGAGTTACTTTTAGAGCTGCAGAGGCAACCGGCAGAGCAGCCTGTCGGTCCTTTGGCTGTTCGTGTGCTTCAGGAGACAGATGCTTATGACCTGATTGACAAGGCAGCTGCGACTAAGGATCAGGCGCAGGAACGTAAACAAACGCTTCAGGCATTGGTGAACTATATTCGACAGCAGAGGATGAGTGTTTCCCAGCTACTGAGTCATATCGAGCAGCAGAAGCAATCCGGTGCCAGCCAGAGTCACCATAGTGAAGCCATCACTATTACCACGGTCCATGGTGCCAAAGGTTTGGAATGGCCCCATGTGGTGCTGGCAGGGCTGACGGAAGGAAATTTTCCATGCTATCAGCATATTACGGATTTCGATGAAAAAGCTGAAGAAAGTGAACGACGGCTCTTTTATGTTGCAATGACCCGGGCACGTGAGACGCTTTGGCTGCTGACTGATCATGGGCTTTCTGATGAGCGAAAAAAACGCTCCAGTCGTTTTGTTGCTGAGATGCAGTTGGAAGACAGTCGTCTTGTTGCCCGCTATCTCAAATCAGGAGCCACTAATGGCTCAGAGCTTAAGGTCGAGAATGTCGGGTTGGTCAGACAGTATTTGTCAGCCTGTGGTCTTGAAGGGGTTAAAGTGAGTGCCCGCCCCGTTCAGAAAAATGAATCTGTGTTACCCCAGGGGCATTTGTCCTCTAACGCGGAGCAGAGCACCTTCTACCGCATTGGTGATCAGATAGAACATGAAGTTTTTGGTCGCGGAGAGTTAACCCATATTGAGCCAGGGGCTCAGACACGAATCACAGTACGTTTTGACCGGGGTGTTAAGGTGTTGCTGGCTGAAAGAGCGCCAATCAAGCGTCTTGCCGGTTAAAATCCAGAGGTGAATGAGCTATCAGGCACATGCTTTTCTTGCCCGTGAGCAAGGATAGGTCTTCCGCTTGGGTCATTTGGTCAATAAAAAAGGGGAAAGCGATGCTTTCCCCTTTTGTTATCCGGTCAGGCCATGATTGACGGATAGTACTCGTATGTACCTGGCCCTGTTACATGTTTGGATAGTTCGGACCACCAGCACCTTCCGGTGTTACCCAGTTAATGTTCTGGGATGGGTCTTTAATATCACAGGTTTTACAGTGCACGCAGTTCTGTGAGTTGATCTGGAAGCGGTCATTACCGCTTTCCTCATCCTTCACCACCTCGTATACACCTGCCGGGCAGAAGCGCTGTGCAGGTTCCGCCCACTTAGGCAGGTTGACTTGCAAGGGCACGGTTTCGTCTTTCAGCTTCAGGTGGCATGGCTGGTCTTCTTCGTGGTTGGTGTTCGAGAGAAACACGGAAGACAGCTTATCGAAGCTCAGAACACCATCCGGCTTCGGATACTCAACTGGCTGGAAGTCAGCTGCAGGCTTCAGCATTGCGTAATCTTCATGGGTATCATGCAGTGTTACCGGAATGCTGAACAGGTTCTGATCAATAAAGTTGAAAGCACCACCTAGCATAGGACCAAACTTGTGCATCGCCGGGCCAAAGTTTCGGGTTGCGTACAGCTCTTTGAATGCCCAGGATTTTTCCCAGGCGCTGGTGAATGCGGTCAGTTCCTGACCACCTTCGTCACCGCCTTTCACGGCTTCGAAAATAGTTTCAGCCGCGATCATGCCGGACTTCATTGCGGTGTGGGTGCCCTTGATCTTGGAAAAGTTCAGAGTACCTGCATCACAGCCCACCAGAATGCCACCAGGGAACGTCATCTTAGGCAGGCAGTTGTAGCCGCCTTTAGTGATTGCCCGGGCTCCGTAAGAGACTCGCTTACCACCTTCCAGATGCTGCTTCAGCTCCGGATGATGCTTCATACGCTGAAATTCATCGAATGGGCTCAGGTATGGATTGTCATAGTTCAGATCGGTGATCAGGCCAACTACTACCTGATTGTTCTCCGCGTGGTAAAGGAAGAAACCACCGCTGGCGCCATTTTCAGTCAAAGGCCAACCGGAACCGTGTACAACCAGGCCCGGTTGATGTTTGTCCGGGTCGATATCCCACAGCTCTTTAATACCGATGCCGTAGTGCTGAGGATCTTTGCCTTCGTCCAGTTTGAACTGACTGATTAGCTGCTTGCCTAAGTGGCCACGGCTACCTTCGGAGAAAATGGTGTATTTTGCACGAAGCTCCATACCGGGCATATACATGCCGGGTTTTTCACTACCGTCTTCCGCAACGCCCATGTCGCCGGTAATAACACCTTTTACAACGCCATCTTCGATCAGAAGTTCTGCTGCGGCAAAGCCCGGAAAGATTTCAACGCCAAGCTCTTCAGCCTGAGCTGCCAACCAGCGGCAGACATTACCCAGAGAGGCAACGTAGTTGCCATCGTTGTGCATATTTTTAGGCACGATAGCGTTCGGAAAGGTTTTGGAAGCGTTGCTGTCTTTCAGCATGACGACCTGATCTTTAGTCACAGGCGTCAGAAGGGGAGCATTTTTCTCTTTCCAGTCAGGAATTAGCTCGTTTAAAGCTGTCGGTTCTATTACAGCACCAGACAGAATATGAGCACCAACTTCAGAGCCCTTTTCTACCACACAAACGGTCAGTTCCTGACTGGCGTCGTTCGCCTGTTGCATCAGACGAATTGCCGCCGAAAGGCCTGCCGGGCCTGCGCCAACGATTACAACATCGAACTCCATCGCTTCTCTTTCCACGATACACTCCTCAAACAGCGTAGTGCGCCTTGGTTTCTGCTTAGGTTTAGGGGCAGTCAACTCTGGTAAGGCGCATGTAATTATTTTATGGTCTCATTTAAAACGGACGTTTGCTTCTGGTCAACCCTTATTTTAATAGAAGGTAAGCCTCAGGCTGATTGCAGAGTGTCCCGGTGAGACAGAAAAAACAGCCGATAAATTAAACTGAGCGTTTAATGCGGTGCAGCAAGTATAGCGGCTAAATTGTGACCCGTCAGTTTAGAAAGGAATTTGACCTAAACCTAAAAAATAGTCATTATGGGATTACGGGCGCAGCAAACGCTCGTTTGAAACGAATTCCGGTAGCGCAGCTCTTTAACTGCAACCCCTAATTGTAAGGAGTTGTGTTGCCCAAAAGATGTGGCAGGATTCATAGCTTATTCAGAGCCCCTGCCGGTTAAAGCTCGTCACGTTAAGTTATTAAGAACAAAGAACGAGGAATTTATGAAGGTATTAGTTGCTGTCAAACGAGTCATTGACTACAACGTCAAAATTCGTGTTAAAGCGGACAATTCTGACGTTGATCTGACCAATGTGAAAATGGCGATGAATCCATTCTGCGAAATTGCAGTGGAAGAAGCGGTTCGTCTGAAAGAAAAAGGTATCGCAACGGAGATCGTTGTTGTATCGGTTGGCCCTAAAGCTGCTCAGGAGCAGTTGCGTACTGCGCTGGCACTGGGTGCAGATCGCGCAATTCAGGTTGAGACTGACGATCAGGTAGATTCTCTGGGTGTTGCTAAAATTCTGGCGAAGCTGGTTGAAGAAGAACAGCCGGGTCTGGTGGTACTGGGTAAACAGTCTATTGATTCCGATAATAACCAGACGGGCCAAATGCTGGGTGCACTGACCGGTATGCCTCAGGGTACTTTCGCCTCTGAAGTGGTTGTTGATGGCGAAAAAGTGAATGTTACCCGTGAGATCGATGGTGGCCTTCAAACGGTTGCATTGAGCCTGCCAGCTATCGTGACCACAGACCTGCGCCTGAATGAGCCGCGCTATGCCTCTCTGCCAAATATTATGAAAGCTAAGCGCAAGCCGCTGGATGTTAAAACACCTGCTGATCTGGGTGTTGATGTAGCGTCTAAAGTGAAGACCCTGAAAGTTGAGCCGCCTGCAGAGCGCAGTGCAGGTATCACAGTGGGTAGCGTAGACGAGCTGGTAGAAAAACTGAAAAACGAAGCGAAGGTGATCTGATCATGAGTATCTTAGTCCTAGCTGATCACAGTAATGCTGCTCTGATTGGTGCTACTGCAAACACAGTTGCAGCGGCTCAGCAGATTGGTGGCGATATCACTGTACTGGTTGCCGGTAGTAATTGTGGTGCGGCAGCTGAAGAAGCTGCAAAACTGAACGGCGTTTCAAAAGTAGTTGTTGCGGATAACGCTGCCTATGAGCATCTGCTGGCTGAAAACGTATCTCTTTTGGTTGCCGACCTAGGTAAAGATTTTACTCACATTCTGGCACCAGCAACCTCTAACGGCAAAAATATTATGCCTCGCGTTGCGGCACTGCTGGATGTGGCTCAGATCTCTGACATCATTGCGGTCGAATCTGCTGATACCTTTAAGCGTCCTATCTACGCTGGTAACGCGATTGCTACGGTACAGTCTGATGATGCGATCAAAGTAATCACGGTTCGTGGTACTGGTTTTGACGCAGCGGCGGCTGACGGTTCTGCGGCAGTTGAAACCCTGGATAATACGCAGGATGCCGGTAAATCTGCATTTGTTGGCGAAGAGCTGGCGAAATCTGATCGTCCTGAGCTGACCGCTGCTAAAGTGGTGATCTCCGGTGGTCGCGGTATGGGCAACGGTGAGAACTTCGAGCTGCTGAACAAGGTTGCTGACAAGCTGGGTGCAGCGGTTGGTGCATCCCGTGCTGCGGTTGATGCAGGCTTTGTACCGAACGATATGCAGGTGGGGCAGACCGGTAAGATCGTTGCGCCTGAGCTGTATATCGCTGTGGGTATCTCCGGTGCGATTCAGCACTTGGCCGGTATGAAAGACTCAAAAGTGATCGTTGCCATCAACAAAGATGAAGAAGCGCCGATCTTCCAGGTAGCCGACTACGGTCTGGTGGCTGATCTGTTCAGCGCACTGCCTGAGCTGGAAGGTAAACTGTAAATTCTGGTTCTGGTGATAAACCAGATTAGACTTTAGTTTCCAAATAGCTGAAAAGCGTTCAATCGCAGGCTGTTCTTCATTTTTGCGGGCAGCCAGAACGTAAAAATGCCTCACAGGTTTTATCCTGTGGGGCATTTTTTTTGACTTACATTTCCAGCTTTTTTGTCAGCAATTTATCTCTTTTAGCGCCTTTTAAATTGTTTGCATTGGTTTGTACTGACTTAATAAGACACCTTATTGATCTGTCCTCAAAGTTTGAAGGTCGCCCAAACAGGACAGTGATCCGATGGTTTCTCCATGGCCCGAATCTCATAGTCAATACCGGTAGCCTCGCATTTTTGCATCAGACTGTCCGTGACCAGCAGTGTATCGATACGCAGACCGCGCTTGGGGTCATCAGCAAAGCCCTTACTGCGATAATCAAACCAGCTGAACCTGCTGTTATCTTCCGGGTGCTGTTCCCGGTAGCTGTCGACTAAACCCCAGCCCAGTAAGCGATCAAACCATTCCCGTTCTTCCGGCTGGAAGCTGGTTTTGCCGGTGCGTAACCAGCGTTTGGCGTTTTGCTCGCCGATGCCGATATCCCAGTCGGTGGAGGAGATATTAAAGTCACCCATTACCACAATCTGCTGCTCTTTGCTGTATTCGCTTTCCAACAGGTTCTGCAGATCCGCATAGAACTTACGCTTGGCCGGATACTTGGTTTCATGCTTGATGTTTTCACCCTGAGGGAAGTAGCCGTTCATCACGGTCACCACAGAGCCATCGGCGGCTTCATAGTCGCCGATAATCATACGGCGTTGGGCATCTTCCTCATCTGTCGGGAAGCCTTTGCGTACTGCAACAGGCTTCTTTTTTGACATCAGTGCGACACCGTAATGGCTCTTCTGGCCGTAGAACTCAACGTGATAACCGGTGGCTTCAATATCCGCTAGTGGAAAGGCGTCATCGTGAACCTTAATCTCCTGCAGACCGATGACATCAGGTTGCAGCTGGTCAATAACCGCCTGGATCTGGTGTAGGCGAGCTCGGATTCCATTGATATTGAAGCTGATAATTTTCACAGTAAAAATCCTGTTATTTAAAAGAAATTGATAACCTGCTTTTAACTATCGGCTTTTGTCACACCCATACGGGCCAGTTTTTTAGCAGCCTGCTCTTTGCGCTTTTTATCTTTCTTCTTATGGGCAGCAGATTTTGGGCCGACAATGCCTAAGGCGCTCTGTTCTTCACGCCATTTTTTAAAGTCTTCTTTTTTTCCGGTGCGGATATTGGCCTTGCCTTTCAGCGAGCGGCTTTTCTTTGAACGGGACATGTCAGGCTCACTTTTATCATTGGATAAATGGGTAAATTGGCGCAATAAATCTTGCTGGGAAAGGTCTTTTCAGGACGTTTTACGAAAAAAGCGCCAGAGGGCGGGCATTTTAGGACAGAGGCCGCCCGGATACAACGGCCATCTCATTTATCCGTGTTGCTTTAATTTGACAGCTCGTCAGTAATATCGAAGAGAGCAGGCTTAAACCCTGTTCGGTTTTAAGACTACTCTCCCTCTGTGGCAAAAGGTGCTCAGGCTAGGAGATCCAGGTTAAATGGTTGTCCCAGTGAATGCCTGCAAAGTGTTGCTGCCAGATTTTTTTACCATTTCTGGCATCAAAGGCGGCAAGGTCACCATTACCACTGCTGACATAGTAGACCGGAAGCTCAGGATGGGCACAGGTTCCGGCGCAATCCTCAAGTTTTTGTGTCTTAATCAGCCTGCCGGTTGAGCGTTGCCAAAAGGTAACAGAGTTGTCACGGGGTGCTGTGATGCAGACCGTGTCACTCGTCCTGTGACAACTCACGCTGGCAATATACCCCCTGAGCTGAGGCCATAGGGTGTTCGCCGCTTCAACTGGCTTCAGGTTGGCATCTCCCATTCGATGGCTGAAAATCAGATTCGGGCTTTCAAAAACTTCTCCCTGATATTGTGCACCAATCCAAACCTGACCATCGACAGCTACATCCAAATGGCGTAATGACAGCTGATGATGTGGCGGTTCTGCCTGCTCCAGCAGTTCACCATTGCCATTGATATAGCTGATGTTGGGCTGCATAGTCTCAGGGTTGAGTTTGATGCGTGGGTAGTCCGGGTGTGTTTCGATGCCACCATTTGCTATCACCATAATCGGATGAGCTTTGCTTTCAGCGTCAGTTGGTGGCAAGAAGGCGATCTGATGGGCCCCAACGCCATGACTGTCCCATTCTCCAACCTTGCTGAAGTTATTTTGCGGATCATACCGCCCGATAACACCACGTACTGCTTCATAGTCATTTTCAGGGGCGTAGAACCAGCGCCCATCCGGAGTAAACAGACCATGACCGTAGAAGTGCCGCCCTTCATCTGCATCCACAAAATAGCTGTGCCCGCTATTGACGTCTTCTATAAGTAGTTGCGTATCCGGTCTGCGGGCAACAGAAACCAAAAAGCGGCCATCTGGTGAGGCCACCGCCTGATGACCGCGCCAACCACTTTTCTGCATGTTAGGTTGATCTTCCTGCAGAGTCAGCAGCTGATGGCCTGCTGTATCTGTCTTAACGCTACTGGCCAGGTGCAGAGCTTGGGGGCTTTTTTCCGATGGAGTAGCAGCGAGGAGTGGCCTGGCGCTGCCAAGGAAAAAGCTACTGCCCAGCAACAAGCTGCTACTTACGCTTTGCAGAAAATGCCTTCTGCTAACGGTGATAGTATCTTTGGAGATGTTATCGGGCATATCAGTCACCATCGGCGGAGTTAAAACGCTGTGCCAGCTGAAAATGAGGCAGTGGTTTTTTCAGTGCCCGTTCAAGCTTTTTAATCTGAAGGTTAAGCGCCGTGGCTGAAGTTTTGCCGTCCATAGTCTGATAGGCCTCTGTGCCCATTTTTGTCAATGCCTTCAGCTGACCTTGTGTTTGTTTGAAGGCATCTTTAATGGCATCAGCTTCACCGGAGAAACCTAAATGACGCAACAGCAGATCCGGACCATTCACTGACTGACCGTCTACAGTTAGGCCCAGGTAATAGGCTTCGATCTGATCCAGGTTGGTTTTCAGGCTGACCAGTCCCTGATTGCTACGCCAGTTTTCTGCCAAATAAGGGTTTGGCTGTGCATCGGCATCGTTTAACCGAAAGGGCTTGTAGAGTTTGTACTTGGCCATCTGTTCAAGGGTTTGAGCCAGACCATCCATAAGATAGCCTGTGGCTTGTTTGGTACTGGCGAAGGTGTCATTACCCAGTGCTGCATCGTGCCAGTGACTCAGAAACTCACTTTGCTGCCAGCGGGTTAACATTGCTGTAGCGTTTTCCTGACTTTTATGTGTGATAGCCATTAACAGATGGCAGCTATCCGCAGGTGTTGAGTGTTTCAGGTGTTTGGGGTCAAACAACAGATACTCACTGGCCGTTAGGCCTTGCAGGGCAATACCGCCACTTTTCAGATCAGCCTGTTCACCTTGTTTCAAGAGTGCGCGGGCTTTACGTTCAACCAGGTTTTTCTTATCAGGCCAGAAGCTGATATTCAGACGGGCAGTAACATCATTGTTTGGCCCTAATGGAAAGACCTGTAGCTTTTGCCATTGCTGGTAAGTACTGCGCCATTGCTCCTGCAGAGCCGGTAAGGATGACCAGTCCTGTAGCGGTGCATGGCTTTGCTGCCCAGGGGATGTACAGGCTTTTTGTGTCGTCTGATTCAGGCGGGTACTCAGGCCGATGAACTCCTGCATTTGTTGCAGTTGCGTCTGTTCAACGGATTGTGTGTAAGCATCATAATTAAATGCGGGTTTTTCTGCGGCCTGCAGTGATGCACTGTACAGGAGGACAAGTGCAGACCCCAGGTTCTGCGAGAGTCGAAGTAGATTGAATGGGTGTAACATTAAAGAGACTCCAGAAACTGTAACAGTTGTTGGCGTTGGTCGTTATCAAGCGCCATATAATGATTCCGGGATATTTCGGCTTCGCCTCCGTGCCATAGAATCGCTTCTTCGAGGGTGCGGGCACGTCCATCATGCAGATAGTTTTCCTGGCCCGTGACGACTTTGTTTACGCCAACTCCCCACAGTGGTGCGGTACGCCATTCCCGGCCATTGGCCAGATATTCCGGGCGATTATCGGCCAATCCTTCTCCCATGTCATGCAGTAAGAGATCGGTAAATGGGCGGATTTTCTGATTTGACAACTCAGGTCGGTCAGAAGCTTTTCCTGTTGTCCAGTGCTCAATGTGGCACTGATTGCAGCCCGCATTCTTAAAGTGTTGATAGCCTTGCTGTACTTCTTCTGATTCACTTCCGCGCTGCATCGGAACAGCCAGGTGTTGGGTGTAGAAGGTGACGTGGTTCAGTGTTTTATCCGGTACTTCCGGAGTACCACCGGATACGCTTTTTTCACAGGGTTGGCTGCTGGTGCAGTCTGTGTCTGGGTGCAGTGAAGTGGTTAGCCCCATATCACCGGCAAAAGCACCGGAGTTTTGCTGTTTTAGGGTTGGCTCAGCGGCTTTCCAGCCAAAGCGACCCAGAGCGGTTGCTTGTTTCTGTCTATCCCAGACATAGTTTGCTTTACCGGAGATACCATCATTATTCTGGTCATCCGGATCGGCATTCTTCAGTATATCCTGCTCGGAAATCAGCTCCAAAAGTCCAAGGCCGACCATAAGAGGAGCAATTCTTGGTGACATATGCAGGTCCGCAGTGGGTTGACCGTAAGCCGGGTTGATCAGTTCGTAATGAGGCACCCGTAGCTCCGCTTCGCGGCCATCCGGGTAGGTAACTGTTTTGGTGGTATAGGTGAGTTTCATTTCACCTTCCGGTGTAATTCCTGGTGTGGCCATATTTTGTAACTGTCCACCATAAACCGGGTCCGGTAACGGGCCATATTTGGCTTGCTGCTGTTTGTCGGCTTCCGTGAGCGCTGGGCGGCTCAGTCGGAGAAACAGGCTGACGGCCTGGTCGGTCATCGCATCGCGGTCGGAGTTGTATGCAGGCACATGGCCCCGGCCATCTTTCAGGTGACAGTTTTGGCAGGCGTTGGTGTTGATTAAAGGACCCAGACCATCACGAGCTGTTGTACTCGCTGGCGCCATAACCCAAGGGGCTTTAAAAAAGCTGTTGCCAACTTTAAAGTCCAGCTGACGCAGTGGCGATAGATTAGCAGAGGGGCGTGAGAAGGCGTTACGGTCACTTTGGTTAACACTGGTCATACCGCCTAAACGAGGGTTTTGCGGTTCTGCAAAGGCTGTCTGACTGGTTGCCAATACCAGTAATATGCTGCCTGCCATAAATTTGGCTGAAGCCATTGGGGCCATTGCTTGTCGGCCTGTTTTAGCGGGGAGAAGTAACTTGCTGTACAGGTCTTGAATTTTGATCTGAATCATTTTTATCGGTCTCTGAAAACGCACAAACGACCCGAAGGTCGCTTGTGGTAAAGCCTGTAAATACAGCTTAGATTAGAATTCGTGATCAGCTGTGTCAGGGTTTAGAGCATCAACGCCCAATGTACCGGCAACCTGCTCAATATAGCGGGTTTGCTGTACTAGGGTATTGATAGTGCTGGTCAGCAATTGCTCACCTTGTTTATTACCCGGTGCGATCATCATATCAAACTTGATCTGTTGCGGGCCTTCTGCAAGATCAACAACATTCTGTAATGTACGCTGGGTTTGTGCTAATTGCTGGCGTAGAGCCGTATCCAGAGGGTGGTTCTGTTGTTGAACCAGATCACTCAGGCTGGTGCCATTTACAACAGATCCGTCAACCCGGGTGTACTTACCCAGATAAACGTTCTGAACACCTTTTGCGTTGAAGAAGTGCGAGTAGTGAGTGTTATCAGAGAAGCAATCGTGCTCATCTTCTGTGGAGTTCGCTTCCATCGCAACCTTGATGCGTTCACCGGCCAGCTCGCCCAGAGATAAACTACCCATGCCGTACAGCATTTTACGCAAACCCTGATCAGCCGGTTCCGACATCAGTGTTGCGCGATAGTTACCGGATTCGTCTGCATCCCACTGCTGGCGCATCCAGTCCAGGTCAGCAACCAGCAGATCAACGGCTGCTTTCAGGTATGCACCCCGGCGATCACAGTGACCTCCTGTGCAGCCCGCACCCTGAACATAATCTGTGTAAGGGCGCTCACCTGCGCCGGTACGAGTGCCATTCAGATCCTGACCCCAAAGCAGAAACTCGATTGCGTGATAACCTGTTGCTACGTTCGCTTCGGAACCGCCCAGCTCATTGATGTTCGCCAGCTTGTCAGGTGTGATGTCACCGAAGTTAATTGTATCGGAACCGATCTGAACCTGACTGTTAGCAATGATGTTCAGTTCTGCGCCAGGGTTGCCAAGCTCATGCTGGTAGTAGCTGTCGTCAACGTAATCGATCAGGCCTTCATCAAGGGGCCAAGCATTCAGTTGTCCTTCCCAGTCATCAACGATGGCGTTACCAAAGCGGAACACTTCACTTTGCTGGTAAGGTTCGCGGGCTATTTTCCATTTACCCTTCAGCTCTTCAAGGCCTGTTGCACTAGGCTCGGCCAGAAACATGTCAACAGACTTCTGCAGTTCAACTGCTGTCAGGTAGGCATCATCAAAAGTGGCATAGGCAACATCAGCATAAGTTTTAACAACCTGCTGCTCTTGAGTCAGGTTGTTCTCTGCAGATGGCATCAGGCTACAGCCAGAAATGCCAGCGGCCAGTGCAACGGCAAGAGCTAGTGTACGTTTTTGCATCGTATTCCCTTTGCATCGATAGTTAGTTTTAATTCGGATGGTGCTGCCTATTAAAATACAAATGAGAAGTCTTATCAATACATTATATAAATAAGAATTGATGTTGTTTGCTGTTTATGAAGAAAGTTACCTTAGAGGATGCAATGCACAAATTACTGAATCAGGTATGATCAGCACTTCTGGAATATAAGGAGCGCTCATGGATCAGTTTGCTATATTAATCTTAGATGTGGTGGTGATCGGCCTTGGACTTTTACTCTTGGCGGGTATTGTGACTGTTGGGGTGATGTATTACGTCGACAAACATCAGACGCAGCACACCATTCGCCGGAATTTTCCGGTGTTGGGACGTTTTCGCTATTTCTTTGAATATATTGGGGAATTTTTCCGTCAGTACTTTTTTGCTATGGATCGGGAAGAGCTTCCCTTCAATCGTGCTCAGCGTAGTTGGGCTTACCGGGCGGCAAAAAATGTTGATAATACCGTCGCCTTCGGTTCCAGTCGTGATATTCACAAGCCCGGTGCTGTTATTTTTCTGAATACACCTTATCCAACACTGAAAGAAGATGCGGTGGAGTCACCGCCGCTCCAGGTGGGTATGTACTGCGAAAAGCCTTTTTATGCTAAATCCATCGTTAATATTTCCGGCATGAGCTTTGGTGCGTTGTCTCGCCCTGCCGTTGAAGCGTTGTCAGCAGGCGCTCAGATAGCGGGTTGCTGGATGAATACCGGTGAGGGAGGGTTATCCCCTTATCATCTTTCCGGAGGTTGCGATATTGTCTTTCAGATCGGTACAGCTAAGTATGGTGTACGTGATGCACATGGCCAGCTCAGCGATGAAAAACTTAAGAAGATTGCTGAGATCGATCAGGTTCGTATGTTTGAAATCAAACTGAGCCAGGGTGCTAAGCCGGGTAAAGGTGGTATTCTTCCCGGAGAAAAGGTAACACCTGAGATCGCAGAGATTCGGGGGATTAAGGTTGGTGAGGACTCTATTAGTCCCAATCGTCACCCTGATATTAACAGTCCGGCAAACCTGCTGGATATGATCGGGCGTGTACGCCGTGTTACCGGTAAACCGGTTGGTATTAAGTTCGTACTGGGCAGCCACGCCTGGCTGGATGAGCTTTTTACTGAAATTAATCACAGAGGGGAAGAAAGTGCTCCGGACTTTATTACCCTCGACGGTGCTGAGGGGGGAACCGGTGCAGCTCCTATGCCATTGATGGATAGTGTTGGCCTTTCTCTGAAGGAGAGTCTGCCACTGGTGGTGGATATGCTGAAGGCCTTTGGGTTGCGGGAGCGGGTAAGGGTTATCGCATCCGGTAAGCTGATCAATCCCACAGATGTCGCCTGGGCTATCGCAGTTGGTGCAGACTTTACGGTAACAGCGCGAGGGTTTATGTTTGCACTGGGCTGTATTCAGGCGCTGCAGTGTAATAGGAATACTTGCCCATCGGGTGTGACAACCCATGATCCGGACCTGCAGGAGGGCCTGAATCCTCAGGATAAGTCTGTCCGTGTTGCCAGCTATCATCAGCACCTGATTAGCGAGGTTGGTGTGATTGCTCACTCCTGCGGTGCCCGTGAGCCCCGTGAACTTCGACGCCACCACGGCCAAATGGTGACCGCCTCAGGTTTGTCTGAGAACCTGGCGACACTTTATCCGGGGAATTATATTCCATTGAGGGAAAAAACAGACTAATGCCTGTGCTTTAAGGGAATAGAACCTTCAGACCCTGATACTTTTTCTGTATATACAGCACTGATGGCTGTTTTTTTGCAGAAAAAAATGTGTCGGAGCGTAAAAACTGAGACAATACGTCAAACGGCGAATAGATTAATGACAAAGCCCTGATGCGTTCAGGGTTTCAGGAGCAGAAAAACCCGTGTCAAACCCATCCGAAAATCAGAAAGTTTCCGAATCAAATAACGAACAACAGCGTAATGAATCCAGGGCTAAATCCGCTAATGCCAAGCGCAGTCATAAGCGCCGTCGCCGCCCGCCATTCAAAAAGAAAAAGCCAAATAACAGCTGGGATCTTTCTCAGTTTGTGGTACCGGAAGTAGAAGGTCAGCATCGTTTCCATGATTTTGACCTGCCATTGCCACTGATGCGCTCAATTCATGAAGCTGGCTTTGAGTATTGCACGCCAATTCAGGGGCAGTCGCTGGAACATACCCTGTTGGGTAAAGATATGATAGGTAAAGCTCAGACCGGTACCGGAAAAACGGCGGCTTTCCTGATCAGTATTCTGAGCTACTTCCTGGAAGAGGAAGGCCCCGGCCTACAAAAAAATGGTGCGCCCCGAGCTCTGATCATCGCGCCAACCCGTGAGCTGGTTATGCAGATTGCTAAGGATGCCCACCAGCTGAACAAATACTGTGGCTTCAATGTAGTTTCTATTGTTGGTGGTATGGATTACCAGAAACAGCGTGATCAGCTGAAAGGCCAGATCGACATTATGGTGGCAACGCCGGGTCGTTTGCTGGACTTTCATCAGAAACGTGATCTGGATCTGCGTGAAGTGGAAGTACTGGTTCTGGATGAAGCAGACCGCATGCTGAGCATGGGCTTTATCCCGGATGTGAAGCGTATTATTCGTGCGACACCGAAGAAGGAAGAGCGTCAGACCTTCCTGTTCAGTGCGACCTACCCGCAGGATGTGGAAAACCTGGCGGATATGTGGACCTATGAGCCGGTTCGTATTGAGATCGAGTCTGAAGAGCAAACCAACGTCAACGTAGAACAGCACGCCTACATCGTTGCGGACTCTGATAAAGAGAAGCTACTGATCAGCCTGATGCGGAAAGAGGGTTGGGATCGGGTGATTGTATTTGCTAACCGTCGTGACCGTGTGCGTGATCTGTGCGATCAGCTGAAAAAAGCGGGTGTAAGTGTGGCGATGCTATCTGGTGAAGTGGAGCAACGTAAGCGTATCTCTACACTGGAAAAATTCCGTGACGGTTCTATTCAGGTATTGGTCGCAACAGATGTGGCCGGTCGTGGTATCCATATTGATGATGTCAGTCACGTGGTGAACTTTACCTTGCCGGACGATCCGGAAGATTATGTACACCGTATCGGTCGTACAGGTCGTGCCGGATCTCTGGGAGTATCCATCAGCTTTATCGGTGAAGAGGATGCTTTTGTACTGCCGGATATCGAAGAGTTTATCGGTAAGAAGATTGAGAGTCAGCAACCGGATATCAGTCTGATTGATAATGGCTGAGTAGAGGTTACTCTCTGTTTGGATGAAAACCGGAGCTTAGTCTCCGGTTTTTTTATCTGAATTTCCCATCCTGCTGTTTTTATTCTGTTCTTGAGCTGGAACTGATGGCTTTCGCCTATTTTTCTCTAACACTTGTCAGAGGAAACTTGCTAGAGTTGAGAGGCAGGCCTGACGTACTCATACGCTATAAAGTAAGTACGAGACAAATAGTAAGTACGAGAGAATAGTAGTGTGAAAGACTAGTAGTGCGAGACAATAGTAGTGCGATAACAATAAACGAGGCAACCTCTATGCTGTTAAGTGAAGCGCAACATCAGGAAATTAACGTGTTACTCCAGTTTAATCTCAGTTCTATGCAGGAGGGAATTAAGGTTCATTCCAACGCCGAACCGGATCTGATTGCAGCAACCTGCCGTTTGTTTGAAAAAGGCCTTATCACTCAGGAAGATGGTGGTTATCTGACTTCTCTTGGGCATACGGCGACAGAGCATGCTCAGGCACTAAAAACGATACTCTCTGCTGCGGAAGCTGAACTTCAGGGCTAATCTCACTCTGAGACGTTAAGGTGGCCGGTTTACTGGCTGCCTTCGGTCTTATTTTTAATAAGCTGTTACCGCAGAGTACCATCGGGTAAAATTGTTGCCTTATTGAAAAGAGGCCAGCATGCTTACCGACGCGATCAAATCTGACATCCAGTCAGCCTATTCTACTTTTCTGAAAAACCGCAAGCTCAGAGCTCGTCATGGGCAACGTTTGATGGTTGCTCAGATCGCCCGGACACTGGGAAATATTCAGACCTCTTCCGATGGTGTGCGTACGTCCGGCTCCCATGTGTGTGCTATTGAAGCAGGTACCGGAACCGGTAAAACACTGGCTTATCTGGTTTCTTCTCTGCCGGTTGCTAAAGAGCGCGATAAACGTATTGTGGTATCGACAGCTACTGTGGCGCTTCAGGAGCAGCTGATCTTTAAAGACCTGCCGGATCTGCAAAAACATGCTGAAATTCAGTTTAAATACGCCCTGGCTAAAGGCCGCAGTCGCTATCTCTGTCTGAGCAGGCTTGAGCAGGCTTTAGAAGATGCCGGCGAAACGGCTCCGGCACAAAATACCCTTTCACTGTTTGACGAATTTCTGCAGTCTAATACTTCTAAAGAAGCAACAGCGCTTTATCAGGAGATGGCCCAGCACTACCTTTCCGGCAAGTGGGAAGGGGACAGAGACAGCTGGAAAGACTCTCTGGAAGAGCCTGTTTGGCGAAGGATAACCACAGATCACAACCAATGTACTAACCGCCGCTGTAGTAACTTCAGCAGCTGTGCTTTCTTTAAGGCCCGTAACGAGTTGGATGGCGCCGATATTATCGTGGCTAACCACGACCTGGTGCTGGCAGACCTCTCTCTTGGCGGTGGTATTGTGCTGCCGGATCCCCAGGACACCATCTACATCTTTGATGAAGGCCATCACCTGCCGGATAAAGCGATCGATCATTTTGCCGGAAGTTTCCGTGTAAACGCTGCCCTCCAGTGGTTGCGCTTACTGAAAAAGTCCCTGTCGGATCTGAATAGTGAGCTGGGGCAGGATCAGCTGATCGTGAAGCAGCTGAATCAGTTGCCTGAGATTCTCAATAACCTGGAAGTGGAGCTGGCGGAGTGTTATCGCCAGCTGCATGAGATTACCCGGTTTTCCCCGGAGAATATGGATAAAGATATCCGTCCGGTCTATCGCTTTGAAAATGGTATCGTGCCGGAAACCCTGGTTCAGGCCGCTCTTAATCTGAAGATCAGCTTTGCCAGTCTCTGCCAGAAGCTGGAGATTATGGTTAAACAGCTGAAAGATGCGATGGATCCTGATGCTTCCGGCGCTTTAGGCCGGGAGGAGGGTGAGCAGTGGCTGCCACTGGCAACCATGCTACACAGCCGGGCGGTCTCTGCATGGGAACTTTGGGGGGTATACGCTTCCCCTCAGGCGGAAGATGTGATGCCCATCGCTCGCTGGATCACTCTGCAAAATCAGCAGGTGGATATCGATCTGGAAGTCTCCTGTAGCCCGATCAGTGCCGCTGGTACGCTGGCGCGTAATCTCTGGCAGCCTTGCTTTGGAGCTGTATTGTCCTCCGCAACTCTGACCGCGTTGGGCAGTTTTGATCGTATCCGCACCCGTGCCGGTTTACCGGATGATGCCGATTGCCTGGTTGTACCCAGCCCGTTCGATTTTGCCAGCAACGGAGTTCTGGAGTTACCGGAAGAAGCCTGTGATCCGACCCAGGCCGATGTGCACACCCGTCAGATTGTCAGCTTTATCAAAAACAAAGTGTCTACTGACGAAGGTACGCTAGTGCTTTTCTCCTCCCGTCGTCAGATGCGGGATGTGCTGGACAAGATGCCCGCCAGTTTGGTGAATACGATTCTTGTTCAGGATGACCTGACTAAGCAGGTGCTACTGGAGCGGCATCGTAGTCGGATCGACAAAGGTGAGGGCAGTATCATTTTTGGCCTGGCAAGTTTTGCTGAAGGTATTGATCTGCCCGGCACTTACCTTTCCCATGTGGTAATCACCCGTATCCCTTTCTCTGTACCGGATGACCCGGTGGAAAAGACTCTGTCCGAATGGATCGAAGCCAAAGGCGGTAATCCTTTTCTGCAGATCACCGTACCGGATGCCTCGATTCGCCTGGTTCAGGCCGTTGGCCGACTGCTGCGGACAGAATCCGATACCGGGAAAATCTCTATGCTGGACCGGAGGGTGCAAACTAAGCGCTATGGCAAGCAGATTTTAAATAGTTTGCCGCCTTTCAGGCGAGCGTTTTAAAGATACTAAAGTGCGCTAACTAGGGAATTCCCTTGGCTTTTTTAGGGTTTGAAATAGTATTTCATCGGTTATTTTCGGCTTATGATACACCCTACATGGAGGTGATGTGGGGTATGGTCGGCATGGAGGCCGACTAGTTTAAGTTCTGAATGAGCTTCTCAGATGAGAGCCATGGAACACGGTTCCCGATGTTCGGTAACATGCGTGCTTTATACCTTGCACTACTTAATGCCTGATCCTGCCTGACCTTCTTATTCATAAGCCTGCTTTTTCATCGTTATTAACCTTCCCTACCGTTCTAGTGAGACAATACCTTCAGCCCTATGAGTATCATGGCGCCACCGAGTACCCTGTCTATCCAATGATTCATCTGCCTGAATACTTGGTTAATGCTTGGTGTCGATAGCAGCAAAATCACTAATGTAAACCAGCCTGCATGAACAGCTGCAATGCAGGCAGCATAGATCACCAAGTGCTGCACAGGCATATCCGGCGATAATACCAGGGTGAATAAGGTCACGTAGTACACTGGTGCTTTGGGATTCAGAACATCACAGATAAAACCTGCTTTGAAAATTTTTCGGTAAGTCTCCGATGACTCCGCACTGATATTGATATGGCAGCCCTGCTCATCAGTTGCAGGCTTAGCCCGCAAGCCTTTTATACCTAAGTAGATCAGATAACTGCCCCCCAGGACCTGAATAACCAATAGCGCCTGAGGTGAGCTGGCCAATACAGCTGCCAAACCCATAGCGGAATAAAGGATATGAATACCCAGGCCGGATAGTGTCCCTGCCAGTGAAACAAAACCTGCTTTGCGACTCTTGGTCAGGGTTTCTTTGGATATCAGCATAAACTCTGGCCCAGGTGAGACCGTGGCAATAAAGTGGACCACCAAAAGAGTTAATACACTGCTGAACAGTTCGGTATTAATTTGCGGAACATCGCTGATGATTTGAGGTAATGCCACTGTTTTTTCCTGTTGTCGATTGAGGCCATAAGAGCGGTTGCATGTCTTGTTATCCTTCGGATGGGAAGGTCGTCACAGAGGAAAGTCTATCGAAATTGCCCGAAATGAATTTGCTATCTATACTCAAATTAATGCCTTAATTAAAAGAAATCCCTAATAATGAGTAAATTAAGAAAAGATATTTCTCATGGTGAGCTGGATGCGACAGACTTACAGCTTCTGCGTAAGCTCCAGTCCAGCGCCCGTATCAGTAACAGTGCACTCTCAGAACAAGTTAATTTGAGTGAAACGCCATGCTGGCGGCGTTGGAAAAAATTGGAGGATCGCGGCTATATTGAGCAATACCGTACGGTTTTGAATCGTAAGAAGCTGGGGTATGACATTGTCGTTTTTACCCAGGTATCGTTTGCCAGTCACGATGTTGCGCTGACAAATCGCTTTGAGGAACTGATTGGCGGGTTTGATTGGGTCCAGATGTGTCACTGTATTACCGGCAGTGTGGATTACCTGTTGCAGCTGGTGGCACGGGACATGGATGAGTTCTCTGAACGTATCACGTTGCTGCGTCGTATACCGGGTGTAACCGCAGTGCAGTCTCACATATCGGTAAAAGAGATTAAAACAGATGCTGGTTTACCCGTAGAGCCAGGTTAGGTGCTGCCATATTTCAGATGCTCTACCTACTTGTGGATATATAAGCTGGTTTTTGATTTGGTGACAGATGGTTTTTTCTGTTGTTGTTGTTTTTAAAGGTTTTTTAGTCTTTTTTATAGGTTTAAATAAGTGTCATTTTTTGGTTGAAGTATAATAATCTATGCGTATTCGCTGGTTGGTTGCTTTTGTTTAGGAAGATCGTCTGTTCCTTAGAGGCTTGCCAGAAAAACAATAACTTCGTTTTAAACCTGTCTGGTGAGTGAAAGCCAGGACTCTTTGGAGTGGATACGTATGAATATTCTGATTTTAGGTAGCGGTGTTGTGGGAGTTACCACAGCGTACTATTTGGCAAAACAGGGCCATGAGGTAACCGTTGTTGACCGTCAGGATTCTCCTGCGATGGAAACCAGTCACGCCAATGCGGGTCAGGTTTCATTTGGTTACTCCACTCCTTGGGCCGCTCCGGGTATTCCCTTTAAAGCGATGAAGTGGCTGACTCAGACTCATGCACCGCTGAAAATGTCTGCCACGCTGGACCCGTTTCAGTATGCCTGGATGACACAGATGCTGGCTAACTGTACTGAAAGCCGCTACGCCGTTAACAAATCCCGTATGGTGCGTGTTTCAGAGTACGCCCGTCTGTCTATCGATGCGCTTCGAGAAGAAACCGGTATCCGCTACGAAGATCGCCAGCAGGGTCTGACCCAGCTGTTCCGTAACCAGAAGCAGGTTGAAGCGGTTCAGAAAGATATTGCTGTATTGCGTGATTTTGGCGTCGATTTCCAGGAACTGGATATGGACGGTGTCCTGCAGTACGAGCCCGCTTTGGGACGCGTTAAAGAGAAGTTTGTGGGTGGTCTGCGCATGGTGGGCGACCAGACTGGTGATTGTTACGCGTTTACCAACAAGCTGGCTGATCTCTGTAAAGAGATGGGCGTTAAGTTCCAGTTTGATACCGAGATCCACGGCTTAGAAGATAAAGCCGGTGAGGTGACAGGCGTTAAGACTTCCGCCGGTACTCTGACAGCGGATCACTATGTAGTGGCCATGGGCAGTTTCTCCCGCCAGCTGATGAAGCAGGTGGGTATCGATCTGCCGGTTTACCCGATTAAGGGTTACTCCCTGACCATGCCGATCACTAACTATGATGCGGCACCGGTTTCTACTGTTATGGATGAGACTTACAAAGTAGCAATTACCCGTTTTGATGACCGTATTCGTGTGGCGGGTACTGCTGAGCTGTCCGGTTATAACCTTGAGATGCCGCAAAAGCGTCTGGATACTATTTCTATGGTGGTTTCTGATGTTTTCCCAGAAGGTGGCGATATTGCCAAGGCGGAATACTGGACAGGCCTGCGTCCTATGACGCCGGATGGCACGCCGATTATCGGTAAAACCAAGTTCAGTAACCTATCGCTGAACACCGGTCATGGCACGCTTGGCTGGACCATGTCCTGTGGTTCTTCCCGTCTGCTGGCGGATCTGATTTCCGGTAATGAGACCGGTATCGACCCAGCCGATCTGGATGTTGGCCGTTACCACTAAGATTTTAACTTACGCCGTCCTTTGCCCAGACTGGGACGGTGATATGACTTCCTGATTTCTTGCACTTGTTGTTCTGCTCTTTCACATATCTTGTGCACAGGCAGGCTCGTAAGCTTGCCTTTTTTTATAATTAAAAATAACTGCTCAAAAGAGGCTTTAACCCATGGCAGATAAGAAAATTATCCACTCTGACAACGCTCCGGCTGCAATCGGCCCATACTCTCAGGCTGTGCAGGTTGGTAATCTGGTGTTTATGTCGGGTCAGATCCCGCTCGACCCAAAAACTATGGAAGTGGTCACTGAGTCTTTTGAAGCGCAGACGGTTCAGGTATTTGAAAACCTGAAAGCGGTTGCCGAAGCGGCCGGTGGTTCTCTGGAGAATGTGGTTAAGCTGAATATCTATATGCCGGATCTGGGCAACTTCGCTAAGGTAAACGAAGTGATGGAGCGTTACTTCTCTGCACCTTACCCAGCTCGCGCCGCACTAGGTGTTAAAGAGTTGCCAAAAGGTGTGGATGTGGAAGTTGAAGGCATTCTGGCGCTTTAATTCGTCATAGTTGTATCAACGCAGTACCTTCCGGCGCTGCGGTTCAGAGCTGTTTGCGCTAGACTGCGGCGCCGGTACAAAGACATTGTTTGTATTAGTACGTTTTTTGTAATTCGTACATTTTTATATTAGTCGTCGTTTGTGTTCTGTCGGACGGCTCTGATGCTTCCCGAACGTTGTACTGCAAAACCCTATATTAAGACCCTCAATATAATAACGAGATGGAGACCTGCACATGGCGCGGGCTGCGAAAGCTGTAATCGATCTGGCTGCACTGAAACATAACTATCTGCTGGCAAAAGAACTGGCTCCGGGCCGAAAGGCGGTAGCGATTATCAAGGCCAATGCCTATGGGCATGGTGCGGTGGAAGCAGCGGAATATCTGGCGGATGTTGCCGATGCATTTGGCGTCGCCTGTATTGAAGAAGCACTGCAGCTGGTAGAGAACGGTGTTAAGCAGCCCGTGGTTCTGCTGGAAGGCTTCTTTACCGCTGATGAGCTGGAATCCATTGATAAATATCAGATGATGACCGCTGTTCACAGTGAGTGGCAGCTGGATGCGCTGGAGCAACACACGTTTTCTCAGCCGTTGCCGGTGCTGGTGAAGTTTGATTCCGGTATGCACCGCCTGGGTTTTGATGCTGAGGGTTTTGCCAAAGCGGTTGAACGCTTGCAACAGCTGGACTACATCTCCGAAGTGATCGCCATGACCCACTTTGCCTGTGCCGATGAACTGGAGTGTAATTATACTCAAACTCAGATGGCTAATTTCCATGCTGCCTGTGACCGCTTTGGTCTGCAGCACTGTATGGCAAACTCCGCTGCAACCCTGCACTGGCCGGAGACCCACGGTGACTGGGTGCGTCCCGGTATTATGCTGTATGGTGCATCTCCGTTGGATCTGCAGACGGAAAATGCTGCTCGTCTTAAGCCGGTAATGACTTTGAGTTCTGAAATTATCGCTGTTCGTGAACTGCCTGTGGGTGAGCCGATCGGCTATGGTTGCCGTTTTACCACAGAGCAGCCAACCCGGGTAGGTGTGGTCGCTATGGGCTATGCCGATGGTTATCCTCGCCATGCTATCGACGGTACGCCGGTTGCGGTAAACGGCAAAATGACCCGTGTGATTGGTAAAGTTTCCATGGATATGATGACGGTTGACCTGACGGATCAGCCGGATGCCAAAATAGGTGATCCGGTAGAACTGTGGGGAGCTCAGGTGGATATAAACCAGGTTGCTGCCTGTGCCGATACTATCTCTTATACCCTGTTTACCGGTATCACAACCCGTGTGCCTCGTGTTTACAAGGGGTAGAGTGTAAGAGCTAGTGTTTATAAGCGTTAGGGGGTTATAAGAATTAGCTGGGGTATTAAGAAATAGCCCACAGGGTTTGCATTATGAAAAGGCTTTCCTGTTTGGCAGGAGAGCCTTTTTAGTTTCACAGGTGAGAATCGTTATTTTAACTCCATCGCTTCGTAGTCATCCCGAATACGCATAAAGCGCGCAAAACGCGGCAGACCGGATGCGGTATGGCCGTTGTATCGGTAGGTGATAATACTGCCAACCGGCGGTGGTGTTTGGCGCTCAAGCCGGTTGAAGCCGCTGCCGATTTTCATCTCCCGACCATCCTCCAGCCGAACGATCAGTGCTCCCATCATGCCGGTGAATTGCCCCTTTCCTTCGGTATAGCCCAGTACCACTGCTTCAGCATCTTCATAGAGCTTCACCTTCAGCAGGTCGTCAGATCGACCCACCTGATGCAGGGCGCTGCCTCTGTGCAGCATAAGTCCTTCGGCACCTTCTTCTGTCAGTTGCTGCAGGTAGTGATCCAGTGCAGCTCTCCCCGGCAGTCTGAACTGTTTTACAGGTTGTAGCCAAGGCAGGTTCACCTCCTGACAGAGGCTTTCGATACTTTTAACCCGCTGATTGAAAGAAGTGAGTTGATCCGGCAGATCAAAAATCCGGTACTGCACCTCTGCCCAGTCTGCTTCGGTACTTTTCTCCTGCCGTATCAGCCCTGACACTTCGGCAAAGCGCCCCCGTCCAAGCCAAAGCTCACCATCAAGGGCTGCTTTTGGCAGAGCCTTCTGCATCGACTGAGGAAGCCTGATTGGGTTACCCTGGCGGGTTTTAAGTTGTTTGCCATCCCAGAAAGCTCTTACACCATCGAGCTTCTCACTGACCCAGTAGTCCTGAATATTATCCTGTTGCTGATAGTGCTTAGCTAACATAAGCGGCAAAGGAGAGCTATCGGGAGGGGGAATGAGTGTATTGGCCCAAAGGCCAGAGGGAGCAAACAGATAGAGGGAACCCAAACTGAGGATAGCCCGACAGCGTCGGTTCTGTTTAGCTTTTTCGGAATATCTTACAGGAGAGTCAGCCTTGAACAGGTTTCCACCATAGTGCATATCACTTCCTCCTTGAGTGACGTTAACAATGTCTTTTAAATTTAGATAACAACCTGTTTAAGTGCAAGTGTTGACGGTATTAAAGAAGCCCTGGCAAAGAAGAAGCCCAGACAACGAAGGGGCACATATTGCTGCAGGCCTGATCCGTTCTCGTTGGGCTATAACATGTCCTTAATGAATCAGATACTCGACTAACCCATACACAATGATAAGCCAGGCGATAATGGGGTTAAACGTCAGTCGCCAGATAGTAGCTTTGGGCTCAAAACCAACGCCATGGATAAACCCTGCGCTGATCGCCCACATAAACAGGGTGAACAGGCCGTGATCTACCTCATGGATAGATTCTGCAATCAGGCGGGGATAAGCCGTCAGTACAACGCTGATAATGATGGCGCTGATAAGTGATAGCGCTTGTGTCCAGCGGGCTTTAGGGTAAGGAATTATCATTGCAGCAGTTCCTAAGAAGAAGGAAGCGTTTTTGAATTTGAAAAAGCCAGCATCTGGTATTGTGATGCTGGCTAAAGAAACGGTGTCAGCCTTGTGGCTGATCGTTATCCAGGTCAAAATCAGGATCTGACTCTAGCCACATCGCATTGATAATGCCGAATGAGATCGCCAGTAATACACCCAGAATCCAGGCAAAATACCACATATCATTTCTCCTAAGAGAGCCGCTTATCTTTCAAAGTCGGCTCCTCTTGTTTTAGTTGTCCGTCAGGCTCTTTTATAAATACAGAGCTTAATAAGCCAGTGGGTTACCATCAATCTGCTTGCTGGTTACCCGGCCCCACATCACTTTGTAGGTCCATAGGGTATACAGCAGGATAATGGGTACAAAGATCATAGCGGCGATAAACATGACGTTCAGTGTCAAGTGACTGGAAGCTGCGTCCCATAGTGTCAGGCTACTATTCGGGTTTGATAGCGAAGGCAGCACAAATGGGAACAGTGAAAAAGCTGCGGTACAGATAATCGCAGTCATCGTAATGCTATGAGTTGCAAAGGCGAGCCCTGACCGACGTGCTTTTATCAATAGCAGGCTCAGCAAACCGGTTACAAAGGCAATCGCAGGCGCTGCAATCATCCAGCGATAGGTTGTGTAGTTTGCCAGCCAGCCATCTTCAACTACGCTGACCTGTTTGCTCAATGGATTGGGTAGTGCATCCTTGGCTGGCATCATATCGATGTGTAAGCCAGGCAGTCCCTTCAGCAGTACCAAGCCACCTGCGGCAAAAGCTGCGAGCATAATCAACAGCATCAGAATACCGGCACGCCCAGCGCGTTCAGCAATTACTTTGTCTGCACGCATCTGAAGCCAGATAGCGCCATGGGCTGCCAGCATCGTCAGGCTGACCACACCGCAAATCAGGGCAAAAGGGTGGAAAAGATCAAAGAAACTGCCGGTGTAATGTGGGCGCAGGAAATCATCCAGATAGAAATCAACGCCCAATAGCAGATTGCCGAAAGCAACGCCAAATACCAGTGCCGGAACTGCGCCACTGATAAACAGACCCCAGTCCCAGGTGCTGCGCCAGCGCGGATCAGCAATTTTGCTGCGATAGTCAAAACCCACCGGACGGAAGAAAAGAGCAAACAGCACCAGCATCATGGCAAAGTAGAAGCTGGAAAAAGCGACAGCATACACGGCAGGCCAGGCAGCGAAGAGTGCACCGCCCGCAGTGATAAACCAGACCTGGTTACCATCCCAGTGAGGGCCTACAGTATTGATGATAATGCGTCGTTCTGCGTCATTTTTGCCCAGAAACGGCAGCAGTATGCCTGCTCCCATATCGAAGCCATCAGTAATCATAAAGCCGACCAGTAGGACACCAACAAGCACCCACCAGACCAGTTTCAGGGTTTCATAATCCAGAATCATGCCGCACCTCCGGCGATTTCAGGTTTGTCTTCTTTATGGGGTGTGCCCTTTGTTGCATCCTGCTCGAAATGGTAGCGACCCGTATGCAGCGCGCTAGGCCCAAGGCGGGCGTATTTAAACATCAGGAACATCTCAATGACCAACAGCAGGGTATAGAAGGCCACAATAGCGCCAATACTGGTGTAAAGACTGCCTGCATCCAGTGTAGACGTGCTGAGGTGGGTGGGCAGGATTTCACCAATCGACCAGGGTTGACGGCCGTATTCAGCAACCACCCAACCTGTTTCTGCGGCGATCCAGGGTAGTGGAAGTGACCAGAGAACAGCTTTCAGGAATCGGCGCTTGCTTTCAAGCTTACGGGTTGCGTTAAAGTAGAAGGCCAACGCAAAGATCAGCAACATGGTAAAGCCGGAAGCTACCATAATGCGGAAACTCCAGAACAGAGGCGCAACATTAGGAATCGTATCGTGAGCTGCGGCCTGAATTTGCTCTTCAGTGGCATCAACTACGTTTTCTGTATAGCGTTTCAGTAATAGGCCATACCCCAGATCTTTCTTCACGTCCTCAAAGGCAGCGATGGTTTCCGGGTCGGTTTGGCCTGCGCGTAGCTTAACCAACAGACCATAGGCGACCATCCCATTACGGATACGCACTTCATGCTCTTTGATCAGGTCTTTGATGCCGGTAACCTCTTCGTCCAGTGAGCGGGTTGCAATAATGCCCAGTGCATAAGGAATCTTAATGGCGTAATCGGTGGTCTGATTTTCCTGATCTGGGATACCAAACAGTGTGAAGGATGCCGGAGCCGGATGGGTGTGCCATTCCGCTTCGATGGCTGCCAGCTTAGTTCTCTGCACGTCACCCAGTTCATAACCGGATTCATCACCCAGGATAATCACCGATAAAATGGAGGCCAGACCAAAGGCCGATGCGATGGCAAAAGAGCGGCGTGCAAACGGCAGATCCTGCTTTTTCAGTAAATAATAGGCGCTGATACTCAGAACGAACATAGAACCTGTTACATAGCCTGCTGCCACGGTGTGAACAAATTTCACCTGAGCAACCGGGTTAAACACCAGATCCGCGAAGCTGGTCATCTCCATGCGCATGGTTTCATAGCTGAACTCGGCACCAACCGGGTTCTGCATCCAGCCGTTGGCGATCAGAATCCATAGTGCAGACAGGTTAGAACCCAGCGCCATCAGGAAAGTCACCATCAGGTGGCGGCGGGGGGAGAGGCGGTCCCAGCCAAAAAAGAAGAGGCCGATAAAGGTGGACTCCAGGAAGAAGGCCATCAGGCCCTCGATAGCGAGAGGTGCACCAAAAATATCCCCTACATAATGAGAATAGTAAGCCCAGTTGGTACCAAACTGGAACTCCATGGTGAGACCTGTTGTCACACCCAGAGCAAAGTTAATACCAAAGAGCTTACCCCAGAATTGCGTCATATCCTTGTAGACCTGCTTACGCGTCATCACATAGACAGACTCCATAATGACCAGCAGGAAAGCCAGGCCGAGCGTCAGAGGTACAAAGATAAAGTGATACAGTGCGGTAATCGCGAACTGTAACCGGGACAGATCAACAACTTCTTCTGTAATCATGGTGTTTCCTGTTGTATGGAGGCCGCTGTTTCTGAGGTAGCGGCCTTTGTCAGGTTTTCTCCGGATACCTTAAAGTGAATCGCAGATTCGTTGGTATTTCCTTGGGGAGGATTCGGAGCGGGTAGTTGAGAGTTAAGCAGGCGAGTGCTGACATCGCTGCCATCAACGGCAGTAGCAGAAGGAACAATAAAGTTCACAATGCCATAGAGCAGAGCCAGCTTTATCAGTAGTACGATGCTGAGTTCCCGTACCAGTTTTTGTCGGGCAAACAAAGATGTTTTCCAGCGTTGACTGAAAACCCGCTTTGTTTGCTCAAACAGCATGTTCGATTGCATAACCTTCTCACCTGCAGTTGCCATTAACGATAACTCGTCTTTGGATAGGGTAAAATGTTGTTTCAATGATAGTGCACAGCCTAAGACAGGCTTGTGACTTATCACTAAGCAAGGTATATGCCCGTTTTTGGTTTTTATAACTTTTTGTTTTTAATGGATTTTTTTGTTTTTTGGGCGATTGTTTATTTTTGTTGTTGTCAATTATGACAATTTTTAGGCAAAAGCGTCATAATTGTCATTAATGAGCAGAGTGCTGAAACGACAGATCAAGCCGAATAAGCCGATCAGCGGCGCTGGACTATCAGGATAATGCCTGTTTCGCAGATCAATTTTGCTTTTCAGGAGGTGTTATGAATAAAACGGAAAGCACTCAGATTCCCGCCATGAAAATGTCCCATACAGACCACTCCAGTCAACCTCCAGCAGAGTTGGTCTCGATGCTGCAAAGCTACCCCGATCCCGCTGTTCTGCTGTCGGCGGATTATGAAATTCTTTCAGCTAATATAGCATACCGCCAGAGCTATGGTGATGTCAGCGTGACAAAACGTCACTGTTATGAGGTTTCCCATCACTATGACCGGCCCTGCGATCAGATGGGGGAGTCCTGTCCTATGCTCCAGTGCATACAGACGAGTAAGGCCCAGAGGGTCTTTCATCTGCACCATACCCCGCATGGGGAAGAGCATGTGGATGTGGAGCTGTATCCGGTAGAAGCCGAAGATGGTAAACCCCGATATTTTCTGGAAGTGATGCGCTATAGCAAGCTGGCCAGTCCGAGGGCGGGTGACAGCGGTTTGATTGGGCGGTCTCCAGCTTTTATGGCATCGATGGCGTTAATTGAGCGTGTCGCGCCCAGCGAGACGACGGTTCTCCTGCTGGGGGAGTCAGGCACAGGTAAGGAGTTGATGGCGCAGGCAGTGCACAGAGGCAGTATGCGCAATCATGGGGCCTTTGTGCCGGTGGAGTGCTCCGGTCTGACTGAAACCTTATTTGAAAGCGAGCTTTTCGGTCATGAAAAGGGCTCTTTCACTGGGGCTCATAGCCGGAAAACCGGCCTGGTCGAGGCGGCCAAGGGTGGCACTCTGTTTCTGGATGAGGTGGGTGATATTCCTCTTTCTCTGCAGGTAAAACTGTTACGCCTTCTGGAAACCGGAACTTATCGAAGAGTAGGTGGAGTGGAGCCGTTAAAGGCCGATTTTCGTTTGGTTTGCGCCACGCATCGTAATCTGGAGCAGCAGGTGGCTGATGGTGATTTTCGTATGGATCTCTACTATCGAATCAATGCTTTTCCGATAGTTCTGCCATCATTGCGGGAAAGGATCACTGATATTCCTCTTTTGATAGAAAGCCTGCTGCCGAAGTTCTCCAAAGGGCGTGTGATTAAGGTTTCCAAGGAGGCGCTGTTACTGCTTCAGGCCTATGCTTTTCCCGGTAATATCCGTGAACTGAGAAATATTCTGGAGCGCGCCTGCCTCTTGGTTGATGACCACTGGATTGAGCCAGAACATCTTCCCCAGGCGTGTCGTCAGAAGGTTTCTGCGAGTGTGACTGGAGTTCAACAACATGCTAAAACAGATGGCAGTGATTTTACGCAGCAGGAAATTGTTGGTCTTGAGCAACTGGAAAGCCGTTACCTGCGCTGGGCTTTGCGGCAACTGGGTGATGATAAAGCGCTATTGGCACATAAGATGGGGGTCAGTGAGCGGACGCTGTATCGCAAGCTAAAACCAGCCTGAGAGTGTCCATGTTTGTAATGGCGTATATCTGTTCAGTTACCCCTGACGAGGCCTTTTACTTATATATTGTCTATTAGCCGCATTGCCATAGCTGCAAGTAGAGTAAGCGAGACCACAATCAGAACCAGTTTCTGCATAAAAGGGGTATTACCCATGACTTTTCTCCATCAGCTACTGCTTAAATTTACAGAAGGTATTTCAGCGACAGGAATGGCTTAAACGAGAACAGCCCCCTCCGGGAGCTGTTCTTACCAGTAACAGATGGCGTTTGCAAAAGGTCAGCCACTGGCGATTTTTATTAGTGTGCCGGCGCAAAGAATCAGGCCGATGATAACGAACAGGGTGTTGCGGCTGATCGTGGATTTTTCTTCAGGCATGGTGTCCCTCCGACCCTAGGGTCTTTTGTCTTATTTTTGTTTTATCAAAGTATCAGTACTTAACGTTGTCAGTTGCTTTCTCTGAACGTTAGCAAAGCCTTGCGCAGGCATCCAGTGATCTGAGACAAAAGTTTATTGCCCGGTGTGCTACATGGGGATTTTTATGGGTAAAAGGTTTGCCTGTGAATAATTATTTGCAGGTGTCGGCAGATCAGGCTTGTTAGAATAGGCTATCCCTCGGTATTTATTCTGATTCTCCTCAGAAACCTGAACATTTAATAATTTAAACACGCTCCGTGTTGTAACCAATAGGTTTTCTATGACACCTCGATCTCAGGGGGAAGCTGAAGTAGCTCCGTTTAAACCCCCATTCGCTGAATTTATTGCTTTACTGGCTTTGTTAATGTCTATGGTCGCTCTGGCAATTGATGCGGTTCTGCCTGCAATGAGCGTGATTGGCCAGGATTTTTCAGTGGTACACGCTGAAGACCTGCAATGGATTGTCGGTATTTTGTTTGCTGGCCTGGCCTTTGGTCAGATTCTTTATGGCCCGCTGTCTGATAGTTTTGGCCGTAAACCGGCTATCTATCTGGGATTGATTATTTTTCTGGCGGGGTCTCTTGTTTCAGCTTTTGCGCAAAGTTACGAGATGATGCTGGTGGGGCGTTTTATTCAGGGGATAGGTGCGTCAGGTCCTAAAGTTGTGGCAGTTGCTCTGGTTCGGGATCGTTATGCGGGGCGTGCTATGGCTCGGGTAATGTCCTTTGTGATGGCCGTTTTTATTATTATGCCAGCTGTTGCTCCCAGTATTGGCGCTGGCGTACTGATGTTGGCCGATTGGCGGGGGATCTATGAGTTTTTTGTTTTACTGGCTATAGTCGCTCTGGTTTGGTTTGCGATTCGCCAACCAGAGACTCTGATGAAGGAGCAACGGGTTAAGCTCTCGTTTGCTAACGTCTGGAGAAATATCAAAGAGACGATGACCCATCGGGTAACTTTGGGTTATATCGTAGGTGCAGGACTTATCTTCGGTGCTTTTATCGCTTATCTGTCCACGGCGCAGCTGCTGTTTAAAGAGGTTTTTCAGATCGAAAAAACCTTCCCCCTCTATTTTGCGGTGCTGGCACTTTCCGTTGGAGTTGCTTCATTTCTCAATGGCCGTCTGGTTATGCGCTTTGGTATGAAACTGCTGGCAAATAGAGCGCTGATTGTAATGTTTGTGGCTTCCGTTATTTTTCTGGTCTTGCTGACTTGGCTTGCCGGTAGTGTCTCTATCTGGCTGTTTATGCTGTTTGGGGCGGTGATTTTTGGCTGTATCGGGCTGTTGTTTGGCAATATGAATGCTTTGGCTATGGAGCCTTTAGGGCATATCGCGGGTGTGGCTTCATCGGTGATTGGGTCGGTAACCACTCTTATATCTATGGTAGTGGGGATGACTTTTGGCCAGACTTACAATGGTACTTTATATCCACTGTTTACTGCCTTCGCACTATTGTCGCTGCTATGCTGGCTGGTAACCCGTAATATTCAGCATGAACTCCCTCTGAAGACTGATACACGGTAATAATACTAGTCTGAATCGGGTTGATAAAATGAGTTGGCAGGGTGTGAAAAAGATAGCCGGTTGGATTGACCGGCTTTATATCGCTTAAGGTTTGGTGACTCTTCTGATAGCAGCAATACACCTGACAGAGGGCTGAATCGGGTAAATATCAGTCCCGCTCTCTTTTTTTCTTTTTCAGGCTTTTCAGTATTTTGACGCCTTTCTTGCGCTGGTTATACGCCAGGGCGATCTCCTGTTTCAGTTGACGGCTTTTTTCAAAGTCTGTGCAGCTGTCGTATTCCTGCCTGAGCTTATCTTCATGCTTGCGCAGTTTTTTAATGACCTCCTTCAGTTGCTTTTTTTTCTCTTTGCGCTTGAGCTCATCCGATTGGGCATAGGTTTCCGCTTTTTCGATCAGTTTACTTATTTTCATTTAAAGTATGCTCCTGTCCCTGCCGTTATTGTGCTGGCTGTGCATCATTTCTGTCAGTTCTTCGTCATTTAATGACAGGCTTTGTTCAACACTTTTGGTCTTGAGATCGCTTTGAGAGAAGAGAACCTCACCCATCTGTACCAGCTTGCGGGTAACATCTGAGGCATAACCGCTATCATTCATCAGGGATACAGACATAGGACCACTGATCAGTTTTTGTCGGATCAGACTGCTGAGGTTATGGTTCAGGCTTTGATCATACTCTTCCATATCTAGTCTCAGGCGATCGAGGGAGAGAATTGTGGCCGAATCGTTTTCAGTCCTCTGGCGAACCTTATGTAGCTCCCTTAGTACTGACGCCAGCCGCATTCTAAGCGTGTTATATTCATGGTGAATATAAGGGTTATCAGCAATAAAATAACGGGATAGGTTTTTCTGCAGATGTTTGGTGTCTTTAATGGCTTCAACGATATCACGGCCAGCTGCTCTCAGGCGAAACAGCTCCTCAACCTGGTCTGCCGATAACTCCCTCTGATAAGAGCTGCTAAAATCAACGATGTCGGCATATAGAGACTTTACCGACTCCTCATACTGTTGATCGATATCCGTGGGGATAACGCTGCGAGCATCAAATATCACCTCTTCAAGAGGTTTATTACTGTGGATCGCACTCAGTGGCAAGCTAAGGCCTCCTGCGATGATGCTGGCAGCATTGTCATACAGATGTTGTGTTTCCTGGCGGACAGCAGCGAGCATTGCCTCGGGCAAATCAGATGCGGCCTGATTCAGGTAGCGAGGAGCCGATCGCGTGCCGGTTGCCTTCGCTTTTAGGCTGCGTTCCAGAAAGCGCACCATCGAAGGAATCACAGGTAACATCAGAATAACGCCTATACTGTTGAAGATTGTATGAAAAACAGCCAGTTTCAGGGTGTAGTTATTCGCTTCAATGCCGACAAAATGACTGATGTTATCGACAGCGGTTGCTAGCTGATAGATAAACAGAATGGCTACAAAGCCTGTGACGGCATTAAAAATCAGGTGCGCTACCGCCAGCCGCCGGCCCTCAATGTTGGCGCTCAATGAGCCGATAATAGCGGTGATCGTTGTACCTATATTGGCACCAATGGCCAGAGCCAGGGCGTTCTCATAGGTGATCTGCTGGGCGGAAAGCGCCGTTATGATTAACACCATAGTTGCGTGACTGGATTGCATCACTACAGTGGCAAAGAGGCCGATCAGGGTAAACAGGAATACGCCCGGGTAGCCCTTTACAGCATAGGCGGTAAGATCAAGAGTATCTTTGAATGCTTCAAAACCCTCTTTCATATAGTGGATGCCGAGAAAGAGAAAGCCAAGGCCTGCTAAAACATAACCGATACCTTTCAGCTCTTTGCTCTTCTGAAGTATCAGCAAAATCCCGAAAACAAGCATCGGCATTGCATAGGCTGATATTTTTACCTTCAGTCCGAGTCCGGCAACAAGCCAGGCACCGGTTGTCGTACCCAGGTTGGCACCGAAGATAATCCCGACACCAGCGGTCAGTGTAATAAGCCCGGCGGACAGAAAGGAGATAGTAATCACTGACACCAGAGAGCTGGATTGCATTAGAGTGGTGCTGATGACACCAAAACTCAGGCTCTTCCAGAGCTTGTTGGTGGTTCTTTTCAGTAACTTTTCCAGCAGTCCCCCGGTAAAGGCTTTAAAGCCCTCTTCGAGGGAGAGCATGCCAAACAGAAAGACCGCAACGCCGGCGGCGATCTCTTTAAAGTCCGGGCTGATCCAGAAACCGTAGCCAAGCACCAGAAAGATGGTTGGCAGAATCAGTTGTCGAAACATAAATTATGCTGTCCTTGCATGTTGCCCCTCTGTAGAGGCACTTCAAAATGTGGGGGTTTGTTAGGAAATATAAAAAAAGCCTTCAGAATGTAAGGATTATACAGAACTGTAACCTCTTGTTCATATATGGCAAGTTTTACTCGATATGCAGTTGTTTTTTTTCTTTTGTAACAGAAAAAGATGTAGCTGTTATGTAGGTATTACATAAAAACTCTGGAAGGTATCTGATGTAAATGATATCTGTAGAGCCTGCAGTCTATACGGTCTGTTAGCAGGGCAAATATTATTAATCCCAGGTAGTATTAATCTCAGGATATAGTGCGATATGGCAATGGGTGAAGGTATTTTATGAAGGATACAGAAAGCTCGCTAAAGGATACCCCATTGAGCGAAGCCTGCTCCGATGGAGGTCGCCCTGGCAGTGCTTTGGTTACGGTAGAGCAACGGGAACAGGCTCTGGTATTTCAGCAGTCTATTTTTAACGATTTGATGAGCGGACAGCCTGTTGTTAACGTTCTGGATCATTTATGTTTATTAGCAGAGCAGCTTCTGCCTAACTCTGTTGCATCTTTTATGGTGCAGGATACCTCCTCCAATAGTCTTCAGGTCTTATCGGCTCCCAGTGTTCCCGTTGAGGGGCATCAAGCTTTGTCCGGGCTTCAGATCGGCCCGGGCAGTGGCTCTTGTGGTAACGCGGTACTGCGTAATGAAGCGGTTTATGTGCATGATACCTTCACGGATGATCGTTGGCGTGATCTGCGTAAACTGGCCTATGATTTCAATCTTTGTTCCTGTTGGTCGGTGCCGGTCAGAAATACCTCTGGTGAGGCGATAGGTAGTTTTGCACTGTCCTCTTTTGAGCATCGTTTGCCCTCTGTCTTTCATAAAAGAATTCTTCAGATTGGGGCTGATATGGCAGGGCTCACTCTGGCGCGACAGCAACAGGATGAGCATATGGCGGAGCAGAACCGGCGTTTACAGCTGTTAGGCCATGCTCTAGAAAGCGCTTCTGAAGGTATTGTGATCACCGATGCGAACAATCGGATTTTGGACGCTAATCCTTATTTCGAGAAAATAACAGGCTATAGCTGTGATGAGGTTGTTGGCCTTGATCCTATTCTACTCTCATCTGATAAAGATAATGCGGATATTTATGATGAAATGTGGCATGGCCTACTGACTCATAACCATTGGAGTGGTGAAGTCGTTAACCGGCGTAAAGATGGTTCTTTATCGCCCCAGTGGCTGAGTATTAGTGTCGTGCGTGATGATGCAGGAAAGGTGCAGAACTATATCGGGATTTTTACGGATCTGAGTGACATCAGAAAAGAGCGTGATCGTCATCTGGCGACTCTGACCACAGATGCTTTGACAGGTTTGCCCAATAAGAGTCAGTTACAGGAAGCACTGGATCATTGTCCGGGTGATAGCGCTCTTTTGGTACTTAACGTTAACAATTTCAGTCTGATCAACTCTGCATATGGACTGGACTTTGCTGATCGTCTTCTGGCTGCGATTACTCAAAGGCTGCAGCGTGTGTTGGCCGGAGCCCGGATCTACCGACTAAATGCTGATGAATTTGCTATCCATTATGAAAAAGATGTTTTTTTAAAGTCGGTTTTTAATAAAATCCGGGATAGTTTTTTTCTGCAGCAAATTCAGGTCGATAGTCTTAACTTTAATATCAGCTTTTCCTACGGTGGAGCGGTGGGACATGACGACCTTATTCGTAAGGCATTGATGGCGCTGAAAAAAGCGAAGCAGGGCGGTCGTGGTCGCTTCTACCTTTATGCTGATCAAAGGGATGAACTGGAACAGCATCAGAGGCTGGAGTATATGCAGTGGAATGCGCTGCTGCACCGGGCTCTGAATGAAGATTGTCTGGTGCCTTATTTTCAGGGGATTCGTGACAATCAAACCGGTAATATCAGTTATTATGAATGCTTGATTCGGATGCAGATTAATGGTCAGGTCTATGGTCCTTATCAGTTTTTAGAGCCTGCTAAACTGTCAGGTTTGCTACCGGTCATTACGCGTATTGTCATTGATAAAAGCTGTCGGGCGATGTCATCGAACCGTTGTGAATTTGCCATTAATATTACAGAGGATGATCTGAGTCATCAGTACCTGGAGGCTTATCTGACACAGAAGTGTGCTCAGTATGATATTGCCCCTGAGCGTATTACGTTAGAGATTTTGGAGGGGGTCAGTGCCGATGGTAAGAAAAATCACGTCAAGCAGCTGGCAACGCTGAAGGCTAAAGGCTTCCGTCTTGCAATTGATGACTTTGGCACAGAGTATTCTAATTTTGAGCGGATTCTTGAGCTGGATGTGGATATCATCAAAATCGATGCTAAATATATTAAGTCCATTGACACCGATAAAACCAGTTACGAAATTACCCGTGCAATTGTCTTTTTTGCTCAAAATGCGGGCATTCCCGTGGTGGCTGAGTTTGTTCATTCGGAGTCTGTTCAGCAGGTGGTTGATGCGCTGGGAATTCGCTTTTCTCAGGGATACCTGTTTAGTGAGCCCGCTCCGGGTCTATAATGAAAGACTCTTCCTTATCCCTTATTTGCCCGGCTTTGTCTAATGGTATTCCAGTTCTAAGGTGCGGTCGGCAATACGTTCGGCATCTTCGTCCTGGTGGGTGACCAGAATCAGAGTTTTCCCCTGAGCCCTTGCTGTTGCTGCTGTCCAGTGAGCAGCTTTGCGCCGGGTGTGCTGATCCAGTTCTGCAAAAGGTTCGTCCAGCAGAATCAGAGGTTCCGGTCTGAGCAGTGTTCGGATTAGTCCGATACGCTGGCGTTGCCCCCCTGATAGTTCCGTCGGTAATTTATCCAGCTGGTCGGCTACGTCCAATGCAAGTGCGGCATCTTCCAGCTGTTGTCGTGATGGCGGCATCTGAAAGCCCAGCTTAAGGTTATCCAGTACACTTAGGTGCTCGAACAGATTATGTTCCTGAAAAAGCATACTGACAGGCCGCTGTTGGGCGGGAACCTTCAGAAGGTTCTTACCGTTCCACAGCGCCTGCCCGCTTTTAGCGACCTCAAAGCCAGCTAAGGTATTCAGTAGTGTGCTTTTGCCGACACCACTTCGCCCCTGAATGGCCAGGCACTCACCGGCAGCCAGCTGAAGGTTGTATTCCAGTCGGTAACCATCCAATACAACTACCAGCTGATCAACGACCAAACCCTGACTGGCTGTAGCAGGTCTTTGCATTGGTGCGGTATCTGTTCCGCTGAGTTTGATTGTCTCAGTCATTTGTTGTGTTCCTGAGTATTTTGTCAGAAGCGGGGGGGATCCGCACCTTCTGGTGGCGTTCAAATATAAAGACCAGAAATGCGCAGATTGCCAGTAAAAGCAAAGAGGCCAAGGCTGCCTCTGCCATACGGTAGCTACCCGCGTAACCATAAATCAGCCAGGGGAGTGTGGCGAAGGTGTTGTCACCAAAAATAGAGAAAACCGCAACATCGCCAAGTGCCAGTAGTAGTGCCAGGGCAAAACTGCCTTTGGTAACCGGACGGATAAAAGGCCAGATAACGCTAAGTTGCTCCGAAATACTTAGCTTCAGGTTGGCACTTAGTCGCCCATACTGCAGATCGAACTGAAGTAAGCGGGGTTTAAGTTGGGCAATAACAAAAGGCAGCAACAGCACGCTATTGATCAATATCAGCCAGAGTATTCCCCAGCGATCTAAGTCGATTCTGGGTAGCAGCAGAATATAGAGCCCTGTTGACAGCACCATTGCAGGGGCTACCAGTGTATGTGTTGCCAGCCATTGAAGCAAAATACGCCGATTTTCCAGATGACTCATGCTGGCGCGCCGGATCGGTATAAGCAGTAACCAGGCCAATAGCATAGCCAATGTTGCTGCAGTAAAGCCCAGTAATAGTGAGAAACCTGCAGATCGGAGCAGGCCAGCCAGATCAAGGTTACTGGGTTTTACTTCACTGACTGTTGGCAGTAGTGCCAGTAATGGCAGTAATAAAACACACCAGCTCAGGTAATAAAGAATACGGTGCAGGCGTTGGCTCAGTTTCCCCAGTGCTGGCTGCCAGCGCTGGCTGCTGGTATCTGCGCTTAGCCAGTTGAGCTTCCCCAGTCGGGCTATAAGGGCAAAAATGACTCCGGCCAGTGTAAATTGCAGCCAGGCCAGAGTCAGAGCCTCGCTTAAGTTAAAGTCATATTTTAACGCCTGATAGATGGCGACTTCTAACGTGGTCGAGCCGGGGCCGCCCCCCAGGGCTAATACCACGGCAAAGCTGTTAAAGCAGAGTACAAAAATAAACCCCAACAGCATTAAAAGGCTGGGCTTGATGGCGGGCCACTCAACATGAGTGAATTGCTGCCAGCGACTGAATCTGAGCTGGCGGGCCAGTCGCCAACTGGTATCTGGGATATGCGCCATCTGCTGGCTCAGTACCCGTACCGCCAGAGGTGTGTTGAGGTAAATATGAGCAATAAGAATCCCGTTTAGCCCATAGAGATTCCAGTCACCCGGCAGAAGAGGGGCGATAAGGCCAGTACGACCCAGCAGGGCAACGAGGCCGGTAATCAATACCAGTGTTGGCATGACAAAGCTCAGCAGGCACAGGCTAAGAAAGGCTTTTCTGGCTGTTAGCTGCGGCATAAAGTGTAGAGCTCTGGCTATAGGTAGCGCCAAGGCGACAGAGAGAAGAGCGCTCAGGCCTGCCTGCTTCAGCGAGAAACTCAGAATCTGCAGAATATAGGGATCCGTCAGAAGCCTGATTTTCAGGTGTGCACCATCAAAGCCGATCAGACCATAAAAGGCCAGAGTGGTTATTAGTATGATCAGACTATAGGCGACAACAACAGCCGACGTTATCCATCGGCTGCCTGAGGTGTGTGTCATTTTAGCAGTTTTCCGACTATGGTTACTGGCTGGCAGCCTGGCGCCATTCACGTAACCATTGATTGCGGTTACTGGCCAGTTGCTCTGGTGTGAAGCCTATGGTTTCAGGCTGTATCAGCTGGTCGAATGCTTCAGGTAATTCTGCATTCTCAATAACCGGTAGCATCCAGTTTGTGACAGGGATGATCTTCTGAGCTTCCGGTGAGATCAGAAAGTTCAGGAACTGATTAGCCAATTCGGGCTGATCGCTGTAGCGGCTGATAGCGGCCACTTCGGTTTGGGCGATATGACCTTCTTTAAAGAGTGCTGCTTTATATTGGCTCTTTCCTTCCGCGATGAGGTGGTAAGCCGGAGAGGTGGTGTAACTGAGTACGTAGTCACTGCCACCTTCAAGAAACATGCTGTAGGCTTCCCACCAGCCTTTGGTTACGGTGACTGTGTGGCTTGCCAGCTTTTGCCATTGAGCCGGTGCATTATCACCATAAACGGCTTTCATCCAGGTCATTAATCCCTGCCCCGGTGTACTGGTACGAGGGTCCTGGTAGATCACCTGAGCATCTGAATGGATCAGCTCTTCCAGAGATGTGACGGGTTCTGGGATCTTGTCACTGTCATAAATAAACGCGAAATAACCGTAATCGAAAGGCACGAAGTGCTTATCTGACCAGTTCAGATGAGCGGATAATCCTGATACGTCAGTATTGTGTTGTTGGGTAAGGCCTAGCTGGCGAGTTGTTTCGATCAGGGCGTTATCAAGACCCAGAAGCACATCGGCTTTAGTTTTTTTGCCTTCAATTCGGGCACGGTTCAGAATACTGACGCCATCTTCTACGGCGATATATCTGAGGCTGCACCCGCAGTTTGCCTCAAAGGCTTTTTTCAATTGAGGGCCCGGGCCCCATTCCGAAACGAAGGAATCATAGGTGTAAACCGTGAGTTCTGGCTTATCGGCAGCCTGAGCCTGCGAAAAGAACAGTAGAGCGGCTGTCGCAATCAGCATATTGCTGATGCGGATTTTAGATATCTGGAATGTAATTCGACCCATGACGTACTTTCCTTCTTGAGGGAACAGGACCAAAGAAATTGTGATCCGGTTTGATTGTCAATAAAAGAGGTGTGGAGCCTTTCCGGGAAGTTTGTGGTTTGTTCTGTTTATCGGCTATATGGCAACTGCTTTTAGCATGCCGTCGGCCATTCTTTATTGCGTGCGGATCATTTGTTATTCACACTGACCGGTAACACATTTATATCGTACCTCTGGTTTAATCGTACCTCTGGGGCTTGTATGAGCTGTGTGATTGGCATACTGAGCTAAAATAATGAGCAGCTGCAAAATGCAGTGCTAATCACTACCAGGTCGGATCGGATTTAATGCCGTGAATCATATCGGAAACTTGCTGGACTCGCCATGCACAACGCTATTTTTGAACAGGTTAATCAGCAGCTGAATTCCAGAGTGCACTGGATGCCTTTGAGTCAGTTAGGAACCAGTAACTGGCTGTATAAGGGGAGCAATGGTCGACAGGTTCTTGTTTTACGTATTAATGCTGCCGATAAACTGGCTTTCGGTGTCTCCCGTGAACGCGAGGCTTGTGTATTACAGCAGTTGGCGGATTGCGATTGGGCGATGTCGGTTATCTGTAATCGCCCGGATTTGGGGTGGTGTGTTATGCGTCACCATGGACTGGGGCTTGGGCCTGAGGCGCTGCCTGATCCCCTGGCCCGGCATTTGCTTCGGGCAGTTGAGTCTCTCCAGCAGCTGCCTTTCCCTGAGCCTGAGGTGTGTGAGGCCACTCGTATTAACTACCCCGGTTTGTTTCAGGATTATCAATACAGCCTGAACCGTGAAACTGATCCGGTGAGTTGGCTTGAGCTGCTTGACCGGTTGGTGCAGTTGTTTACTTCGTTACCTGAAGTCCCTGAAAGTTATACTCATCATGATCTGCATCCCGGAAACTGCTGTTGGCAGGATGGTCGGCTGGTGCTGATTGATTGGGAATATGCAGGGATTGGAAACCCCTGGTTTGATGCTGCGGGTTTATATCGCTACTGTGGCATTGATATGCAATTAATTCATCGATTGCCCGCTTTTTGTCATCTGTCTCCTTCGATGTTTGAACTGGGGCTGCAGCAGGCACAGGATGCAATGCTGATTTTGGAGCGCCTTTGGTACAAGGTACGTGGCTGATCGTTATTAAGCAGGCTTTATTAGGGCTAACTGACTGGTTGGACAGTATTTTTGGCTTTTCCGATCCCAGAAAAAATATCTTTGTGCTATAATGATTAGGTATGTAAGTAATTTCCTATCTCGGTTTTTCTGTGCTTTTCTTCTATCTTAATGACTTTGTAAACGCCACTATCCATGTCTCTACATGGCTGCCTCTGGGTACAGAGCTTTTAAGTAGCCGTCACAGTACAGAAGCCAAATACTTATTGAGAAGGCTAAATTCATGAGTGATAAAAACGATATTATGACTCCTGATGGTGAGGTTAATCCGATTAATACGGATTACCAGATCGGTCAGGATAATGTCGCGCTACAAATCGGGCCGTTTGGTCTCGATATCCACAACCGGGTCTTTATGATTTCCGGTCTTACCATTGTTGCTTTTGTACTGCTAACGTTAATGTTCCAGGCACAGGTTGCACCTGTATTTGGTTCAATACGCAGTTGGTTAACCACCAATCTGGACTGGTTTTTCATCAGTGCCGGAAACATTTTTGTTCTGATCTGCCTGTTTCTGATCTTCTCGCCACTGGGCAAAGTACGGTTAGGTGGAACGGAAGCGACACCGGATTACACTTATGCGGGTTGGTTTGCGATGCTGTTCGCTGCCGGTATGGGTATCGGCCTGATGTTTTATGGTGTGTCTGAACCTCTGTCTCACTTCTCATCATCGATGGGCGGTATCAGCATGGAGAATGGTGTACGTACCGACTGGGCTCCTCTTGGCGGCGCAGCTGGTGATGCCGAGGCAGCGGCATCTTTGGGTATGGCTGCAACGATTTATCACTGGGGTCTGCACCCGTGGGCAATCTACGCGATTCTTGCTTTAGGGTTGGCACTGTTCTCTTTCAATAAAGGCTTGCCTTTGACGATGCGTTCTGTTTTTTACCCACTTCTGGGTGAGCGCGTTTGGGGCTGGCCAGGTCATATCATCGATATTCTGGCGGTATTTGCGACTCTGTTTGGTTTAGCAACGTCTTTAGGGCTTGGGGCATCTCAGGCTGGCGCGGGTCTGAACTATCTGTTTGATGTGCCGATGGGGTCAACGACTAATGTGCTGTTGGTTATCGGTATTACCGGTCTGGCAATGATCTCAGTACTGGCAGGTCTGGACGCTGGTGTTAAACGCCTGTCTGAGATCAATATGGTTCTGGCTGCACTGCTGCTTCTTTTTGTTATTTTTGTTGGCCCAACCCTGGCGATTCTGACCGGTTTCTTCAGTAATCTGGTTTCTTATGTACAGCACTTGCCGGCACTGGCCAATCCTGTGGGCCGTGAAGATGCTAACTTTGCTTCTGGCTGGACTGCTTTCTACTGGGCATGGTGGATCTCCTGGTCTCCTTTTGTTGGTATGTTTATCGCCCGTGTTTCCCGTGGTCGTACTGTTCGTGAGTTTATGATCTCTGTACTGCTGATCCCTTCTCTGGCTTGCGTACTTTGGATGACCGCTTTTGGCGGTACTGCCATCAGTCAGCTGGTGAACGATGGTTATCAGGCGGTTAGTCAGGCAGATCTGCCGATCAAACTTTTCCTGATGCTGGATGTGCTGCCACTGTCAGAGATCACCTCTTTAATTGCTATTGTGCTGGTGATTGTGTTCTTTGTAACATCCTCTGATTCAGGTTCTCTGGTTATTGATGCTATTTCTGCCGGTGGTAAAGTGGATTCACCTAAGCCGCAGCGTGTCTTCTGGTGTACCTTTGAAGGTCTGGTCGCGATCGCTCTGATTCTGGGCGGTGGTTTGACTGCCCTGCAGGCGATGGCTGTATCCACTGGTTTACCATTCACTTTTGTGCTTCTGGTTGCCTCTGTATCGGTTCTTAAAGGTTTGGCGTCAGAGCCAAAGAGCGTTTAAACTTCATTAAGTTTCAGATCGCTTGATAGAAAGGGTAGGGCGCATTGCGTTCCTGCCCTTTTTTCGTTTGTAATCGAACTATCGTGCTCGCGACTACATTAAGCTCAAAATATCAGTATGCAGTATCCGGAGGTGGGGAAATGGAAGTTGAACAGGTTGAGATTTATGAGTTCCTGCGTCGCTTTGTGCCGTTTAAAAATCTGCCTGAGTCGACGTTGGCTACCCTGAGCCGGCAGGTCGAAATCTCCTATTACAAGGCCGATACTCAAATTCTAGAGGTGGGGGATACCGTATCGGATCTTTGTATCGTTCGCAGCGGTGCCGTTGAGATCTATCGACGGAACGGAGAGCTATACAACCGGATGAGCGAAGGAGGCTTGTTTGCCTATCAGAGTTTGCTTATGCAGCAGAAAGTGCGTTTTCCCGTTAAAGCGATTGAAGATTGTCTGATCTACTTTATACCGGAAGCGGCGTTCCGCGCACTGTTCGATGAGCATGAAGAGTTTGCAGATTTTTTTGAAGTGGGCGATCAGTCAAGACTGCGACAGGCCGTATCCCGCCGGGAAGATGCGAACGAACTTCTGACATCCCGTATTACAACTCTGATAAGCCGGGAGCCGGTTTTAATTTCCAGTGCAGCCAGTGTCCAGCAGGCTGCTGAGTTGATGACCGATGAGGGGGTATCCTCGTTGCTGATCCTGCAGACTGAAGCCAGTGACCCGAATGAATCGGAGGAAAGCTTTGATCGTCGGCAGGCTTTGGTATCGGCTTCAGATGGTAGTGAGCATAAGGTTTGCGGCATCATAACGGATCGGGACTTGCGTACCCGGGTTGTCTCTCAAGGATTGCCTTTTGATACACCGGTAGAGGAGATTATGTCTCAGGGGTTGGTGATGATTAACAGTGATGAGTACGTTTTTGAGGCGATGCTCACCATGTTGAGAACTAACGTGCATCATCTTCCGGTCTTAAAAAAAGGCCGGCCTGTGGGTGTTATTGCCTTATCAGACCTGGTGCGCTACGAGTCCCGTAACAGCCTGTTTGTGGTCAGTAGTATTTTCCGGCAGCAAACAGTTGAGGAGCTGGCATCGTTATACGGTGATGTGCAGGCAAGTTTTGTACGTATGGTGAATGAAGACGCGAACTCCCGCATGGTTGGCTCTGCCATGGCGGTTATTGGCCGGAGTTTTAAACAGCGTCTACTGGAGTTAGGGGAGGAAAAATTCGGGCCTCCACCCGTGCCGTACTGCTTCATGGCTCTTGGCTCCATGGCGCGTGATGAGCAACTGATTGTCACCGATCAGGATAACGCTATGATTCTGGATGATAGCTTTGACCCTAAACGGCATGATGAGTATTTCAGAGAGCTGGCAACTTTCGTTAGCGATGGTCTGGCTGCTTGTGGATACAGTTACTGCACCGGTGATGTGATGGCAACAAACCGTCAATGGCGTCAGCCAAAATCGGTTTGGGAGCAATATTTTATCGACTGGATCGACAACCCGACACCTGAATCTCTGCTGAACAGTAATATCTTTTTTGACCTTGATGGTGTCTGGGGGCGGACGGAATGGGCCGATCAGCTTCAGGCTCTGATCAGTCGCCGGGCCCGACGCAGTCAGCGCTTCCTTGCCTGTATGGCACGCAATGCTCTGAACCGTACACCTCCTCTGGGCTTTTTTAAGACCTTTGTGATGGAACAGGATGGTCAGCATAAAAACTCGATTAACCTGAAGCGCCGGGGAACAGCACCACTGGCTGACCTGATTCGGGTTCATGCTCTGGCAGTAGGCTCCAGAGCACAGAACTCGTTTGATCGCCTGGATGATGTGATTGAAGCTGAAATTCTTCCGCCCGGGCGTGGGCCGGATCTTAGAGATGCGATGGAGTTTATCTCCCGGGTACGTATTCGCCATCAGGCTCTGGATATTGAGGCTGAGCAGGAGCCGGATAATAATATTGAGCCTGAAAATATGTCTCACTTTGAGCGACGCAACCTGAAAGAAGCGTTCCAGATTTTAAGTGATGCCCAAAAGTTTCTGAAATTCCGATATCAACCCAACCGGGCGAATTAACTGATGTTCCATCTGATACCCAAGGAGAAGGCAAAGGTTCAGCCGGAATGGCCGGAGCGATTTCGTCAGCTGGCAGAGCAGGCCAAGCACCCGTTACTGAAGAGTTTCTATGCGGCTGGCTGTATCTCCCCGGATACGCCTCTGGAACAAGTGCCCTTCGTTGCCATGGATTTTGAAACCACGGGATTAAACCCACAAAAAAATGGCATTGTCAGCATAGGGCTTGTGCCCTTTTCACTGAAACGGATTTATTGCAGCCAGTCGCAGCACTGGATACTGGATCCCGGAAAGCCGCTGTATGAAGAGTCTGTTGTGATTCACGGTATTACTCATTCTGATATTGATGAAGCGCCTGATCTTCGTCGTATTCTTCCTCAGTTGCTGGATGCTCTGAAAGGCCGGATCGCTGTTGTGCATCACCGGGGGATTGAGCAGCCGTTTCTTAGTGCAGCTCTTAAAGCCCGTCTGGGAGAAGGGGTTGTCTTCCCGGTGGTCGATACGATGGAGCTGGAGGCACGTTTGCATCGTCACCATCCTCTGGGTTGGTTTGCTCGCCTGCTGGGCAAAAGGCCGGTATCAATTCGTTTGGCGGACAGCCGTACCCGCTACAATCTGCCTTTTTATGCTCCGCATCATGCTCTGACCGATGCGCTGGCCTCTGCTGAGCTACTTCAGGCGCAGATTGCTGATCGCTTTAATCCTGAAGACCCTATCCATCTGATTTGGCATTGATTTTCAGTTCAGGCCAGGCTTTTATATTTGAGTGTGAGCAAGCACTACTGACCTGATGCGAACTTTCTTAGGGGGAAAAAGCGTTGCTCACCCAAAGGGGGGTATCTGTTCCTTTGCGTGATCCCCGTATCATTTTGCCTATCCTACTCTTCCGGCCAGGCTTTTGATTCTCTGGTGGTCGGATGTCCACTGATAAGTAAGAAGGCACTTACCTTATGCGTGATTTACAGTCCTGTATCAACATTGATGACCTTGCAAAGCTTGCGGCGAAGAAGGTGCCGACCCCGGTTTATGATTATGTTGAAGGTGGGGCTGATGATGAAGTGACTCTGAGTCGGAACTGTACTGGCTTTCAGCGTTATCAGATTATCCCCCGTGCCTTACAGGATGTAAGTCATATTGATACCCGTACCCGTATTATGGGGTGTGATGCAAGTCAGCCTTTTTATATTTCGGCCACGGGTTTTTCCGGGATGATGTGCCCGAAAGATGCGGAGTTAGCCGGTGCAAGGGCTGCGAGCCGGTTTGGTGTACCTTATACCGCATCAACTTTTTCAAATCGATCTCTGGAGCAGATCTCCGCCAGCAGTGAGGGTGACAAGTTTTTTCAGGTTTATGTGCTGGATGATGAACAACTGGCTTCAGATCTGAACCTTCGTGCTCAGGCTGCAGGCTTTAAAGCCATGGTGTTGACCATCGATACTATTGTCGGCGGCAATCGTGAGCGGGATGCCCGAAGCGGACTCAGTATTCCACCAACTCTGACACTTAAATCGACCCTGCAGTTTATGATGCGCCCTAAGTGGTTGCTGCAGTATCTGAAAAGCGAAGGGGCGAATATGGGTAACTTTCCTCAAATGCCAAAAGTTTCTTTGGGAGACTCCCATGCCTTTGTTGAAGCGATGAGTAAGCTGTTCAAAAAGGATCTTACCTGGGAAGATGCCCGCAGAATGAATGAACAATGGAATGGCCCTTTTGCCATTAAAGGTATTATGTCAGCGGCTGATGCGGTTAAAGCCAAAGAGATAGGTGCCAGTGCTGTGATTTTGTCGAACCATGGCGGCCGTCAGCTGGATGGTACTCCGGCACCCATTGAACTCGTACAAGAGGTGCGTAAGGCAGTAGGCCCTGATATGGAAATTATAGTCGATGGTGGCATTCGCCGCGGTACGGATGTATTTAAGGCCTTAGCATTAGGGGCTAATGCCTGCAGTCTGGGACGAGCCTATGTCCGTGGCCTTTCCGCAGGTGGTGAAGAAGGGGTGACCCGCGCACTGACACTGCTGAAATCTGAATTTGAACGTTGCATGATTTTGGCGGGCTGCTCTTCTATTGATCAGATCGGGCCGGAGCATATTCGTAAAGTGCTCTGATATCCTCGATATAGGGCAAAGTGGATCTATTTTTTTGTAGGTGTTTTCTCGCTTTTTGATCAGGTGTTATTCATCGCTGTTGACTGGACGGCAACCTCTGACTCAGGTAAGTTTGTAACCTGATGTTACAGGTGTCATAAGATACCTGTCCCGATTTGAGCGATGGATCTTTTATGGCACTGCTCCGCAAAAATATATGGACACTTTACACACTGCTGTTTGCCGGTAGTTTGCTATTTCTGATCGTCATCTCCTATTACCGCTGGCTCAACATCCAGGATGCTTATCTGACTAAGCAGGAAAATCTGGTGGAGCTGGTGAGTAATGCCAGTCATTCTCTATTTGTAAATCAGGAAGTTATCCTTGATGTACTGGGTTCTGAGCTAACGAAAGATCCGGCATTTATGCAGGGTGTTAAAAAACAGCCGGTATTGGATCAGGTGCTGGATCTGAATCCGGCGATTGTCGGCTTTGGGCTGGCGACACCTGACGGCAGGCTGACATATATTAGTTCTAATCTGAATCCCAGCCGCTTACCCAATTTACTGCAGCAGGAGTCCAGTCGGGATTCTTTTAAACTCGCTCTGACGTCAGACTCTATGGTGCTGGGGCGTACTTACTTTATGACGGCGCTAAATGAGAGGGTCATTCCTATTCGAAAAGCGATCAGGGATGAGCGCGGTTATGTTATTGCTGTTATGACAGCGGGCTTACGCATTAAAGGCGCTTCCCGCTTTTTCAGTGGCGCTATTCATATGGATGAGTCGAACCGGGTCTCTCTGATTCGTGCCATTGACCGCTATCCTCAATATCATTCCTCTGAAGGCCCTGGGATGACCCTGAGTTATGATCGTCCTATTCGAAACGATTTAATACAAGAAGCGATCAATAGCTTGTTGCAACGGTCCGGCAAGTCAATGGACTACCTGAAGGACTCAGAAAGTATGGGCTCTTTTCAGATAAGCGCCCGTCAATGGAAAAGTGTGGGTGTTGCCCGTTTTGATAAAACATACCAGCTTTGGACCGTATCAGAGGTCAAGCTTGGCAGATTGCTGGATGACTTTCTTGAGAGCTTCCTGATCTACGTACTACTGTTTGTTATGGGGCAGGTTGTGATCTATCAGTTGTTCAAACTGATCGCAAAAGCTGAGGATCAGCGTCGTCAGGATCTGATCCATCAGGCCAGCCATGACCCTCTGACACTGCTACCTAACCGTAGTTATCTTCTGATGCATAAAGATGACTGGCTCGCGCATGAGGACTCCGGGTTCAGTGTACTTTTTGTCGATATGGACCACTTTAAGAGCGTGAACGACAGCTTTGGCCATGAATTTGGTGATGAGGTACTGAAAGAGCTGGCACAACGTCTGCGTGAAACCACTCCGGACCATGCTACCCTTATTCGGCAGGGAGGTGATGAGTTTCTCATTTTTGTTCGTGAACATGAAGATGAGTCACTTTTGTTAATGGCCCGGGATATTATCACCTCGCTTTCCCACCCCTATCAGGTCGAAGGTATTAACTTTACTTTAGGGGCCAGTATCGGCATTGCAAAATATCCGTTACATGGTGCAGATCTGGACAGCTTGCTGCGTGCGTCAGATATTGCCATGTACGAAGCCAAGAAACACAAGAACAGTGTACGTATTTTTGCTGATGAGATGCAAAGTGGCTACCTGCAAAAGCTGATTGTTGAGCAGCAGCTACGCAAAGGGCTGGATAATAATGAGCTCTTTATGGTCTATCAGCCCCAGGTTGATTATAGCGGTAAGTTATATGGTGTTGAGGCGCTGGCCCGTTGGCAGAGTGAAGAGCTGGGTTTTGTGCCGCCGGATCAGTTTATCTCTATAGCGGAGGCATCAGGTCTTATGCCTCGCTTAGGGGAGTTTGTATTACGTCGGTCCTTAAGTGAAATAAAACACCTGCAGCAGGAAACCGGGCTTGAGTTCCATATCTCGATCAATGTTTCTGTGCGCCAATTTATGCAGGCAAACTTTATGGCTTTGCTGTTGGATACCATTGATGATGTCGGGCTCAGTAAGGTTTTTGTGTGCCTTGAGATCACTGAGAGTCTGTTTATTGAAGATCTGGATTATATTCTTCCTCTATTGAATCAAATTCATGATATGGGCATACAGATCTCTATGGATGATTTTGGTACCGGTTATTCCTCTCTTAGTATGTTGCGTGCTCTGCCGGTGGATGAGCTGAAAATTGATAAAAGCTTTGTTGATAATATCCTCAATGATGATGCGGCCCGGAAAATGGTGCAGAATATTATCGCTATTGGGAAGAACTATGAGATGGCAGTGCTTGCAGAGGGCGTAGAAACTCAGGAGCAGGCCGATATATTATCCCGCTTCGGTTGTGATCGGTTTCAGGGGTATTACTATTCCCGTCCTTTGAAACCAGAGGATCTGAAAGTGTTTCTTGATCGCTATATCACACGATTGCCCAATAGGCCTGTCTCATAAGCGATGGCGATCGCCTGAGGTTTATTCTCGGCTTTTAGCTTTTTCATTAAAGCCTTCAGGTAGGTTCGAACGGTCTCTGGCTGCAGGGCGAGAATAGCCGCTGTTTCCGCTGCTGACTTCCCCTTCGCAGCCCAATAAAGACATTCCTTTTCCCGCTTGGAAAGTAACCCTGTGTGGCTCTCCCGGTTTCTTAATGGTGAGAATTCCGATTGCAGGCAGATATGCGCCAGACGGTGGGTACTGTACAGCAGGTTTGCCTGGGTCTGCTCTGATAGTGGTGCCGGTTTTGGATGGCTGCGATGGGACAAGCAGGATAGCGCGACATATTCCCGGCCGGGAAAGTGCACTGGTGTGACGCAGAGCTCCTGAAAACCATAATCAAACAGGGCGCTCAGCCAACGCTGGTCAGCCAGTGTCAGATTTTTACTCCATTTCTCCGGCTGGGCCAGGTCAAAGCGCTGAGGCAGAGTGTGTTGCAGGGTATGCTTCCAGGTTGGAGACAGGCGGTGGCTTAAGGGGTTGTCTTCACTGTGTTCTGTATGTTCCCGCCACTGCTTTAGCCAGCGCAGATTATCATTACCCACGGTCACTAACGGGTATACCGGTCCGGGTGTCCGGTTAGGTAGTTCACCTACAGGGGCGTAAATCAGGCTTGCTGTATCAAACCCAATACCGGCTACCAGTTCCTGCAGGGCCTTACGGATTGCAATTAAGCTATCTAATTGTTGCCAGTCCGGCTGGTCAGTGTAGTACAGGTAGCGGGTATCATTATTTTGCATATCCTGTGATGACATTAGCGGCTTATCCCCTGTTCCTGAAGGCAGTTGCGTACCACAGTACGTAACCAGTGGATCCCAGGGTCATCATCCTTTCGGCTCTCCCAGATCTGGCAAACATAAAGTGGGTCAAACTTAATGGGTATCTGATAGGTTTTCAGGGATGATTTTGGGCAGATCAGTTCTGCGCCATATTCGGTAATCACTGTGATCATATTGGTTCCGGTCAGAATTGCCGGAAGAGTCGCAATATAGGGGGTTTTAACCACAACCTTGCGCTGCATCCCCAGGGAGATCAGTTTTCTGTTGACCAGAATGGGCTCATCTTCCCGGTGGGACAGGGCGACATGGGGAGGTGTCAGAAACTCATCAAGGCTCAGGACTTCTTTTTTGCCATAAACCGTTTCATCCCCTACGCACACTAAGTGATCCTCATAAAGCATCTCGTAGCAGGTTCCCTGTGGCAGGTATTCAAATTGCGAGATTGCCAGATCCAGTTCCTGATCCTGCAGCAGCTTATAGGCTATTTCCGGGCTGGAGATCTTGGTATAGAGAATATTAAAGCTGATACCGGGGGCTTGTTCATTTACGGCGCGGACCAGGTAGGGGACGAGTTCGCTAATCATGAAGTCCGTAATACCTATACGAAACTCGCGCACTTCTTTTTTCGGATTAAAACTATGGCTGCTGCTGATAGCCTCATCCAGTTGTAACAGACCGGTTTCGATTCGTTGAAACAGCCGGCTTGCCAATGGTGTTGGTTGCATTCCTTCAGATGTTTTGATGAAGAGTTCATCACTGAACTGGCCGCGCAATTTTTTTAATGCATGACTCATCGCTGGCTGGCTCAGGCTGATTCGGTTTGCGGCACGGGTCAGATGGCGTTCCTGATACAAAGCGTGAAAAGCCACCAGCAGGTTAAGGTTAACCCGGCTAAGACGTTGACTCAGGTTGTGGCTATCCTGCATTAGCTGAAGCACTCCTGCTCTGACCGGAAGGTGCTGGAGAAGCAAGGTGATAACAGGTGTTTGCACATTTCTTTCATGATTGTCTTTCTGAGTGGTATATCTGCATGGATTCGGTATCTGTGCCAGGTATTTGTGGACTTGCCTAATCCGGGTATTTACACACTTCAGTGTGCATGACTATCTTAGGGGCTGAATGAGCTCCCTTAATTGGGGGTATTTTCAGTATAAAATAAATGAATGACCACCTTACCAGCTCTCTGTTTTTCCGGCTATAAAAAGGCAATTTTATCCTCTGATATTGATCTTTTATCGTCTTTAAGGCTATTTAGTTACCGCTATAAAAACAAAATAATAACATTTTGTGGAAAATTTTGATTTTATCATTCTTTTTTAGAATGATTCTATTCTAATAAATAATTTTTTTACCATTAGGGCAAGTTCTATTATCTCGCATACTTATATTGAGGTTTTTGACCCCCTATAAACGAGCTTTGCCCGATGACCACCTCCCGAAGTTAAAGAGAGGACACGAGGTGAGGCCATAAACGCTATGTCTGAATGACAGCAATCAGGAGCTGCACTATGACCTCTCAGGAGATCAACTCATCTGTATCTGGCCAAATGGCCCCCTTTTGTTACGCGGATGCATCGACCCGCGCCTCTGTGATCATGCAACTGACAACATTATTGGGAGAGCGGCTGATTACTGCTCAGGCGGTGCGTGATCAGCATGGCCAGGGAGAAGATAGCTACGGATGCTTCGCTCCGGATGCGGTTGCCATGGTACATACCAATGAAGAAGTGGCTCAGGTATTGGCGCTGTGCCATCAGCATCGAGTTCCTGTTGTCCCCTACGGAGCCGGTAGCTCTGTTGAAGGTCATTTAATGGCACTGGAAGGTGGAATCTCTCTGGATCTTTCCGAGATGAACCAGATTCTGGAAACCAATACTGAAGACCTGGATTGCCGGGTTCAGGCTGGGGTAACCCGCGAAGAACTGAATCAGGCGCTGCGTTATGACGGCATCTTTTTCCCGATTGACCCCGGTGCCAATGCCAGTATTGGTGGTATGGTTTCTACCCGGGCATCCGGCACCAATGCCGTTCGCTATGGCACCATGCGTGAAAATGTTATTGGTCTGACGGTGGTCACGCCGGATGGCCGTATCATTAAAACCGGTGGCCGTGCGCGTAAGAGTTCTGCCGGTTATGACCTGACCCACCTTTATACCGGAGCGGAAGGTACCTTAGGTGTGATCACCGAAATCCAGCTGCGCCTGCACCCGATCCCGGACACGATTAAAGCCGCGACCTGCCAGTTTGATGATCTGCAAAGTGCTGTGGATACCGTAATCTCCGTGATGCAGTGTGCCATCCCTATTGCCCGTATTGAGCTTTTAAATGCGCTGCAGATGAAAGCCTGCATCAGTTACTCCGGGCTGGAAGGTTTTGAGCCGAAAACCACGCTGTTTTTTGAATTCCACGGCACTGCCGCCTCTGTTGCGGAGCAGGTGGAGCTGGTGGAAGACCTGGCGGCCTCTATGGGCGGCAGTGCCTTTAGCTGGGCGGAAAGCACAGAAGCCCGTAATGCACTCTGGAGGGCTCGTCATCAGGCCTACTTTGCTGGTCTGTCGCTGCAGCCCGGAGCCTCTGTACTGACCACTGATGTATGCGTGCCGGTTTCCCGCCTGGCAGAAGCCGTGCTGTTTTCTGAGCAGGAAGCGGTTGCTTCCGGTTTGACCTGCCCGATTGTTGGCCATGTCGGGGATGGCAACTTCCATGTGCTGATTCTGTTAGATGAAAACGATGCCGGGCAGCAGGTCAGAGGTAAAGCACTGTCCAAAGCGATCGTCGCCAAGGCGCTGGAGCTGAAAGGCACCTGTACTGGTGAGCACGGTATTGGTTATGGCAAAAAAGGCTATCTGCTGCAAGAGCACGGTGAGGCTGTGGATCTGATGCGAAGCCTCAAGCTGGCACTGGACCCGAAAGGCATTATGAACCCAGGCAAAATTTTCGATCTTTGATGGATCTTAAGGCAGCACCCTCTGCCTGAACCGGGCCGGAGCGCAGATACTATTCCAGTTCAGCGCCCTGGCCAAATAAAAAAATCCTATAAAAATATGCAAATCCTACGAATGCTGGAGCAATAATAATGAGTCCGGAAAGACTGAGTATCCCTAAAACACTACCCACTAAAACACTGGTAAAAGCTTTTGGCTTAACTGCTGCCCTGGTTCCTGTGGCATTAACTGCAGCCCCGGTTAATGCTGCAGATCGCCTGTTGTTGAAAACTCCAACTGCTTTTCCTTCTAAGCTACCTGCGGTTGGTACACCGGTTGTTAAGCTGGCAGATATTCTTAACACTGCCAGTGGCGGAGCCGTGCGTATGAAGATTTATGAGCCGGGTAAACTGATTGCACCTTCTGAGATATTAGGTGCGGTATCGGCGGGCAAGGTCAACTCTGGCTTTGCAGCTTCGGCGAACTGGCAGGGTAAAATGCCGGCTGCCGCTTTCTTTACCTCGGTGCCTTTTGGCCCGGAAGCCAGTGAGTTTATGGCCTGGATGTACTACGGCAACGGTCGGAAACTGCATCAGGAGATGTACGACACCTCGGGCTATAACGTGCATGCGATTCCGTGTGGCATGATCCCTCCTGAAACCTCTGGCTGGTTTGCAAAGCCAATCGATACGGTTGAAGACCTGAAAGGGCTTAATATGCGCTTCTACGGTCTGGGCGCTAATGTAATGGATAAAATGGGTGTTGGTACTGTAGAGATCGCTCCAGGAGAAATCTTCAGTGCACTGGAAAAAGGCGTGATTGATGCCGCTGAATTCTCGCTGCCTCAGGTTGATCAGATGTTAGGCTTCCAGAAGATCGTTAAGTACAACTATTTCCCTGGCTGGCACCAGCAAACCTCTATGCAGGAGTTACTGATCAATAAGAAAGTCTGGAACACGATGAGCGGCCAGCAACAATCTCTGGTCGAGACCGCCTGTAAAGCCGTTGTGGCAGATTCTCTGGCGGAAGGTGAAGCCAAGCAGTTTGAAGTACTGGCCAATGCCAAGAAAAACGGCGTGGAGATTCGGTACTGGAGTGATGAGATTCTGAGTGCTTATAACAGCGCCTGGAATGAAGTGGTTGAAGAACAGAGTGCAAAAAACGAGTTCTTCAAAAAGGTGTGGACCGATCTGGATAGCTTCCGTAAGCAGTATGATCTTTGGGAAAAACACGCCTTCCTGCCACGTGATACTTCAGGCGCAGATCTTTAACCGGACGTTAACTATATCGGTGGCAACCCTCACAGGTTTTGACTAAGCGGCCGCATGAAACGCTGCGCTGATAAATCAGCTCCGTGAAATTGGCTGGTGCTTTCTGAGCACCGGCTTTTTTTGTTCTGAGTTCTGTCTTTTCTTTCGTCCTTGCCTTATGTTGTCCGCTGATTTGAGCTACCTACTTTTACGGTAAGTCACTGTTTTTATAAGTATGGTTTCCATAAGCACGGTTTTCAGGAGAGATTTATGTCTGCAATTCAGATTCGTCCCGCAACCCGCGAGGATGTCACTCGTATCTTCGAAATGATTGTTGAGCTGGCCGTTTATGAAAAGGCCTCTGACGAGGTAAAGACCAACCCGGAGCAATTGCAACTGGCACTGTTTGGTGATGATCCGAAAGCCTTCGGTCTGGTCTGTGAAGTGGATGGGGAGATGGCGGGTTATGCGATCTACTTTTATAACTTCTCAACCTGGCTCGGCCAGTACGGCATTTTTCTGGAAGATCTTTATATTACTCCGAAATTTCGTGGCTGCGGTGCCGGTAAAGCCCTGCTGAAACATCTGGCCCAGAAGGCTGTGGCAGAAAACTGTGGACGGTTTGAGTGGAATGTTCTGGACTGGAACCAGCCTGCCATCGATTTTTACGAATCTTTCGGAGCTAAGCCGCAAGGTGAGTGGGTAGGGTATCGTTTAACAGGTGATGCGCTGAAATTGTTTGCAACGGAATAAGGGGTTGAAGAGGTGCGGACAAGTCCGCACCCCGATACTAAGTATTTTGCTTAGCCTTCTACATCCAGCAGGAAGCCGGTTTCCTGCGATTCACTGCTGGTTAACAGACTTTTCAATGCTTCAAAGTCGATACCATCTTCAGTGAATACCGCAGAAGTGGCTTCTTCGCCATACTCCTCAAGCAACTTAGTTTCCAGTTCTTCCGTTGATGCCATACCTTGTGGTGGCGGTGGTGGTGGCATACCACCCATTCCACCTTGTGGTTGGCCACCAGGTCCCTGAGGCGCGTTCTCTGCCAGTAGGTTTGTCAGCGCATCCATGTCTAAAGAGCCATCATCGGCAACAATAGATGATGCGTCTTCACCAAAGCGTTCCGTTAGATTTTCAACCAGACTATCCAGATCAATATCGCCATCCTCAATGGATTGCGACATGCGTCCTGCCAGTTCCTCGGGAGATGGCGGTTTACGCATCTCCTGCATCTGGTTTTGTCCAACACTCTGAACACCATTAATACTCATAGGTCACTCCTTTTATTGAGTGTTTTGGGAATGGGTCATTGTTTCGTCAATTAACTGTATCCGCTCAGAGCTTGCCGCTTCTTTACGTCACAGAAGCTGCTGACCGGCAATAGTTATAGAGCAAGGTTGGTGCCTATTTTTCTTGAGGAAACAAAGATTTAGCTCTCTTATCACTACTTGTTTTTTCTTAACGTATCTTTACGGTGTAAAGATTAAATGCACTTTCTTTACAAATGTGTGCAGGCATTGTTGGTTCCTGCTTAACCCCCGGGTATAAAAAAAGCGGCATTAAGTTGCCGCTTTTTCAGATGAGGTTCCAGGGTTAAGGGTTAAGAGGCTTCCATAGGTGCAGGACGCATCTTCTTGTGGTGCCGATGTTCACCCTTAGGTCCCTTTGGCCCTTTATCCCCCATGTACTGGCGCATCTCTTCCATTAACTCCAGCTTGCTACGTTGCTCCTGGGATAGCAGAAGATAGATCTCCTGACGCAGCGTTGCACGGTCTTGTATCCGCTCTGCCATCTTCTTCTGGGCATTTTCAATCAGGTCAGCCACTTTGTTTTCATACTGTTTATCGGTTGGGTCAAGTTTTTGAAGTGCCAGCTGCAGAGAGCGGGGTGAACGGTCTTCGTCCCGTTTTTCCTTATGTTGCTCGAACAGGGATTTTATTTTGTCAGTCTGCGCATCACTTAGCTTCAGAAAACGTTTCATCTTTTTGAGGCGGTGTTCTGCGTGTTGCTCCTGACACTGCTCTTTATCGCATTTTACACGCTGATGGTCGTCTTGCTTTTTACCCGGATGAGCTGCAACCGTGGCGCTTAAAGTTAATGCTGCCAATGTGGAACCCAGTAGGGCGAAAGTTTTTTTGCTTTTCATATTTTTCAGAAGTGTCATAAAGGGTATCTCCATCTGATGTTGGTTCTTCCGTTTTTGGAAGTCGTTTTCGATGAAGTGAGTATGATCTTTTACCACGCAAAGTTGTGACAATGAGGTGTAAAGTTAGGTAAAACCCCATCCAGAAAGGAATACAGTGCCTTACGTTAAAGACCAAAGGCAGTATCATTACCCGTAAGAGACTACTTAGAGATGCACTGCTGAGGTAACACGATGCCTAACGAACGATTATTACTGGTTGATGATGATAAAGAGCTATGCAGCCTGCTGATGGAGTACCTGAGCGCAGAGGGTTATCAGGTTGATGCTGCCTACGGTGCAGAGCAGGCCATTGATATGTTACAGGGCCAGCGCTATAGCCTGATGGTGCTGGATATTATGATGCCGGGTACTACAGGCCTTGAGTTGCTGCAACAGATTCGCCCCAGCCATAAGCTGCCTGTGATTATGCTGACAGGCCGAGGTGATGAGATTGACCGTATTCTGGGGCTTGAGATGGGGGCGGATGATTACCTGGGTAAACCCTGTAATCCCCGCGAGTTGCTGGCGCGTATTCGGGCGGTGTTACGGCGCAGTTTGGCACAGGCTCCGGTGGAGGGGCGACTGACGGATGAGGCAGTCGTTATTGGGCCGGTCAGTGTGAATCCATCAACCCGTGAGGCGAAGGTGTCCGGTGAGTTGCTGGAGTTGACCAGCGCTGAGTTCAATGTACTGACTTACCTGATGCAGCATGCCGGACAGGTTCTGAGTAAAGAGCAGTTAACCCGCTGGGTTCTGCATCGTGAACTGACCGCTTATGACAGAGCCATTGATGTCCATGTCAGCCGGGTGCGTCAGAAGTTGGTGCCGCACCTGAGTGGTTCCGGTAAGGACAAAATAGATGGCAAGGAGCTGATCAAAACAGTGCGTGGGCAAGGGTATATTTTTGTTTATACCGGCCAGCAAGAGCAGGGCTAACTGATCATGAGATGGTTAAATACGCTATTCTGGAAAATATTTCTCACCATTTGGCTGGTCAGTGCTCTGGGGATGGCAGGAGTCTTTCTGGTTGTTGCTAACAGTAACGATGAGGATCGTTGGCGACACCTGATTAAATCCCAGTTTAAGCATCAGGCGCTAGAGCTGATTGAGCTTTATGAGGACTCGCAAAAAAGTATTGAGGATAAAAGCTACGGTAACCTCCTGGATAATCCCTCGCAGGAATCGCCAGCCTGGGTCTTGCCTCGTAATCGGTTTGAAAGTCAGGATTTTTCCGTATTTGATCACCGAAGAGACAGACGGCCGCCGGTTTGGCTATATGAAGTGGATACGGAACACAGGCGTTTAGGCGTACAGATAACAGGCCACCGTAGGCCACCGCCGCGAGACTCTTTTGCGATCAAATTAAAGTCTGAGACCGGGAGGGATTATCGTTTGTTAACCGATATTCCATTGCCCCTGAAACATAAAGAGCGCTTCACAGGCTACCTTTTTTCTATTCAAATGGTACTGATATTGGCTGTTGCAGCGCTGTCAGCATTAATTCTCAGTATAGTCCTGGTCAGACCGATCCGGCAGCTCAGTGAGTATGTTAAGCAGATCTATCGTCATGGTGATCTCAGTGCCCGGGCCTCAGCAAAGCTCAGTCGGCGCAGGGATGAGATTGGGGATCTGACCCGGGAATTTGACCAGATGGCAGACTATGTTGAAGGCACGCTGAAAAATCAGCAACGCCTGTTGCAGGATGTCTCCCATGAACTTCGTGCTCCCATGGCCCGCCTGCAGGTCAGTGCCGGTTTGGCTGAGCAGCAACTGGGGGAGGGAAGTTCTCTGGCACAGCGGATCAATCGCGAGTGCGAGCGTCTTGATGGTCTGATTGCCGAGATTCTTTCATACAGCCGCCTTGAAAGTGCCCATAAGGAAGGTGATCGTTTTTCGGTAAAAGAGCTGTTTGATGAACTGATTAGTGATCTCAGGTTCAGTCAGCCCAAACGTCCTGTGGACGTATCCATTGAACCGGAAGCATTGCAACTGAAGCTCAATCGGGACTTATTGGCACGAGCCTTACGTAACGGTATCGGTAATGCCCTGAAATATACTCCGGAGGATAGCCTGCTGGAGCTTTCTGCCCGTCAGGAGGGGAGCGGGTTGCTGATCCGACTGCGGGATCATGGCGAAGGCATTAATGATGATCTGCTGAAGGAACTCTTTACACCCTTTGTAAGAGGCTCTGGCGGTCACGGTGATGGTTATGGCCTCGGTATGAGTATCGCCCGCCGGGCTATTGAGCGCCTTGACGGTACGCTGGAAGCGGAAAATCATCCTGAAGGTGGTTTGCAGTTATCGATCCGGCTGCCGGGTTAGCACAAGCGAACCACAAAAAGGGGCGGATGCTTTTATAAGCATCCGCCTTTTTTGTGCATTAGGTTGCAGACTGAGGGACTCTTAACTCTTCAGCCCCAGATAGACACCAGCGCTCATCATAATGCCACCGGCGCTCTTGTTCAGGCGGTTTACCGATTGCTCCGAGCGCAGCATCTTACTGGCCCAGGCGGCAAAGGCGGCAATTAGCATCAGGCCTGATAACAAGGCGATAAAGGTCAGTACTGAGGCCAGCCCGATATCCTGAGCGGTCAGCACGGTCAGATCCATAAAGGTTGGTAAGAAGGCGATATAGAAGAGGATCACTTTAGGGTTGGAGGCGGAGATCAGAAAACCCTGAATAAAGCCTGCAACCATACCCTGCTCGCTGCCCGCATTACCCTGCTGGCTCAGATCCGGCTTGCTGGTGAACATTTTGTATCCCAGATAGAGCAGGTAGGCAGCACCCACATAGCGGATAATTGTAAACAATCCACCCCAATGCTCAGCAACGGCGGCCAAACCCAGGCAGGCCAGTATCAGATAGACAATATCACTGGCAATCATGCCCACGGCCATTGGCAGGCAGCTACGTGCACCAAACATCATACCTCTGGCCAGAATGGCAAATACACCAGGCCCCGGAGTGATACCAAAGATAAAGAGTGCGATAAAAAATGTCAGAGCACTTTCAAATGACATGGTCTGTTCCTTTGGGTGAAAGTGGCAGGGCGATTAATAGTAAGACACGGCACTGGCTGCGGCCTGCAACAGAATGGCCATGTTTCTATTTTCAGGCGCAATGCTGTGATTGTAAAGGATGCTGCGGGTCAGCAGTCTTTTTTGTGTGCGCTGCAGCCTTGTTCTCCGCCGGGAAAAAAAGACCCACAGGACGGAACAATTTGTCAGATGGGTGCTATCTGTTAAATACAAGGGTGGATCGCTACGACTTTAGAGGTAATATTCGCCCAATTGATAAGTTATTTACTCATTTTAGCTCAAGACTTTTCAGTCAGAATCCGTATAATTCTGCGCCATCCACGGGGAATTGTAGACAAAATGTCTCATCAATTATCTGATCCTGTAGATGGTTCATGTGTACCCTCGATGATAACTAAAAAGGGATATCCAGAGACTCTGCCCGACTGTTTGACTAAGACGGGTCGGAGAAGCCAAAAGCTGATTTCTGGTGTCGGTTCAATCCCAACAATACGATGAATGGCAAAGCTCTATGACCGCAAAAACTGCAGATGTGTTGCTAGTAGGGGCCGGTGCGATGAGCACGACCCTGGGTATGCTGTTAAAGCAGCTGGATCCCAATATTAACCTCATTATGGTAGAGCGCCTTGACCATGTGGCGCACGAGAGTACCGATGGCTGGAACAATGCCGGTACTGGTCACGCTGCATACTGTGAGCTGAACTATACCCCTCAGCAAGCTGATGGCAGCGTCAATACTACCAAAGCCTTCGCAATCAACTCGGCCTTTGAGGTCAGCCTGCAATTCTGGTCCTATCTTGTGGAGCAGAAGGCACTTCCTTCCCCTGAAAAGTTTATTAATACGGCACCGCACTGCAGCTTTGTCTGGGGTGAGAAGAATGTCGAGTTTTTGCGTGCCCGCTATCAGACCCTCAGTCAGTCCCAGGCTTTTGTAGATATGGAGTTCTCTGAAGATCACGAAGTGATTCGTCAGTGGATGCCGTTGGTAATGCAGAATCGTGATCCTTCCGAAAAAGTTGCAGCAACCCGCGTGCGTTATGGCTCTGATGTTGATTTTGGTTCCGTAGCCCGCAACATGGTTGACCACCTGCAGAAACAGGACGGCTTTGAACTGCTGCTGAGCCACAATGTTCAGGACATCGACAAAGCCAAAGATGGTCGCTGGAACGTTAAGTTAAAAGATAAAAATGGCAACAATGTGACAATTAATGCCGGTTTTGTCTTCTTGGGAGCAGGTGGTGGTGCTTTGCCGCTGCTGCAGAAGTCCGGTGTAGAAGAAGGTAAAGGCTACGGCGGTTTCCCGGTAAGCGGTATGTGGCTGGTTTGTAAGAAGCCTGAAATTGTTGAGCAGCATATGGCGAAAGTTTACGGGATGGCACCGATCGGTGCGCCTCCAATGTCTGTGCCGCATCTGGATACCCGGATTATTAATGGCGAGAAGGCATTGTTGTTTGGTCCTTTTGCCGGTTTCACGACCAAGTTTCTGAAAAAGGGCTCCATGTTTGACCTGGTCAGCACCATCCGCCCGGACAACCTGATGCCAATGATGTCCGTGGGCATGAACAATATGGATCTGACCAAGTACCTGATCAGTGAAGTGCGTCAGTCCCACAGTGCCCGCTGTGATTCTCTGCGGAATTTTTTCCCGGAAGCTCAGGATGATGACTGGGAACTGGCGATGGCAGGTCAACGGGTGCAGATCATCAAGAAAGATGAGCAGGGGAAAGGAAAGCTGGAGTTCGGTACAGAAGCGATCACCACTGCTGATGGCTCTCTGGCAGCCCTGCTGGGCGCGTCCCCCGGTGCATCGACTTCGGTTAATACCATGATTGGAATTATCGAAAAATGCTTTAAAGACCGTCTGGCCTCGGATGGTTGGCAGGATAAGATCAAAGAGATGGTGCCTTCCTATGGCTTCACACTTTCTGATCAGCCGGAAATGCTGAAAGAGATACGCCAGCGTACATTAACAACCCTGCAGCTGGATAAAGAAGCTAAGACAGAACAGGCTCAGTAAGCTTGTGCCTGTTTTAAGCGGTGACTCTTCAGGACTGCAGTGTTAGCGTAAAAAACGGCAGCTTAGGCTGCCGTTTTTTTGTCCGTATAAATTGAGTGCTATCCAGCTTCTGATCTGAATGATTAGTTACGATCAACGGGTTTAGGCTCCGCCAGCGATAAGCGTTTCTCTAATGCCTGGTAGAAGGGGGCATAGGGTGCGCGTTTAACATATTGCCCATCTCCTTGTGCTGCTAAAAGCTTGCCATTATCGAAGGCTACTTTGCCATTACAAATGGTGGTAACAGGGACTCCTGATACCGTCATGCCTTCAAAGATGCTGTGCTCAATATTAGACCAGTGGCTCTTCGCTGAGAGAGTTTTGCTCTGCTCTGGGTCCCAGATCACCAAATCGGCATCCGCACCTTCACGAATAGAGCCTTTTTGAGGATAAAGATTAAAGATCTTCGCCGTATTGGTTGAGGTTAGCGCAACAAACTCATTGGCGGTAATCTTGCCGGAGTTGACACCTTTATCCCACAGCACCATTAAGCGCTCTTCCACACCGGCTGTCCCGTTTGGAATCTTGGTGAAATCCTCTTTACCCATGGCTTTCTGTTCCGCGCAGAAGGCACAGTGATCCGTTGCGGTGGTTTGCAAGGTTCCGCCCTGAACCGCTTTCCAAAGGGCATCCTGATGATGCTTGGGCCGGAATGGCGGGCTCATGACATGGGCGGCAGCGGTTTCCCAGTCAGTGTTCTGATAAACACTGTCATCCACAACTAAGTGCCCTGCCAGCACTTCACCAAAGACCGTTTGACCGTGATCTTTAGCATAGCGAATAGCATCTGCCGCTTCTTCCGTAGAAACATGCACCAGATAAATAGGAGCCCCCAAGGTCTTGGCAATAGAGATCGCCCGGTTGGCGGCTTCACCTTCGACTGACGATGGGCGGGACAGAGGATGAGCTTCAGGGCCGTTCATACCTTTTTGTAGCATTTTCTGCTGGAGGTGAAAGACCAGCTCGCCATTTTCCGCGTGAACGGTTGGCACAGCGCCGAGCTCTAAGCACTGGGTAAAACTAGCCACCAGAATATCATCCGTGGCCATAATGGCATTTTTATAGGCCATAAAGTGTTTGAAAGAGTTAACCCCATGCTCTTTTACCAAGGTGGTCATCTCTTTGGCGACGGAGTCATCCCACCAGGTAATCGCCACATGGAAGGAGTAGTTGGCATGGGCTTTCTCAGACCAGTCACGCCACTGCTGATAGGCTTCCAGTAGGGATTGCTGTGGGCTTGGAATAACAAAATCAATAATGGTCGTGGTGCCACCGGCCAGCGCAGCGGCGGTTCCGGAGGCAAAGTCATCTTTTGCCACGGTGCCCATAAAGGGCAACTGCATATGGGTGTGTGGGTCGATACCGCCGGGCATAATCAACTTGCCGGTTGCATCGATCACCTCAGCATCGGGTGCTGACAAATCAGCACCTATTTGAATGATTTTACCGTTATCGCACAGAAGATCCGCTTCTCGGCTTTCTTCATGGGTAACAATAGTGCCACCTTTAATCAGTAACATAATATAGGTCTCCCTTAATTAAGCGGCGCTGCTGCTAACGATTTGTTGTTTATTGGCTGCCGATTGTTTGCTTGCCACAAGAAAGTAAATAAGAGCACCGGTAAATGCACCGGTAAACCAGCCGTAATCGTAGAACCAGCTAAGGGCATCAACAGCAAAAGATGCAATGGTTACAGCAACAGGAACTGCAAATGCGATAAGGCCTGCAGGGTTGAATGCGGGGTAATCACCCTTAGAAGAGTAGAGTGCGATAAGGTCGAGGTTTTGTTTTTTGATCAGGAAATAATCCACGATCATAATACCGGCGATAGGCCCCAGAAGGCTTGAATAACCCAATAGCCAGTTGGTGTACATACTTTCGACACTAACATCGGACACGATCCAGCCCATTTTCTTCAGCAGTTCCCAGCCCATCAATACAATACCTACTGCACCTGTCATCAGTACGCCGCGGGTATGGTTGATCAGTTTGGGAGCGATATTCTGGAAATCATTGGTAGGGGATACAATGTTGGCGGCGGTATTAGTGGAGATGGTGGCAATGATAATTAAAACCATCGCAATAGCGACCCAGAACGGGCTATCAATTTTACCGATTAAAGAGATAGGGTCAGAGATGGTTTCCCCTACCAGTGTTGTTGATGCCGCCGTCAGAACAACACCTAGTGCGGCAAAGAAGAACATGGTCAGAGGTAAGCCTAAAATCTGGCCAATAACCTGATCTTTTTGAGATTTAGCATAGCGGCTAAAGTCGGGGATATTCAGTGATAGTGTAGCCCAGAAGCCGATCATTGCGGTTAAGCCGCCAAAGAAATAACCCCAAAAACTGGCACCTTCAGGGCGTGTTGCCGGTGTTGCTAATACTTCAACAAAGGATACCTTGCCGCTGGCCCAAAACATCAGACCCAGGCTAACAACTAACAGCAGCGGTGCGGCCAGGGTTTCCAGCCACTTGATAGATTCTGCGCCACGGATCACGACATACATCTGTAATGCCCAGAAAATAAAGAAGCCAATCACCTCACCGACGCCCCCTAAGGAAGCCCAGCTGTCTGAGAAGGCCGAGAACAATAAGTGAATCGCTAAACCGCCAAACATGGTTTGAATACCAAACCAGCCACAGGCGACCAGTCCACGGATAAGGCAGGGGATGTTAGAACCTACAATACCAAATGAGGAGCGTAAGACCACCGGAAAAGGGATACCAAACTTGGTTCCGGGGTAGGCGTTCATTGTCAGAGGAAAAAGTAAGATAACATTGGCCACAAGAATAGTTATCAGGGCTTCAGTAACTGACAAACCAAAGTAAGCGGTTAATACACCGCCCAGGGTGTAAGAGGGTACGCAGATCGCCATACCAACCCAAAGGGCTGCAATATTAAAAATACCCCAGGTTCGCTCCTTGATTTTTGTTGGGGCCAGGTCATCGCTGTAAGCGGGGCTGGACTTCAGGTCATCTTTTGCATCCAGTTCGTAAAATTCGCCTTGTTTTATCGCTTTACTCGTCATCTTTGCACCTTTCGATTTTTGATTATGGTGTGCAAAAGCACGGTTATCCTAGGGGAAATGTTTTTAAAGGGAGAAATCGCTTATGAAGCAGACGCTAAGCGGTGACTTGCTTCAAGCATGGTATGCAGCAAAACATTGGCTCCGGCTTCACATTGTTCGGGGGAGCTGTATTCAACTTCGTTATGGCTGATACCACCTTCGCAGGGAGTAAAGATCATGCCGGCGGGCACCAGGTCTGCCATATAGCAAGCGTCATGACCGGCACCGGCATAGATATCCATGTGACTGTAGCCGAGTTTTTCTGTGGCGGCTTTTACATCATCGGAGGCGTTAAACTCCACCGGTGCGAAATACCAGAACGGATCCAGGTTGATCTCAAGGCCGCGTTTGTCTGCAACGCTTTGGCAAAAGGCGGTTAGCTCTTCATGCATGGTGAGCAGTACATCCGGCTTGGGGTTACGAAGGTCGGCACTGAATTTGATATTGCCGGGAATGGTGTTGCGGGAGTTGGGATAAACCTGCATAAAGCCAACAGTGCCTAAGCCGTTTTCATGGCGGTGGGCGATATTTTCAATTTCGGAGATGATTTCAGCAGAAGCTACCATGGCATCTTTACGCAGATACATAGGGGTGGTTCCCGAATGAGACTCCCTACCTTGAATCTCAATGTTGTACCAGCGAATGCCCTGACCCAGGCGAACAATACCGATGGCTTTGTCAGCATCTTCTAAAATAGGGCCTTGCTCAATATGGGTTTCAAAGAAAGCACCAACATTACGGCTACCAGGCTCTGCATCCCCTAAATAACCGATACGTTTAAGCTCATCGCCTAAGCGAATACCGTCAACATCGGTTTTATTCAGTTCGGTTTCAAGGTCAAAGCGACCGGCATAAACACCAGAGCCCTGCATGGCCGGTTGAAAACGGGAACCTTCTTCATTGGTCCAGACAGAAAATTCCATGGCGGTTGGGGTTTCGATCTTGTTTTCATGCAGCGTGCGTAAAACTTCAACACCGGCCAGTACCCCAAAAACACCGTCAAACTTGCCACCTGTCGGCTGGGTATCCAAATGACTGCCGGTGCCTACGGCGGGAAGATCATTATTCTTACCCGGGCGACGGGCAAAGATATTACCAATCTTGTCGATAGTGATCTCACAGCCAGCGGTTTTACACCAAGATACGAATAGGTCACGGGCTTGCTTATCTAAATCGGTTCCTGCCAGGCGATTGCAACCGCCTTTTTCGGTAGCGCCAAATTGTGCCATCTCCATCAGGCTATCCCAGAGACGCTCTTTGTTGATCCGTAAATCCTGCATATATGACTCCTAAAAATAGTGAAGTAGACTGTATGGCTGTTAATAAGAGAGTATTTGCTTATCTATTTTATTTACCATTTGGTAAAATTTAAGAGTTAAAAACTCCTCGATAAATGAACAGCTTAAATTGCAGAGGAGTTGGATGATCAAAATATCACGCAAAAGGCTAATGCAAGCAGGAGGCCAACTTTATAAATCAGGGTTTAATTCAACGATAGTCGTGTTGTTTCCGCTAAGTTTTAAAGACAGGATGAAATGGCATTGTTTTATCAAAAAAATATTTTAATTCAGTATGTTAGAAGGTGGTTCTTTTTGTGGTAAAGACAGTCAGCAAAAAAACGAAACAGGCGATTAACAGGGAGATGTTGGAGTCGCGGATTTTACGTTCAGCGGAGGTTGTTTTTGCTGAACGGGGTTTTAGTGGGGCCTCCATGGAGCGGATTGCTGAGCGGGCAAATATTTCCAAGCAAAACTTAATTTATTACTTTGCAAACAAAGACTTACTATACAAAAGGGTTTTACAGGAAACCCTGGGCATCTGGATTGATAAGCTGCAACTTCTGGAGCTTTCAGAGGCGGACCCCGAGACCTCGATTCGCCATTATGTGAAGGCGAAAATGCAACTTTCCAGGGATTACCCCTACGGCTCTAAAGTCTTTGCCCATGAGATTATTGGCGGTGCACCGGTGCTCAGATCCTATCTGATTTCCGATTTAAAGCCACAATTTGAGCGTGATATAAATGTTGTTAACTCATGGATTAATAAGGGTTTTATTAACAAAATAGACCCTCCTCATTTCTTTTTTATGGTTTGGGCGACGACTCAGTCATATGCTGACTTTTCCACCCAAATGGATATTTTAATGGGGCAGTCACAACTCCATGAGGAAGGTTATGCACGGGCAGAGAAAGCTGTGACAGAACTTATTTTGCACGCTCTTGGTGCCGGTAAAAAATAATTATTCCTTTTTACCGTTTGTAAAAACAAAGCCTGAATTTAATGTTAATGGAATATGACAAAAACAGAGAATCTTTAACATTATGTTTTTATAGGAATTTTAATCGATGGTTAATGATTTGGTTAATCTGTATTAAATAGGTTGGAGTCAGTTTGGTGCGTCTTCTGCACTAAAAAAAACGTGTTTACCGATCAAATTTCTTTGTGATATTTATGTTTTATACCAAATGGTAAAACATTTAAATTCACGGAAATTTGGTGGTTCATCATGATCTCTGCTGCTGACGCTAATCGATACAAAAACGCTACAGGCCCAGACCTATATGCACTGTGCGAGCAGGCATCAGCTGTTCGTGATGCACAGTGGGGTAAACAGGTTACTTATTCGCCTAAAGTGTTCCTGCCTTTAACTAATATGTGCCGTGATACCTGCGGCTACTGCACCTTTGTTCAAAACCCTGATAGCCCAACCGCCAACTATATGACACCGGAACAGGTGCTGGCGGTAGCGAAACAAGGTGAGGCCGCAGGCTGTACTGAAGCCCTGTTTAGTCTCGGTGAAAAGCCCGAGCAACGTCACCTTAAAGCCCGTGAGTGGCTTGAGCATCTCGGTTACGCCAGCACTTTGGACTATCTGCAAAGCCAGTGCGACCAGGTGTTAGAGCACACACGACTTCTGCCTCATATTAATGCTGGGGCGCTGACAAAAAGCGAACTGGCCAGCTTAAAGCCCTATGCCGCCAGCATGGGCATGATGCTGGAAAACAGCTCAATCAACTTAATGAAGCCGGGACAGGCTCATTATGGTTGCCCTGATAAAACCCCAAAGCGTCGAACCGCAACCCTGGAAGCCGCTGGTGAATTGGGTATCGCCTTTACCACCGGCCTTTTGATCGGTATCGGTGAAAGCTGGGAGGATCGGGTCGAAAGCCTGGTGCTGATTCGTGATATCCATCAAACCTATGGCCATATTCAGGAAGTGATTATTCAGAACTTCCGTGCTAAGCCGGGCACCGCAATGGCCGGGTGTGCAGAACCCGATCTTGATGAGATGAAGCGCACCCTGGCGATAGCACGCTTAATACTCCCGCCAGAGATTAGCCTGCAGGCCCCGCCGAATCTTGAACAAGAGTACGGGGCTTATCTTTCTGCGGGTATTAATGACTGGGGCGGTATCTCTCCTGTCACCCGTGACTTTATTAACCCGGAACGTGCCTGGCCGCAAATTCAAAGTTTAGATGCCGCCTGTCGTGGCCGTGGTTATCAGCTCTCTGAACGTCTGACGATTTATCCTGAATTTCAATCCACAGAGCAACACTTTCTAGTGCCAGCCCTGCAGCAACGTGTGCACGGGCTCAATCAAACGAATCTTCTATCAAGAGGGCTTGTCGCATGAACGCACCTGTCACCGTCTCTTCATCTATCTCTGTATTGGCACCAGTCGATACCTCTGTACCAGTGAGTACATCCAATACATCTGCAATAGACAGCGCATCACCATCACCGGCCATACGTAAGGACTATCAGGCGGTATTACAGAAGGCTCTGGCGGGAGAAGAGTTATCTGTAGATGACGCTATTTTACTTTTTGATGGACAAGGGGCAGAAACCGACGCTCTTTGCCATACCGCTAATATTGTCCGTCAGAAAAGAAAAGGGCTGCAGGCCAGCTTCGTCATTACCCGAAATATCAACTTTACCAATGTCTGCTATATGGGTTGTCGTTTTTGCAACTTTGCTAAGCATAAAGGTGATGAAGGGGCGGAGTTTTTAAGTCTGGAGCAGGTTGCAGACAGAGCCGAAGAGGCTTGGCAGCGAGGGGCAACGGAGGTGTGTATTCAGGGCGGCCTACACCCTGATCTGGATGCGGACTACTATCGCGGCATTATTACCCATGTGAAAGCCCGTGTGCCGGAGATACATATTCATGCGTTTTCACCTTTTGAAATCTGGTACGGCAGTAAAAAAGCCCGTATGACACCCAAAGCTTTTTTGGCAGAGCTAAAAGAGCTGGGTCTGGGTTCCATGCCGGGTACCGCTGCTGAAATTCTGGATGTAGAGGTACGCAAGCAACTCACCAAAAATAAGCTGACCACGGAAGAGTGGGTCAACATCATTAAAGCGGCCCACAGTGTGGGTTTGCCCACAACCGCTACGATTATGTACGGCCATGTGGATACTCCAAAGCACTGGGCCGAGCATATGGCTCTGTTACGGAGCATTCAGAAAGAAACCGGCGGTTTTACCGAATTTGTCCCCCTTGGTTTTATCCACTACGAAACCGCACTGTATAACGATAACCCGGATCAGGTTCGTACCGGCCCGACAGATGATGAACACCTGAAAATGCACGCTGTAGCAAGGCTGATGCTGCAGGGGCAGATCGATAATATCCAGTCTTCATGGGTGAAAATGGGGCCGGAGCTGGCGGCCTCATTATTGAAATCCGGTGTTAATGATCTGGGCGGCACACTAATGAATGAAAGTATCTCCCGAGCCGCCGGTGGTAGCCACGGTCAGGAGGTATTGCCCAGCGATATGGTTGCCAATATTCAGGCGAATGGCTTAACACCTGTGCAGCGCGGGACTCTCTATCAAACCTTAAAAACCTTTCCATCACCGATTCTGACAGCGGTTGATATGTCTCCGGCATTGGCTTCCTCTGATGCTTTACCGGTATCCGCAGGAGGTCAGGGATGACAGCGCCTGTGGTCACTCTGCTGGCTGGAGGTGTCGGTGGTGCAAAGGCGGCAGAAGGACTGCAAGCCTCCCGATATGCTGATCACGCCGCCGTGATTGGCAATATTGGCGATGATGATATTTTTCACGGTTTAACGGTTTGCCCTGATATAGACACGCTGATCTATTCCTTGTCCGGGCAGATTGATCGTGAGAAAGGCTGGGGGCTACGGGATGAAAGCTATCAGGCCCTTGAGGGATTAAAAGCCTTTGGCCATGAGACCTGGATGACACTCGGGGATAAAGATTTTGCCACCCACATCTATCGAACCTGTGCCCTTAATTCCGGTGCGACCCTGACCGAGGTGACCCAGGGTATCGCCCAGCGTTTTGGTCTGAAACTGCCGATTATGCCGCCCAGCAATGACAAGGTGCCGACACAGATTCACTTTGATGGTCAGTGGCACAGTTTCCAGCGCTACTTTGTCCAGCATCAGTGCCAGCCTGAGATTGACGGGATTCGTTATCAGGGAGCAGAGCAGGCCACCGCAACCCCTGAGGTGCTTAAGCAGCTGAGCAATAGCGATATTATTTTGCTGGCGCCCAGTAATCCTTTGGTCAGTATTGGTGCGATTTTAGCCATCCCCCAGATCAGGCAAGCCATTGAAAACAGCAACGCCTTTGTGCTGGCGATCTCTCCCTTTATTGGTGGACAAACCGTGAAAGGCCCTGCGGATCGTATGATGCGCGCTCTGGGTAAGGCCGCTAACAATATCGCCTTAGCGGAGCATTATTCCGGTTTGATTCAGGGCCTGGTGATTGATCATCAGGATAAAGAGGATCAGGCGGCGATAGAAGCTCTGGGCATCAAGACCTATTGCCTGCCCACCTTAATGCAAAGCCTTGAGGATAAAGCGCAGCTGGTTAGCGCCAGTCTTGAGTGGGCGATTAAGCAATCAACGACAAGTTCCGTAATGGAAGAGGCGCTCCTATGAAATCCCATGATTCTTTAGCCGATAGATCCATCAGAACGTCCAGAGCGAACAGATCTTCTGAAGCCCTTGATAAAACAGCATCCCTTTGCATTGTGGTGCCGGTTAAATCACCGGAACTTGCCAAGCAACGCCTGTCACCGGCGTTAAACCATCAGCAGCGGGAGGTTCTGGCGAAACATCTGTATCAGTACACCCTTGGCTATCTTCAGCAGCACTTCTCTGATTATGACCTGTTGGTGGTGAGCGAAGATAGCAAGGTGCTGACCAAAGCGGAACGTCTGGGCTGTCTCACGCTGAGACAAACGGAAGGACGGGGACTTAATGCCGCCATGGAGCAGGCGGCCTCAGAGGTTTGCCGTTTGGGTTACAAAAGCCTGTTAATGCTGCCGATTGATCTGGCTTTTCTGACCGAACAAGAGCTATCCCAGGTGATCCGGCGCGGCCAGGATCAGGATGTGGTGGTTGCCATCGCCAATGATGGCGGCACCAATGCTTTGCTGGTTCAGCCTCCGAATGCCATTCGCTTTCGTTTTGGCTTGGATTCCGCCCGGGCCCATCAGCGTGAAGCGATGAAAGCCAATCTGAAATTTAGCGCTCTGGCCCTGCCTTTAATGGCGTTGGATATTGATCAGGAGATGGATCTTTATAGCGCCTCCGCCGCCAACAGTCATGCTTTGGTTGGGCTGACAGAAACGGACATGACGGGTACAGGAGGCAAACGCTATGCCTAATGCTGCATCTTTATTGACATCTGCACCTGCACCTAAACCTGCATCTGCACCAACATCAAATCAGAAAACACCTACTGGTCTTAATGTATTCCGACTGGAAGGTTTACCGCATTTTAAAACGGGGGATCGCCTGGCAGATCTGCTTATCGCCCATCTGGATCACAACGAGATTGCTCTGGTCAACGGTGACATCCTCGTGATCGCCCATAAAGTGGTGTCTAAATGTGAAGGTGCTTTACGCCGTCTGTCTGAGGTGACACCGACGCAGTCCGCCCTTGATCTGGCGGAAAGCGTGCGCAAAGACCCCCGAAAAGTACAGATTATTATCGATCAGTCAAAACGGATTCTGCGGGCGGTACGCCGACCTGAACAGCAGGAAGGTGTGCTTATCGCTGAGCATAAGCGGGGCTATATCTGTGCCAATGCCGCGGTGGACGAATCCAACTCGGATGACCCCGATATCCTGATCACATTGCCAGATGACCCGGACGCCAGTGCCAAGGCGATTGCGGATCAACTGGAGGCGCATTTTGGCATCACCCTAGGGGTGATTATCAGCGATACCTTTGGCCGACCCTGGCGTTTAGGTCAAACCAATGTCGCCATTGGTGTGGCGAATGTTCCTGCTTTAAACCTGATGGCCGGTGAAACCGATGCCTACGGTCGCCCCCTGACCGTTACTGCTCCGGCATTGGCGGATGAGCTGGCGGCAGCTTCTGGTCTGCTGATGGATAAAAGCGCACAAACACCCGTAATTGTCTTTCGTGGTCTTGATTGGCAAGCAACTGACAGCTCGGGTCAGGATCTGATTCGAGCGCAACAAGAGGATTTATTCCGATGAAAGTAGCCATTATTGGTGGTACAGGCCCGCAGGGCAAAGGGCTTGCCAAGCGTTTAGCGCTGGCCGGTGTTGATGTGGTGATTGGTTCACGGGATGGCGATAAAGCCGCAGCGTTGGCTGATGAACTCAATAGCATGTTCGATGGGCAGCATTTAAGCGGCTGTGATATTGCCAGCGCCGTACAGGCCAGTGACGAGATTGTGGTGCTATCAGTGCCGTTCAGCGGCCATAACGCCACGTTAGAGCAGATTAAGCCCTTACTCAACGGAAAAATACTGGTGGATATCGTGGTGCCTCTTGCCGAGGGCAACCCTAAAGCGGTCAGTATGCCACCAGAGGGTTCCGCCACCGAGGCCGCTCAAGCGGTGCTTGGGGATGAGATTCCTGTGGTGGGTGCCCTGCATAACGTTTCAGCGGTAACGCTAAACAATCTGGATACCCCTATTAACTGCGATCTGCTGGTTTGTGGTAACGACCTTGCCGCGAAGAAAAAAGTGATGGCGCTCTGTGAACGGTTGGGCACCACCGCTTATAACGCAGGGCTGGCAGAAAGCGCCCGCTGCATCGAAGCGATTACCCCTATTTTGATTCGGCTGAATATCTCAAAAGAGGTGCCCTTTTCCCATGCGGGGATTCGTATCTGTCCCCCAGAGCATTAATTCAAGCCTGGAGCTTAATGTTTAAGCCTTAGCGAAGCAGTGGCAAAAAGAAATAACAGAAAAAAAGAAACAATAGAAAGAAACCAATAAATAACAGTCAAACAATAATACCCGAGGTAACTCTTATGGAATTTGGTATCACCTTTAAAGGCTTTGTCAGCCCAGATCGCGCCCGTCACCTTGTACGTCAGGCGGAAGCTGCAGGTTTTGATTACTGCTGGTTTTATGATTCTCATATTCTATGGCGCGAATCCTTCGTGGCAATGGCGATGTGTATGGAACACACCACCAAGCTGCGCTTTGGCCCCTGTGTCACCAACCCCAATATTCGTGATTGGTCACTGGCCGCCAGTCTGTATGCCAGTTTGGCCCTCCAGAGTAATGGCCGCTTTGATATCGGCCTGGGGCGTGGAGATTCATCCATGCGGGTTATGGGGAAAAAACCAGCGCCTTTAGCCCGTGTGGCAGAATTTACCCAAAAAGTTAAAGCGATGGTACGCGGTGAAGAGGTGGAATACGGCGAGTGCGAAGAGCCGGTGAAACTGCCTTGGGCAACCGGTTATGAACTACCGGTTTGGATTGGTGCCTACGGCCCCAAAGCGCTTAAAACGGCGGGTGAAGTCGGCGATGGCGTTATTCTGCAAATTGGCGACCCCAGCCTGGTTAAATGGTTTGCTGATCAGGCTAAAAGCGCAGGCGAAGCCGCAGGCCGTGATATGAGCAACTTTAAAGTACAGGCCGCAGCCCCTGCGTATTTTGGTGATATGGATTACTGCGTAGAGCACACAAAATGGTATCCCGCCATGGTAGGTAATCATGTTGCGGATATTGTGGAAAAATACGGTAGTGATTCAGGTTTGGTGCCACGAAGCCTGACCGACTATATCGAGAAACGTCGCGGTTATGATTACTCCAAACATGGCCAGAGCGATAACCCGTACCTGGATTTTATTACGGAAGATATTGTAAAAAGCTTCTGCGTACTGGGCCGTGTTGAGGATCATATTGCCAAGATTCGTGATCTGGAAGATGCGGGAACCACTCAGTTTAATATCTATCTGGATAATGGCGATGAAGAGAATATTATCGCCCAATATGGCAAACATATTATTCCTCAGTTTAAAGCCGGTGCTGATAGTGCCAAGTGAAACCTGTGATAGGGGATAGGGTTTAAAAAAACGGCAGCCAAGGCTGCCGTTTTTTTAGGACGTCTGAATGGCGCTGACCAGCTTATCCAGCTGATTGATAACCACCGTCGGCTCTGGCCCCCAAGGGTCAAATATCACCTCGTTTGACCGTTTTACCCAGGCAGTTTTCATGCCGTGGTTGAGTGCACCAAGGATATCAAAGGGGTTACCTGAGATCAGCCAGCCACTGTCTGCCGATACACCGGCAGTATCCAGCAATAGCTGATAAACACCTGGGTTCGGCTTAAAGGTTTGCAGCGCTTCAACACTGATGATGTCTTCGAAGTAGTCCCGGATACCGGCATGATCTAACAGCCCTTCAACAGCAGCGGCACTGCCGTTGGAGAAGGCGTAGCAATGCATCCCTGCGTCTTTGGCTGCTTTCAGTCCTGCCAGGGTATCGTCAAAGGCTGGCAGCGTTTTATAGACCGCCATTAAAGCCTGACGGGTAGCCTCCTCAAGGGGCTGTTTTAGTGCCATACAGGCATAATCTAAAGCGTTTCGGGTACATACCGAAAAATCGACATAATCCTGCATCAGGCCACGACGAAACGAGTATTCCAGCTGTTTTTCCCGCCACAGTTTTGAGAACGCAGGGGCATTATCACCCATGATTTTTTGCAGAGCGTCTAATACGCCCTGAGTGTCTATCAGGGTGCCGTAAACATCAAAAGCCAACGCTGTTTTATCTGTCATCTTTGCCTCTTAGGCCGGACTACTTATTTAACTTTTAGGCTCAGCAGCTTAGCATAGTGCTCTTATAATGTTCAGCACCACGCCTGATTGAAGTTTCTTTTTATAGTAATCTTTTAATGGCCTGCTAAACCAGTCTGTACCGCTTCATAATCTGATATGAGTGAGTAGTTATGTTACCCGAGTTAAATTTTGATCAGGAACACCTGTTAAAACTGGCCCGTATGAAAATGCCCTTTGGAAAATATAAGGGACGGGTTCTGGCTGATCTGCCTGAGCCCTATCTGCTGTGGTTCAGCAAGCAGGGGTTTCCAAAGGGAGAACTGGGTAAGCTGCTGGCGCTGATGCTGGAGTTACAGATTCATGGGCTTGAAATGCTACTGGAGCCCCTGAAAGAGAAGTGTTAATCACAGATTGTTTAATGTCCGTTTTCTGATCCTGCCCTTTTTTCTGCAATATTTTCTGTAATAAGGCTTTTATAAAGATAATCGCTTTAATTATACGTTTTTCTTGCCTGTTAGATTGTGCTCTTTATAAGAAACGATAGAATTAGAATAAGTTATATTAGCTCTCTTTTTTTGAGGTAGGTTATATGTTCAGTCGTTTACGGATAAGAACGCGTCTGGTTCTCGGGTTTGGCCTTTTTATGTTACTGGTTTGTGGCATTGTCATTCCTCTGCTGCTGACGGATATGAAGCTGATTATTGAGGAGGCCGAGCGTCGGGAGTTGGTCAGCCTTTTTGGCCAGCTGGAAGATAGAGTGAAGGGCGAGGAGCGTTTGGCGCTGGCACTGGCAACCTATACCGCCAACCAGAAAGAGGTTAAAGAACATTTGATCAAGGGTGATCGTTCGGCCCTTGAACTGAGCACCTTACCGGCCTTTAAACAGCTGAAAGAAGAATTCGGGCTCCGGCAGTTCCAGTTTCACCAGCCACCCGCAACCTCCTATTTCCGGGTTCATAAAACTGCCAAGTTCGGTGACGACCTGTCCGGTTTTCGTGAAACGGTTGTTATCACTAACCGTGATGTTAACCCCGTCAGCGGTATCGAAAAAGGTGTAGCCGGTTTAGGTATTCGTGGCGTTGCTCCGGTACTGATTGAGGGGCGGCACTGGGGCTCGGTGGAGTTTGGTTTTTCATTAGGCCAGTTTTTCTTTGATCAGGCGAAGTCAGAAACAGGGGCTGACTTTGTTGTATCCCGTCCTGTTGAGGGGCACCTGGAAGATTATGCGTCTACCTTAGGCGGGAATTCGTTATTACCGGCAGAGCT
>JBLWVL010000012.1:0-91613 GCA_048268485.1 Oceanospirillum sp.
GCATCGCCAACGCGATTATGCAGCACCTGGCCGCTAAACTGCCGATCTCCCGCTGGCAGCGTGACCTGACCGACTCTACTGTTCTTCGTAATCTGGGCGTAGGTTTTGGTCAGTCTCTGATTGCGTATCAGGCTTCCCTGAAAGGCATCAGCAAACTGCAAACCAACGCAGAGCGCCTGAATGCCGACCTGGAAAGCAGCTGGGAAGTTCTGGCTGAGCCGATTCAGACCGTAATGCGTCGTTACAACATCGAGAAACCTTACGAGAAGCTGAAAGAGCTGACCCGCGGTAAAGCGATCACTAAAGAAACTCTGCAGGAATTTGTTCAGACGCTGGACATGCCTCAGGAAGCGAAAGATGAGCTGATGCAGTTAACACCGCACAACTACATCGGTAACGCGATTGATCAGGCAAAAGCGATCTAAACGGTTTTAACCGTTCGTTCGGCGCGATTTTTTGCACGATCTGAAAAGGCCCTGATATCTGTCAGGGCCTTTTTCTTTGTGAACTATTTTACTTAACAGCATGCTTCGCTCTCGTTAGCATTTTTATTCATCAGATTTTATTTCCGGAAATAACACCATGTTACAACTCCCCGAAAGCCTGCTGGGCCATATCAGCTACGAAGAGTTTCTGCGGGATTACTGGCAGAAAAAACCGCTCTTTATCAAAAATGCCATTCCGAACTTTGAATCCCCGATCGATGAACATGAACTAGCGGGACTAGCCCTTGAGGAGCAGGTCGAATCCCGTCTGGTAATGGAAACCGGCCCGAATGGTGAAAAATGGCACCTGGAAAACGGCCCATTTAAAGAAGAACGCTTCAATGAACTGCCGGAAAGCCACTGGACATTACTTGTTCAGGCGGTTGATCACTATATCCTGGAAGTTGCAGCCCTAATGGAAGCCTTCGACTTCATCCCAAGCTGGCGGGTAGATGACATTATGATCAGCTACGCACCCAAAGAAGGCAGTGTTGGCCCTCACCTGGATTACTACGATGTTTTCCTACTGCAGGCCCAAGGCTCACGCCGCTGGCAGATCGGCGGTTTCGCTGATGATAAAACTCCATTTATTCCAGATGTACAGCTGCGTATTCTGCAGGAGTTCGATGCCACAGAGGCCTTCACCTGCGAACCCGGCGACCTGCTCTATCTGCCACCGCAACTGGCCCACTACGGTGTATCTCAATCTGATGACTGTATGACCTGGTCTGTAGGCTTTCGGGCACCTTCTGCCGATGAGATTGTAACCTCCCTTGCAGACTTTATTGGTGAATCGCTCTGTGAAGATGACCGCTACAAAGATCCCGATCTGGCTCTGCAAACTCATACCAGTGAGATCGGAGATGACGCTATCGGACGCGTACAGGCAATCATTCAGGAAAAACTAACCGATAAAGCCACGATCAAAGCCTGGTTTGGCCGCTATATGACCCAGCCTAAGTATCTGGATCAGCTGGTTCAAGCCGAAAAAGCCCTGACTCAGGCTGAACTGGAGCAGGAAATCGCAAACGGAATGGTAATTTGCCTCAGCGAAGGTAGCCGACTGGCCTTCTCACACGCCGAAAATGGTATTTTACTGTTTGCAGATGGCGATGGTTTTGAGGTTTCAGAGCAGGATCAGCAGGTAGCCCTCTTCCTAACGGAACAAAAACACCTGACTGAAGATGAATTATCTTCATCTTCAGGCGAATTTAAAGAAATAATCTTAGAGTTGATTAACCGTGGTTCACTTTTCTTAAGTGACTAAACCATTGTAGACAGTCACGAGTTTCTACCCGTGGCTGTCAGTTTCCTCTTTTTCTTCTGCCCCTCTCCTTTCGTACCTAACATTCTGTTACAGCCCACAGCAAGCGCCCTGCAAGCCTCCTGTCTATGGACAGCCATCTATTTCCATCGCAGCCAACCTAAACACCCTATACCGACCACTTAAAAAATACCCAGATTGTCGACAATTTATAAAATCTGTCCATCAGGGCAGTGTCATCAAAGGATCATTTCTGAAAGTAAAACTACAACAATATTGCGATGCAGCAAGGAAAATTCATTCAAACGGTAGTCAGACTACAGGAAACAATTTGTAGTTTAGTTACAACAGGTTATATAGCCCAAAGTAGCGTTTGCAAAGGGTTCACAGCTTAGGGCATAGTAAAAACACACAAAACGACAAACACTCGTTTTAAGCGCCGGATAAATTAATTCAGAAGCTTGAAACGCGACCTTGCCGAGGTGACAGAGCAGCGAAAAGTTTCACTGTTTCTTTAACTCACAGGCACACAAAATGATCTGCTTTGACGGCACATCAAAGCAGAACCAAGGATACCTTAAGGCTTCAGGCACAACGTTGCCGGAAAATTATCACCCGGTAACGGTGAAGCCCTAAGGCAAAACCTAACAGGCACACTCTGTAGAGGAAAAAGCATGTCAACCTACACACAAGACATCGACGCAGTAGCAAAACTGAAAGAAACCAACGGTTCTCCATGGGATGCCATTAGCCCGGAATCTGCAGCACGTATGCGCGCTCAGAACAAATTCAAAACCGGCCTGGATATCGCTAAGTACACTGCTGGCATTATGCGTCGCGACATGGCTGAGTTTGACAAAGACAAAACCAAATACACTCAGTCTCTGGGTTGCTGGCACGGTTTTGTTGGTCAACAGAAACTGATCTCTATTAAAAAGCACTTCGGTTCCACCGAGCGTAAATACCTGTACCTTTCCGGCTGGATGGTCGCAGCTCTGCGTTCTGACTTTGGCCCTCTGCCGGATCAGTCCATGCATGAGAAGACTGTTGTAGCGGATCTGGTTGAAGAGCTGTACACCTTCCTGCGTCAGGCTGATGCCCGTGAACTGGGTGGCCTGTTCCGCGAGCTGGACAAAGCACGTGAAGCTGGTGACAGCAAGCTGGAAGCTGAAATCCAGAGCAAAATCGACAACCACGAAACTCACGTTGTACCGATTATTGCTGATATCGATGCAGGCTTCGGTAACGCTGAAGCGACTTACCTGCTGGCTAAGAAAATGATCGAAGCGGGTGCCTGCGCACTTCAGATCGAAAACCAGGTAGCTGACGAGAAGCAATGTGGTCACCAGGACGGTAAAGTAACCGTACCTCACGCTGACTTCCACGCAAAAATCCGTGCTCTGCGTTACGCCTTCCTGGAACTGGGCGTAGATGACGGTGTTATCGTTGCACGTACTGACTCTGAAGGTGCGGGCCTGACTAAAGAGATCGCAGTTGTACGTGAGCCGGGCGATCAGGGTGACGTTTACAACTCATACCTGGATTGTGAAGAAGTAACGCCTGAGCAAACGTCCGAAGGTGATGTACTGATCAGCCGTAACGGTAAGCTGGTTCGTCCTAAGCGCCTGCCTTCCGGTCTGTACCAATTCCGTCAGGGCACTGGCCACGAGCGCTGTGTATTTGACTGCATCGAAGCGATTAACGCGGGTGCTGACCTGCTATGGATCGAGACTGCCGTACCGACTGTTCACGAAATCCGCGACATGATGAACGAAGTTCGTAAAGTTCATCCGGATGCGAAACTGGTTTATAACAACTCACCATCTTTCAACTGGACCCTGAACTTCCGTCAGCAGGTATTTGATGCTTGGGAGAAAGAAGGTAAAGACGTTTCTGCATATGACCGCAGCAACCTGATGAGTGTTGAGTACGACAACTCTGAACTGTCTGCTGAAGCTGACAGCTGGGTTCGAAACTTCCAGGCGGATTGTTCACGTGAAGCGAACGTATTCCACCACCTGATCACTCTTCCGACTTACCACACGACTGCGCTGTCTGTAGACAACCTGGCGAAAGAGTACTTCGGTGAAGCGGGTATGCTGGGCTACGTTGAAGGCGTACAGCGCAAAGAGATCCGTCAAGGTATCGCTTGTGTGAAACACCAGAACATGGCTGGCTCTGACATGGGTGACGATCACAAAGAATACTACGCTGGTGAGATGGCTCTGAAAGCCGGTGGTGCGAAAAACACCTCTAACCAGTTCGGTTAAGCAAAACTGATCGGAGAAAGGGAGATAATCTGAATCAGGCGCTTTGATTCAGATCCACCCTGTAAAAGGCGGCCCTTGTATAAGGAGCCGCCTTTTTTATTACTCTGTTTTTATCATGACCAAACTTTGCACCAGCATCACCCGCTGATAACTCCACTGCCAGAGCAACAACCTACGCAGTGGGCGTTCAGCCAGAACTCTCAGAAAAGATACAACAAGTTTTTTACGTTAGAATGGCAACCAGCTTTAACTGCAAACTGAATAAGTGGTTTAACTATGACAACAGATACACCCGTTTTCCTGAAAGATGCACAAAATTTATTAACGGAACAGGGGTTTGCCACAAGTAATATCTGGTATCACGGCACCTCATCTGCACTGGTCGATTCCATTCAGGAGCAGGGCCTCAAGCGTTCCGGTGATCAAGCCTTAAAAGAAGCAACAAAGAAAACCATGACCACTATTGGTGACGATCACTACACCGAAACTACCGAACCGGTTTTTCTGACGCAAAGCAAAGAGCTGGCCTACTATTGGGCGCAACAAACGGTAAGAAACCGCAGTGTTCGCATCGAAGGCAAAGAGCAAGCTGTTGTACTGTCAGTCACCTTGCCGGATGACATTAACAGTGCAGTAAAGCCCGATGTGGGCGCCGCTAGCCTGCTGATGGTAAAAGAAGGTGAAAACTATATGGCCTTTCTGGCCGGTATTTACCAGAAAAATAAGCAGCCAGTGCCTTCCATTGATCTGATGAAAGCAGACCGTATGGATTATCTCAACCTATTGGGCATGGCCTATATTGACCGTGACCTGCCAGCCGACGTTATCGACCTGGTTTGCAAGTAATGCACAATAAAGCTACTTTTTGATTCTCAGCCCGCATAGTGACTGCGGGCTGATTTATTTCTGTCATTTTTCCTGCAAAACGCTCTATCAGAGACAGTTTTGTAAAAAAATTTCCCGCCGATACTAAAAACAGCCTCTTACTAGCCATAAGTTGTAATTCTCCACCATATAAAAAGGTGTTGTTTTTTAGTACAATCCAGCACCAACAGGCAGAATAAAACTCCTTCAGATCTGGGATGGCCACAAGCCATCTTGTGTTAGGTCTTTGGCTACACGCCATAACAATAGGGATAAAAATGACAACTCCAAATTCAGAGCAAAAAATCGTCTATACCCTCACCGATGAAGCACCGATGCTGGCAACTGGCTCACTCTTGCCAATCGTGCGCTCCTTCACTGCTGCTGCGGGTATCAAAGTTGAAACCACGGATATCTCAGTTGCAGCCCGTATTCTGGCTGGCTTTGCTGATCGTCTGACCGACGAGCAGAAAAAAGAAGCAACGGATACCTTGGCGGAACTCGGCGGTCTGACTAAAGATCCGTCCTGTAACCTGATCAAGCTACCCAACATTTCAGCGTCTATTCCTCAGCTGAAAGCCGCTATTGCAGAGCTGCAGTCACAGGGCTATGACCTGCCAAATTACCCGGATGAAGCGACTTCTGAAGAAGAAAAAGAGATTCAGGCTCGTTACTCCAAAGTACTGGGTAGCGCTGTAAACCCAGTCCTGCGTCAGGGTAACTCTGACCGTCGCGCTCCACCAGCTGTTAAAGCGTTTGCACGTAAATTCCCTCACTCCATGGGTAAATGGAGCAAGGCTTCTCAGTCGCACGCTGACTATATGCGTGACGGCGACTTCTTCTCCAGTGAGCAATCCATCACGATGGATGCTGCTGACGAAGTTCGCATCGAGTTCGTTGATAAAAGCGGCAACGTTGAAGTCAAAAAGACTCTTCCTCTGGAAAACGGTGAAGTCTTTGACAGCATGTTTATGAGCGCTAAAGCGCTGGACGCTTTCTTCGAGCGCACTCTTCAGGAGTGTAAAGAAGATGGCGTTATGTGGTCTCTGCACGTTAAAGCGACCATGATGAAGGTTTCTCACCCTATTGTATTCGGTCACGCGGTACGTGTTTTCTACCGTGAAGTATTCGACAAATACGGTGACCTGTTCGAACAGTTGGGCGTAAATCCAAATAATGGTATGGCCAGTGTTTACGACAAGATCAAAACACTGCCTCAGTCCCAGCAAGAAGAGATCGAAGAAGCGATTCACGCCTGCTATGAGCACCGTCCTGAAATGGCGATGGTTGACTCTGTCAAAGGTATCACCAACCTACACATTCCAAGTGATGTTATCGTTGATGCCTCCATGCCTGCGATGATCCGTAACTCCGGTAAAATGTGGGGCCGTGACGGTAAGACTAAAGACACTAAAGCCGTAATGCCTGAGTCTACTTATGCCCGTATCTACCAGGAGATGATCAACTTCTGTAAGACCAACGGCGCATTTGACCCAACGACAATGGGCACAGTGCCTAACGTAGGTCTGATGGCGATGAAAGCTGAAGAGTATGGCTCTCACGACAAGACCTTCGAAATGACTCAGGACGGAACCATGCGCGTTGTTAAATCCGACGGCACCGTACTGATGCAGCACGAAGTAGAAAAAGGTGATATCTGGCGCGCCTGCCAAACCAAAGATGCTGCGGTTCGTGACTGGGTGAAACTGGCTGTAACCCGTTCACGTCAGTCTGACACTCCAGCAATTTTCTGGCTGGACGATGAGCGTGCTCACGACCAGCAACTGCGTCTGAAAGTTGAAAAATACCTGCAGGATCATGACACCAACGGCCTTGACCTGAGCATCATGGATTATAACAGTGCGATCCGGATCTCTATGGAACGCATGATTCGCGGTAAAGACACCATCTCCGTAACTGGTAACGTACTGCGCGACTACCTGACCGACCTGTTCCCGATTATGGAACTGGGTACATCAGCGAAGATGCTGTCTATCGTTCCTATGCTGAATGGTGGCGGCATGTACGAAACAGGCGCAGGCGGCTCTGCACCTAAACACGTACAGCAGGTTCAGGAAGAGAACCACCTGCGCTGGGACTCACTGGGTGAATTCCTGGCACTGGCCGTTTCTCTGGAAGAAATGGGCATCAAAAACGACAATGCCGATGCCAAACTGATGGCAAAAGCGTTGGATGCCGCTACCGGCCAGCTGTTAGAAAACAATAAGTCACCTTCCCGTAAGGTTGGCGAGCTGGACAACCGTGGCTCCCACTTCTATCTGGCAATGTACTGGGCTCAGTATCTGGCAGAACAGACTGAAAATGCTGATCTTGCGAAACGCTTTGCTCCTCTGGCGAAAGCTCTGACTGAAAATGAAGAGAAAATCATCAAGGAACTGGCTGATGCACAAGGCAAACCAGCAGATCTGGGCGGTTATTACCACCCTGATATGGCTAAGGTTGATGCTGTAATGCGTCCAAGCAAAACTCTGAACGATATCCTGGCTTCCCTGTAAGACACTGATATCGGAATGACCTGAGCTTAGCGCTCAACAAAAACCCGGGCTTGCCCGGGTTTTTTTATGGGAGCTAATCCGCCAGGATCATACTGGCAAGCAAACAATATGTAGCCAGGTAAAAAACACCTTCAGAAAAAATGCCGGGCTTTTACCAGCAACTGATTCCACTGACGGGCATAGCCTTCCAAAAGATCTGGCTGCGAGTCAGCGCAACTCTGGTCAATCACCAGCGTCATCGCCTCCCCATCCAGCTTAGTCTGATTACGGGGGTGACTACGGGCAATCAGAGCATCTTCTGTTTTATAAACCCAATAACTTTTAGCAGGATCTATTGTCATGTACGCGGAAGCACCAAAACGGGTATCCACTAAAAAGCTGTCTGCTCCCTCTGCAAGAGAAACACCAAAAGCAAACCAGGTCTCGGGTTTTAAATCATGCACGCTGGGCTTGGTGCGCTGAGCTGCATCAATAGCACTGAAGCGACCGGAAAGCCGATCCAGTGCAACCCGAGACTCTGCCCCCAACAGGACAGCAATCCCTTTCCATTTCAAAAACTCCGCATCCAGCTGCCACTGATCACCGTGAATGCGATAGTTTTGCAACGAACATTCGGGAAAACGGGTTACCGAAGCCAGATACCAGGCATCCCCCAGAGGCTCAAACTCCAGCCGAGCAATGGGTTGTTCACTGTTAAAGCGGGAGTACACATAAAAGGGCGCAATAAATGACCCAAGCACAAGCAATACAAGCACCAAAGGCCAGATTCGCCACAGCTGAAACAGACGCCTGATCAGCGATACCTTAGTCTGATTCCTTTTCTTCGTGGCCGCCATAGCAGTTCCCTCTTATAGTTTATTGCATCAGGATCGTCAGAATTATTCACCCACCAGCCAACGCACATCGGCAACCGCTGTCTTCCCCAGCATCGCTTCAGCCAGTGCCGGAAGGCACTCTGATAACTGCTCATCCAGCTGAAAAGGAGGATTCACAATCATCATACCACTACCAATCATACCGAAAGTTTCATCCAGCCCAGCCTCACGGCTGATCTCTGCAACCAAAATGCGGCGAATGCCGCTGCGTTCAAAGCTGTCCAGCATCATCTGACTCTTATCTGCAATCAACATCGGATACCAGAGAGCATATACGCCTGTAGGCCAACGTTTATAGGCCGCTTTGATACTTTTCAACGCCTTCATATAATCGGTTTTGATCTCATAGGAAGGGTCCATCAGCACCACACCACGACGTGGCTCCGGTGGTACGATACCCGGCAATCCTTCAAAGCCATCACGATGATGAATCGCCGTATCCGGCCAGCGTGACGCCTTGCGTTTTAAGACACTGGTTTCATTATTATGCAGTTCCATCAGTTGCAGCTTGTCACCGGCACGCTGAAAGTGGTGAGCAATTGCCGGAGAGCCTGGGTAGCGTGCCAATATGCCCGATGAATTATAGTCTTTAATCAGCTCACGATAACTCTCGGGCAGCATGGGGTGCTCCAGAACTTTCAGAATTCCCTCCGCTGCTTCACCGGTTTTTACCGCTTCATCGCTCAACAAGTCATAATCAACACCACCAGAATGGGTATCAATATAAGAATATGGCTTCGCTTTTTTGTGCATTGACTGAAAAATAAGCGCCATAGTCAGGTGCTTAATCACATCGGCATGATTTCCCGCGTGGTAAGCGTGACGGTAACTGAGCATATAAAAACCTTTGGTCAGGAAGTTGGAGGATGCAGATATCTCTGCACAATGGCGTATTGTAGCACTGGCTCTATTTACGCGCCTAACAATGCCCAACAGCCCGGATATGAGTACCACTCATAGTATGCTGAAAATCACTGGCTTGACTCACGAAAAGATCACTATATGATGCGCCTACGTTTTGAGCTGGGGAAGACAGGTGAAACTCCTGCGCTGCCCCCGCAACGGTAAAGGATCACGACTAAGTCCTGATCTAAGCCCGGTTACCAGCTCACAACGCTTTGGAGTTATTCCTGACTCCCGAGTATTTACGGTGTTGCGGAGGGCGACACCGGTGTGACTCATGCCTTATCCTTTTACGGACAATGCCGCTGTTGCGCCTGCCCTCCCTCACGCTTATCTATTGCGCTGAGGATTGTGTTTTACCATGAAGAAAATTATTCTGGCTACCGCTGTTTCTGCTGCCCTATCTCCTGTTGCCTTTGCTGCAGACCCTATGTCCATTGTAATTACCGCCAGTCGTACCGAACAGGCTCAGGCGGATACAGTGTCATCTGTTACCGTTATCACCAAAGAAGACCTCAAACAGCAACAGCCAAAAAGTGTGACCGAAGCACTGGCGGCAACTCCCGGTATTCAGATTCGATCTAATGGTGGATACGGACAGGAAAGCAGCCTTTTCCTGCGCGGTGTCAGTCAGGATCGCATGCTTGTGTTGGTCGATGGTGTTCAGATTGGTAGCGCAACATTAGGTGAGGTCAGCCTTCACCACCTGCCTGTCGACCAGATAGAACGTATCGAGGTTGTACGTGGTGCCCGCTCCAGCCTTTATGGTGCCAATGCCATCGGTGGCGTCATTCAGATTTTCACCAAACAACAGAATCAGGAGCACAGTCACGCCGAGATCGCCCTTAGCGGAGGCAGCAACAATGCTCAACAAGGTGCCATCAGCATTAGCCACAGCGATGGTCAAAGCCAGCTCAGAGCTAATATCAGTCACTTCACCACGGATGGCTTCGATATCAAGCCCGACCAATCTGACCTGGGTGCTGACGACGATGGCTATACCAATAGCGCTATAAAATTGGATGCAGAACACAAGGTCGGCAAACATACCTTTCTGGCAGGTATGCAGTACACCACCGGTGAAAATGACTACGACCGTGCATACCTTGGTTATGACGCTGATCAGGGCAAATCCATTTATACCAATGATGCGGTCAATGAGTTTGTTTACTCCAGCTTCTACGCCGGTATCGAATCCGAGCTATCGGATAATCTGACGCTGAAGGCAAAAGCCAGCCACTACAAAGACGATAACCAAGCCGTTCTGGCAGGCGAAGATCAGAACAGCTTTATCACCAAGACCGAAAAGCTTGAGCTGCAGGCAACTCATTATTTTGATAATGAGCTGCTTCTGGTGGCCGGTTTTGACTACAAAAAAGATGATGTTTCTGATTCCACACAGAGTTATGACGAAGACACCCGGGACAACAAAGCACTGTTCGCACTTCTGGAAAAAAGTGGTGAAAAATACCAGGCGGCTCTGTCTGCTCGCATTGATGACAACGAAGCCTTTGGCAGTTTCAGTACGTATGGTCTTGATGCCAGCTACCAGCTAACACCAAAAGCAAAAATCACCGCGGGCTTCGCCACGGCGTTTCTTGTGCCTACCTTCAACGACATGTACTGGCCTAACCAGGGTAACCCTGACCTTGATCCGGAAACGTCAGACACCGCAACTCTGGGTCTGAACTTTAAGCCTGAGAGCCATCTGAGTTTTGACATTAACCTCTACCAAACCCAGCTGGACGATATGATTGCCTGGGCACCGGATGCAGACGGTAACTGGAAGCCAAGTAATGTTGATAGCGTCAGGATCACAGGCGCTGAACTGATTGCCAATGCAGACCTGGGCAATACGCAACTGACGTTTAATGCCAACCTGTTGGATACAGAAGATAAACAAGAGAAAAAACAGCTGATTTATCGGGCCAAGCAAACAGCAAATCTGCGTGTGAATCATACCCTCAACCAGCTGACATTAGGCTTTGATGCTCAGTTTACCGGCGAACGGTACACCGATGCACAAAACACCGATAAACTGGGCGGCTTTACCCTGTATAATCTGGACGCACGATACCTGTTCAGCTCTCAGCTGGACCTGTCTGCCAGCATCAAAAACCTTACGGACAAGGACTATGTCAGCACAAAAGGTTATGCAACCGCAGGTCGCACGGTATTCGGCACATTCCGCTACCGCTTTTAATTCACTGAAGCTTTAAACAAGACCCACCGGAGATCCCATGACTGATCGTGATACCCGCCATAAAAAGGCGATGCAGAAACGCAAAGAGATAGTCGATGCTAAAGTTGCCAAGGCAACGGAAGAGCGTGGCATCGTCATTGTCATTACCGGCAACGGCAAAGGTAAAACGACCTCAGCATGGGGCACGGTAGCCCGCAGCCTGGGTTACGGCTACAAAGTAGCGGTGACCCAGTTTATTAAAGGCACCTGGGACTGTGGTGAGCGGGATATCTTTGAAGGTAACCCAAACCTCAGCGTTCACGTGATGGGCACCGGCTTTACCTGGGAAACCCAGGATCGTGAGCTGGATAAAAAAGCCTGCCGTGCAGCCTGGGAGCAAACACTGCCCCACCTGCAGGATGACACGGTACATCTGGTGGTGCTGGACGAGATCACCTATATGCTGAAGTACGGCTATCTGGAAATTGAAGAGGTGCTGGACGCACTGAAAAATCGCCCGGAGCAGCAGTCCGTTATTCTGACTGGTCGGGCCGCCCATCGGGACCTGATCGAATATGCCGATACCGTATCGGAAGTGCGTGATGAAAAACATGCCTTTAACGCCGGTATCAAAGCTCAGAAAGGCATTGACTGGTAAGAAGGGTAATCCCTCGCCCGACAGATAAAAGCCCGCAGGCAGCTGAACATCAGCGATCTGCGGGCTTTTTCTTTCTGTTACGTTTGTCTATCGCGTTACCGTCTAAGGCACAGCCACCGGAACCTATAAGGCTAACCGATACACTGACCGTTATCGGGCTGCTTTTAAACTATCTGCAATCAGAAATGCCAGTTCAAGGGACTGATCCGCATTAAGACGCGGATCGCAGAAAGTATGGTAACGGTCACCCAGATCATCTTCACTGATCTTAAAGCGTCCGCCAATGCATTCTGTTACATTTCGTCCCGTCATTTCCAAATGCACACCACCGGCATGGGTACCCTCAGCTTTATGGATCGCGAAGAAACCACTCACCTCACCCAGAACTGAGTCCACATCACGGGTTTTATAGCCAGTGGATGCTTTGATCGTGTTACCGTGCATCGGATCACTGCTCCAGACCACATTACGACCTTCCGCTTCAACTTTACGGATCAGTGCCGGCAGGTGATCACCAATCTTATCTGCTCCCATGCGTACAATCACATTCATACGACCAGCTTCATTATCAGGGTTAATCGCATCCAGTAGGCGGATAAAGTCATCAGGATCCGTCGTCGGACCCGCTTTAACCCCAATAGGATTTCTGACGCCCCGGCAATATTCCACATGGGCGCCATCCAGTTGACGGGTACGATCACCAATCCAGAGCATATGAGCCGAGCAACCATACCAACCACCGGCCAGGCTATCCTGACGGGTCAGGGCCTGCTCATAGGGCAGTAACAGCGCTTCGTGGGCGGTATAGAAACGGGTTTCGTTGATGCTTGGCGTATTCTGAGGGCTGATGCCACAGGCCTGCATAAAGGCCAGTGTCTCATCAATACGCTCAGCCAGATCATGATAACGCTCCGATGCCGGACTCTTGCTGACAAAATCCCGGTTCCACTGATGCACCTTATGCAGATCCGCCATACCGCCCCGGGAAAACGCACGCAGCAGATTCAGCGTAGAAGCAGCCTGATTATACGCCTTCACCATACGGGCCGGGTCAGGGACACGGGCAGTCTCAGTGAAGGCATTATCGTTAATAATATCGCCACGGTAAGACGGCAGGGTAACGCCATCCAACGTCTCCGTATCCGAAGAGCGGGGTTTCGCAAACTGGCCGGCCATACGACCTACTTTAACCACAGGACTCTGACCACCAAAGGTCAGTACCACGGCCATCTGTAACAGCACCATAAAGGTATCGCGGATATGGTTAGCGGAAAACTCATCAAAGCTCTCCGCGCAATCACCACCCTGTAACAGGAAGGCACGGCCAGCGGCAACATCAGCCAGTTCAGCCTGAAGCTGACGAGCTTCTCCGGCAAAAACCAAAGGCGGCAAGCCAGCCAACTCCTGCTCAACATTGTGTAGTGCGCCCTGATCCGGATAGTTCGGCATTTGTCGCGCGGTTTTCTCTCTCCAGGATGCCGGTGTCCAGATGGTATTACTCATAACGATTCCATTTATTCTCTGCATATAGCGACCTGCTCTCAGACAAAACAGGCCAACCTTAGGGTAATGTGTAACAGTCTGATTATTCTGATGAATACCTTTGACATTACTATGTCACCGCCCCGAGGGGAACCCCGAAGACCGCAATACAGAGCCTTAAAAGCAAAAAAAACATCAGGTTGATTTGTCGCCGCTGCTATTTGCCTTTTCTCTTTGACCTTCGTACCCTACGCCTCCCCCGATCAGCCCTCAGGATCGTACCGTTAACGCATCAGGCAGAACACTCAATGAAGCACCGGCCAGCTAACACCGTTATCGTATTGGATTTCGAAACCACAGGTTTATCACCCAACCAGGGAGACCGGGCGATAGAGATCGGAGCGGTTCGGGTTGAAGACGGTCAAATCAGGGATCGTTTTCAACGCTTAATGTATCCGGGCCGGCGCATCAGTGGCTTTATTGAGAGCTATACCGGTATTAGCAATCAGATGCTGAAAGCCGCCGAACCCGCTGAACAGGTGATGGCAGAGTTTGCTGACTTTATCGAGGACTTTAACCTTGTCGCCCACAACGCATCTTTTGACAGTAAGTTTTTAGTCAGCGAGCTTGCCCGTAATAATCATAACAGCACACACCTGTTCGCCTGCTCCATGCTGATCGCCCGTCGCCTTTATCAGGATGCCCCCAATCATAAACTGGGCACTCTGGTGCGCTTTAAGAGCCTCCCCACAGATGGCACCTTTCACCGTGCCTTGGCCGATGCCGAAATGACAACACACCTTTGGCTAGCCATGCTGGAAGATATAAGCACCCGCTACGGTATCGATCAGGCGGATTTTGCCCTGATGCAGAAACTGGGCAAAACAGCTAAACACAGCAGCCATCAGTTTTTACTGAAACATGCCGTAACCGGCTGATGCAGCTCACCTTATTTTTTCAGTGATAAGAAAGCCCCTATTATCAATTTTTTTTTGACAATGAATCAAACAACACACTGTTTATCAATAAAATAGATCAGCCTACTATAAACCCCATACCGAAAAGAGCTAGCGCACCCACAAGGTGTACCCACTATCTGCTATGCAGGCTAAAAGAGGGCGATAGCTTTCACTATTGTTTAGGATAAACACAATGACACACTCTATTATCAAAGACCTGAAACAGCGCTACACCGTTAAACGTTACGATCACACAAAGCGCATACCCCAACAGGAACTTGAGGTAATTTATGAAGCGATCCGCCTTTCCGCGTCATCAATTAACTCACAACCCTGGAAGTTTATTGTGATCGAAAGCGACGCGGCTAAAGAGCGGATGCACAGCACGTTTAAAAATATGTACCAGTTTAACCAGCCCCATGTTAAAGCGGCTTCACATATCATTTTATTCGCCTATAACCCCCGCTATACCCGTGAAGACTACGCACAGGTTATCGACAAAGACATTGCGGTAGGCCGAACCGCACCAGAGAATCGCGAACAAGCATTTGGCGCCTTTGCATTTGCTGAATCGAATACCGATGAATCCGGTGATACCTCAGCCTGGACGAAGGCTCAAACTTATCTGGCTCTTGGCAATACCCTGCATGTGCTGGCACGACTTGGCATAGACTCAACCCCTATGGAAGGCGTTGACTCCCAACTGATTAGTGAAGAGTTCAAAGAAGAGCTGGGAGGCTACCGTTGTGATGTCGCACTGGCCATGGGTTACCATGATCCAAGTGAAGACTACAACGCGAAATTGCCAAAATCCCGTCTTGATTTAGACTCTGTACTGAAGGTTCTGTAGCGCTCTCAGAGACAGAATAAAATTTGGGACACCCATTATTTCACCCGTGCTTAGAGCACAGACCAAATGCTTGGTTTTGGTCGGGCTGATGGGTGTCCCTTATATATTTGATGAGAATGCACGCTGGCTGATATTTATAATTTTTTAATCAACATAAACATTTGGTTGATCATTGGCTCAGCAAATTGCTCTACATTAGGACGGTTAAAATAACCACGTAAGCCTGTAAATTGAACCTGAAAAAAGCGCGCATATTCAACAGCGGTTAACGTATTACTTAATTCACCATTATTGATTGCTTGTTCAAAAATTTGCGTTAAATAAGCTTCAAATTGGGCCATTAGATCTAAGCTCAACTCGTATAATTTTGAGTCTTTTTCAGCAAATTCACTGTTTGCTTTAACCAGCATACAAATAGCACTTGGCCTGCAATCTTTTGTTTTAATTACCACGTTCTCTACAAACGCACGTAACCCACCAAGCACCGTATCGACGCTCGATAAGAAACCCTCGATTTGGGTTTTCATTTGTACGGTGTAATCTTTCAGCGATTCGCAATATAGCCCTTCTTTAGAACCAAACGCAGAGTAAATACTACCCGGACGCATATTAACGGCTTCCTGTAAATCTCGCGTTGAGGTTGCATGAAAACCTTTTTGCCAAAATAGCTGACTAGCAACGCGAACTACATTTTCGCGTTCAAATTTAACCCTATTAGCCATATTGCTCTCAATCAATTTGAACATTCGCTCAATTTTAACTTGAGCGATCGCTCAAAATCAAATACTCTGTGTATCGAAGCTAATTAAAACGATTAATCATTAGGAGCCAACCATGGCTGAATTTACTTTATACACTCAAGAAACCGCACCAGAAGCAGCAAAACCGTTACTCGCTGATTCAGTAGCAGCATTTGGTATGCTTCCTAACTTACATGCAGTAATGGCCGAAGCACCAACATTACTTCAAGGCTACCAAGTACTGCATGACCTGTTTCAAAAAACATCATTCAATGCAGAAGAGCTAACAGTAGTTTGGCAATCAATTAACGTAGAACACGACTGCCATTACTGTGTTCCTGCACACAGTGGTATTGCAGCGGCAATGAAAGTTGACCAAGGTATTGTTGATGCACTTGTAAACAACACACCACTTGAAAATCCTAAGCTAGAAACGCTTCGTGAAACGACTCTTGCCATGACACGTGAACGTGGCGTGATCAGCGATGAACAAATCGAAAAGTTCTTTGCAGCAGGTTACGGTAATCAGCAATTGCTCGAAATCATTCTTGGTTTATCTCAAAAAGTAATGAGTAATTACACGAACCATCTTGCAGATACACAGGTAGATGAAGCATTTAAAAAGTTTGTAAAATAACTTACGACTTTTAAATACTGATATATCAAAAAGGCAGCCTGCTGGTTTCAGAACCGATACCTTAAACAGCAGCAACATGTCCTTTTCCTTCGTTCCTCCTACAAACATAAACCCCCAATAGGACGAATCCTATTGGGGGTTTTTGAAGCTCAAACAGTAAGGTTAACCCTTAACCACCCAGATAAGCCTTACGTACGTCTTCGTTCACCAGCAGGTTATCACCGGTATCTTCCAGTACGATCTTGCCATGCTCAATCACGTAACCCCGGTCGGCCAGCTTCAGCGCCTGGTTTGCGTTCTGCTCCACCAGGAAGATGGTGGTGCCTTCGCTGCGCAGCTGATCGATGATATCGAAGATCTGGTTAATGATGATTGGTGCCAAACCCAGTGAGGGTTCATCCAGAATCAGCAATTCAGGATTACTCATCATGGCACGGCCAATGGCCAACATCTGCTGCTCACCACCGGACATGGTACCGGCACGCTGGCTGTAACGCTCTTTCAAACGCGGGAACAGTTCCAGTACGTGAGCCAGGCGTTCCTCGTAATTGGTATAGTTAAAGAAACCACCCATGGCGAGGTTTTCTTCAACGGTCATACCAGAGAAAACCCGACGGCCTTCAGGCACGACAGCAAGACCAGTACGCATAATCTCAGAAGTTGCCTTCTGTGTGATATCTTCGCCTTTCCAGGTCACCGTGCCAGAAGATGCACGAGGATCACCACAGGCGGTCATCAGCAAGGTGGTTTTACCCGCACCATTAGCACCGATCAGGGTAACAATCTCACCTTTCTCAACATTCAGGGATACGCCTTGCAGAGCCTCAATGGGACCGTAGTGCGTATGAACATTATCAAGTCTCAGCATTACTCTTCTCCCAGATAAGCTTTGATTACCTCAGGGTTACCCTGAATCTCAGCAGGTGTACCCGCTGCCAGTGGTTCACCCTGATTCACCACGTAGATCTGGTCAGAGATCCCCATGACCAGTCCCATATCGTGCTCAATCAGAAGAATAGAGATACCCTGCTCATCCCGCAGCTGGACAATCAGCTCATCCAGAGCCTTGGTTTCGTTCGGGTTCAGACCTGCCGCGGGCTCATCCAGCATCAGTAGCTTCGGCTCGGTTACCATGCAGCGGGCGATTTCCAGACGACGCTGCTGGCCATAAGCCAGGTTTCCGGCTTCACGGTTAGCGAACTCCAGAAGGCCGACACGCTCCAGCCAGTGGGCAGCGCGATCCATCAGTTCCTGCTCGCTCTTTTTAAAGCCCGGCGTCATAAAGAAACCTTTCAGAAGGCTATGCTCGGCATGCATATGCTGAGCAACCAAAAGGTTCTCGATCACGGTCATCTCTTTAAACAGACGCACATTCTGGAAAGTACGTACCATTCCCTCCCGGGCGATCAGGTGACCGGGCTTGCCCCGCAGTTCCTTGCCCTGAAAGATAACAGAGCCTGCGGTTGGAATATAAAAACCACTCACACAGTTGAAAACCGTGGTTTTACCAGCACCATTCGGGCCGATAACAGAGACAATTTGCTTTTCTTTTACTTCAAGATCGACGCCGTTTACTGCCAGCAGGCCACCAAAGCGCATCGTCAAATCTTTTACTGTTAACAGATTATTAGTCACGTTTCAGCTCCAAATGCGGACGTTTCATCGGCAGCAGACCCTGTGGTCGCCAGATCATCATAAGTACCATCATCAGACCAAACAACAGCATGCGGTATTCGTCAAACTCACGGGCCAGCTCAGGCAGAACCGTCATGGCGATGGCCGCTAAAATCACACCCAGCTGCGAGCCCATACCACCGAGTACCACAATTGCCAGGATGATGGCAGATTCGATAAAGGTGAAGGATTCCGGGCTGATAAAACCCTGGCGCGCCGCAAAGAAAGAGCCGGCAAAACCTGCAAAAGAGGCACCAATAGTAAACGCACCCAACTTAATTGACGTTGGGTTCAGACCCAAAGACCGACAGGCGATATCATCTTCACGCAGGGCTTCCCAGGCGCGGCCAATCGGCATACGAATCAGGCGACGAATTACATAAACGGTGATCAGAACCAAAACCAGTGCCATCAGATACAGGAACATTACTTTATATTCACTGCTGTAACCGATACCAAAGAACTCATGAAAAGTCGTTGCTCCCTCTTCTGACGGACGGCGACTGAATTCCAGACCAAACAGTGTCGGCTTAGGAATACGCGCGATACCGTTCGGGCCGCCCGTAAGCTCTGTCCAGTTATTCAGCAAAATACGGATGATTTCACCAAAACCTAACGTCACAATCGCCAGATAGTCACCGCGTAAACGCAGAACGGGGAAACCCAGCAGGAAGCCAAACAGAGCTGCCAGACCACCGGCAATTGGCAGTGCTACCCAAAAAGAAACACCGAAGTACATATTCAGCAGGGCATAGGTATACGCGCCCACCGCATAGAAACCTACGTACCCCAGATCCAACAGTCCCGCCAGACCAACCACCACGTTCAAGCCCAGCCCCAGCATCACATAGATCAGGGTCAGGGTAGCGATATCCACCGCACCACGGGAACTCAGGAAAGGAAAGATCAGCAGGCCGATGATCACAAACATCGTCCAGACACGCTGCTGCTGAGGCGTACGTAAGAAGCCGGGAAGCTCCATGCGCTCATCACTGCGCATTTTAGTGGTAAAACGGCCAACCTGCTCCCGGAAAAGCTGCAGCAGAAAGACCAGTACAACACCCACAAACAGAAATGTAATTTTGCCGGTTGAAGACGCCTCAACAACCAGATTAATGCCTTCTGAGGTCAGAGACATCCCCAGCAGGAAGCCACCCAGCACCAGAGTAATCAGGGCGGCTACAAATGCAGAAGTCACACGAGACATTAGATTTTCTCCACCTCAGGTTTACCCAGAATACCCTGCGGCATAAACAGCAGAATCAGAACCAACAGAGAGAAAGCAACAACATCTTTGTATTCTGCGGTCAGATAACCAGCTGTCAGACTCTCGGAAATACCCAGAATCAGACCACCCAGCATCGCCCCCGGAATACTACCGATACCGCCCAGTACCGCTGCCGTAAAGGCTTTAAGCCCAGCAATAAAACCGATATAGGGGTTTACCACACCGTAGTATAGACCCAGTAACATACCTGCAACCGCAGCCAGAGCTGCACCGATTACGAAGGTTACTGCGATAACATTATTTGAATTAATACCCAGCAGGTTGGTCATGCCGATATCCTGCGCGCAAGCGCGACAGGCGCGCCCCATACGGGAGCGGGTAATAAATAGAGTCAGACCAATCATACACAGAACTGTCGTCACCATAATGATCACCTGCATATAGGAGATCATAATATGGCTGCCATCAGGGTTACCAAACAGGAAACCACCCTGAATCATACTCGGCATCGCAATATCACGTGAGCCCTGAGCCAAACGAATATAGTTCTGAAGAAAAATAGACATACCGATAGCAGAAATCAGTGCGATCAGACGCTTACTGCTACGAAGAGGGCGATAAGCAACCCGCTCAATAGAGAAACCATAGGCACTGGCTACCAGAATGCTCACCGCTAAAGCCATGGCGATAAGCAGAAAAGGATTATCAATACCCAGCATACTCAAACCTGCCAGGGCGATAAACGCGACATACGTACCGATCATATAGACTTCACCATGGGCGAAGTTGATCATGCCGATGATGCCATAAACCATCGTGTAGCCGATGGCGATCAACGCATAGGTACTACCTATGGTCAGACCATTAGCAATCTGCTGAAGAAAATAAAAAATAGACTCGGACATTGGTTGACACCTTGAGAGCAACGCTAAACCCGAAGCCTGCTTTTGGCGGGCTCCGGGGGGAACGTTCACAGTGTACTTTGTAAGTGAACTGTTCGTTTCAATATTATTATGAAGACTTATTTGGCAGGGGATTTAGTGCCATCAGCGTGCCAGTTGTAAACAACGAAGTTAAATGAGGTCAGATCACCTTTCTCATCAAACTTAACATCACCGATCGGCGTGGAAAATGAAGCTTTATGCATGTGCTCTGCAACTTCGTAAGGATCGCTGCTGCCGGTTGCATTCATACTGTCAGCCATAACCTGAACCGCTGCGTAAGCAGGCATTACGAATGGGCCGGAAGGATCCTGTCCTTTCTTTTCAAACGCACTGACCAGACCTTGGTTCTTAGGATCCAGTTCAAAGCTTGGTGGCAGGGTAACCAGTAGACCTTCAGAAGCTTCGCCAGCGATAGCAGAGATGTCTTTGTTACCGACACCTTCAGGGCCCATAAATTTCACATCAAGACCCAGCTCAGCAGACTGACGCAAAATCAGACCCAGCTCAGGGTGGTAACCACCGTAGTAAACGAAGTCCACATTGTTACGCTTCAGTTTAGCAACCAGAGCAGAGAAGTCTTTATCACCAGCAGTGATACCTTCAAACATCACAACATCAACACCCGCTTCTTCAACGGTGTTCTTAACAGCTGTTGCGATACCTTCACCGTACTGCTGCTTATCATGAATAACAGCCATACGCTTAGGTTTTACACTTTCTGCAACAAAGCGGCCAGCAACAGGCCCCTGTAAGCTGTCCAGTCCGATGGTGCGAAAGATCAGTTCATAGCCCTGCAGCGTAATATCCGGGTTAGTAGAAGCAGCCGTCACCATTACGATACCTTCATCTTCGTAGATATCAGACGCGGGCTGAGTTGAGCTCGAGCAAAGGTGACCAACAACATAGCTGATGCCATCATTTACGATTTTGTTAGCTACCGCTACCGCTTGTTTAGGGTCACAAGCATCATCGTATTTAACACCAACCAGTTTCTCACCGTTTACACCACCGTTTTTGTTGATCTGCTCGATCGCCATTTCAGCGCCGATAAACTGCATATCACCATACTGTGCAACAGGGCCGGAAACAGGGCCTGCAAGGGCAATCTTGATCTCAGCCTGGGCCAGAGAAGCGCCCATCAATGCGGCGGAGACACCCATTCCAATAAGAGTTTTTTTCACCATGCTCTTCATTATTATTTCCCATTTTATTATTGATAATTCGATTTCAGCTGAATTAACAGGGATCTCGTCTCAGCTGATTATTCTGATATCTGAGAAAAAATGACTCACATTTCACCATTGATTCAACAGAACACCAGACCTTCGACTAAGGATTATTCACTCAAATTCTGACTTTTGTCTAGTTTGTATCGGTACAAATTTCATTTACAAGCCATTTCCAACCAAAAATAAAACCAGATAAAAACAAAATACCACGAAAATAAATCAGAATTAACATCTAAAAACAGACGAATCAACTACATGAGGAATAAAACCAGGTATTTAGCTCCGTTTGTAACACTTTATTTACAACTCTTTTTTGCAGTGCATTTTTTTTAAATTCAGGTACTTAACAGTAAAAATTTTGGTTATTTTTTACGCACAAGACCGAGTTGTGGACTACGTTTTAGTCAGACACTCAAGATTAGAGGTGGGCCATGACAACCCAACTACCTTCGTTTGATGTGCTAATGGATCTGGCTCAAAACAATCCTGAACAACTGGAAAAAATGCGCAACACCCTAAGTGAAGAGATTATTCAGAACGCTTCACCAAGAGCTCGCAATAAACTTAAGGGCATTATATTTAAAGTAAATATGGAGCGCCGGCGCAGCAAAACGCCTATGCACAGCTGCATTCGCATTGCAGCCCTAATGCAGGCGTCCTATGGTCAGATGCGGGAAAAACTTGACCTGCTGCTCCAATCACAACCACTTTACCTGGTAAAGCGCACAGAAAAGCCTAAGCCTGAACAAACCGATAACGTTTTGCCTTTCAGGCCAGCAAATAAGTAACAGGTAAACAGCCAGAATAACTGAGTCGATACCCAATCTTTTCAGTTGATAGCTGCAAGTTCCGTCTAACCCCACCAACCATCACCGTACTCAGTTAATATCACTAAAAAATCTGCCAATACAAAGAATAAACAACCAACAACAAGAACAGATACTCTCCTATTCCATCAAAAGCTACTCCCTTCCTATTTGCTGGCATACATCCTGCTTTTTAAGGCAGTACGCGCCTTGAGTTAGTGCATAAGCGCACCGCTACGATGCAATAAAAAAGTGATAAAAATCACATAGTTATAACATCCGGCACCAAAAAATTATTTTCTTTGCGATAGCACTCTACTTATTGGCGCATCAGCCATGCGCAAAGCTTGTGCAACGCAGACTCAAAACGCCCTGATATAGGGCATATAAAAATACAAGGGGAAGCCTGTGGAGACCATCTCTGTAGACACAATAAACAGTGCAGTTGAAACACTGATGCAGGGAGCCAATACGCTCTTTATTCTTATAGGAGCCATTCTGGTTCTGGCAATGCATGCCGGTTTTGCCTTTCTTGAAGTGGGTACTGTGCGCAAAAAGAACCAGGTGAACGCATTAGTTAAAATTATGACTGACTTTGGCTTTTCAACGTTAGCTTACTTCTTTATTGGCTACTGGATCGCCTATGACATCACCTTCTTCAGCAGCGCTGAAGTTCTGGCAGAGGCCAATGGCTATGCACTGGTGAAATTCTTCTTCCTGCTGACCTTTGCCGCAGCGATTCCCGCAATTATCTCAGGGGGGGTTGCTGAGCGGGCACGCTTCTACCCTATGCTAATGGCTTCAGCACTTATTGTCGGCCTGGTTTATCCTCTATTCGAAGGCATCATCTGGAATGGGAACTACGGTTTTCAGGATTGGCTGATAAGCCAGTTTGGTGCGCCTTTCCATGATTTTGCCGGTTCTGTGGTCGTTCATGGCGTGGGTGGCTGGATCGCGCTGGCAGCTATTTTGGTTCTGGGGGCCCGAGCCGGACGCTACCGTAATGGTAAAGTGGTTGCTTTCGCACCGTCGAATATCCCTTTTCTTGCCTTAGGCTCCTGGGTTCTGACTGTTGGCTGGTTTGGGTTTAATGTTATGTCGGCACAAACCCTTGACGGTATCAGCGGCTTGGTTGCCGTTAACTCTCTGATGGCGATGGTCGGCGGCATTATAGCCTCAATGTTTCTGGGTAAAAATGACCCCGGCTTCATCCATAACGGGCCTTTGGCGGGGCTGGTAGCCGTTTGTGCTGGCTCCGATATTATGCACCCTATGGGGGCATTGATTACCGGAAGTATTGCTGGTGCTCTTTTCGTTGTAATGTTCACTCTGGCACAAAACAAATGGCCACGCTTGGATGATGTATTAGGTGTCTGGCCTTTACACGGACTTTGCGGAGTCTGGGGCGGTATCGCCGCAGGTATTTTTGGCCTGGAAATCCTGGGAGGGCTCGGTGGCGTGACCCTAGCTTCACAGCTGATCGGCACACTGGCAGGCGTCGTTATCGCCGTTCTTGGCGGCTTCATCGTTTATGGGCTGGTACACAAAATAGCCAATATCCGCTTGGATGAAGAAGAAGAGTTTAACGGTGCTGATCTCAGTATTCACAAAATTGGTGCAACCAGTGATGACTGAGCCCTGTTAAGCCCACCACTCTGTTACCACCCTCTGAGCACCCGGCGTCTATTGCCGGGTGTTTTATTTAACCTAACCCGTTTTGCCATGATTAAGGCAGGACAACACGCTAACGATTCATTAAAATCCTCCGCCTGCCCCTTATTGATACCTCAGAGATACTCATGCCTTCGGAATCTACCCCATCTGATTCGATCCAGAACGCCCTAAACCAAGCAAATTTAAAAGCTGAAGGAGCCATCATTATTGGTGCTGGCCCGGCGGGGCTGATGGCGGCTCAGGTTCTGCTGGAACAGGGTATTCCGGTTGACCTCTTTGAAGCGATGCCCACTGTTGCCCGCAAGTTTCTTTATGCCGGTAAAAGCGGTATGAATATCAGCCATGCGGAAGCCACAGAACAGTTTCTGACCCGCTACAGCACAACGTCAGCCCAGCCAGCACACCCGCACCTGCTTGAGTCGGTTAGGCGCTTTGATAACACTCAGGTTAAATACTGGGTTGAGTCAATGGGAGTCGAAACCTTTATCGGCTCATCTGGCCGGGTTTTTCCAACGGGAATGAAAGCTGCACCTCTGCTTCGCAGCTGGCTGCAGAAACTAAAAAACCTCGGGTTAAAACTCCATACCCGCTGCTACTGGGAAGGCTGGCAGGGGGAGCAACTCATATTCACCACTCCCTCAGGTAAAGCCCAGGTCATGGGTAAAGCCTGCTTACTCTCTCTCGGAGGCGGCAGCTGGAAAAAGCTTGGCAGCGATGGCCTCTGGCAAAGGCAACTCTCTGATCAGGGGCTTGAGTTAGCCGAACTTCGCCCCAGTAACTGCGGTTTTCAGGTGAACTGGCCAGCAAGCTTTGCAGATGAATTTGCCGGTACCCCTCTGAAGGGCGTTACTCTCTCTGCAGTCACCCCCAATGGCAACAGCATCGTGAAAAGTGGTGACCTTATGGTCAGCAGGAAGGGGATTGAAGGCGGATTAGTCTATGGCGTCAGTGCCTGCCTGAGAGACCAGATCATTCAGAACGGCCAAGCAACACTATTTATCGACCTCCTCCCTGCACGCTCCCGGGATGAGATCGAAAAAGCGCTGCACAACAGGGGAAAGCGCTCCATCAGCCACTGCCTGAAACAGCTGAAACTGAGTCCCGCTAAACAGGCGCTACTCAGACATTTAACCGATAAACAAACCTTTCAGGATATCCCTCAATTGGCGGCAGCCATCAAGAACCTCCCTCTGGCACTAACAGAAACCCAGCCGTTAGACAGGGCGATCAGTACCGCAGGCGGTGTCAGGTTTTCTCAGCTGACCCCTCACCTGATGGCTACAGAAATACCGGGGTTATTTTTTGCCGGAGAGATGCTGGACTGGGAGGCCCCGACCGGTGGTTACCTGCTGACAGCATGTCTTGCCACAGGCTATCAGGCAGGCCAGGGAATGGTTGAGTTTATCCGGGGTAGCGTTTAGTTCAGAAAACTCTGGCTTCCCTTAACGCCAAAACCACTATTTTTCCAGAAACAGCGCCGGATCCACACGCGCCCCATTGAGTGTCACAGTCCAGTGCAGGTGCGGGCCGGTTACACGGCCGGTTGCGCCCACCTCACCCAGCTTATCACCCGCCGAAACGGTATCACCGACTTTCAATGCCTCTGTCTCAGACAGATGGCAATAAAGCGTTGTCAGGCCTTGCCCATGATCAACAATCACCGTCTTACCATTGAAATAATAGTCACCGATCGCCGCCACTTTACCATTAAGTGCTGACAGTACCGGAGTTCCCGTGGGCGCGGCGATATCCATGCCACTGTGGGGCTTGCGGGGTTTACCATTAAACACCCGTCGCAGACCAAAGGAGCTGCTAATCCTTCCTTCTGTTGGCTGTACAAGGACATCAGGCAAAGGGTGGATGACAGGCTTAAAAGTATCCATCGCCCCCCGAATCTCAGGTGTTTCACGCCACACACGCTGCAGCTGCTCAGTGCTCAGATTGACATGTTTATTCTTCACTGTCAGGCGCTGTTCCTGATATTTTTTATCCGTTACTTTAAAGTTCAACGGTTTGTCGCCATCCTTTGTTCGCCAAAACGCCTGATACTGGCCTGCTTTCAGAGAAAGCGGCAGGCCAACCCAGGCATACCAGGTATCACCTTGTTTTGCGGTAAAGACCCTTTTTTTCTGGAAAAAAACATGGGGCGGTGCATCACCTTTCTGAGACAGCTTAATAACCGCAACCCCGCCGGGAACCCGGGAGTCCTCCGGAATAAATCCGGCGTATACCCCACCAGCAAAAAGCAGGCTAAACACAATGATCACAGCCGGAATTAGCAACCGATAACGGGAAGCGAAAAGATAAAACCCTGAAGATGATAAAGACACAGAAAAACTCCCTGAAAGCGAAATATAAACCTGAGCAAAACATGGGCCGGGACAAAGACCATAGCAACAACAGTTTGCCCTAGACAGAAAAGGTGTCAAGACAGTCGATACCGGTGTTATACAGGAACACCGGCATCAGAAGCCTCCCGGCACAACTGCAGCCAACGACTGACGCCGGCACTTCGGTATTTCTGTTTATGCAGAATAAAGTAGAACAGGCGCCGGGTATCCCGATGTGGTATCGCCAATGGAACCAGAGCCCCACGATTGAAAGCATCCTGAAGCGTAACCCGGGAGAGGCAACCTAGCCCCATACCCGCTTCAACGGCCCGTTTAATCGCTTCGGTATGCTGAAGTTCCAGCAACACGTTAAGTTCCGGCAAAATACCACTCATTATCCGGTCAAAGGTCTGCCGTGTACCTGAGCCGGATTCCCTCAGAATCCAACTGGCAGACTTAAGCGCCAAATCATCAAGCGGCTGGCTTGCTTTAACCAGCGGATGATCGGGAGAAGCAAATACCACCAATTCATCCTCCCGCCAGGGGATGATCTCCAGCTCCGGGTGTTGAATCTCCCCCTCAACCAGCCCGACATCCAGCTCAAAATTGACAACCTTACGAGCGATTGCAGCAGTATTCTCAACTTCCAGCGTCACCTTGGCATCCGGCTGAGACGCCATATATTGCGCCATCAGGTTAACCGCCAGATAGTTACCGATACTCAGGGTAGCCCCGACCTTAAGATTCCCCGGCTGCTGATGCTGCTGCAGAGCAACTTCTAACTCCTGAGCCTGCGCCAGCAGAGATGCAGCCCGAGGCCGCAACAAACGCCCCAGTTCATTCAGCTGCAAACGCTTACCAACCCGGTCAAACAATTGAATATCAAACTGCTGCTCAAGCTCTTTCAGGGCACTACTGGCCGCAGATTGTGACATTGAAAGCTCCTGAGCAGCTTTGGTTATATTTTCAAAATGTGCTGCCGCCAGAAAGACCTCCAGCTGCCGTAAGCTATACCGCACCCTGTTCTCCTTTTTCGGAATATTAAATCAATATAAACCCTACTCCGCTTTATTATTGATAAAATTGATTATTAAAATCAATTTTAACCGTTTATCCGATAGATCATACCAGGAGTAGACTCGGCACAAATTGCCTGATGCATCCAAATCGATGCCGGAGAATCAAATGTCTGCACTTATAAAAGAGGAAGTTCTCAGTGTCCATCACTGGGATAATAACCTGTTCAGCTTTAAGACCAGCCGTGCTTCAAGCCTACGCTTTAAAAATGGTCACTTCATCATGATAGGCCTTGAGGTTGAAGGTCGCCCTCTGATGCGAGCCTATAGTATCGCCAGTGCCAACTATGAGGACCACTTGGAATTTTTCAGTATCAAGGTACCCGATGGGCCTTTAACATCGCGCCTGCAAAGCATTCAGCCCGGCGACAAACTGGTTGTTAGCAGCAAGCCCACGGGCACACTGATCAACGACCACCTGTTGCCCGGTAAAAACCTTTATCTGATCAGTACAGGCACAGGGCTGGCCCCTTTCCTGAGTATCATCCGGGACCCTGAGATCTACGAACAGTACGACAAAGTTATTCTGACTCACGGTGTTCGCTACACTTCTGAACTGGCCTATCAGGATCTGATTACAAAAGAGCTGCCGGAGCATGAGTATTTTGGAGACCTGATACGTGAAAAGCTGGTTTACTATCCGACGGTGACACGTGAATCTTATAAAAATGAAGGGCGGCTCACCGACCTGATGCGCAGTGGAAAACTGTTTACCGACCTGAATCTGCCAGCTTTTGATCTGGACAAGGATCGCTTTATGATCTGCGGCGGGCCATCAATGCTTAAAGAGACTGTTGAAATTCTTCAGGAGCAGGGTTTTACCGAAGCTAAGAATAGCTCTGCAGGTCACTACGTGATTGAACGGGCCTTTGTTGAAAGCTGACCTCAGCAATTAAGCCCTGACTCCCATCAGGCGATACTGATAATGTCAGGGCTTATTGTATAATTTCAGAAAATCAGGACCCCAGAATAACCTTCAATTGCTCCTGATTAAATTCAATTACATCACCAGAAACGATTTTTCTACGTTTACGGTTTTCTACCTCATTGTTAACCAATACGAGGCCATCCTCGATCACCTGCTTGGCTTCACCACCGCTGCCGACTAAACTTTCAAACTTCAGAATCTTAAACAACTCAACCGGTTCCCGGTTAATAATGACATCTCTCATCGTTACCTCAACTAGAGTGCAAAAGGGCCGATCAGAACCCTGGATGTAAGCTCCCCGTTTTGTTAGGAATACTCTTTTCTTGACCCTGATCGATTTATTACCTTGCCATAAAGTTATAATGAGCTGAAATGAAATATCATGAGACATGGCACGATGACAGAACAAGATTTCTGGGACATTATCAATAACTCCCTGCTGCTCAACGCTCCGGGGTCTGAAGGTCAGTACCTGAGCATTGCTCAGTCACTGGCAACACTACTTCCTGAACAACTGATTGAGTTTGAAAACCACCTGGCGCACCAGAAAAATCGTGCATTCAGCTTTCCGGTACTGATGGCTAATTTTGTTCTTCAGAGCTACATTAATGATGATATTTTTGAAGATTTTCGCCTTTGGCTGATATCGTTCGGGCAGGACAAATTTGAAGCAATTTTGGGGCATGCTGATCAACTGGCAGAGTTCAGCAACGTTGAAGACCCAATTGAAGATATCACCGGAGAAGGGCTGGTTTTTGCTGCCCAGGAGGCTTATGAAGCCGCAACCGGAAAAGATGACTTTCTGAAGCGAGTCAAACCATTACCCGACCCCGATATTAACTATCCCTGGCCAGATAACCTGGAACAACTGGAAGCGATGCTACCAAACTTATTTAATAAGTATTGGGATAAAAACCGCACTTACGAATTAGGATCGGAATAACTCTGAGCACAAGACACTTTCAGGGCAGGCAATCAACCTGAAGGAAAGGAATGCCAGAGTCGCCATCTATAGCTGGTCAGCCCTCTCTGCAACAGTTTTCAGCGTATCCTGCGACTCTGGTCCGGATCGAATTGATTCGGCCATCGCAGACATAGAAACGACCTGTAAAATATCATTTATAGAGTTCCAGTCTTCCTCGGAAATCATCACCGCCCGACCTGACTCACCTTCAATAACAATAGTAGCTTGCTCTTGTACTGCCTGATCGATCCACTGGTCAGGCCGCCGGGCAAATTCTTTACTGGTTAGTTTCATCATTCGTCAGCTCCGCTCTTCCGCAACAGGCCTAACCGCCACAGGGACAGTACTAATCACAAGTTAACAGGAACAATTACCATCACCTAGCACAAACACTAGGGTAAACCCTAATATTAAGTTTAGGTAAAAGATCTTACTTTTTCACCCTTAATTCACAAAATTATGACTTTGATCACAACTGTATAGCACTATAAGTGCATTTTGTAAGAATCTCCTGCTTCGCCTCCTGGTGCAATTGCGTTACATGGTAGTGCATCATAAAAATACCTCTGAGCATGCTGTACAGAGCTTGATGCAAATCACTCCAGAACAGATAACTCACTGACTCATGGGATTTTTCTTTAAAACCTCTCGTTTTTATCTATGATTAAAGCCTATAATCTTTTGGCCCCTAACCCGTCTTACGGAAAAGAAACTATAAAACATCAGTAAAAGATGCAGGATCAGTCTATGAGTCGACAATATATGACACTAGGGTACTACCAAGGCTTTAATAAGATGTTTCGCCCTACTTACGACATTCTCGACTGTGAAGGAAATCCTGTCTATGCCGATACCAAAGCGATTAAAAAGCTGGTTGAAGATAAAATTATTTCAGATCCCACAGACCGGGATGGATTGGAGAAGCATCTGATTCAGGAAGGGGTTCTGCATGCAAATGGACACCTGCTGGATGGTATTGCACTGGATCGAGCTAAACATGAACCTCTTTCTGTGGACATCCCTCCAATGGAAGATGAGAAGCGCTTTGTACTGGCCTGGAGTACGTTAAATAAAATCCCGGTCCGTCGTGGTAAGTCTACGCGAGGGGTTAAGCTCCCTATAGGGCAGTTCCCTGAAGGAACACCTATAATGGATATTCGTCGTCAATTAATACCTGTTTTTCCGGAATTTGATATAGAGCTTGCTATTGAAGAAGGCGTTAACCTGATGCTGATTAAACGGCGTGAAGCTCTGCTTCAGAATTCGGCTGTCTAGCCTTTTCAGGTCAAATACGAATCGCCTGATACCTGTCAGGCGATACTCTGCAGCAACTCCTGCTTCTGCCGGTGCCATGATGAACGGGCAGCGATACCACTACGATCAGACTGCACACGCCTCAATTCGGCCAAAAGAGACTGACAGGATGTTTTCAGCACTTCAGCACGCTCCAAACGAGCACAAGTGATAAAGTGCTCCAGTGTATTGATAAGAAATATTTCCGGATGACTTAACTCACTCTGCACGATCAGAGCTTTCAGTGTATCCTGCAGGCGCTTCGCTTCATGCAACAAGTGGGCACGCAGAGATAGAGTCATCGCCTGTGTATCGGATGCTGCCAGCTCACTGGAAAAACGATCAAACACCTGATTAATATAGTTCTGAGTCATAAGATCACCTTTTTGCTCACGCAGGTCCCAACCCGCCATTGAGTACAGACTGCCTTTTCGGAATGCTAAGGCAAGACTAGGATGCTCAGGTGACATTTACATGACGAACAATCAGCAGTTTAGTGAAAAACGAACCGGCACTGAACCGGCTCATTCTCTTTGAAACCGTCGTTTCAGAAAGCTCTGACTACTTGATCCCGAAATATTTTAATTGCTGTAAGCGCGAATACCAGCATTAAGCAGGCCCAGCACCTTGTCCATCCCCTGATGCAACGCCGCTTCTATCTCAGACATAGTAATCACTTCATCGGTCAGGCCTGCAGCCATATTCACCACCAGGGCGATACAGGCGTACGGTAGCCCAGCCTCCCGAGCCAAAGCGGCTTCGGGCATGCCTGTCATACCGACAATATCGCAGCCATCCCGCATCATTCTCTGAATCTCTCCGGCACTTTCCAGGCGCGGCCCTTGTGTTGCTCCGTAAACCCCCTGAGGCATCACCTTCAGCTGCAGTTTTTCAGCCTGTGCCAACAATAACTGTCTCAAAGGCTCATCGTAGGGCCAGCTAAAATCGATATGCACAACCTCATCCAGGTCATCCGCAAAAAAGGTATGCTCACGGCCCCAAGTATAATCCACTATCTGATCGGGAATCATAAGACCTGCGGGTTGGCACTCAGGGTGAATACCGCCAACCGCATTGACAGCAACAACAGCGCTGGCACCAGCATCTTTCAGAGCCTGAATATTCGCACGATAATTCACCTTATGGGGAGGGATGCGATGAGGATGACCGTGACGCGCCAAAAAAAGCACCGACTTGCCGCCAACGGAGCCTGTTACAATCTCAGCCGAAGGCTCACCCCATTGTGTCGATACCACCTTACGGGAAACAACATCCAAGCCTTCCATTTGAGTCAGGCCGGTACCACCTATAATTGCCAACATCAGTCTACCCTTGTTTATCAGGTGTTAATTCAGAAAACCAGATTTGATTTAAACGACCAGGTTCTTGGTTTGGGCGCACAGCTATCAAAAAAGCCGCTGAAAACAGCGGCTTTTCTGAACAACGCACACTACCAGGGTGTGAATTGAAAAAATCACATACCTTTCGGTGCGTAGATACCCGGTGCATTACGCAGAAAACCCTGAAAGTCCATGCCGTAACCAAACAGGTAGCGATCTTCAACCTCAAGACCTGTGAAGCTTGCGGTCATCTCAGGGCGAGCCTTACGATCATGAAGCTTATCAACCAAAACGGCACTGTAAACCGCTTTTGCCCCTTGCTCCTGGCAATAATCCAGAATAGCAGCGAGGGTATGTCCCTCGTCCAGAATATCGTCTACGATCAGGACCGTACGGCCCTCCATATTTACTTCAGGTGGAACGCGCCAGTAGAGTTCACCACCCGTTGTTTCACCGCGATAACGTGTTGCATGGATATAATCCACTTCCAAAGGAAACTCAAGCCGGGTTAGCAGATGGCCCGTTGTGATAAGACCACCATTCATAACACAGTAAACCACTGGCAGCTTATCACCCAGTTGTTCAGTGATATCCTCAGCCATCTTATCAAGCGCACGATCAACCTGCTCTTTCGTGCACAGGCAATCCGCTTCGGTAAAGACTTTTTTGATACGTTCCAGGTTATTTTCTACTGGCATTGTTTAGTTCCAATGGTCTGTTTTGTGTCGTTAAATCATAAAACCCCGGCATTACATCTTGTTATAGGATATAGCACCGGGATAAATTCAGTTTAATTACAGAACCGCTTAGGCAAGCGCTTCCAACTGATCCGCTACCCGGTTATATCGGGGATCAGCGTCCAACGCGTCCAGTGTTGGCCGGGAGAGCACACTCAATGCAGACAACCGCTGCACTGAGCGTGGAGAAAACTCATAATCTGCCAGAGCATCAATAACCTGAAGCGCACCCTCACGGTCATTGCAAACCAGAACCATATCGCACCCGGCACTTAAAGCAGCGTGAGCACGGGCAGAATAATCACCTGTAGCAGCAGCACCCGCCATCCCCAGATCATCACTAAAGATAACGCCTTTAAAACCCAGCTGACGACGCAGGATATCTTTTAACCAATAAGGCGAAAAACCAGCAGGCTCAGGTGCTACTTTTTCGTAGATCACATGGGCGGGCATTACGCCATCCAGTAACGGACATAACGCCGTAAAAGGTTTCAGGCAATGCTCATCGATCTCAGAGAAAGGACGTACATCAACAGGTAAATCAATATGGGAGTCAGCAGCCACATAGCCATGGCCGGGAAAGTGTTTACCAATTGCCGGCATACCAGCTTCGTGCAGACCTTCAATCAGTGCGTCTGCCAGCCGGGTAACAATCTCGGGCCGACCAGAAAATGCCCGGTCACCAATCACTTCGCTATTGCCGTAATCCAGATCCAGCACCGGTGCAAAGGTAAAGTCCAGACCATAAGCGAGCAGTTCAGAAGCCATTAGCCATCCGGTATCCCAGGCAAGCTCCAGTGCTGTTTCAGGATCTTTCAGAAACAGCTCACCCAAACACGCCATTGGCGGAATACGGGTAAAGCCATCACGGAACCGCTGAACACGCCCTCCCTCGTGATCCACAGCAATCAGAATTTCAGGTCGTAATTCCCGAATACTACGGATCAGATATTCAAGCTGAGCGGGATCCCGATAGTTTCGGGTAAACAGGATGATACCACCCACCAATGGATGCACAATGAGTTCACGCTCTTCACTGGTCAGCTCTAAGCCTCCCAGATCAAGCATAATGGGCCCATGGGTCATAGCGATTATCCTGTGACAGAGAAATGAATAAACCGCGGAATTTAACAGAGAAGCGGAAAGAAAAAAACCTCAGACTCACCACAAGAGGCTATATCGACAGAAAAATAAAGTATCAGAATTGGATTCAACCGATATAAACCGGTGTATACACGCCAATATCTTCAAACAGCAGCGCAATATCCTTCATACGCATTCGAATACAGCCATGTGATAGGGGTTCTCCCATAGGCTCCGTATCCGCCGTGCCATGAAAATAAATATAACGCCGCATTGTGTCCCTATCACCGCCTCGATTAAAGCCAGATTCCAGACCACTCAGCCAAAGAATGCGACCTAAAATCCAGTCTCTGGCAGGATATTGAGCCGCCAACTCCGGTGTGTAGCACTCCTTCGTCCAGCGGCGTCCACGGAAAACCGCATTGGCCGGATAGCCGGAACCAATTTTTGCCCGAATACAGTGCCACCCCCGAGGTGTCTGACCACTACCTTCCAGTTCACCAACTCCGTTCAAAGCAGTAGAAACAGGAAAGCAGAGTACAAACTCTGCTTTTTGAACGACAAAAACCTGCTGACGGGCGACGTCCACCTGCAACCAACTTCCGCCAGGTGCGAACTCCTTCCAGCGGGGAGCCAGCTTCGGTTCCGGTAACCAAGAGACAGATGAGTCAGGCATCATCCTGGTGCTCAGACGGTATCAACTCTGGAATCGGTGCAGACATACCGGCAGAAACGAATGGAATCAAACGCTGAACCACATCTCGGACCCGGGTCTGCTCATTAAAATCCTGTTCCGCAATATCTTTAAGAGCATCAAGACTCGACATGGTAAATACGGCAGAACCCAGCATAAAATGCAGCCGCCAAAAGCGCTCCACATCAGGGAGGTCACTGGATGCATTACGCACCATTGACGTGAAACGATAGAAAACGCTGCCATACTGCTCCTGCAGATAACGGCGCATATGCCCTTGGGCCTGAGTGTACGCAAGACCCAGCAATCGCATAAAAACAGACAAGCCGTTTCTTGTCGGGCTCGGCATAGTTATAACGGTTGTCGTCAGTGTTTCCAGCACCGCATTCAGAGGAATAGACTGCCCCTGATGACGGCTTTCAAGAAGATCCATCTCCTCATTAAAGCGCTTGGAAAACGGATCCAGATAGCGGGCAAAAACCGCCTGGATCAGCGCCTTCTTAGAGCCAAAATGGTAATTCACCGCCGCAAGATTCACTTTTGCTTTACTGGTAATCGTCCTCAGGGACGTCTCAGCGAACCCTTTTTCCGCGAACAACATCTCTGCGGTATCCAGTATACGGCTGACGGTATCTAATTGAGCCATGCTCACCTCTGTCGATCACTTTGTATGCGGCATGACTAACCTCTGACCGGCATTAAACACCATCACAAGCAAATAGTGTTGTCAGTCTCAGCTAACCAAGGAGCGTTTATCAAACGAATGTTTGAAACATAAATAGAATTGTCAACAAAGTCAAGACGCTAGGCAAGCTTAGACCAGCAAGGAAAGTATAAAATTGAAACACCGTTTTAAAACACCGGGAACATATCAGCAAAACAATCCAATCCAAGTACAAAACACCTGCCATATACAACTCATGTCCATGTGACACAGCAAACCAAACATTCCCTATTTAAAGTGCCTCAAGGGCAGACAAAAGCAGATTTTTGTGTAAACTGTATGCAAGTACACACTGTATAAAATGACAGATGAGACATCATGATTAAACTGACCAAACGCCAGCAGGAAGTACTCGACTTCATTACGTCGCATATGGAGTCTACCGGGTACCCACCTACCCGGGCTGAGATTGCACGGGCATTAGGTTTCCGCTCGCCTAATGCTGCCGAGGAGCATCTGCGCGCCCTGGCCCGTAAAGGTGCAATCGAAATGATTCCCGGCACATCTCGAGGGATAAAACTCCCTTCCCACTCAAATCAGGGCCTACCGGTCATTGGCCAGGTGGCAGCCGGCAGCCCCATCCTGGCTCAGGAGCACATTGATAGCTATTCAGGGGTCAGCGCCGATTTTTTCCGCCCCAAAGCTCACTACATGCTACGCGTTAAAGGCCTGAGCATGAAAGATATCGGTATCATGGATGGTGACCTCCTTGCGGTTCACCAGACCAGCGACATCCGAAACGGCCAGATTGTGATCGCCCGTATCGGTGATGAAGTCACCGTCAAGCGCTTCAGACAGGAAGGCAACCTGGTTTACCTGATTGCGGAAAATGAAGAATTTGACCCTATTGTGGTGGACCTGGAAACTGAGCCCTTAGCCATAGAAGGCATTGGCGTCGGCATCATTCGAGGTGGTTACGGACAAGGGCTTCAATAGCCAATATAGCTGTCCTGCCCATCACAAACAAAACCTGTCCGTCACAAATAGAAAAAGCAGCCAGGCGGCTGCTTTTTTGAATAAAAAGGTCAGATACTGCAAGGTCAGTGAATAACAGCATTCTCCCCCGGCCCATCTTCATCCTCTTCCCCCCATAAGCGATTATCCTGAATCGCCTTGTCAATCATCTCACGGGCAATATCAAAGCTTGCACCTCTAAGATGCTCAACAATCTCTGGTGCAAAACGGATGCGTACCAAGGGCTCACCCTGATTATCATCTGCAGACTGCAGAATGACATCTCCATCGGCAAGCTCAACAATTTCAAGATACGGACTATCAGACAAGGTGATTACCTCTTAAAAAATTCGATGACACAAAGCATCCTACTTGAATCAAAATTCCTGCATGGTCTGGCGCAAATCGTTAATAAACAACTGCATGCTCTCCAGCCACGAAATAAGTTGTTGCTGATCTGAAACAAAATCGCTGGCCAGGGGAATCAGGGTTGCCACTGCTGATTCCTCAATAGCAGCCACTTGCTTCAATTCCGGCAACCAGCAATCTCTGTAGCGCCGGTTTAACTGACTCAACCAACTGAAACTGTCCTTTTCCAGTTCCAGAATCCGATTCAGATGGGGAATAACACACCCCTGTTCGTCTGCAGCCTGCTGCAAGTCAGCAGCCGTTTTCCACTCCCCCTGAGGCAGCCTTGCTGTTTCAGCAATTTCATAAAGCAACGCCTGCACAGCCCCCTGAAGGTGAAATACAACGGCGTCGGCATGAGCAGAAATATAGGCTGGACGAATAAACTCATCCTGCTGATCAACCTGATCAAAGTGCTGTAACAATAACCGTGCAGAATAGAGTTTCTGCATCGTTCGTGACGCCACTGATGCCATAGGAAACGAACCCAGATGAGAGTAACGGACAGATATAAAAACGCTAAAAGGCCGGTCTGAACCGGCCTTTTAGTCGCTGCTTTCGCGCACAGTTTAGCTGAAAATCACAAGATGTGAACTAGCTTTTAGCAGTTTTTCGGGTTGCTTTTTTCTTCTCACGGCTAACCCATTGACCGCCTTCATAAAAAGCCTGCCAGCCCGTAGCCTTACCTTCTACTTCAGTCATCAGATACTGCTCTTTATTTTTCCGGCTGTAGCGAATCACCGTAGGATTTCCGTCAGGATCATGGGTTGGCCCTTCCATCAGGAAATTATATTTCGGATCAATTTCAGCTTTGTGCGGCAAAATTTCAACCAACTGAGGCGGGCGCGTCTCCCGATTCTTCGGGAACTGACTGGCCGCCAGGAAAAGGCCTGATGCGCCATCACGCAGAACATAGTGATCTTCAACTTTCTGACAAGCCAGCTCCGGCATAGGCACAGGGTCCATCTTAGGAGGTGCCGCCTCACCGCTTTTCAGTAGTTTCCGGGTGTTTTTACAGGTTTCACTGGTGCATCCGAAATACTTACCAAAGCGTCCGGTCTTCAGCTGCATCTCGGAGCCACACTTGTCACACTCAAGCACAGGGCCATCATAGCCTTTGATCTTGAACTCACCTTTCTCAACTTCGTAGCCACTGCAGTCTGGGTTATTACCACAAACATGCAGTTTTCGCTGCTCATCGATCAGGTAACTTTCCATTGCCGTACCGCATTTAGGACAGCGACGCTTAGCACGCAGCGCCTGCGTTTCTGCCTCTTCATCCGCATCTGCGCTGATCGCCTCTTCCCCTGGCGTCAGATTGATGGTGGTTTTACAACGCTCCTTCGGAGGTAACGAATAGCCTGAGCAGCCCAAAAACACACCGGTACTGGCCGTACGGATCTGCATTGGACGACCACAACTCGGGCACTCAATCGAGGTCTCTACGGCCAAATTGGGCCGCATACCGCCCTCTTCCGATTCAGCCTGAGCCAATTGAGCACTAAAGTCTTTGTAGAAACTGTTCAGCAGATTCTTCCAGTCGTTCTTGCCTTCTGCCACATCATCCAGTGACTCTTCCATACGGGCAGTAAAGCTGAAGTCCATCAGGTCGCTAAAGCTTTCGCTCAACCGGTCCGTGACAATATCCCCCATCTTCTCAGCATAGAAACGCCGGTTTTCAAGGCGCACATAACCACGATCCTGAATGGTCGAAATAATCGATGCATAGGTTGACGGGCGACCAATACCTCGTTTCTCAAGCTCTTTTACTAAACTAGCCTCAGTAAAACGAGCAACAGGTTTGGTGAAGTGCTGCTTAGGCAATAGCTGCTCAAGTGTCAGCAAGTCGCCAACCTGCAGGTCTGGTAGCGACTGATCTTCATCCTTTTTGCTATTGGATGGCATAACCCGGGTAAAGCCATCAAACTGCATAACACGTCCCCGGGCACGCAGCTCAAATGGCCCGGCTTCCACCACAAGGGAGGTGCTCATAAACTCTGCAGGCACCATCTGACAGGCAACAAACTGGCGCCAGATCAGTTCATACAGGCGCTCAGCATCGCGTTCCATACTTTTCAGATCTGTAGCCGAGCGGGATACATCGGACGGACGAATCGCTTCATGCGCCTCCTGGGCACCTTCTTTGCTGGAGTAACTGTTTGGAGCCTCCGGCAGATACTTTTTACCAAAATTATCAGAGATATAGTCCCGACAACTCTCCACCGCTTCCTTGCTCAGGTTGGTGGAGTCCGTACGCATATAGGTGATATAACCTGCTTCGTACAGGCGCTGCGCCAGCATCATAGTCTTTTTCACACTGTAACCAAGGCGTGTACTTGCCGCCTGCTGCAACGTGGATGTGATATAGGGTGCCGTTGGCTTGGTTTTAGTCGGCTTATCTTCCCGTTTAGCAACTTTAAACGGGGAAGCGTTCAGCACATCCAGCGCTTTATCTGTCTGCTCTTTACTGGTCGGGCGAAAACCTTTGCCGTTCTCTTTCGTTACTTCACACTGAAACGCCATTTTGCCATCACGATTCAGGTCGGCATGAACATCCCAGTACTCTTCAGGAACAAAGGCACGAATCTCACGCTCACGTTCAACGATCAGGCGCACAGCAACCGACTGCACCCGACCGGCGGACAGTCCACGGGCAACCTTCGCCCATAGCAGAGGGGATACCATATAACCCACGACCCGATCCAGAAAACGGCGTGCCTGCTGAGCATTAACACGGCTCATATCCAGGCGACCCGGTTCCTTAAAAGCATCCTGAATCGCATTTTTTGTGATTTCGTTAAAAACTACACGATGATAACGATCATCATCACCACCTATGGTTTCCCGCAGGTGCCAGGCAATAGCCTCCCCCTCGCGGTCCAAATCCGTTGCCAGGTAGATCTGATCTGCATCAGCTGCCAGTTTTTGCAGTTCAGAGACGACCTTCTCTTTACCGGGCAGGATTTTGTAATGCGCTTCCCAGTCATGCTCAGGATCGATTCCCATACGGGCAATCAGCTGCTCGCGGGCTTTGCGTTTTTTGTGTACTGCTTTTTCTTCCGGACTCATCTTGCGGGTAATCGCCGCCGCCTTGGCCCGCGCTTTAGCATCCACAGGCTGCTTAGCGCCACCACTGGTCGGCAGATCACGGATATGCCCTACACTCGACTTCACTATGAAATCTTTGCCCAGGTACTTGTTGATCGTTTTAGCCTTTGCAGGAGACTCGACGATAACTAGTGCTTTTCCCATTGAGAGCGTCTCTTTATCTAAGGCTGTTCAGAAACAGTTTGACCAAGGAAATTCGTACTACCGGCTAAATTCAACAGCCTGAGCTGCGCTTCACACATCAATGGCCGGGTAAAAGTACAAAAGTTAAAAATACAACGATTGAATGATCGTAACCTAACCAACACGGCCCTCCCTCTTAATCTAAAGGCAGGCGGAACCCAAACAATAAAGCCCACTTACTCGTGCGTATTACAACTTTATATAGAGCACCTTTGTCAAGTGCTGCCTCAAAAGGGCGTATAAACTACCCCAGCAGAATACAGAGTTCCAGCCCCTGATTAAAAAAAGACTTTTTCTCATACCAAAGCACCCACCTCAGCATAAGAAAAACAGTTCATTCTGACCGTAACACATTCCTAATGTATTACAGCGAATCAGATTCAGCCAGTCGCCTGAGAAAAAGCATTGCAATTCTTGCAGTTACGGACCAATCTTAAAGTGACGGCAAGGAGGAAAGTCAACATGATGTTCACCTGCTTTCTTTCTGTCCTGCCGGAAATATATCGCTCTGCCCCTAAATAAACTGATCCCGAACCAGCAGATGCTGTTCCGGTCAGGTTTGTCGAACAAGGAGTGACAGCATGAAGGTAACTCGTGTTGCTATTAATGGCTTTGGCCGTATCGGCCGCAATATTCTTCGCGCCTATTTCGAAGGACACCACTCAGACAACATGGAGATCGTTGCCATCAACGATCTGGGTAATGCTGCAATCAATGCCCATCTGCTCCAATATGACTCTGTCCACGGGCGCTTCGACTTCGAAGTTGAGCATGACGATAACACTCTCACCGTTAACAACCATACCATCAAAGTAATTGCTGAGCGGGATCCTGCAAAACTACCCTGGGGCGAACTCAAGGTTGATGTCGTGCTTGAATGCACCGGCCTGTTTACCCAACGGAATAAGGCTGCAGCCCACCTTGTAGCCGGTGCGAAAAAAGTTTTAATCTCCGCGCCATCGCCGGATGCTGATGCCACTGTTGTCTTTGGCGTTAACGATCATATCCTTCACCCGGAACACCAGGTCGTATCGAATGCATCCTGTACCACCAACTGCCTGGCCCCTGTTGCTCAGGTGCTGCATGAGCTCATGACGGTTGAAAGCGGCATAATGACCACGATTCATGCCTATACCAACGACCAGCACCTTACTGACGTCTATCATACAGACCCCTATCGCGCGCGCTCTGCCACAGCCTCCATGATTCCCACAAAAACCGGAGCAGCGGCGGCCATCGGCCTTGTTATACCGGAAATGTCCGGAAAGTTTGACGGACTTGCCGTTCGGGTACCCACAAACAATGTCTCGCTGGTAGACCTGAGCACCATTGTCAAACACCCGCTTCCTCCTGAAGCCATAAACAAAGCGATGGAGGTCGCTGCCCGTCAATCGAAAATATTGGGTTACAATGAGCGACCGCTGGTATCGATCGACTTTAACCACTGCCCGGACTCCTCCGTGTTTGATGGCAGCCATACCCGGGTTCAGGGTAATCTGGTTAAGGTGATGGCCTGGTATGACAATGAGTGGGGGTTCTCCAACCGGATGCTGGATACCACTCAAGCCCTAATGGCCGCAAAATCGTCATAAAAATAAGCTATACCACTCACAGACTTACAAGCGACAAGACCGGCGAAATGGGTCTTTTCAGTAAAAAGATAAAGATCCACTCCGCCGTACCAAACAGATCAGGTTCGCCCCAAAAGACATGATCATATCTGAATACAAGCACGCAATAGCCTGAAAAAATTGCACCCGGTTTCACCCAAAGACTAAGCCTTTACTCCGTAAGACTAAGGAATCACATAGAATGCGTAGAACTAAAATCGTTGCCACTCTGGGCCCTGCCACCGATGAAGCAGGTAAGCTGGCCCAGGTCTTAGAATATGTCGATGTGGTACGCGTAAATTTCTCCCACGGCGATCCAGAAGAACATCAGGCCCGCGTGGAGGCCGTTCGCAAAACGGCAAAAGAGATCGGCCGCTTTGTGGCCATACTCGGCGACCTGCAGGGACCGAAAATCCGTGTCGCACGCTTTAAAGATGGTCCGATAAAGCTGGCTGTGGGCGATAAGTTCACTCTGAACATGAATCTTGAAAGAGATGCCGGCGACCAGAACCAGGTTGGTGTCGATTACCCGCAACTGGCCGATGACGTAACATCCGGTGATACTCTGCTGCTGGATGATGGCCGGATTCAACTCAAAGTTGATGATGTCGTAAAGCCTGAGGTGATCTGCACGGTGACCGTTGGAGGAAAACTATCCAACAACAAAGGCATCAACAAACAGGGCGGCGGCCTTTCAGCAGCGGCACTGACCGAAAAAGATAAAAAGGATATTAAAACCGCCATCGCTCTGGATATGGATTACCTGGCGGTCTCCTTCCCCCGTACCGGTGATGATATGCGTGAAGCCCGCGCACTTTTGGGTGAGGCCGGACAGGATATCAACCTGATTGCCAAAGTAGAACGTGCCGAGTCTGTCGCTGACGAAGCGGTTATGGATGACCTGATTCAGTCCTGCGAAGGGGTCATGGTTGCCCGTGGTGATCTCGGCGTTGAGATTGGTGATGCCCAGCTGATCGGCGTACAGAAACGTCTCATTCAGCGGGCCCGTAGCCTGAACAAAGTGGTCATTACTGCGACTCAGATGATGGAATCGATGATCAGCAGCCCGCTACCAACCCGCGCTGAAGTCTTTGATGTTGCCAACGCTGTTTTAGACGGTACCGATGCAGTAATGCTGTCAGCAGAAACCGCTGTCGGCGAGTACCCTCTGGAAACGGTTCAGGCCATGGATCGCCTCTGCCGAGGTGCAGAACTGGAACGCATAACACAGCAATCCAACCACCGTATGCATGAAGACTTCAGCCATATCAACGAAGCGGTTGCGCTCTCTGCCATGTACGCCGCCAACCACTTACAGGGTGTTAAAGCGATCGTCTGCATGACACGCTCCGGTCTGACCCCATTACTGATGTCCCGCATCCGCTCAGGCTTACCAATTTTTGCTTTTACAGCTCAGGAAAAGACTCAGAACCGCGTCGCCCTCTACCGTGGAGTCACGACCGTTCCATTTCATCACTCAAGTGCTGCACCTGAGTCAATTGACAAAGCAATTGAAGAGCTAAAACGACGTAATGTTGTCACTCAGGGCGATAATATAATTTTAACCCGAGGTGATCATAACGGCACTCACACCCTGACCATCGTCCAGATTGACGATTAATTTCCGGTAGATCAGACAAAAAACAAACCAACCCCCTCTCCTCCTGAGAAACAGAAAGCGCTGAGAAAAATCAGCGCTTTTTTTATGCCTTAAAAATGGGCGCAACCTGCTTCAGCTATGGGTTTTCTGCCTTTTTCATGTGCACGTCATAAAAATGAGATAGAACACTAAACAAACCATCACAAAACATTTGTATTCTAACCACAGATACAAAAAGCCATATCTTCGGCAAAAATTAACCCTTGAAAGAAAAAATCGGGCACGTTATTGTATAAATATACTTTGAACCCTAAACAAATATTATGAATAGTGACATTAGCGACTCGATTAGATTTACCCAACCCGAATTAAAGGACGGTCTTGCTGTTACAGACCTTATCCAAAACTCACCTCCTCTCGATCTCAATTCAAGTTACTGCTACATGTTGTGCTGCTCTCTCTGGGCAGAAACATCAGTATGTGCCTGGGATGGCGATAAATTGACGGGCTTTGTTTCAGCCTTTATCCGCCCGGATCAACCCGAGGCTCTTTTCATCTGGCAGGTTGCTGTGCACGAGAGTGCCCGCGGCAAACAACTGGCAAAGCGTATGATCCTTGAGATTCTGAAACGCCCGCTCAGCCAGCCTGCAAAAGTTCTGCACACCACAATATCACCGGATAACACTGCGTCCTGGCGAATGTTCGCCGGCCTGACCCGCACTCTGGAATGCGAATCCCGTACTTTCGATTTCCTGGATAAAGAGCTGCACTTCCACGGCCTGCATGAATCCGAAGAGCTGCTAGAGATCGGACCTTTCCGGCACCCGTAAGCCCGGAAGAGCTATGGGCATAGCGCCCGTCCTTTTGAAGCCTGGCCACTCCCCGGCCGGGCGCGCAGCTAACACCCGATATCAAAAAATTTAAAATTGGAGCACACGATGATTTTTAAAGAGTATGAGTCCGAAGTTCAGAGCTATTCGCGTTCTTTCCCGGTTGTTTTCACCCAGGCGAAAGGCAGCAAGCTGTTTGACGATAACGGAAACGAGTACCTTGATTTTCTGGCAGGAGCCGGCTCTCTGAACTATGGCCACAACAACCCGCTGCTGAAAGAAAGCCTGATTGAGTATATCCAGAACGACGGCGTTGCCCACGGTCTGGATATGCACACCGAGGCAAAAGCAGGTTTTCTCGAGTCATTTCGCGACATTATTCTGAAACCGCGCGATCTGGACTATAAAGTAATGTTTACCGGCCCAACCGGTGCAAACTGTGTTGAAGCTGCACTGAAGCTGGCCCGCAAAGTAACCGGCCGTCACAACATTGTTTCTTTCACTAATGGTTTCCACGGCTGCACTCTGGGAGCCCTGGCAGCAACCGGTAACAGCCACCACCGTGGCGGTGCAGGTCAGCCTCTGGGCGGTGTTACCCGCTTGCCATACGATGGCTATCTGGGTGATAACTTTAATACCCTCGAACTGTTCAAGAAAATGCTGACTGACAATTCAAGCGGTCTGGATATGCCTGCTGCCGTCATTCTTGAAATTGTGCAAGGTGAAGGCGGCCTGAATACCGCATCCGGTAAGTGGCTGAAAGAGCTATCTGCTATCTGTAAAGAGCATGGCATTTTGTTTATTGCCGATGATATTCAGGCAGGCTGTGGCCGTACCGGTACTTTCTTCAGCTTCGACCAGTTTGATATCAAGCCGGATATCATCACTCTGTCCAAGTCACTAAGTGGCTTTGGTCTGCCGTTTGCGGTAACCCTGTTTGACCGTAAGCTGGATATCTGGAAGCCAGGCGAGCACAACGGTACTTTCCGTGGTAACAACCACGCCTTTGTCACCGCGAAAAAAGCTCTGGAAACCTACTGGGCTGACGACAAATTCGCAAGCCATATTTATGCCCGCAGCGAACAGCTGAAGCTGGCCCTGAACAAAATCTGCGATAACTACCCTGAGCTGTACCGCAAGGGTCGTGGTCTGATGCAAGGCATCTGCTGCCCATCCGGCGATATTGCAGATGACATTACTTCTCTTTGCTTTAAAGAGAAGCTGATTATCGAAACCAGTGGCCCTGAAGGAGAAGTGGTTAAATGCTTCCCTCCTCTGACGGTGTCTGAAGAAGAGATGGCTCACGGCCTGAACATTCTTGAGCAAGCTTTTGATCAGTACTTCAGCGCTCACATGGAGCTGAAAAAAGCCAGCTAAGGCTAATTTCAGCAATCGAAGAAAGAGCCGCCCAAGGCGGCTCTTTTTGTTAAAGGCCACCGAAACACCGGCCTGCCTGCTTTAAGCTAATGCTTTATAGCCTATGGCAAAGTAACGTTTAATAAACGATTGTTCGTTTTCTGTTTATTTCATTTTTGAGGTATTAACATGATTGTTCGTCAACTGCAGGAAGTAGAAAAAACCGATCGCTGCGTCAAATCCGACAACTGGAAAAGCGTTCGCATGTCGCTAAAAAACGACAACATGGGCTTCTCGTTTCATATCACTACCATCTACGCAGGTACAGAAACACCCATCCACTACCAAAACCACCTGGAGACCGTGTACTGCATTAGCGGATATGGTGAAGTGGAGACCGTTGAAGATGGCAAGATTTATCCAATCAGCCCGGGCACCATCTATATTCTGGACAAACATGACAAACACCTACTCCGTGCCCACGAAGGCGAAGATATAGTATTCGCCTGTGCATTCAATCCGCCACTGAACGGCAAAGAAGTTCATGACGAGAATGGTGTCTATCCTCTGGAAGCCGAGGAAGTTGCAGAATAACCTCCCGCCATTCTGCAAACCCGTAAAAAAGCCGCTGACAACTCATCGTCAGCGGCTTTTTAGTACCCCTTTGCTTTATCAAACCCCGCCAGAGTCAGGATAACGCCTTGAACGCCACACCTTCTGAGCTCCCTCCGTCACCAACAACCCCACAGCCGTCCAGATAGCGATATAGGTCAGCCACTCATGATCTGCAATGCTTTCTCCCAGCAACAACGAGACAAACACCAGAAGTACAGGCTCAAGGTAGCTTAACAGGCCAAACAGACTGAAGGTCAGCAGCTTGGCCGACAACAGATAGAAGATCAGCGCCAGCGCACTGATAAGACCAAGACCAATAACCAACCACCAGAGTGCTGGGTTAGCAGAAAAGGCCACGCCATCGCTCTGAATCAAGGCAAACCAGAGCGCCACCGGAAGCAACAGAAACATATCACACCAGATGCCACCAAGATGGTCATTCCCCTGCCAGCGGCGTAGCAGAAAGTAAAATGGGTAACCCAGGGCCACAACAAAGGTTTCCCAGGAAACACCTCCTGTTTGCCAGACCTGATTTGTAACTCCTATCAATGCTGCTACTACCGCTAAAACCTGCAGGAATGACAACTGCTCTTTATAAACAAACCGACCCAGAACAACCATTACCAACGGCATCATAAAGTACCCCAACGAAACAGGCAGACCACGACCATTAACCGGAGCCCACATAAAGATCCATAGCTGAACCCCCACCAAAAAGGCAGATAAAGGCAGGCCAACCCATAGCAGAGGACGCCGTTTAACCTCATTAAACAGAGAACTCACCAAGCGCCACTCACCGCTCAACCATAGATAAAGACTGATGCCCGGTAATGTCAGCAGCATTCTCCAACCAAAAATCTGCTCAGCATCCAGCGGACTCAGCCAGACCGGATAATAGTAAAGCAGGGCAAACATAAACGCAGAAGACAGTAATAACGTCACACCATTTGCCACAATCAACCTCCTGAATCTTTCCCGGGAAACATCAAAGAAAGGAATATTAGTACCCTAATAAGTAAAAGCGGCGATATTAACAGCTTTCTGGCAAAGAGACAGGCGATCTATAAATATCTTTTATTTTTCAACAAGTTAATTATATCCTTCGCCAAAAATCACATGGAGCACAAAAAAAACCATGCCCCGAAAAAAAACAACACTCAGTAATAGTCTGCTCATGGGCTTTATTTGACATTTATTTCAGGTAATCTGGGCAGTTTGGGCTAGCTAATGCCCACAAACCCGTTATCATTGCGGACTAGGGCATAAATCCTTGCAAAGCATCTATTTATAGACTCACAAACAGGTAATTTAAGAAGACTCATGCAATCGTACGAAGAAGTTCTTGTGGCTATCCGCCAAATTATTCGCGGTATCGATCTACATTCCAGAAAGCTTAATAAAAGCACTGGCCTGACCGGTCCACAGCTGGTTATTCTGCAGGAACTTGAGAAAGGTGGAGAAAACTACACTATTCGTCAGCTGTCTCAGATGGTAAATCTGAGCCAGGCCACGGTAACCACCATTCTGGATCGTCTTGAAGCCAAAGGCCTGGTGGTTCGCCAGCGCAGCACCATCGATAAGCGGAAAGTACATGTGCTACTGACCGACAAAGGCAATGAGCTTCTAAGTGATTCTCCAACGGCACTGCAGGAAGAATTTATCACCAAGTTTCAGAGCCTTGAGAGCTGGGAGCAAAACCTACTGTTATCCTCTGTACAGCGCATTGCTCAAATGATGAATGCTGAAAAGCTGGACGCAGCGCCGTATCTGGAGGTCAGCAGCTTTACTCAGGAAAAGAAATAACAGAACAAACACCTCAGATCACCGCTCCGATAAAGACGACGCCAACTACAACACTAACCCTCAGCGCTACCTCGCCTGTAGATCAATAGTGCACCTGTAGCCCGCGTCGTTTTTTTTGCCTCTCTTTAGACCGACAATTCAGGTTGCCACTATGGAACAACTTAATACCCCCCAGGGCCAGTTCAATCTCAATCGCTTTCCTGTGAAGCCTAAAGATACCTTACGCGCCTGGGATGCTGCCGATGAGTATATTCTGAGGCATCTGGATGATGAGCAGATCCCTACTGACGGCAACATCCTGATTATGAATGACAGCTTTGGCGCACTCAGCACAGTCCTCGCCCATGCAAAACCAACCATGCTGAGTGACTCTTACCTGGCTGAGCAAGGTTTAAAGCAGAATCTGAAGCAAAATAACATCACCCCAGACCAGGTCTGTTTTATCAATAGCCTGCAAACACCGGAAAAACCACTGGACCTGGTACTAATCAAAATTCCGAAAAGCCATGCAATGCTGGAGGAACAGCTACACCGCATCCGTCCTTTTGTTCATACCGGAACTCGTATTATTGCCGGAGCGATGACCAAGTGGGTACACACCAATACCCTAAAGCTGTTTGAGCGCCTGATCGGCCCAACCAAAACCTCGTTGGCAGTCAAAAAAGCGCGCCTGATCTTTTCTGATGTGGTCGAGCTGAATCTGCCAGAGAACCCCTATCCACTGACACTGGACCTGAAAAACGAGCAGTTCACCCATAACCACTACATTCTGAGCAACCACGCCAATGTTTTCTCCCGCGAGAGTATGGATATCGGCTCCCGCTTCTTTCTACAGACTCTGCAACAGGAAAATATCAGCTCAGAAGAGGCTCTTTCCATTGTCGATCTTGGCTGCGGCAACGGTGTTGTAGGCCTTATCGCTGCGGAGCGTTTCCCTAACGCGAACCTGCACTTTGTCGACGAGTCCTATATGGCAGTGGATTCTGCCCGCATCAACTTTCAGCGCGCCTTCCCGGAGCGGGAAGCCAGGTTTACCGCTACCGATTGCCTGACCGCTCTGAAAGCCAACAGCACGGATCTGATTCTGAACAACCCACCTTTTCACCAGCAAAATGTAGTGGGTGATTTTATTGCGCAACAGATGTTCAGAGAGTCCAAAAAGGTACTAAAGAAAGGTGGTGCTCTTTGGATTGTTGGCAACCGACATCTTGGCTATCACACAGCACTCAAGCGCCTGATGGGCAACTGCACTCTGGTCGCCGGAAATAAAAAGTTTGTGGTACTGAAAGCAGTTAAGCGCTAATAAAAAGCATACTGGGGAAAATACCCTCATTCGAGGGTATTACATTATCTGCGGCTCTGATCCCGCTGCATTCGATTACTCACACGGCAGCAATTTCACACTTCGGGATGAGAAGCTCAGTCCTTTTGTACCGCGATAACCCGCCATAACGGCTTCAATCAGCGGCTCCTGGGCGCTTTCATCGGTAGCCCAGTGCACAATGAAGTTAGCACCCGCTCCGCCGGAAAGGTTCTGCTGATCAATAACAAAAGACGCCGTTGCCATGGGAGCCAAAGCAAACCAGCCACTGATCAGGCTCTCCAGCTTTTCACCTCGGGTATCAAAGTAATCAACACTTTTTATAATCAGTCGCTTATCTGCATTCATATTACGCACGCTCAGAGTAACGGCCAGTGGCACCTGAGAGCTCTCCGCAAGGTAGATATGCGAATAGGCCGGTACATACACAGAGCAATCACGAGTGGCTTTGACATCCTGTGGCTGTACACTGTAAAAATGACTTCCTTGTCCGGGACTCTTACGCACCTGTTCGCTATAAGCGGGCTGCGCCAGTGCCAGAAGTAGCCCTGCCGCGGCAACACTTCTGCCAAATAATCCAGACCTGCGCATGGAACCTGTCATCACGTTATCCTCTTTCCTTGTATATCTTCAGCTGATTATACCCGCTCGCCGGACACAACATCCATCAGGCAGAGCAATCAACCCTTTCTGCAGACATAAAAAAACCGGCCCCGTGAAGGAGGCCGGTACTTCTAAGTAATATGTCACGTCCGTTGGCTCAGTCTTAGACGCAACGCAGAAGTTCAAAATGTGCAGGTGCCACTAGCTTTTAACTAAAATATTAGCAAAAAGTGCTATGTTGGCTGACGTGCAGGCTCAGTTGCACGCCGGACAATCCGAGCATCTGGATCACAGACGCTCGAATACGGTTGCCACGCCCTGACCCATGCCGATACACATGGTCGCCAGACCGAGGGTTCCACCTTTCTGCTCCATAACGTTCAGCAGAGTGGTGGAGATACGGGTACCGGAGCAACCCAGAGGGTGGCCCAGTGCGATTGCACCGCCGTTCAGGTTTACTTTTTCATCAACCTTATCCAGCAGTTGCAAATCTTTCAGTACAGGAATCGCCTGCGCTGCGAAGGCTTCGTTCAGCTCAACGTAGTCGATATCATCAATGGTCAGACCCGCTGCTTTCAGAGCTTTCTGAGACGCAGGCACCGGACCGTAGCCCATGATGGACGGATCACAACCCGCCACACCCATGGAGCGAATCTTAGCAATTGGCGTCAGGCCCAGTTCCTGTGCACGCTGCGCAGACATCACCAGCATGCCGGAAGCGCCTACAGACAGTGCAGAAGACTGACCCGCCGTTACTGTACCGTTACGTGGATCAAATACCGGGCGCAGAGCCGCCAGACTCTCCATGGAGGTCTCAGGGCGAATCACCTCATCATAGGTCACCAGTTTACGGAAACCTTCGGCATCATGGCCTTCAATACCGATAATCTCGTTATCAAAACGACCAGCCTGGGCCGCTTCATGCGCCAGACGGTGAGAACGTACACCCAGAGCATCCTGGTCTTCGCGGCTAACACCATGCATTTTTCCCAGTAACTCAGCAGTCAGGCCCATCATCATGGCGGCTTTCGCTGCATACTTGGAAGCTGATGGATTAACATCAACGCCATGCATCATATCGACGTGACCCATATGCTCAACGCCACCCACCATGTAAACATCACCCAGACCCGCCTGAATGTTAGCCGCTGCAATATGCAGGGCTGACATAGAAGAACCACACAGACGGTTAACTGTTTGCGCCGGTACAGTCTTAGGAATACGGGTCAGAATGGATGCGTTGCGGGCGATATCATAGCCCTGCTCCAACGTCTGGTTTACACACCCCCAAACAATGTCATCAATCTCAACAGGGTCCAGACCTGTATTACGATCCAGCAGACCTTCCATTACAGCAGCGGACAATTCTTCAGCACGAACATTGCGGAAAGCACCATTCTTTGCTTTCGCCATGGCGCTACGGGCGCCATCTACAATTACTGCATCACGAGGATTCAGGCTCATGATCTTCTCCTAAATTTTTTGTTCTGGTTCCGGCTGAATCAGGTTTTACACTCTGTATTCAACCGGATATCGCAGTTCGGTTTATCAGCTTGAGTCTAAGCTCAGACTGATTGACATGGCTGTCTTGGCCCGAGGACCTTAGAAGTAAGTTTTACCTTCAGCAGCCATTGCGCGCATTTTCTCAGTCGGCTGGTACAAAGGACCCAGCTCTTCAGCGTACTTGTCTGCCATCGCACAGAAGGCCTCAAGGCCGATGCTGTCAATATAGCGCAGCGCACCACCACGGAATGGAGGGAAACCGATACCAAAGATCAGACCCATGTCTGCCTCAGACGCTGTCTCTACGATGCCATCTTCCAGACAGCGAACCGTCTCGATGCACAGAGGAATCATCATACGCTCGATGATAGCTTCATCAGTCAGTTCACGATTGTCCTGAACCAGAGGTTTCAGCAGTTCGTAAGCCGTCTCATCCACCACTTTCTTCGCACGACCTTTACGATCTTCTTCGTAAGCGTAGAAACCCAGCTTGTTTTTCTGACCCAGGCGCTCAGCTTTGTACATCACATTCAGAGCGGTAGTACCTTCACGAGCCATGCGATCCGGGAAACCTGCCGCCATCACATTGTTGGCGTGTTCAGCCGTATCCATGCCCACAACATCCAGCAGGTATGCAGGGCCCATCGGCCAACCGAACTTTTCCATCACCTTATCGACACGCTGGAAGTCCGCACCGTGCTCGATCAGGCTCATAAAGCCACCGAAGTAAGGGAACAGAATACGGTTTACCAGGAAGCCCGGGCAGTCATTTACAACAACCGGGGTCTTGCCCATTTTCTTAGCGTAAGCAACGGTCGCAGCGATCGCTTTCTCACTGGTTTTCTCACCGCGAATCACCTCAACCAGCGGCATCTTATGTACCGGGTTAAAGAAGTGCATACCGCAGAAGTTTTCCGGACGCTTCAGATTCTCTGCCAGAGAGGTAATCGAGATCGTAGAAGTATTAGACGTCAGGATGGTATCTTCAGACACTTGGTCTTCCAGCTCAGCCAGAACCGCACCTTTAACTTTCGGATTTTCAACAACGGCTTCCACCACCAGATCAACGTCACCGAAGTCACCGTAGCTCAGGGTTGGACGAATTGCATTCAGGGCATCAGCCATCTGCGCCGGCGTCATGCGTTTGCGCTCAACGCGCTTGGCCAGCAGCTTTTTAGCTTCATCAAGGCCCAGCTGCAGTGCTGGCTCATTGATATCCTTCATCATGATTGGCGTGCCTTTATAGGCAGACTGGTAAGCAATACCACCACCCATAATACCGGCACCCAGTACCGCCGCTTTATTTACCGGCTGAGCATCTTTCTCGTACGCCCCGGACTTCTTCTTCAGCAGCTGGTCATTCAGGAACAGCCCCACCAGGCTGTTAGCCACTGGCGTACGCGCCATACGGGCAAAGCTTTTCGCTTCTGCTTTCTGTGCCTTCTCACGACCTTCAGAGGCACCTTTCTGCATGCTCTTGATCGCTTCGATCGGTGCAGGATAGTGAGGCCCAGCCTGACCAGCTACAAAGCCCTTCGCTGTCTCGAAAGACATCATGGACTCGATCATATTCAGCTTCAGCGGCTCCAGTTTTTCCTGGCGCTTCGCCTGCCAGTTCAGTTTTCCGGCATTCGCTTCTTTGATCAGGTCAATCGCCGCTGAGTCCAGCTTATCAGGTGCAACAACCGCATCCAGCGCCCCTTCTTTCAGGGCTGCTTCAGCTTTCTTCTCTTTGGTCGCACAAATCCACTCAATCGCATTGTCATTACCGATAATACGCGGCAGACGTACTGTGCCACCCCAACCAGGGATAATACCCAGTTTAACTTCCGGCAGACCCACACGAGCAGCAGTAGAACCTACACGGTAATCTGTGGTCAGGCAGATCTCAAAACCACCACCCAGGGCGATACCGTTGATAGCCGTCACGGTTGGGTACGGCAGATCTTCAACTCGGTTAAAGATCTGATGTACCGCCATATTCATCTCAACCAGTTCTTCTTCAGACTGGCCGAAAGCATCGTGAAATTCAGTGATGTCTGCACCCACGATAAAGACGTCTTTAGCACTGCGAATCACCAGACCTTTAATACCTTCAGCCTTTACCAGAGCCTGAGTCGCATCATCCAGTTCCTGAATCGTCACCTTGTTGAATTTGTTGACGGATTCACCCTGCAGATCAAAGGTCAGCTCAGCAATACCGCCTTCAATCTCTTTTACCGTGATGGCTTTACCTGCGTAAATCATCCACTGCTCTCCCCATTGGGTCTTGGTTCTTTCCCTCAACTGACGACTTAATCCTTGTTGTTGTGATTGCACGTCAGCTGAAGCCAGTTGTTCTATTGCACGAACTCTGTGTTGTTAAACGATGGATTTTGCAACCATGTTTCATACAGATATTTCATACAACCGTTTGAATATGGAATTACAATGCGTCAAAAATGAGAAACTGTCAAACCCTTTATAGGTTAAAAACTCATTTTTAGCGCGACCTGAAAGTCATAAAAACAAGGTAAAGACAGGAGAATACGGATAGTTTCTGTTTAAAACCCTGTAATAAAGAGTTTTAAGGTTTCAGGAAAGCCAGGGAAACGAAAGGAGCACGAAAAGAAAGCCTGATACCTTTCAGGCCAGACAAAACTACAGGATTTTGAATTGAGAAATTGTGGACATAAAAAAACCCGCTTTCCGTAGAAAGCGGGTTTTTCGAATTTGGCTCCCCGAGCAGGACTCGAACCTGCGACCAATAGATTAACAGTCTACTGCTCTACCAACTGAGCTATCAGGGATCTCTCTGTTCAAGAGATGGGAGGCATTATATCTCTATCCTTATGAATTACAAGCATTTATTTAAAAAAATTTCAGTTTCTTCTCTGCATCCTAATAACCACTGCGTATACAGAGGTTTCCGATTACTCTCTGCATATTGCTGTATGTACAAACAATACTGTATATTTAACCAATAAAGAACTTTCCCTTCACAACCATCAAAACTGAGGTCGACTATGTCTCTGCATTCGATTCAACCCGTGAGCATTGCAGACTCAAGCCGCCAGATCCCCCTGGCCAACAGTTGCGTGTCTGCAGGCTTTCCGTCACCCGCCGATGATTACGTTGAACGCCATCTCGATCTGAATGACAAACTGATCCGCCATCCCTCAGCCACTTTTCTGATGAAGGTTGAGGGTGACTCCATGATCAATGCAGGCATGCAGGACGGCGATCTGCTGATTGTTGATCGTGCCATCCAGCCCGCACCGGGGAAAATTGTGATTGCGGCCGTCAATGGCGAACTCACGGTAAAACGTCTGGCACTGCATCAGGGTTGCTACTGGCTGCAGCCGGAGAATCCAAAATACCGCCCGATTCCACTGGATGAATCTAACGACTGTTTTGTATGGGGCGTGGTTTCTCACATTATTCATCAATGCGCCTGATACCCTACTATGAACTCCGGGAAAACAGAGCAGCCCCCCCTTTCAGGCAAAACACTAATCGCACTGGTGGACTGCAATAACTTTTATGCCAGCTGTGAGCGGGTTTTCGAACCTATCCTTTATGGCAAACCTATCGGTGTCCTATCGAATAATGATGGCTGTATTATCGCCCGCTCCAATGAGCTGAAAGCTCTGAATATCGAAATGGGTACACCCGCCTTTCAGGTTTATCCCCACGTTAAACGTCTTGGCATCACCCTTCGCTCATCAAACTATGCGCTATACGGGGATATGTCAGCCCGTGTAATGCAGGTACTGACAGAACTAAGCCCCAGCGTTGAGCGCTACTCCATCGACGAGGCTTTTGTTGATCTCACTGGTATGAATGAGCAGAGTTCAGATTTTTGTCGGCAACTGGCCGCAACGGTTCCGCGCTATACCGGCATTCCGGTTTCCGTAGGTGCTGCACCCAGTAAAACACTGGCTAAGATCGCTAACCATCTTGCTAAAAAACAGCCCGGCAGAAATAGCGTTTGTATATTTCAGGAGGCCGATGATATCGAGCTGCTTCAATGGCTGAAAAAGCTTCCCGTGGAAGAGATCTGGGGAATAGGCAAGCGCCTGGGACAAAAACTGCGCCTTAAAGGCATAGAAACCGCCATGGATCTTCGCGAAGCGAACCCACAACAACTAAAGAAGAACTTCAGCATTCTGGTGGCCAGAACCCAGATGGAGCTTCAGGGTACGCCCTGTATCCACCTGGATGAAGCACCGGAACCCAAGCAGAGCATCATGTGCTCCCGCTCCTTCAGTACATCCACCAACAGCCTGAATGATCTTAAGGCTGCTATTCGCTTTCATTGCCAAAATGCCTGCGAAAAGCTACGCGGGCAAAACAGTCTGGCTCAGGCAGTACTGGTAACCGTACGCTCCCGCTCAGAACGTTTTAACGGACGAGCCTACGACGCCTCGGCCATCGCCCTGCCTCAGGCCACAGATGACACCCAGCAGATACTGCATACTGCTCAGCAGCAACTGGAGAGCATTTATCAGCCCGGTATGCGTTACCATAAAGCAGGGGTTATACTGCTGGATCTGATTCCCTGGCGGCCAATGCAGCTGGGGTTACTGGAGAGTGAACAGATCGCTTTGAAAGAAAATGGCAAAAAAAACCAGCAACTGATGCAAACACTCGATCAGCTGAACCATAAGATGGGGCGTCATACCGTGGCCTTTGGTCTACCGTGGAAGATGCCCGCTGGCAGATGAAAATGGCCCATAGGTCACCTCGTTATACCACCTGCTGGAGTGAAATACCCAGGGTAAAAGCGCGCTAAAGAGAGGATTAACAGCCTCTTATCTAAGCAATCCGAATCAGAGGCAGCTCGCCATCAAAGTCCGGCAACAACCAGATCTGCTCGAAAGGGTAATCCGTTTCATCAAAACTCATGGCCACATTCAACAACTCAGAACGGGTCCAGATCGGACTGACATTACGAATTACCAGCCAGACCCGATCAGAGTCATAGTGCTTCTGCGCCTTACTGTGCAGCAGGCGTAATAGGGCCGCTTGCAAGCGATCACAGGGATCTATAGCGACCAGTTCAGACAGATAAAGCCAAAGCAGATCGGTATTTCCCCTGTCCCGCACATGTTTTGCCTCCTCAGCAGTCGCATAAAGATGAGCGATTTCAAGATCCAGAGGTTTACCCTGAAAATAGCAGGAGATATCCGGTTTCGCAGGCTCGTTATGCCAGATATGACGCATCGGCTCGTTATAGTCCTGCTCATAGCGACGCATAAAAAGACGTGCTGCATCCCGCTCCAGCAAACGCTTTTCGAGATCTGAATGACTGACCGGAGAACCGGTTTGAGTATGACGAGGGTCTGATGTCATGGGGACTCATGCAGGTTGACAACTAAGAAGGATACTTTTGATTTTATAGCGCAACAGAAGACAGTAAAACCTGCAGACATAAAAAAACGGCATCTCAATTGAGACACCGTTCTTTAAGAGTTAATTGGTCGGGACGAGAGGATTCGAACCTCCGACCCCTACAACCCCATTGTAGTGCGCTACCAGGCTGCGCTACGTCCCGAACCTGAGGCACATTATACAAAGGAGGCACCGTTTTGCCAAATAAATTTTACTATGCAATCAAGTAGTTAGCTTTTTAAAACCGGCAAGCACAAAAAACCCAAATCAATAAAACTGATTTGGGTTATAGGGCTGGTTATCTGGCGTTAACAGCTGCTACTGGCTCTGATATTCAGGATCATCAAAGCTTTCGACACGGGATTTCAGTTTCTGCCCCGGACGAAAAGTCACCACACGACGAGCCGAGATAGGAATCTCTTCTCCCGTTTTAGGGTTTCTTCCAGGACGTTCACGCTTATCTCTAAGGTCAAAGTTACCAAAGCCAGAAAGCTTAACCTGCTCATTATCTTTCAGGCATTCACGAATTTCTTCAAAGAACAGCTCAACCATGTCCTTTGCTTCACGCTTGGTAAGACCCAGTTCAAGATATAGCTTTTCTGCCATTTCCGCTTTAGTTAACGCAGACATCTCTATCAGCTCCTCAGGCTTGCACCAAACTGCTCCTGTGCTGCGGATACAATCTGGTCGACAAGGCTATTAATTTCCTCGTCATTTAGAGTGCGCGAAGCATGCTGCCACGTCAAGCCCAAAGCGACACTTTTTCGTTGTTCTTCAACACCTTTACCCTGATAAACATCGAATAAGCGCAGCTCTTTCAGCCATTCACCAGCCTTATCCCGCACTGCAGCCATCAGGTGTGCAACCGGCGTTTTTTCATCAACGATAAAAGCCAGATCGCGACGCACATCAGGATACTTGGACAGGGAATCAAACTTCGCCACGTTACCGGACTGCAGTACCGCCTGTTTGATTTCAAACACGTAAACACTACCTTTCAAGCCCAGCTCTTTCTGCACGGACGGGTGCAGGGCACCGATAAAGCCAATCGTTTCACCATTACGCCGAATCTGAGCAGTCTGTCCCGGGTGCAACGCGGGATGCTGTGCTGGCTCAAAGCTGACTTCAGCCAGAATACCGCTGTCATCCAGCAGCGCTTCCAGATCACCTTTCAGATCAAAGAAGTCCATCGGCTTGGCATCACCGGTCCAGCCTTCCGGCTCACGGCTACCGGTTGCGATAACCGCTACCATAGGATCCTGAACCATCTCTTCACCCTGCTGGATGAAGCACTGGCCACTCTCAAACAGACGGATACGCCCCTGCTGACGATTCTGGTTGTACTGCACCGCTTTCGCAAGACCGGCAATCAGCGTAGTACGCATCACGGACAAATCGGCAGAGATCGGGTTCGCCAATGCGATCGGAGCATTCTCCGGATCAAACAGTTTAGACAGACCTGGCTCGATAAAGCTGAAGGTGATCGCTTCCTGATAACCTCGGGCTGCCAGAGACTGACGGATCTGACGGATCGGTTTGATCGCCTCCGGCTTAGCTTCGATACCCAGCGCCATGGTCGGGCTTTTAACCGGCAGATTGTCATAACCATAAACACGAGCCACTTCCTCGATCAGGTCGGCTTCGATGCTGATATCAAAACGGTAGCTCGGTACGGCCGCACGCCAATCGTTACCTTCTTTAGTCAGCTGAAGACCCAGACGGGTCAGGATATCTTCAACTTTCTCAGCTGGCATTTCCATGGCCAGCATCTGATTCAGACGCTCGGCACGCAGTACCACGTCGTTACGGACCGGCAACTTGCTCTCTTCAACCGCTTCAACCACGGGACCAGCTTCACCACCCACAATATCCAGCAGCAGTGCAGTTGCACGCTCCATGGCACGCGCCTGCAGCGTGAAATCCACACCACGCTCATAGCGGTGAGATGAATCGGTATGCAAGCCATAAGAACGGGCACGACCAGCAATAGAGATCGGCTCGAAGAAAGCACATTCAAGGAAGATATCAGACGTCTCGTCCGTTACCTTAGTCTGCTCACCGCCCATGATACCCGCCATCGCAACGGCTTTTTCATGATCCGCAACCACCAGCGTATCAGCGTTCAGCTTAACCTCAGAGCCATCCAGCAGCTGCAGGGCTTCATCCTGCTCTGCCAGGCGCACCTTGATACCGCCGGACAGTTTTGCCAGATCGAAAGCATGCATCGGCTGACCCAACTCCATCAGGACAAAGTTGGTGACATCAACCACAGGGTCGATGGCACGCACGCCACTACGACGCAACTTCTCAACCATCCATAGCGGCGTGGTCGCGGTTGGGTTAATGCCCTTGATCACACGACCCAGATAGCGTGGACATGCATCACTGTTGATCAGCTCAACCGGGAAAGTTTCTGAAACAGTTGCAGGTACTGCCGCTACGTCCGGCACGTTAACAGGAGTCTGGGTCAGCACACCCACTTCACGGGCCAAACCTGCAAGGCTCAGACAGTCACTGCGGTTTGGCGTCAGGTCCACCTCGATGATGGTGTCATCCAGGTTCAGGTATTCGCGCAGATCGGTCCCCACAGGGGCATCTGCCGCCAGTTCCATGATGCCGCCATGATCGTCGGAAATACCCAACTCATCTTCAGCACACAACATGCCAAAAGACTCTACCTGGCGTAACTTGGCTTTTTTGATTTTAAAGCCACCCGGCAGAACCGCGCCAACTTTAGCAAAACCGGTTTTCAGGCCAGCGCGGGCATTCGCCGCACCACACACAACCTGGAAGGTTTCGGAGCCATCAGATACTGAGCAAACCTGCAGTTTGTCAGCATTAGGATGTTGTTCGGCGCTGATAATTTCGCCAACGACAACACCGGAAAAATCTTTGGCAGCTTTCTCAACGCCATCAACTTCCAGACCGGACAGGGAAAGCAAACTTTCCAGCTCATCCGTTGTGATGGATGGGTTTACCCACTCACGGAGCCACTGTTCACTGAATTTCATTGTTCTTTCCTGAATCTTGTTTCTTGCAACTACTGCCACAGCCGGGAAGCTGTCAGACAGTGAACCCTTCTTTAAAAACCACCCTGATTAGGACAGCAGCGTATTAACGCAGCTGACTCAGGAAACGCAGGTCGTTATCAAAGAACAGACGCAGATCATTTACGCCATAGCGCAACATCGCCAGACGCTCAACCCCCATACCGAAGGCAAAACCTGTGTACTCTTCCGGATCAATACCGGAGTACTCAAACACTTTCGGGTGAACCATGCCGCAACCGAGAACTTCCAACCACTTACCATCACCGCGGTCGATATCCACTTCGATGGACGGCTCAGTGAACGGAAAGTAAGAAGGACGAAAACGCACTTTCACATTATCTTCAAAGAAGGCTTTCAGGAACTGTTCCAGAATACCTTTCAGGTCAGCAAAGCTGATGTTCTTGTCGACCAGAAGGCCCTCAACCTGATGAAACATCGGGGAGTGCGTCTGATCAGAATCACAACGATAAACACGGCCAGGGCAGATAATACGAATCGGAGGCTTGTCCGTTTCCATGGTACGCACCTGAACCGGAGAAGTGTGGGTACGCAGAACGGTGTTCGCATTGAAATAGAAGGTATCGTGCATCGCGCGCGCAGGATGGTGCGCCGGAATGTTCAGGGCTTCAAAGTTGTGATAATCGTCTTCGATCTCAGGGCCTTCAGCCACGCTGAAACCGATAGAACCAAAGAAATCTTCAATACGCTGAATAGTTTTGGTCACAGGGTGCAGGCCACCAACGGACTGACCACGACCAGGCAAGGTAACATCCAGGGTTTCTGCCGCCAGCTTAGCTTGCAGCTGAGCTGTTTCAATATCTGCTTTACGGGCGTTCAGGTCCTGCAGCAAAGCATCTTTTGCTTTGTTGATCTCATCACCAGCTTTAGGACGCTCTTCCGGTGAGAGCTTGCCCAGACCTTTCAGCAGCTGGGTCACTTCACCTTTTTTACCTAAATATTGAACTCGGATCTGATCCAGTGCCTGTGCATCACTCGCTTCAGCGATGGCAGAACGGGCCTGATCTACTAGGGTTGCAAGATTTTCCATCGTCTGTGGGCTCCAAATAAAAATAGGGGAAGACGTTAGCGCCTTCCCCTATTTAAGACTCATGCATAAGCACAGTCATCATCATTACCCCTTCTCCACCTTAGTGGAGCCGGGAAACGATCTTAAGCTAGCGCTGCTTTCGCTTTTTCAACGATGGCAGCAAAAACCGCTTTCTCGTGAACAGCTAAATCAGCCAGCACCTTACGGTCGATTTCAACGTTGGCTTTTTTCAGGCCAGCAATGAAACGGCTGTAAGATAAACCGTTGATGCGCGCACCAGCATTGATACGTGCAATCCACAGAGCGCGGAACTGACGTTTACGCTGACGACGGTCACGGTAAGCATACTGACCTGCTTTAATAACCGCTTGCTTAGCTACGCGGAATACACGGCTACGAGCACCGTAGTAACCTTTAGCTTGCTTAAGAACTTTCTTATGACGACGACGCGCCACTACACCACGTTTTACGCGAGGCATAACACTCTCCTGACTTTAGAATTCAAAAATTACAGATTTGGCAGCATGCGTTTTACTAACGCCTGATCCGCAGCATGCAGCTGCTTCATTGGGCGAAGCTGACGCTTACGCTTAGTCGATTTTTTGGTCAGGATGTGGCTACGGAAAGATTGCTTGTGCTTGATTCCGTTACCAGTCTTGCGAAAACGCTTTGCAGCGCCGCTGTTTGATTTGATTTTAGGCATTGTAAACAATACTCCGCATTCAAGTTTTTTTATCTGATAAACAACACTAAGCCGCCAGGCCTGATAGCACAGCTATCAAGCAAGGCGGTTTAAATATCGAACCAGGATTACTTTTTCTTCTTCGGCGACAGCAGCATCACCATCTGACGGCCTTCCAGTCTCGGACGAGACTCAACGACAATCATATCCCCCAGGTCTTCTTCGATGCGTTTCATCAATTTCATACCCAGTTCTTGGTGAGCCATCTCACGACCGCGGAAACGCAGTGTGATCTTCGCTCTGTCACCATCTTCCAGGAAACGTATCAGGTTGCGCAGTTTTACCTGATAATCCCCATCTTCCGTTCCAGGACGGAACTTAACTTCCTTGACTTTAGTCTGAGTCTGGTTTTTCTTCTGAGCTGCTTTTTGCTTTTTCAGCTCATACTGATAACGACCGTAGTCCATAATTTTACATACGATCGGCTCAGATTTAGCGATTTGAACCAAGTCCAGACCGGCCTCTGCTGCTTTTGCCAAAGCTTCAGCAAGTGGTACAACGCCCACCTGTTCACCATCAGCATCAATTAAGCGCAGTTCCTTAGCACGAATGTTCTCATTAATTGGTGCAACTTCAACGTTGCGACCTCTTGGGTTATTCCGCTTAATAGCTAAATCTCCAATAATTCTTTTTAGCAGCCAGAGCCCAGCAGGGCTTCTACTTGCTCTAAACTCATGCTACCCAGATCTTCGCCAGAACGGGTACGCAGAGCTACTGTCTCTGACTCTACTTCTTTATCGCCGATAACGGCAAGATAAGGCACTTTATGAATAGTGTGCTCACGGATTTTAAAGCCGATCTTCTCGTTTCTCAAGTCCGAAGATGCACGGAAGCCTTTATTTCGCAGAGTTTTTTCAATTTTCTGGCAATATTCAGCTTGTTTATCCGTAATATTCATAACGACCAGCTGTTTTGGTGACAACCAGCTTGGCAGCGCACCAGCATAGTGCTCAATCAGAATACCGATAAAACGCTCGAAAGAACCCAGCGTTGCCCGGTGCAACATAACCGGTGTTTTACGCTCGCCTTCATGATCCACGTATTCAGCACCCAAACGACCAGGCATCGAGAAGTCAACCTGAATAGTACCACATTGCCAGACACGATCCAGACAGTCACGCAGAGAGAATTCAATTTTCGGACCGTAGAAGGCACCTTCACCCGGCAGCAATTCCCATTCCAGACCCTTAGCATTCAGTGCATCAGACAGTGCAGTCTCAGCTTTATCCCACACTTCATCAGAGCCAACACGCTGCTCAGGACGGGTAGACAGCTTGTACTCAATATCTTTAAAGCCGAAGTCTGCATATACCTCATGCAGCAGATCGATAAACTCAGATACTTCAGACTGAATCTGATCTTCAGTACAGAAGATATGACCATCATCCTGAGTAAAACCGCGAACACGCATCAGACCATGCAGAGAGCCGGAGTATTCATTGCGGTGACAGGAACCAAACTCTGCCATACGCAGTGGCAGTTCACGGTAAGATTTCAGCCCCTGATTAAACACCTGAATATGACACGGGCAGTTCATAGGTTTAACCGCGTAGTCACGATGCTCAGAGTGCGTTGTAAACATCTGCTCGTGGAACTTATCCCAGTGACCGGATTTCTCCCACAGAGTACGCTCGACCACCTGAGGTGTTTTTACCTCTTTGTAGTCGTGCAGATCCAGTTTACGGCGCATGTAATCTTCGATGGTCTGATACAAAGACCAACCTTCCGGGTGCCAGAATACCATACCCGGTGCTTCTTCCTGCATATGAAACAGGTTTAACTGCTTACCCAGCTTACGATGGTCACGCTTCTCGGCTTCTTCCAGGCGGGTCAGATAAGATTTCAGAGCTTTTTTATCCGCCCAGGCAGTACCGTAGATACGCTGCAACATCTCATTATCAGAGTCACCACGCCAGTATGCACCGGCCACTTTCATCAGCTTAAAAGCTTTAATATGACCAGTAGATGGCACGTGCGGGCCACGGCACAGATCGACAAAATCACCCTGCCGATAAAATGACAACGGCTGGTCACCCGGAATATCCCTGATGATTTCGACCTTGTACTTCTCACCTTTCTCTTCAAACAGGCTAATCGCTTCATCGCGGGAAAGCACAGAGCGCTCTACTTTAAAATCTTTCTTCGCCAACTCTTTCATTCGCGCTTCGATCTTCTCAAGATCTTCCGGCGTAAACGGGCGCTCAAAAGCAAAGTCGTAGTAGAAGCCATTTTCAATCACAGGGCCGATGGTCACCTGCGCACTGGGAAACAGATCCTGAACAGCCATCGCCATCAGGTGGGCACAGGAGTGGCGAATCGTATCCAGCCCCTCATCATCACGAGCAGTGATAATAGCCAGATCGCTGTCATTTTCGATCAGAAAAGAAGTATCAACCGGTTCACCATTAACTTTACCGGCAAGGGCTGCTTTGGCCAGGCCAGCACCAATATCCGCAGCAACATCATAGACAGTAACCGCCTGATTAAAGGAGCGCTGACTGCCATCAGGAAGAGTAATAACGGGCATAAAAAATCCTACATTAAACGAAGCCGACCCCTACGAAAGGCCTGCTTTAATGGAGTGGAAATACAAGACCGATCCATACATCAGTCTCAGGATAAACACGCACAATATCCAAACGCAACGAATGTCAATGTGCAGAGCGCGCGATGATAACACCCGGATACATCCGGCGCTATCGCGTCCGGTAAAACATTAGCATAAACTAAGTTCACCTGCTGACTTGAGTACAATTTTGTTGTGATATCACAACACTTGCACAAACAGATATTATGCGAACTACGCACATCCGCTTGTATCAAAAAATGATACCATGGCTTTAAAGCAAGAGGGTTCTATCGATGACAAACCCCTCCTGATAAGGCGAAGAATATGCAAACAAAGAGTCACGAATCCAATCTCTCAATTCTGGACACATTGAATGAGATTGGCATTGCGCTCTCAGCCGAAAAAGATATGGATAGTTTGCTCGAGCGCATCCTTATCAATGCAAAGATGCTGACGGGTGCTGATGGCGGAACACTGTATCTGTACAACAATCAGCTTAAAGCGCTGGAGTTCTGCATCGTCCGGACAGACTCGCTGGGTATAAAGCTTGGCGGGAAGACGGGTGCGCCTATCAGTGATAACTTCCGGCCACTGCCTCTTTATCTTGACGATGGTTCTGCCAACGAACAAATGATCGCAGCTTATGCCGCCTTACATAAAGAGATCATTAATATCGAAGATGCCTATGCGGTGACGCATTTTGATTTCAGCGGCACCCGAAAATTCGATGAAAGCACCGGCTATCGATCAAAGTCTTTCCTGACCATCCCGATGACCAACCATGAGAACGACATCATGGCGGTTCTTCAGCTGCTCAATAAGGTTGATGAAAAAACGGGTGACGTCATCCCTTTCTCGCTACAGGACCAGAAGCTTGCAGAGTCCCTGGCCTCTCAGGCAGCCGTGGCACTGACCAATAAAGGCCTGATCGATGAAATGCAGAACCTTTTTGATGCTTTTATCAAGCTGATTGCAACGGCAATTGATGAAAAGTCTCCACACACCGGCAACCATTGTCGCCGCGTACCTGAAGCCACCATGATGATCGCAGAAGCTGCACACCAGAGCCAGGATAACTACTTCAAAGACTTTGCAATGGCAGCAGAAGACAGATATGAGCTCAAGGTTGCATCCTGGTTACACGACTGCGGAAAGATCACCACCCCTGTGCATGTTGTTGAGAAGGCGACAAAACTGGAAACCATTCATGATCGTATAGAGCTTGTAGCAGCAAGATTTGAGATTCTGCGACGCGACCATGAAATTGCCATGCTGAAACAACGCATCACCGCATTAGAAAAAGGAGACACCGATCACACTTCCATCATCAACAATTATGAGAAGCTAGCCAAATCTCTTGCGGAAGACCTGAGTTATGTTAAAAAATGTAACAAAGGCGGTGAATTCATGACTGACGAACAGGTTGCCCGGGTTAAAAGTCTGTCTAAGCTCAGCTCGACAGATATGACAGGTAAACAGCAACCCCTGATCACAGATGAAGAGTGCTACAACCTGACCATCCGCAGGGGAACAATTACCGCAGAAGAACGAGAGATCATTAACAATCATATGTCCCTGACCATTCGCATGCTGGAACAACTACCGTTTCCGAAGCATCTGAAAAATGTTCCGGAGTATGCCGGCGGACATCATGAACGCATGGATGGCAAAGGTTATCCCAGGGGGCTAACCCGGGATCAGATGTCCATCCCGGCCAGAATCATGGCTGTTGCCGATGTTTTTGAAGCCTTAACATCCTCTGACCGACCATATAAAAAAGCGATGCCACTGTCCCAGACCCTGAATATCATGGGGCGCATGGTCGAAGATAACCATCTTGATCCGGATATTTTCCGGTTATTTGTAGAGTCAGAAGTCTATCTGAAATATGCAGAAAAATTTCTGAAAACCGACCAGATAGATGAGATCGATACGACCAATCTACCTGGGATAACGGCTAACACATCACTCTGACAATAATTAGTAAGCTAAGGATAAGTACGAGATGTGGATTTCAATTTTAGGCTGCAGCGGTGGCATAGGCCCCGGCAACCGAACAACATCAATTTTGATTGATGACGATATCCTTCTGGATGCAGGTAGCGGTGTTGGTGACCTGGAACTTCAGCAAATGTCCAAAATCCGTCACATCTTTATCTCGCACTCTCACCTGGATCATATTGCGTTCCTGCCGTTTCTGGTGGATAGCATTTTCAGCCAGATCAAAACCCCTATTCAGATCTATGGCCTACCTGAGACGATAAAAGCACTCAGAGAACATATTTTTAACTGGACTATCTGGCCTGACTTTTCAGAACTGCCCAGCAAAGAAAAACCAGTGATGCAATTCAATGAAATGCATCCACACACCACTATTCAGATTGGCGAACGAAAAATAACATCAATACCGGTTGAACACGTTGTTCCGGGCGTTGGCTTTTGCGTACAGAATAAAGAAGGTAAAAACTTTGCCTTCAGCGGTGACACAGCAACCAACGACAGCCTTTGGCAAGCCTTAAACAAGCTGGCATCCCTCGATGCCTTAATGATTGAATCCGGCTACCCGGATAGCATGGAAGATCTTAGTAAACTGGCTCTGCATTACACACCAGCCAGACTGGCCGATGACCTGAAGAAGCTTAAGCACACCCCTCATTTACTGATTTCCCACCTGAAACCAGGGCTTGAGACAGAAATAGCAGAAGGCCTCCATCAACACCTGAGAGGTTATAAAGTCACCTGCATTAAGAGTGGCTACAGTATTCAGGTCTAAAAACCAAGCCACATAGAGAAAGATGACACAGAAACGGTTTCAGGCGCAGCTAAAACCGTTTTTTACTTTGTAGCAACAGCCTCAGCGGATCACTCTATATCCACCCCAGACCGGTACGCATCATCATTCGCACCATCCGAAGAACCCGTATTATCCGGCTCATCATTATCCTTATAATAATCATGCAGATGACGTAGCAGTACCATCACAACGGCAGCCACAGGCAAAGCGATCAAAACACCAACAAAACCCGCCAACTGACCACCTGCCATAATGGCAAAAATAACAGTTACCGGATGCAAGCCAATTTTATCACCCACCAACAAAGGCGTTAGAGCAAAACTCTCCAGTAGCTGCCCAATACCGAAAACAAGGGCTATCCACACCAGGGGCAGCCAATCAGCAAATTGAAACCAACCAGCCAGCAGTCCTGCACCGATACCAATAATAGCGCCCAAGTAAGGGACAATACTGGCCAGCCCGGCAACAAGACCAACCAGAAGAGCCAGTTTAAGCCCTACCAACCACAGGCCCGTGGCATAAATAATACTCAGACACAGCATCACCAGAAGCTGCCCTTTAATAAAAGACCCCAAAACCTCATCACACTCCAGCGCCAAGGCCTCTGTTTTATCCTGATAACGACGTGGGAAAAGCCTAAGCACCTTAAGCTTCAGGTGATCCCAGTCCAATAGCAGATAAAAAGTCACGACGGGTATCAGACCTATATTAATCACGGCACTAATCAGCGCCATACCTGACTGCCCTACTTCTTTGATAATAGCCCCAGCCAGCGACCCCGCCTGACTTAAATGCCCGGTAATCGCTTTCTGTATAGCATCCAGCTCAAAAGCATTCGCCTCAACACCGGTATATTGTTCCAACAGAGGCAAGGCTGTCGATTTCAGCCAATTTGTCGCAACAGGGATAAACTCCTGAATCAGTGACAACTGTTTACCCAGTAGCGGAATCAGAAACAGCAAAAACAACACAAACAAAAGGGAAAGCGATAAAAAGACTACAACAACGGAGATACGGCGAGTCAACCCCCGATCCTCCAGCCAATCAGCAAAAGGATCTCCCATATAGGCCAACAGCATCCCAGTCAGGAACGGCATCAGAATAGGCTGGAGCAGATATAAAAGAACAAACGCTGCAATCAAAGCAACAACAATGATCCGCTGCTGTACACTTCCCATCACATTCCCCTTAAGATAATTCAAAATAGAAAAAAGGCCGATGTATTACATCAGCCTTATCATGCTACAGCCCGAAGCAGACCTGTCCTATATTTCAACAGATGAGGACTATCAAGGTCGCCAAAAGAAGCTCTGCTCCACTCCCTCAAATCCCGAATGATCAGGCTCCAGATAAGAGTCTAATGCCAGAACAGACAAAAACTGACTGACAGCCCCCTTCAGAGTCACACGATAGGCGACACTTGATTCATCAACACGAGCGACTTCGACCCGCCCCACCACCTGCAGGCTATTCAGGTAGTGATTCAATTTCGCATAATCAGCGACAGACTTAAGCCCGACAACCTTAAACGCATAATCGCCAGAGCTGGCACCACTGACAATAACGGCATATTTCTCAGCCAGAACTTCAGCCAGCACGTCTGCAGATTTAGCAAATAACTCTCTTACCTGATCAGCCTGCAACCTAATAATCTGACGCTGACTGCCAACCTGCAACTGCCAATGAGCATTCCAGCCGGAAGATGACCGATAAAAACGACCGCTATAAACCGCATCCGGTGAATAACGAACCGAAGCAGCACTGATACGGTCACTGAACTGCCCCCAAATATCACTCACACTGACCAACTGCTCATCCTCAAGATCCATCAGAGGCAACAGAACGGGCACGCCACGACGCTTAGCCTCAGCATCCAACACTTCAGCTAACAGAGGATTATTTTCATTGTTCACCACAAAACGACCATTAGGTCCTTCAATCGCCAACCAAGTCAGCACACTGGGACGATTTCCGCCCCATACTGACAACTGCGCATTACTCAGGGATTTAATCAGAGACTGGCTATCAAACTGCATACTCAGGCGATAGGGTTCCTGTCCTGATGCTGTATTCACCTGATAAGAGAACTGCGCCAGATAGCTTTCGGCCTGCTCCAATAGTGCCTGAACGGACTCATGCTGAAGCGTCTCCTCATGGCCGGACACTCGAATTAACACCTCTTTCAGCCCGGCTTTAACAGCAGCAGATCGCTGCGCAGCAGACTGATCAGGCACAAGACGCTCACTTTTAAACAACCCTTCAACCTGAACCGCCGCTGCCGGAAGGGATATGACAACCCCCAAGCACATAACAGTCAAGCTGCGAATCCAACCCTTAAACATGTCTACCTCATTACCTTGGCATTACCGATTGAGCTCATTCTACCTGATGCGCTTAACCAGCACAGCCCGCAGCAATAAAAGAATCAGTCGGCATATACCTGAAAGACAAACGATCGCAACAAGCTTTCACTCAAGCCTGGAAATATGATCACCCAAAAGCAGCAACTCGCCACCAAAGCGAGTGACCCCTGCGATGAGGTAGGGTACAATCCCGCGCTGATTATCCTATTGCGATTCCACAGGATCCTTCATGAGCACCGACACGCAAAAATCGATTAGTTATAAAGACGCTGGCGTTGATATCGACGCAGGCAACGCCCTGGTTGAACGTATTAAAGGTACCGCCAAGAAAACCCGTCGCCCGGAAGTACTGGGAGGCCTGGGAGGTTTTGGTGCACTTTGTGAGCTGCCAACCCGCTATCGCGAACCTGTTCTGGTTTCCGGAACCGACGGTGTAGGCACCAAGCTTCGCCTGGCAATGGATCTGAAAAAACACGACACCATCGGTATCGACCTGGTTGCGATGTGTGTAAACGATCTGATTGTTTGCGGTGCAGAGCCGCTCTTCTTCCTGGATTATTATGCGACCGGCAAGCTGAATGTTGATATTGCCGCTGACGTCGTACATGGCATCGGCGAAGGTTGCCTGCAATCCAATGCAGCACTGGTTGGCGGTGAAACGGCTGAAATGCCAGGCATGTATGAAGGCGAAGATTACGATCTGGCGGGTTTTTGCGTAGGTGTTGCTGAAAAGAGCGAAGTGATCGACGGCTCCAATGTTAAAACCGGGCAGGCACTGATCGGTCTGGCATCCAGCGGCCCACACTCCAATGGTTACTCGTTGATCCGTAAGATCATCGAAGTCACCAATGCGGATCTGAACGAAGAAGTTGACGGACAACCATTGGCAGATGCCCTGATGGCTCCGACCCGCATCTACGTTAAGCCTGTCCTGAAACTCATCAGTGAACTACCGGTTCATGCGATTTCACACATCACCGGTGGTGGACTACAGGAAAACCTGCCTCGCGTACTCCCTGAGAATGCAAAAGCTATTGTTGACCTGAACAGCTGGCAGCGCCCTGAAGTATTCAACTGGCTACAACGCGGCGGCAATGTCGATGAGTACGAAATGTACCGCACCCTGAACTGCGGTGTAGGCATGATTATTGTTGTTGACCAGGACAAGGCTCAACAAGCTATCAGTCTGTTAAATGCAGAAGGTGAAAAAGCCTGGCAGATTGGCTATATCGCCGAAGCGTCTGCCGACGAAGAACAGGTAGAACTGCAGGGCCTGAACAAGTAATGTCCGGTTCAATTGTTATCCTGATTTCAGGCAGTGGCAGCAATATGCAAGCGATTATTGATGCCGTCGACGCCGGAGAGATCTCCGGCCATATCAGCGCAGTCATCAGCAATCGCCCGGATGCTTTCGGGCTGGAGCGCGCTCAGGCAGCGGGCATCCATACGGAAGTACTGGATCACACAGAGTTCAAAAGTCGTGAGATTTTTGATCTGAACCTGATCCGGAAAATTGATGAATTTGAACCGGATCTTGTGGTACTGGCTGGCTTTATGCGCATACTGACGCCCGATTTTGTTCGCCGCTACAGCGGCAAACTCATCAATATCCACCCATCTCTGCTACCCAAGTACCAGGGACTTCATACCCACAAACGTGCCATTGAAGCGGGTGATACTGAACATGGTGCCAGCGTGCATTTTGTTACCGAAGAACTGGATGGTGGCCCGGTATTTATCCAGGCCAGTGTACCGGTAAAAAAAGGTGACACCCCGGAAACTCTGGCCAAGCGCGTTCTGACCCAGGAGCACAAGATCTTTCCGATCGCGGTCAAATGGTTTATGCAGGGACGTGTTCAGCTGGAGAACGGCATCCCACATATGGATGGTATCTCTCTGGAAGGAAAAATCCCTCGCCTTAGCCCGGAACCCGCTGAAGAGTAAGCACCGCCCCAACAGATAGAGCCGCACCAAAGGAGGCGCGCAATGCTAAAATGGATACTACTTTTAACCTCAGGGCTATTTGCAGTTCCCGGCTACGCGCTCCCTCCTCTGACGCCATATCAGGCCACTTACAAAACAACCTATAAACTCGGTTTTAACATTGACGTTGAAGCTGAACGTGTACTGTCCCAGAAAAGTAATGGTGAATGGGTCCTCGACTTCCGCGCTCAAAACTGGTTTGCCCGTATTCAGCAAACCAGCACCTTTCTCCTCGACCCCGACACAGGCTTCAAACCCCTGCTCTATCGCCGCTATCAACGCGTTTTCGGTAAAAGCAAAGAACAACAGGTCATCTTTCACTGGGATCAGCAACGCGTGACCAACGATATCGACAATAAACCCTGGAAGATGGATATACCACCCGACACACAGGATCTGCTCAGCTACCAACTTAAACTACGCTACAACCTGCTGGAAAATCCGGAGCAAAAAAAATTCCGGTATCCGGTGGCCGATGGCGGAAAAATAAAATACTTCACCTTTAGAGTAATTGGCGAAGAAGTCCTGCAAACACCGATGGGTAAGCTCAACACAATTAAACTGGAAAGCCTGCGTCACTCCAAAATGGATGTTGAGCACCTGGTCTGGCTGGCTAAAGACTGGGATAACCTGCTACTTAGAATTGAACCTGTACTCCGGAAAGGCAAAGAAGAACCCGTCATTCTGGTAAAAGCTGTGCTTGCTGGAAAAAAGGTAAAAGGCTTGTAGCCAGCTGTTAATTTTAATGCTCAGACTAGCACCCAACCGTCGTTATGACATATCCTTATGACCAAATAATAACAGCCACATGAGCATAATCCAGTTTAAGGCAGAACAGCCTGCCAGATACTGGAAAACACTGATGACCATCCGACACTTATTAAACAGTCTCTTACTGGCATTGCTGGCCAGCATCTCAACTCAGGCAACCGCAGAGACACTCCGAATAGGCGCAGATAACTGGCAGCCCTTTCGCTTTATCAAAGAAAACCGGATAACCGGTATTGATAACGACCTCTGGCAGCAGCTCAGTAAAAAACTGGATATTAAGATCCAGTATATTCACTGCCCCTGGAAGCGTTGCCTTGACCTGATGAAAACCGGTGATATTGATGCCATGAGCGGTCTCGCATGGCAGCAGGACCGAGAAAAGTACATCCGCTATATAAAACCTGCCTATTTTACCTGCTCAACCCGTTTCTATGTCCGCCGAGGCGAAGAGCAGCGCCTGCAGAATCAGGCACAGCTTAACCAGCTTAATATTGGCATGGTCAGAGGTTCCGCTTACTATCCGGAGTTTGACCAGAACAACGGATTACAGAAAACTCAACTGACCCAGGAAAGCGTACTTTTACCGCTATTAGCTTCAGGCAGAATTGACAGCTACATAGGCACTGATTGCCAGGCAGATTTTGAACTGGCCCGTAGCGACTGGCATCAGAAACTAGTCAAGGCCCCCTACAATCCAGAGCGCAATACCCCCCTGTATATTGGCTTCTCTAAAAAAAGTGACTGGAAAAAAAGCAGTCAGCGCTTCTCAGAAGCAATCCGGGAGGTTCTGGCAAGCGATTTTCGGGGTGCCGTGCAGCAGAAGTATTACCAGAATTCAGAATAAAACCCGCAGTGTGCTATAAACCTGCCGGGAAAGCCCTCAAAAAACCAAAAAAAGCACCCAAACCGGATGCTTTCATATTGTACGTATCAAAACCACCATCAGGTCTTTGGTAGTGTCACGCCCACCTGCCCCTGGTACTTGCCTCCGCGATCCTTATATGAAGTCTCACAAACCTCATCGGATTCAAAAAACAACATCTGAGCCACACCCTCATTGGCATAGATCTTTGCAGGAAGGTTCGTTGTATTGGAAAATTCCAAAGTTACATGACCTTCCCACTCCGGCTCCAGCGGTGTCACATTCACAATAATACCGCAACGGGCATAGGTGGACTTACCCAGACAAACGGTCAGCACATTACGGGGAATGCGGAAATACTCAACCGTACGTGCCAAAGCAAAAGAGTTTGGCGGAATAACACAGACATCACTTTTGATATCAACAAAGCTGTTTTCGTCGAAGTTTTTCGGATCAACTGTTGCAGAGTGAATATTGGTAAATACCTTAAACTCATCCGCACAACGTACATCGTAGCCATAACTGGAGGTACCGAAGGAGATCACGCGCTGACCATCAACGTAACGTACCTGCTCAGACTCAAACGGTTCGATCATAGCGTCAGATTCAGCCATGCGGCGAATCCACTTATCAGACTTAATGGCCATAAACTTCCTACGTGTTAGATTGAAAAAAGCGTTTGAATGATACAGGGTTAACTGCTAATGCAAAAGCATCGTTTACCCCGCTTCCTATATCGGGATAATGACAAATACTCTAGTCGCCAGAACATACAGAGTTCAAGCCACCATACTGAACAGAAGCAAAAGTTACGATCCAAATATTCAATATTTCTGCGACACAAGGATGCATCATGCGTATCGATCTAGACACTTTAAGCCCGAATCAGGCTTATCACCTGATGACCCAAACCATTATTCCCCGCCCGGTCGCCTGGGTGCTCACCGCCAACGAGACTTCCGGCTACAATCTGGCTCCTTTTTCTTTCTTTAACGCCATCTGCAGCAACCCACCTCTGGTGATGTTTTCTGTCGGAAAAAAAACCGATGGCACCCCCAAAGATACCCGACACAACTTAGGTCAAAACAAGCAACTGGTTATCCACATTCCTTCAGTTGATCAGGCAGAAGAGGTTACCGAAACCGCCCGCACCCTGGATTACGGTGATTCCGAGCTTTATAAGATCCGTCACCCACTGGTTAATGAGCCGGGTTGGGATCTGCCCCGCCTTGAGAATGCACCGGTCGCCATGCTGGCAGAACTGACCGACCTGCACGAAGTCGGCCCCAACAAACAGGCGATCTTCTACTGCGAGATTAAAGCACTCTATGTCCGGGATGATCTGGTGGAAGAGGATGCGAAGGGGCGGACTCGAATTGATGCGGCCAAAATGCAGCCTCTGGCACGACTGGGCGGCGGTGAATACGCCAGCTTTGGCGAGGTCTTCAAACTGGACCGCCCGGCATAAACCACGACCCGATCCAGAATAGAGATATAAAAAAACCGAAGTCACCTGATAAAGCAAACGCTTCAGATACTCCGGTTTTCTACTGCACGGCTTAGGTACTTAAAACTTCTGTAAAACCCTTATAAAGCCAGTCGAGCCGAATCAGTCACCAAAAGTGATGGTCGGTACATCCTGCTCAGCCTTTTCCAGCTGAGCAATCACATTGTCGGCAATATCCGAGAAGAAGCCGGCAATCTGACCATCCGGCTCAGCAATAACCGATGGCTTACCGCTATCCGCCTGCTCACGAATGGTTGACGTCAGCGGCAGCTGACCCAGCAGAACCGTATCGTACTCTTTCGCGATACGTTCACCGCCACCTTCCCCGAAGACCGGCTCCGTATGGCCACATTCGCTACAGGTATGCAGACTCATATTTTCCACCACACCCAACACAGGGATTTTCACCTTGCGGAACATCTCAACGCCTTTCTTCGCGTCCAGCAAAGCAATATCCTGGGGTGTAGTCACAATCACCGCACCACTGACCTGCACCTTTTGCGCCAGCGTCAGCTGAATATCACCGGTACCCGGCGGCATATCGATAAACAGATAATCCAGTTCCGGCCAGTCGGTTTGCGTCAGCATCTGCTGGAAGGCACCACTGACCATAGGGCCCCGCCAAACCATAGGCGTTTTCTCGGTCACCAAATAAGCCATCGACATAGTGTAAAGCCCCAGGGCTTCAATAGGGCCAAAGTTATTACCACTGGTGGTCTGAGGACGAACCCCATCCGCCACACCCAGCATCAGCGCCTGACTCGGACCATAAACATCCGCATCCAAAAGGCCCACTTTAAAACCTTTAGCCGCCATCGCCAGCGCCAGATTAGCGGTAACCGTGGACTTACCGACACCACCCTTACCGGATGCCACCGCAACAATTTTCTTCACATCTTCCAGCATAACGACCTCTAGTCTGAATCAGTTATGAGTTCGCCTGAGACAACAACACAGTGCTCAGGGGAAAAATCGTAAACCCCTGTTAAAAACAAGGTGTTAGATCTTTGTTTAATATTACCGCTAGCTTACCACAGGCAATAACCCAGTAAAGAGCTTGGTTAATAACCCCTACTTTATATAATGAAAATTTTTTCGCCGGATTTTGAGCAGCAAAAAGCAATACAGAGATGAAAAGTTTCCTCTCAGTCGCTATAGTTACCGGATTGTTTTTTCATCGGCTGCCCAGTCTGCCTAAACCTGAACTTTGGTACTGATTCCTCGTAAGACCAGCGCTGGCTCATCGTAAGACCTGCACTGATCCTCATAAGGCAAGTACAAAGCATCAACCGCAGCGAAACATAAGGCCAGCCCCATCCGTTCAACACAGAAGCGTAAAGAGACACCATGTCATCAGCTCGTAAAATCCTAGTGACCAGCGCACTCCCTTATGCCAACGGCTCCATTCACCTGGGACACCTGCTGGAATATATCCAGACTGATATCTGGGTTCGTTTTCAGAAACAACGTGGCCACATGTGTTCCTATGTTTGTGCCGATGACGCACACGGTACCGCTATTATGCTGCGGGCTGAGCAGGAAGGTATCACCTCTCAACAGCTGATCGACAAAGTTAACGCCGAACACCGTGCAGACTTTGACCGCTTTCTGGTGAACTTCGACAACTACTACTCCACGCACTCTGAAGAAAACCGTGAGTTCTCTGAGCTGATCTACAAACGTCTGCGTGATGCGGGTCATATCGCCACCCGCAACATTACTCAGATGTTTGATCCGGACAAGGGACTGTTCCTGGCAGACCGTTTCATCAAGGGTACCTGCCCGAAATGTAAAACAGAGGATCAGTACGGTGATAACTGCGAAGCCTGTGGTGCAACCTATACACCGGCAGAACTGATCAATCCTAAGTCTGCCATCTCAGGCGCAACACCCGTGGAGAAAGAGTCCGAGCACTACTTCTTCAAACTGCAGGATTTCCAGGGCATGCTCGCTGAATGGACACAAAGCGGCACGCTGCACGAGCAGATCGCCAACAAACTGAAAGAGTGGCTGGATGCAGGCCTGCACGAGTGGGATATCAGCCGGGATGCGCCTTACTTCGGCTTTGAGATTCCTGATGCACCTGGCAAATACTTCTACGTTTGGCTGGACGCCCCGATCGGTTACATGGCGAGTTTCAAAAACCTGTGCGCCCGCCGTGACGATCTGGAGTTTGACGACTATTGGAACAAAGATTCCGATGCTGAGCTGTATCACTTTATCGGCAAAGATATCATCAACTTCCACGCCCTGTTCTGGCCTGCCATGCTGGAGGGTGCGGATTTCCGCAAGCCAACGGCGGTTAACGCCCACGGTTTTTTGACCGTTAACGGTCAGAAGATGTCCAAATCCCGCGGCACCTTTATCAAGGCGCAGACCTTTGCCGAATTCCTGAACCCGGAATACCTGCGTTACTACTTTGCAGCTAAGCTGACCAGCCGTCCGGAAGATCTGGATCTGAACTTTGAGGATTTCACCGCCCGCGTAAACTCGGATCTGATCGGCAAAGTGGTTAACATCGCCAGCCGTTGTGCCGGGTTTGTTAAGAAATCCGGTGGCAAGCTGTCTGATACCTGTGCAGAACAGGCGATGCTGGACGAAGCCGTTGCAGTAGGTAATCAGATCGCTGAACACTACGAAAACCGTGACTTTGGCCGTGCTATCCGCCTGATCATGGAGCTGGCCGATACCGCTAACGCTTATATCGCTGATAAAGCCCCCTGGTCTCTGGCCAAGGAAGAGGGCAAAGAGCAGGAAGTACTGGATATCTGTTCTGTAGGTATCAACCTGTTCCGCCAGCTGGTGACCTATCTGGCACCGGTACTGCCGGTCATGAGCGAACAGGCTGCAGCCTTTCTGAAACTGGACAACCTGAACTGGGATGCCCGTAAAGAACTGCTACTGGGCCATGAGATCAACAAATTCAAAGCCTTGATGACCCGTGTTGAAAGCGACAAAATCGATGCCATGATCGAAGCCTCCAAAGAGGTTCTGGCCGAAGAGCAGAAACTGAAAGAGCAGCCAACCGGCCCTCTGGCGGAAGACCCGATCAGCGATGAGATCGAATTTGACGACTTTGCCAAACTGGATCTGCGCGTGGCGACCATTACCGAAGCCAACCACGTCAAAGGTGCCGACAAACTGATCCAGCTGACACTGGATCTGGGCGGTGAAACCCGCAACGTCTTTGCCGGTATTAAGTCTGCCTATAACCCGGAAGATCTGATCGGCCGCCAGACAGTCATGGTGGCCAATCTGAAACCCCGTAAGATGCGCTTTGGACTCTCCGAAGGTATGGTGATGGCTGCAGGCCCTGGCGGCGAAGAGATCTTCCTGCTGACACCGGACGAAGGTGCTCAAAACGGAATGCGGGTCAAATAAAGACCTGCCGCTGACCCATAAAACATTATAAAAAACAGGGGCATAGGCCTCTGTTTTTTTATCTTCTATTGGGAATATGCATCATTTACATATAACTAAATCCTCTAAAAATCTCCGCCTTTTTTCTTGTAGGTAATAACATAAAAAAAGATAATAATGCCGTTTTCTAAGCTAAAGCGCTTCTGTTTAGCCAGAGGCTGATTCGCATCAGCACAATATGCAGAAAAGACCATATAATATCGGCCCAAAATATATCAAACCGTTGACGAAGATAGGCAATGACTGAATACATTCTGCTTCTGATCAGTACCATCCTGGTAAATAACTTTGTTCTGGTTCAGTTTCTTGGGCTCTGCCCCTTTATGGGCGTATCGAACAAACTGGAGTCGGCCATGGGCATGTCTCTGGCTACCACCTTTGTACTGACCTTATCATCCTCCAGCAGCTATCTGGTTTATCACTTTGTTTTAGAGCCCCTGGGTATCGAATATCTGAAAACCATCGCTTTTATTATGATGATTGCCGTGGTTGTGCAGTTCACCGAAATGGTGGTGCGTAAAACCAGCCCTCTGCTCTACCGGGTTTTAGGTATCTTTCTGCCCCTGATCACCACCAACTGTGCCGTATTGGGTGTCGCCTTACTGAGTCTGAACCGCAACAGTGGCTTTGTTGAAGCCACTATCTATGGCTTTGGTGCTTCCGTCGGTTTTTCTCTGGTTTTAGTGCTGTTCGCGGCTATGCGCGAGCGTATTGCAGTGGCTGATGTACCTGCACCATTTCAGGGGTCATCAATTGCCATGGTAACCGCAGGCCTGATGTCCCTGGCCTTTTTAGGTTTTAGCGGACTGGTCCAGCTTTAAAGGTTATTTAACTTAAAACTATCGCCAGGCAAAACGCTTTTAAACCGCACCATCAGACAATCGTTATTACCGGACAAACAGATGACTGAGTTTCTTTCACAACATCCTGTTTTAGCTGCTGTAATCGGACTGCTGACCCTTGCAGCCCTGTTTGGCGCCATGTTGGGTTACGCCTCCATCCGCTTTAAGGTGGAAGGTAATCCTATTGTTGATCAGATCGACAACCTATTGCCGCAAACCCAGTGTGGTCAGTGTGGCCATCCCGGCTGCCGCCCCTATGCGGAAGCGATCGCCAATGGTGAGGATATCAATAAGTGCCCTCCCGGTGGCGAAAGCACCATGGAAGCCCTTGCTGACCTCATGGGACGCGACCCTATGCCTCTGGACGCGGACCCAGACACTATTGGTGTTAAGAAAGTTGCTTATATTCGCGAAGACGAGTGCATCGGCTGCACCAAATGCATTATGGCCTGCCCGGTGGATGCCATCGTCGGTGCCACCAAACTGATGCACACAGTTATTGAATCTGAATGCACCGGTTGCGACCTCTGCGTTGAGCCTTGCCCTGTAGACTGTATCGATATGTTACCTGTAGAAACCACCGTTAAGAACTGGGGCTGGAACCGTCCTCAGGGACCCAACGCCCGCTTTGAAGATCAGGTTTTTGCCACCAGTTCCGACATCTCTGTCACCGGAGGAACTGCCTGATGCGTACACTTTGGGATTTCCATGGTGGTATTCACCCGGAAGAGAACAAGCAGCAATCGCTCCAACAGCCCCTGGTTCAGGCCCCTCTGCCGCAAAAAGTTATTCTGCCCCTGCAACAGCATATTGGCGCACCGGCGGAACCTGTTGTCAGTGTCGGAGAGACAGTTAAAACCGGACAACTGATCGCCCGTGCCGATGGTTTGATCAGTGCCAATATCCATGCCTCCATCTCAGGTACCGTAACAGCTATCGGTGAACATCCGATTCCCCACCCTTCCGGCATGAATGACCTCTGCATCACCATTGAGTCCGATGGTAAAGATGAGTGGGCAATGCTTGAGCCCGTCAGTGACTGGCAGAATGCTGATGTTGATCTTCTGCTCAATGCTATCTCTAAAGCCGGTATCGTGGGTATGGGCGGAGCGGGCTTTCCTACTGCGGTAAAAGCCAGAACCCGTGAGCGCCATGCCATCGATACTCTGGTAATCAACGCCGCAGAATGTGAGCCCTATATCACTGCCGACGATATGGCGATGCGCAGCTATCCGCAGCAGCTGGTACTGGGAGCCCAGATTCTTTGCAAACTGGTTGACCCCAGTAGCTGCCTGATCGGTATCGAAGATAACAAACCGGAAGCGATTAAAGCACTGCAGGAGGCGACCCAGGGCACCCATATTGATGTGGTCGTGATTCCCACCAAATATCCCTCCGGTGGTGAGAAGCAGCTGATCCAGATTCTGACCGGTCGTGAAGTACCTTCCGGTGGTCTGCCTGCCGATATCGGCGTGGTATGTCAGAACGTCGGTACCGCCATCGCCATCGCTAAAGCTGTAACCCTTGGCGAGCCACTGATCAGCCGTATCACCACCCTGACCGGCAACGCCATGACCCGCCGCCAGAATGTGGAAGTGCGCCTGGGCACCCCGATTCGTGAGCTGCTCGACTACGCCGGGTTCAACGCCTCTCTTGCCAGTCGTCTGGTCATGGGCGGCCCCATGATGGGCTTTACCCTGACCGGCGATCAGCTACCCGTAGTAAAAACCACCAACTGCCTGTTGGCCCCAACCCACCAGGAGTTCCCTGACCCGGAACCGGAAAGCCCCTGCATCCGCTGCGGTATGTGTGAACAAGCCTGTCCTGCTGACCTGCTGCCCCAACAGCTGCACTGGTTTGCCAAAGCAGAAGAGTTTGAAAAAGCCCAGCTGTTCAACCTGTTCGACTGTATCGAATGCGGGGCCTGCGCTTACGTCTGCCCAAGCAGTATCCCACTGGTACAGTACTACCGCTTTGCCAAAACCGAGATCCGCAACGAGCAGGAAGAAACGAAAAAAGCGGAGCGCGCCAAGATCCGTTTTGAACAGCGTCAGGCTCGCCTGGAGCGTGAAGAAGCTGAGAAAATCGCTGCCCGTAACGCCCGCATGGCGGCTGCAGCGGCTAAAACAGCATCTACCGCGGCATCCACACCAGCCCCGGCAGCGAATGGTTTGGATGAAGCGGCCGCCAAGAAACTTAAGATTCAACGCGCCGCCGCAAGTGTCGCCCTGAAAAAAGCAGAAAAAGCACTGGCAGACGCCACAGGCGAGAACCGCAGCAAGCTGGAAGCAGATCTGAAAGCCGCTCAGGATAAGGTGGCATCTATTGATGCCCAGCTCAGCGGTGGAGCCTCTGCAGGTACAGCTGCACCGGCTGCCGCACCGGCCACCAACCCCAACGGTCTGGATGAAGCCGCCCTGAAAAAGCTGAAGATCCAGCGTGCTGCCGCCAGCGTTGCCCTGAAGAAAGCGGAAAAAGCACTGGCAGAAGCGTCTGACGAAGACAAAGCCAAGCTGGAAACCGGTCTGAAAGCCGCGCAGGACAAAGTCGCTGATATTGAGAAACAGTTAGGTATCGTTTCTGCACCGACTGCAGCAGCATCGGCTCAAGCAGCCCCCACTGCCGCTAACGAAGAGCAGGCAAAAGCCCTGAAACAGGCCAAGATTGCCGTTGCCGCCAGTAAAGCGGCCATTAAGAAAGCGGAGAAAGCATTGGTTCATGCCCAACGGGATAATGATCCGGATGAGGTAGCCGCCAAAGAAGCCGCTATTGAGACCGCCAAAGCCAATGCAGTAAAAGCGGAAGAGAAGCTGAAAGCGCTGGAAGAAAGCGCCAAAGCAGCACCGGCTCCATCATCTCAGGCAGCATCAGCAGCTCAGACTGATTCTGCTGATCAGGAAAAAGTCCTGAAACAGGCTAAAATCGCCGCCGCGGCCAGCAAAGCCGCCATCAAAAAGGCGGAGAAAGAGCTGGCCGCAGCACAGGAATCCGGTGACGCGGCGCAAATCACCGCCTGTGAAACCAAGCTCAATACCGTAAAAGAGAAAGCACAGCAGGCGGCGGATAAATTGGCCGCCCTGCAAAATACCGCAGCTGAAACACCGAAAGGAAAACCCCAGCCAGCCGCTGCCGACAATGCCGCTGAAGCCCAGGAAAAGGCACTCAAGCAGGCAAAAATTATCGCCGCAGCCACCAAAACCGCACTGAAAAAAGCGGAAAAGGTATTGGCAGAAGCCGAAGCCTCGGGCGATGCCCAGGCGATCAGTGACCAGCAAGCGGTGGTTGAGCGTTGTCAAACAAAGTACTCCGATGCAGCACAAAAGCTTGAACAGTTAACTCAGCCTGCCGGAAGTGAGGTTTAAACGATTATGGCATTTATCCGGGTTTCATCCCCCCATCTGCACCGCCCGCTAAGCACCAGCAAGGTGATGCAAACCGTTATTCTGGCAACGCTGCCGGGGCTTGCGGCACTGACCTGGCTGTTTGGCTGGGGTTCAATCATCAACGTGCTGATCGCCTCGGTGTCTGGCCTTCTGTTTGAAGCGGTCATCCTTAAGATGCGCAGCCGCAATCCGCTACCCGCTCTGAAAGACAACAGCGCCCTACTGACCTGTGTGCTGCTGGGTATCGCCCTACCGCCGCTGGCCCCCTGGTGGCTGGTGGTGACCAGTACTTTTGTCGCTATTGTGATCGCCAAACAGCTGTATGGCGGCCTCGGCAACAACCCGTTCAATCCGGCGATGGTGGCCTATGCCCTGCTACTGATCTCCTTTCCGGTTGAGATGACCCAGTGGGTAACACCGGCGGCTCTGCTGGATAACGGTGTTTCGCTGAGCCAAAGCCTCTCCGCTGTCTTTGGCGGTGCCGTCAATGCGCCTGATGCCTTTACCATGGCAACCCCGCTGGATGGCTTTAAACACAAAGGCACCTTGATGGCCGATGAATACTGGCAACAGAACGGTTTCCAACCAGAGAAAATCTGGTCCGCATGGGCAACCGTATCGGTCGCCTTTATGGTGGGTGGTTTTTATCTGCTCTGGAAACGTATTTTCACCTGGCACATTCCAGTTGCAATGTTGGGCACCCTGTTTGTTTTGTCACTGCTGTTCTACGGCACCGATGCCAGCAACTATGCTTCGCCTATGGTGCACCTGTTCTCCGGTGCCGCCATGTTTGGTGCTTTCTTTATCGCCACCGACCCGGTTACCGCCGCCACCAGTAACAAGGGTAAAATCTGGTTTGGTATCGGTATCGGCATGCTGATCTATGTGATCCGCACCTGGGGCAACTATCCTGATGCTGTGGCGTTCTCGGTTCTGCTGATGAACTTTGCTGCACCTTTTATCGACTACTACACCCAGCCCCGCAGCTTTGGCCATAACAAAGCGCGCAAAGGCATTAAGAACGAGAAGTAAGGATTTTCAATGCCAAATACAGCACCTGAACCTCAAGAAGAAAACACCACAGAAGAGACGACTCTGCTACAGTCGGTGATTCGCAGCAGTATCGGCCTCGGTATCTTTGCTATCGTTACTGCCGGAGTTATCGCAGTCACACAGATCAGTACTCAGAAAAGCATTGCCGAGAATATCCGTCAGTCTCAGACCCGTAGCCTGTATGAGATTCTGCCAGCAGATCAGATTGATAACGACCTGCTAAGCGATACCCTGACACTGGCACCCAGCCCGATTCTGGGCAACAAGGAGTCACTGCAGATTTATGTTGGCCGTAAAGCCGGTCAGACCGTGGCGCTGCTGTTCCCGGTGAGCAACCCTAACGGCTATAGCGGCAATATTGACCTGTTAGTCGGTGTTAAGCGCAATGGCGAGCTGGCCGGTGTGCGTGTGCTGAACCACAAAGAGACACCGGGACTGGGCGATAAAGTTGAAACCGCTAAATCCGACTGGATTCTGGGCTTTGCCGGCATGTCGCTGGAAAACCCTGGGCCGGATGCCTGGAAAGTAAAGAAAGATGGCGGTCAGATCGATCAGTTTACCGGTGCGACGATCACCCCCCGTGCGGTTGTGAATCAGACCCGTGCGGTACTGGAATACTTTGCCAAACATAAAGAGCGTTTGCTGGAGACGACCCCAGCCAACACTGAAATTCTGCAGGAAACGGCTGGTAATCAACAGTAAGCAGCTTTTGCTTAAACCAAGCAGCTTAGGCTTAAACCAATCAGCAGCCCTGAATTGAGAGTCAAAACCATGAGCGCAACAAAAAGCTATCAGGAAATCACCGCCGACGGCCTCTGGAATAACAACCCGGCGCTGGTTCAACTGCTGGGCCTTTGTCCCCTGCTGGCGGTTACCGGTTCCGTGGTGAACGCACTGGGTCTGGGTATCGCCACCATTCTGGTACTGGTGGGCTCTAACCTTTCGGTATCCATGATCCGTAATTTTGTGCCAGAACAGGTCCGTCTGCCCGCTTTTGTCATGATCATCGCCTCCTTTGTAACCTGCGCTGAGCTTTTGATGCAGGCCTTCACCTATGAGCTGTATCTGATTCTGGGTATCTTTATTCCCCTGATCGTCACCAACTGTGTGATTCTGGGCCGGGCTGATGCCTTTGCCAGCAAGAACCCGATTCTGCCAGCGGTAACCGATGGCTTTATGATGGGGGTCGGCTTCACCGTAGTGCTGGTTCTGCTGGGCGGGATGCGGGAGCTGCTCGGCCAGGGTACCCTGTTTGAAAATATGCAGCTGCTGTTTGGTCCTATGGCCGCTAACTGGAAGATCGTGGTCTTTGAAGATTACAGCTTCCTGTTCGCCGTTCTGCCGCCGGGGGCCTTTGTTGGTATGGGACTGCTGATCGCTCTGAAAAATATTGTTGATGGTCAGTTGAAAGCCCGTGCTGAACGCAACAAAGTAGATAAGCCTAAGCCAGCCGTGGGTCGCCGTGTACGAGTGACCGGATAAAAGCACCGGATAGAAAGAGCGGGTTAAACAAGAGCAGTAAGCGGGGAGAACCGATGCCACAGCTGTTTATGGTTTATCTGGGTGGCCGCGCCGGCCAGTGTCATATCGAAGTACATGATCTGCGCTTTGTGGTGGGCGAACGTATCGAGGATACCTATCCGGCCCTGATTCAGCAGTGGTACGGCCACAAAAACAATCTGCATCTGGACAGCTATCATATCGTGGATACCGTGCCCGGTGCCGATGGCCGCAGCTATCAGGTCTCCCTTTCTGACGAGCCGGTTCACTCCTCAACTCAGCCTGCACTTAAACTCTACTTCGTGAATCTGGGCGGTTATCAGCCGGACCAGATGGCAGAACAACACGCCTTCGGCCTCTTTGCCTGCCGCAACGATGAAGAAGCTAAGCAGATGGCAAAACGTCACCTGCTGACCACCGCCAGCCATCAGCACAAAGATAACCTGCATGATGTGGATGACTGCCTGCCGATCTCCCTGCTGGAGAGCTGGCATATTCAGCTCACCGCCACCGATAAACCGGTTAAGCCCCTGCGCCCGGATTGGTTCGGCTATGAGGTGATCGGCTAAGATTCCTTTCACCTGCCCGTTCCTTTTTCCATAACCGCCCTGCTTTTTGCTCCCCTTTATCCGCTTCCAAAGAGTGTTAGACTATTTAGGTTCTGGCCAGCCCGCCAGAAGTTATGTTTCAACAAACACCTAAAGCCACCGTCAAACATCGACAAGGAAGCGAAGATGCCCGCCGCTCAACATAAAAAAGCCCAAGCCAGAACAACAGACAGCAAAATAGAACGCCAGCAGCAGATCCATCAGGAGCTGGAGCGGGTTGATCACCAAGACCCGGCTCTCGGTTGCGCCAAACATATCAAGATGGCCAGCAACCCTTTTGTCTTTCTGCGGGGCTCTGCTCAACTGTTTTATGCCGATCTGGCTAAAGGCAACCTGAAACTCCCGGAAGCGCTGCTGGCACCTCCGCTGACCACCATTATGGGTGACTGCCATACGTCTAATTTTGGTTTTCTGAGCGAAGAAGGTGCCCATGGTGAAAGTGTGATCTTTGCCCCCAATGATTTTGATGATGCCTGTGTCGGTCATGCCGCATGGGATCTGGCGCGTTTCTGTACCAGTCTCGCCCTCTGTGTCGATTTTGCCGAAGGTACCCTGGCCGGGCGTTACGCCCTGGAGGAAGCCCTTGATGATGATCAGGCGGTAAATGCTGCCCAGAGTCGCACAGGAATGGCCGCTTTTCTGGAACAATATCGGGAAACCTGTCAGCAATGCGCCGAAGACGCGGATAACCGCGATCAGGTACTGGACGGCTTTAAAAAGAAACATATCCTGAACGCCCCCTACAAAAAGGCGAAAAAGCGTATCTGGGGTGGGAAGAAGTTTCTGGAGAAAAGCTCACTGGCGAAAGAGGTGGATCTTAGCAAGCAACCACTACGCTTTCGGGACCGACCCGAACGCTTTAAACCGCTATCAGCGGATGAAGCCCGCGAACTGATTCAGCACTTTGAACCCTATATGGATGACAGCATCCTCGATATTACCGAGCGCCTGAACGCAGGCACCGGCTCAGTCAATATGCGGCGCTTTTACTGTCTGGTAGGGCCAAAGGACTTTACCTCTGAAGAGGATCTGGAACTGTGCCATCTGGTGGAGATCAAACACCAACGCCACGCCGCACCGCTGTACCACTTTCCGGAACTGAGCGCCGTTAACCGCCTCAATCCTGCACACCTGACCGTGCACTGCCAGCAGCGTATGCAGCGCAAACCGGATCTGGTGCTGGATGAAGCCGAATGGCAGGACGGCCACTGGCTGATCCGCTCCCGTCACCACGCCCGTGTAGGCATCGATCCCGAGGATATTGTCTTTGGCGAGCAGGCCGTCAAAGGCGGCTTTGAGCAATACGCCGCCACCTGCGGGCAAGCCCTCGCCCTCGCCCACTGTCGCGGCGACCGCCGCTCCACCCGCTTTGAACAGACGATGACGGAGGTACTGCCCGATCAGATGGAAGGCCTGATTCAGGCGTGTCTGGGCTATGCCGAGCAGGTGAAAGAGGATTGCGGGTATTTGCGGGGGTTGTATTTGGGGGAGTAATAAATGATGGATCAGCCGTTTCTTATCGAAAGTTTTTCAACTGAAGACCAGTGCAAACTTATTCACGAAGCAGCACATGCTGTAATGAGCCTGACTCTTGGAATTGAATTTGATAGCGTTTGGGTCGACTTTGAAGCTGAGAAAGAGCACCGCTTACAAAAATCACAAGGACTAAAATTTAGCTCCGACCGGGTGGAAAGTCCTTTTGGAATGAAGCGATTGGCCGATCCAGATCATTTCGATTGTGAAGATGAGGAATTTAACTTCTTTTGGAAACAAGCTCTGATATCTAAAGCAGGTTACCTAGCTGAAGACATTTATCTGAATACAGAAAATTTCTCAAAAAGATATCAAGGATCATATGATTCGGATGATTCAATGCGTGCAATTCAGAGGTGTATGAACTTTCCTATCTCTCAATTACATAAAAAATTCTCTGCCTTCAAAAATTCCACGCCAACCAATGTCATATTTGCTTGTTTGGACAACAAAGCAAGAGATGAATGTAAAGATTGCATCTGTCAGGAAGGTTGTATGAATCAAGTTCTTACTATTGCAGCAAAGCTAGCTCAAAAAACGACCTTATCCTGTCAAGAAGTGGGATCTTTAATGTCGATTAATACATAAAAAAAGCCGCTACACTAGGACGTAAACCCACACCAAGGATTCGGTATGGACAGAGTTTATCCCTTCCCAAAATCAGCCCGACATTTTCACTGCTTCACACAGGATTCCTCGATCAAACAGCACCCCGCCTACCAAAGGGAAAAAGCCGGAGATGCTGACTCTGCCTTGTTCAATCGTGCTGGTGTATGCAGGCCGGTCAAAAGAATTTCTGGCTCCCAAAAAACATCTTCGTTTACTGGAGGATCGCTACAGTGACTCAATCCAAAAACTCTTCGGCATCCACATCTCAGCCTTCACAGCCAACGAAGCCTCTTATCTCGTCGGCTTTAGAACGCTTAACGAGATCCGAAATAGATGCACTAAGGCAGAAAAAGAAACGATTAACCGTCTCTTATCAAAAGGTTATCAAAGACCGGGTGGCTGAGCATAAAGCTGCGGCTCAAAGCTAGCCCCCTACCCTATTCCCATCGAAACGCCCTTAGGGTTAGCCTTAAGGGCGTTTTCATTTACACCGCCGCTATCACCAAACTCGCGGCTATCGACCACATCACAAGGCAAACAAAGCCATCTAACACCCGCCAGGCGATCGGTTTCTGAAACAGGGGAGCCAGCCAGCGTGCCCCAAGGCTGATACCAAAGAACCAGATAAATGAGAAGCTGATTGCGCCGAAGGCAAACCAGAAGCGCTCATCTTCCGGATACTGGCCGCCGATACTGCCGATCAGCACCACGGTATCCAGATAGGCATGGGGGTTCAGCAAGGTCACCGCCAGCGTGGTTAGCAACGCCTTTTTCAGGCTGGTTGCACCCTGTCGATCTGCCTCCAGACTCTGGTCTTTTAATGCCGAGCGCAGCGCGCCAAACCCATACCAGAACAGAAAGGCTGCGCCGCCCCAGCGGGCAGCACTGAGCCAAAGTTCATTCTGGCTGATGAGAGCGCCCATACCGGCAACGCCCAGGGTAATTAACACCGCATCAAAAAAGCTGCACACGCCGGCAATCGGCCAGTGGTACTGACGCTTCAACCCCTGTGTCAGGACAAAGGCATTCTGCGCACCGATCGCCATAATCAGACCAGCACTGGTTCCCAACCCCTTAATCAGGGCCCATAGATAAACACTTGCCACCGCACTCATCACACACTCCACACGAATAAATTGGATAACTCTGGGCGGTCTGTCACGGACACGCCTGAACCCACCACCTAATGAAGTGCATCTTGCCTCTACGTCATAATTAAGTAAAACTAATGATTTTAATTGATCATTAAAATATCTAATCAGAGTAACAACAGCCTGCTTAGACTCGCAAAGGAAACACCATGAGCCTGTCACTGGACCCGAAACAACTCAGCGCCCTGCATGCGGTGATTGAAGAGCAGAGCTTCGATAAAGCCGCCAAGCGCCTGCATGTCACCCAATCGGCCATCTCCCAGCGGATACGTCAGCTTGAGGAGAAGCTGGGACAAGCGGTCATTATCCGCAGCACGCCCCTTATGCTGACGGCTACCGGTCAACGGGTGCTGAAGTTTTATCATCAGCTGTCTTTGCTGGAAGGAGAACTGAGCCTTAGCCTGGATCAGACGACGGAACAAGGCTTTAGCCGTATGCCGGTGGCCGTTAACGCTGACAGCCTGGATACCTGGTTTCTGGAGGCACTGGCACCACTGGTGGATCAGCACCCCTGGGTGCTGGATATCAAGATTGATGATCAGGAGCAAACCCATCATCTGCTGAAAACCGGTGAAGTACTGGGTTGTGTTAGTGCGTCTTCACAAGCGATGCAGGGCTGCGATTGCTTTCCTTTAGGAGTGATGCGCTATCGGGCGCTGGCAACACCCGGCTATATCGCCCGTTATTTTCCCGAAGGCGTCACCGAGTCAGCCATCGTTGAAGCACCCGTGGTGGAGTTTAACCATAAGGATGAGCTACAGAACCACTTTCTACGCCATATCGGACTGGAAGATACGCTTTACCCCAAACACAGAATTCCCGCCACCGGTCCCTACTTTCACCTGATCCGTTTAGGCCTTGCCTGGGGGATGGTGCCGGATCAGCAGAGCCAGCACCATCCTGATCTGAGCAATCCGAAGAAGGCTACCGTGACGGAGCTGGCACCGGGACAAACTATCGATGTGCCGCTTTACTGGCATGTGTGGAACCTGAAATCGGAAAGCCTGAAACAACTCACGAAAGCGGTGATTAAAGGCGCAGAAAAAAGCCTGGTCGCCATCAAAACCCTTTGCCGTTAATCAGGACACACAGGAAAGGCTTACCAAGGCACCGCCGTTTACGCTCTTCTGGCCAGATGATAAACCATCAGCCCTGCCACCAGTCCCCAAAAAGCACTGCCTAACCCACCAAGCACAACACCGGAAGCGGTCACCAAAAAGGTCAGCAAGGCCGCTTCACGTTCTACAGGGTCCGCCAAAGCCGCTGCCAGGCTGTTACCTATGGTTCCCAGCAAGGCTAAACCGGCGATCGCCATGATCAGCGCCTGGGGGAAGGTCGCAAAAACAGCCGCCACGCTGGCACCAAAAATACCCGTCATCAGATAAAATAACCCGGCCCAGACCGACGCCTGATAGCGCTTATCCGGGTTCGGCCCCGCTTCTTTGCCCATACAGATCGCCGCGGTAATCGCTGCCAGATTAAAGGAGAAGCCACCAAAGGGCGCCAGCAGTACGCCCGCCAGCCCCGTTGAAGTCATTAAGGGTGAAACCGGCGTCTGAAAGCCATTACCCCGAAGCACCGCAACCCCCGGCATATTCTGGGAGGCCATGGTGACGATAAACAGTGGAATCCCCACACCCAGCATCCCCTGCAGGCTGATCTCAGGCAGCATCAGCACCGGTGTAGCCAGTTGCCATTCGATGTTGCTGAAGGTCAGCGCTCCCTGAAGCGCAGCCACCAGCATTCCCACAAGCAGTACCGCAGGAATCACATAACGCGGCAACAGGTGTTTGATCAGGATATAGGCCAGCACCATCAGGCCTACTAAAAGCAGATCGCTTTCCAGAGAACGAAACGCGTTCAGACCAAACTGCAGCAACACACCCGCCAGCATCGCACCGGCCAGAGATTGCGGTACCTGCTTCATCAGACGATCAAAAAACCCCGTCAGCCCGCAAATAAGAATCAGTGATGAGCTGAACAGGAAGATCCCAATCGCCTCCTCGATACTGAAACCCGGCAGCGAGGTCACCAGCAATGCGGCCCCCGGTGTCGACCAGGCGGTTAGGATGGGGGTTTTAAACCAGAGTGAAAGCCCAGCACTGGTAATCCCCATGCCGATCCCCAGCGCCCAGAGCCAGGAGCTGATCTGAGCACCCGTTGCTCCTGCCGCTTCTGCCGCCTGAAAAATAATCACCGCTGAACTGGTATAGCCCACCAGAACCGCCACAAAGCCTGCTGAGATATAGGAAAGACTGAAAAAGCCTGCCAGGCCACCTCGTTCTGTCGTCACTGCTTTCATCATTGATCCTGCTTATAACAAGTGCTAACCAAAAAAATATGCGTTATAGCGCACAAACAAAATAACACTTTGGACGTTATAACGCACAAATAATTTTTATATAATGCCCCTTCAAATCAAGGATCACCCCATTAAGGAAACCGAAGTAATGCAGGACATTAACCGGCATCTGGCGGACACCCTGAAAACAGAACGAAAACAGCGGGGCTGGAGCCTGGACAAAACCGCAAGCGAAACAGGTGTCAGTAAAGCGATGCTGGGGCAGATCGAGCGAGGAGAATCCAGCCCGACCCTTGCTACACTCTGGAAAATTGCCGGTGGTTTTCGTTGTTCACTATCCACCCTGATTGAAGCCCACGGTGATAAATATACGGATCAGAGCAGTGTTCCACTAGCGTCCGGCAAACCTCAGATACGTTCTGCCAACCAGATTCGCCATCAACCAGCGCAGGATCTGATACTGGTTGCCCCTCTGTTTCCCTTTGATCCTCAGATGGGCTTTGAGATTTTTGAACTGAGCCTGCTTTCCGGATATGAGCGGGAATCCGAGCCCCATGCAACCGGGGTCACTGAGTTTGTTCTGGTTATTGAAGGGGTGATGGAGGTTCTGGTTGAAGGCCGATGGCGCAGCCTTGAAACAGGGATGAGCATTCGCTTTTCAGCGGACCAACCCCACGGTTATCGTAACCTGAGTGATAAAACGGCCCGCTTTCACAATATTATTCATTATCCAAACGGAGCAGACCGCCCCTAGCGAGAAGGCAGCAACAAAAAAACCGGCCACTTAAGCCGGTTTTAAGATCTGTCTGCCGATAATCAGCTCCAGCGCTGACCACCTGGTTGGGCA
>JBLWVL010000013.1:0-87254 GCA_048268485.1 Oceanospirillum sp.
CCGATTGTGGTTATTAACAAGATTGACCGTCCGGGCTCTCGCCCCGATTGGGTTATGGATCAGGTCTTTGACCTGTTCGATAGCCTGGGTGCGACCGATGAGCAGCTGGATTTCCCGGTTGTTTACGCGTCAGCACTGAACGGTATCGCCGGTGATGATCCGGAAGAGATGGCTGATGATATGAAGCCTCTGCTGGATATGATCATTGATCGTGTTCCTGCACCTGATGTTGATCCTGCCGGTGCCTTCCAGATGCAGATCTCTGCACTGGACTACGACAGCTATGTTGGCGTTATCGGTATTGGCCGTATTACCCGTGGTCAGCTGAAGCCGGGCCAACAGGTTGTGGTTAAAAACATCGCCGGTGATGAGCGTAAAGGTAAGGTTCTGAACGTAAAAGGCTATATGGGCCTTGATCGTGTTGATACTGATCTGGCGAATGCCGGTGATATCGTATGTATTAACGGTATCGATGGCCTTAGCATCTCTGATACTTTGTGTGACCCTGAGTTGGTTGAAGCCTTGCCACCTCTGACCGTTGATGAGCCAACGGTTAGCATGACCTTCCTGGTGAATGACTCCCCGTTTGCTGGTAAAGAAGGCAAGTTTGTAACCTCCCGTAATATTAAAGAGCGTCTGGATCAGGAGTTGATTCATAACGTTGCACTGCGTGTTGCAGAAGGCGACTCTCCTGATAAATTTATCGTTTCCGGCCGTGGTGAGCTTCACCTGTCGGTTCTGATTGAAACCATGCGCCGTGAAGGCTTCGAGATGGGTGTATCCCGTCCGGAAGTTATTCGTAAAGAAGTCGACGGCGTTATGATGGAACCCTATGAAAATGTTGTGATCGACGTTGAAGATCAGCATCAGGGTTCAATTATGGAAGAGATGGGTCTGCGTAAAGGCGAGCTGACCAACATGGAGCCAGACGGTAAAGGTCGTGTGAAACTTGAGTTCACTGTACCTTCCCGTGGCCTGATCGGCTTCCGTGGTCAGTTCCTGACCCTGACGTCCGGTTCCGGCATCATGACCAGCGTATTTGACCGTTATGACACGGTTAAAGATGGTGAAGTGGCCAAGCGTCAGAATGGTGTTCTGGTTTCCATGGTGAAAGGTAAGACTCTGTCTTATGGCCTGTTTAACCTGCAGGATCGTGGTCGTCTGTTCCTGGGTCACGGTGCAGAAGTGTATGAAGGTCAGGTGATCGGTATTCACTCCCGCAGCAACGACCTGGTGGTTAACCCGACTAAAGGTAAGCAGCTGACCAACGTTCGTGCTTCCGGTACCGATGAAGCCCTGACACTGACTCCGCCGATCAAGCACACGCTGGAGCAGGCACTGGAGTTCATCGAAAACGACGAGCTGGTAGAAGTAACACCGGAATCGATCCGTATTCGTAAGAAACTGCTGACTGAAAATGAGCGTAAGCGCGCGAAGAATAAGTAAGCAGCTACACCTCCAGGCGTTAAATTTTAGCCGCCGGACCACCGGTGGCTAATCGTTAACCGCCAGTGGTGATATAAAAAACCGCAACGGGTATGACTTTTTAGGTCACGACACGCTGCGGTTTTTTTGTTTTTGCATTAGCTATTAAGAGTCTGGCTCTAAGTTTTTGCAGGCCTACCAGTATCCGAGTAGTTTCCACCAAAGCCCGCCAACGACAACCCAGATTATTAAATTGACGATACTCATCATGAAGCCCGCACGCCACCACTCCCCAAGGGTGACATAGTTGGAACCGAAGATCACTGGTGATGTTCCTGTGGCGTAATGGGTCAGTGTCATCATAATGGAAGAGGCTGCTGCCATCATCAGAACGAAAGGCATTGGCGGTGCACCCATTGCCAGGCCGACCGTAAGAAATGCAGCCATCATCGCTGTGATGTGTGCAGTGGTGCTGGCAAAGAAATAGTGGGAGTAAAGGAAAATCAGCACCAGTAAGCCACTGGCCCCGGCCCAGCCTAGTCCGGTTTGTGCAATCAACTCCTGTATGCTGGCAGAGAACCAGCTGATAACACCAAGACTGTTTAGTTGGGAGGCCATCATCACCAGGGCCCCAAACCAAACCAGAGTATCCCAGGCACTTTTTTCTGCCAGAATATCCTGCCAGACCAAAACACCGGACATCAGTAAAATCGACAGACCGATAAAAGCACTTGTGGTTGCATTGAGCTGATAAGCCTCTCCAAAAAACCAAACGGGAAGATCAGCCCAAAGAGCGAGCAGAATAGAAAAGACCATTAGCATGATTTTTTCGCCACGACTCAGAGGCCCCAGTTCATCGAGTTTCTGGCGGGCAAAGGTTCGGGCATCTTCCGTTTTTTTGATCTCAGGTGGATAGATCCAATAGAGTAGCAAAGGCATCAAGGCGATAGCGACCAATCCGGGTAGTAGCATTGCCACTGCCCAGGTTGTCCAGCTCAGACTGATCTCAGCCCCGGTGGCTTCCGCAATAAGTTTAACCGTGAGGGGGTTTGGGGCTGTAGCTGTGATAAACATGGCGGAAGTGATCGGGTTGGCATGGTAGTTCACCAGTGCCAGGTATTTACCGATTTTTCCGGTGCTGTTGTTTTCCGGGCTGGAGCCGAAGCTTCGGGCGATGGATAGCATAATCGGGTGGATAATGCCGCCGCCCCGTGCGGTATTACTTGGTGTGACGGGTGCGATAGTCAGCTCTGACAGTACCAGAGCGTAGCCGATTCCTAATGTTCGCTTACCAAATAGGGCAATAAAGTGGTAGCCGATCCTGGCGCCTAAACCTGTTTTGATCAAACCTCGTGAGATCATAATCGCAATGGCGATTAACCATATCAGAGGGCTGGTAAAGCTGCCCAGGGCATTTTTTATCGATGTGCCAGGGTTTTCGCTGGTAACACTGGAAGCCGCAACGAGTGTAATGGCCAGAATGGATAGAGCTCCGATTGGCATCGCTTTTCCAATAATAGCGGCGATGGTGCCAATAAACATGGCGAGCATCAGCCAGCCTTGATCAGATACCGTGTCAGGTTGAGGTAGTAGCCAGATAAGAAGCCCAATACATAGAGCCACGAAGGCGGGTATTGGGCGCAGGCCAGAAGACGAGGTTGTTTGGACCATAGCTTGCTTCCTTTCCAGAAGGGGTATTAAGGCTTCTCTGTACAAGGCAGTATTAGTGTTATGGGGGGGACTGTCCAGTCAGGGATAGGCTTTAGCAGAGGTAGGTCAGGCTGGTGACCTTAATTAACAATTGCAGGCCTACTAATAGGTCAGGGTTTCTGTTAATAGGTCAGAAATTCAATACGATCAAACAAAAAAATGCCCGGGCAGATAAACGACCTGGGCACTCGGTAATGCTTGAACTTCAGGTGTCGGCAGCCCCGGGAGGGCAGCGACACTGCTTTATAAGCGGTTAAGCTTCCGGGTTAATATCCAGTAGCTCAACTTCGAAGATCAGAGTTTCGTTCGGGCCGATAGGGCCGCCTGTTCCACCGGGGCCATAGGCGAGGTCAGATGGGATAAATATTTTCCACTTACTGCCAACAGGCATCAGCTGCAGACCTTCCTGCCAGCCTTGAATAACCTGATTCAGGCCAAAGGTGACCGGCTCGCCACGCTGATAAGAACTGTCGAACACTTTTCCGTTCAGAAGCTTACCTTCGTAGTGAACTTTAACCTGATCGGTCAGAGCAGGTTTTGCACCATTACCGGTAGTCAGAACCTGGTATTGCAGACCGGAGTCAGTGGTTACAACGCCTTTTTTCTTGCCATTTTGAGCCATGAATTCCTGACCCGCTTTCAGGTTGGCTTCAGCCGCTTTTGCCTGAGCTTCCTGCTGTTCCAACATTTTCTTCTGCTGGTAAGCCTGCATGGTTTCTTTGACTTCTGCTTCGGTCATCTTCATCTCACCGTCAGCATACAAGTCCTTTACAGCCTGAGACATCATATCGACGTTCAGGTTGGTAAACTCTTGCTTCAGGCGCTGACCCATGATCAGACCCAGGCTATAACTCAGTCGATCCTCTTCCGTCGTTGGGGTTGTGTCTGCCATGACGGGAGCCGCAAGCAGGCTGCTGAGAGTCAGGGTGAGTAGCGCTTTTTTCATGAAAACTCCTTATTAAAGGCTGGAAATTCCGGCTGAAGGTATAAATAAGATCATTCCGGGCAGCCTGTCATTAATTAATTTAGTATCAGAGCGCAGGTCTTTTTCCGGCGCTCCTGAGTAATACACTGAGCCTCTTTTAATACCCTCCGTAAGCTTTTTAGCGTCGGATCAGGTAAATGGACAGATATACTGTTGAGAGCTTCGTATCTGTCGCGATGGAGACTCAGACTTCTATTGAGCCAAAGTGTTCCAGCTGTCGTGTTATTTGTGTTGCTTTATAAAGTTAAGCCTGTATTTACGGACATCAGGGTAACACTTCTGCCCCCGCATATGGATAAGGGGCTATCCCTGGTTACTATAAAAAACAGAACGGTATTAACAGCATGCAGACAATATTATTGTGGTTATGCTAAACCGGATCAGCGGACAAGCCGATGATAATCGCTTGGGCAATATCCTGGTCAACAACCATTTCCAGTAAGTTTTTCAGCTGTTGTTGGGCTGTTGCTGTGAACCTGGCATCTTTAAGTGTAAATTTCAGGTTGCTGCGTAGGGCCGTTTCTCTGTCTGCGCAGCTTTGCATACCTTTTTTCAGGGAATAAAGAAGGTAAAGAAGTGCCTGTTCATGCTGTTCGGCGATAAGCTCTGCAGAGAGGAGGTGTTGGCTCATCTCCTTCAGGTGTGCCTCAACGCCTGTCATAGGTTTCAGCTGACGACGCTGTTTCCGTAGCGGTACGACAAACTGATTATGCCAGCCCAGTACAGGCTCTACCTGTGCAGGCCACTCATGGGTGAAGCAAACATTCTGCGTGGTCAGCCAACAGCTGAAAAGCAATTGGTTAACCATGACGCCCTGGTGATCCTGAAGATAAAGACAGGCCGCCTCAACGGTTTCGAGGCGATAGAGTTTCGTAGAAAAACGCCAGAATGGGTTATCATAGGACAAGGTAAGTTCTGACATGGTTGCCGGCCTCCGGGCTCATCATTATTCTTTTTTGCGCGATCTGATCCAGGCTTCAATTCCCGCACGCAACATTTTTGACAGTAAAATCACATGATTACATTAGAAGACCTGAGCCTGCAACGGGGAAGTCTCTCTCTCCTGCAAAATACCTCCCTGATTATCCATCGTGGTCAGCGTATCGGTGTTGTTGGTTCTAACGGTGCCGGTAAGTCCAGTCTGTTTAAACTGCTTTTAGGTGAGTTGCACCAGGATGCAGGTGAATTGCTGATCCCGCCTCAACTGCGTATCGCCCATATGGCTCAGGAGGTCCACGCCCGGGATAAAACAGCGCTTGAGTATGTGCTTGATGGTGATAAGCCACTGCGCAAGGTGCAGAAGGCTTTAGCAGAGGCTGAAGCAAGTGGGGATAATAATGGTATTGCGCGCTTACACGCCGAACTGGAGACGCTGGATGGTTATACGGCACCCAATCGTGCCGAGCAGCTACTGTTGGGGCTGGGTTTTACTATGGCGCAGACACAGCAGCCGGTACAGTCTTTCTCCGGTGGTTGGCGTATTCGTCTGAACCTTGCACAAGCACTGTTGATGCCATCTGATCTGCTGCTGCTCGATGAGCCGACGAACCACTTGGATCTGGATGCAACATTGTGGTTGGAGAACTGGTTACGCCAGTACCCTGGCACGTTACTGCTGATCTCACACGATCGGGATTTTCTCGACAGTGTCGTGGAGCATATTGCTCACTTTGAGCAGCAGAAGATCAATCTCTATCGTGGTAACTACTCCGCGTTTGAGATTATGCGTGCTCAGCGCCTGGCGCAACAACAGGCCCAGTTTGAGAAACAGCAGACCCGTATCGCTGAGATCGAAAATTTTGTCCGTCGTTTTAAAGCTAAGGCTTCAAAAGCAAAGCAGGCACAGAGCCGGGTTAAAGAACTGGAGCGAATGGAAAAAATTGCTCCGGCCCATGTGGATTCGCCCTTTCAGTTCACCATTCCCTGTACCGAGAAAACGTCATCCCCGTTATTGGTAATGGATGATGCCAATATTGGTTATGGCGACAGCAGTGTGATTCTGAGCCTGGTGAACTTCACTCTGTTACCGGGAATGAGAGTTGGTCTTTTGGGGCCAAATGGTGCGGGTAAATCGACGCTGATTAAGACGTTAGTGGGGGATCTGCCGGTGGTGTCCGGGATCTATACCCCAAGTGAAAACCTGCAGGTGGGCTATTTTGCTCAGCATCAGCTGGAGTCTCTGGATCTGAATGCCTCGGCACTGTTGCACATTCAACGCCTGTCACCCAAAGTTTCCGAGCAGGAGATCCGTAACTACCTGGGTGGTTTTGGTTTTCGCGGGGATGATGTGGAGACAGAAGTTAATCGGTTTTCTGGTGGCGAGAAAGCCCGTTTAGCTCTGTCTCTGATCGCCTGGCATAAACCCAACCTGTTGCTGCTGGATGAACCTACCAACCACTTGGATCTTGAAATGCGGCTGGCGTTGACCTTTGCGCTACAGGAGTTTCCGGGAGTGGTCATTCTGGTCTCCCATGACCGGCATATGCTGCGCAATACGGTTGATGAGTTCTGGTTGGTATGCGATGGCCGGGTTGAGCCGTTTGAGGGTGATCTTGAGGATTATCATGTCTGGCTGAAGAACCGGACGCTGGCCCTGCAAAAAGGCGCTGGCACGGAGGCTGACCTTGCGTCTGGTGATAAGGAGGGGGTTCTTGAAGAAAAGCGTGACCGTAAAGAGGAGCGTCGCTTAGCAGCGCAGCGCAGGGAGCAGTTACGTCCACTGAAGAAAAAAGTAGATAAGCTGGAAGCCGAGCTGGATAAGGTTCAGGCAGAGCTTGGTAATATTGAGCAGGAGCTTGCGGAGCCTGAGATTTATCAGGATGAAAATAAAGACCGTCTGCAGGTATTGCTCAAAAGGCAGGGCGAGCTCAGTACCGCTTCAGAAACCATCGAAGAGGAGTGGATGCTGCTTTCAGAGGAGCTGGAGACAGCTCAGGCTGAGCTGGAACTTTGACTATTTAGCGGGATGGCCGGATATTTTCATATTCGGCCAGCCTGCTGACAGGGCTCGTAGGTTAGCTGTCGTTATAGGCCATTTTGACGCCCATACCGCCATCAACGATAAAGTTCTGGCCTGTAATAAAGCCTGCAACATCGGTTGCCAGATAGCAGACCATATAGGCAACATCATCAGGTTTGCCGATACGACCCACTGGATGCTGGGCCAGATCAGATGGGGAGTGAATGGGCTCTATGCGCGTGCGGGTCTTCTGCCAGTCTCCGACTTCAATCCAGCCTGGACTGATACAGTTTACGCGGACTTCACTACCTAAGCTGATCGCCAGTGCGTGGGTCAGTGATATCACGCCTCCTTTACTGGCGGCATAAGCTTCCGTATCCCGCTCAGACTGGCTGGCACGGGTTGATCCGATATTGATAATGCTGCCCTGTTGCTCCCGCAGGTAAGGGACGGCATGTTTGCTGACCAGGAATACGCCTGTCAGATTGACATCAAGATAGCGTTGCCAGTCCTCAAGGGACAGGTCTTCAATCGGGTCGTTAAAAGGGGTAGAGAGGCCTGCATTGTTGACTAGTACATCAAGGCGGCCAAACTCACCGATAATTTCCTGAATACACCCCTGAACAACAGGCTCATCGGAAACGTCCAGTGAGTGAGCTTTGATTGTTCCCAGGTCCTGGTAGAGAGAAACAGTTTCGTCGGCAGCTTCAAGGTCGATGTCAGCACAAACAACAATCATGCCCTGGTTCAGTAGCCCCCTGCAGATAGCACGGCCTATGCCTTGGCCACCTCCGGTGACTAACGCGACTTTCCTCGATTTGGAGTGTTGTGTCATAGCTCTGCCTTAGAAATTGTTTGGTGTCGGTCAGGTTTCCAGCAAGAAGGTCACCGGGCCGTCATTGAGCAGCTCGACCTTCATGTCTGCACCAAAACGTCCTGTAGCCACATTTGGATGGAGCCCTTTGGCCTGCTCAACAAAGTAATTATACAGATCCTCGCCCTCTGCCGGAGGTGCTGCAGATGAGAAGCTGGGCCTCAGGCCTTTTTGGGTGTTTGCAGCCAGAGTAAACTGTGAGACCAAGAGCAACCCTCCCTGAACATCTGTGACGCTGAGGTTCATTTTATCTTCTGTATCGGCAAATACCCGATAGGCCAGCAGCTTTTTTAAAAGACGGTCGGCATCTTCTGTGCGATCCCCTTTTTCCACGCCGATAAAGACTAGCAGTCCTTGGTTGATCTCTCCGATGCACTGTTGGTCTACTTCAACTTTTGCTCGGGCGACCCGTTGAATCAGTGCTCGCATGCTTAACCCCTTAATCTGTTCAGTTTGATCAGCCGGTTAATTGACTGACCCTGAGAGAATATGCCCCCGTCTATCTTACCCTATCCTGCGGGTTTAGCAGACGCTCATGCAGAGAAAAAAAGAAATTTGTCAGATTTCAAGGCATTAGCGGTTAAAGATGCTTTTAATTTCACTGATCTGTTCCCTGGCATCTTCAAGGATTTCTAATCGTTGCTGGCTTGTCAGAGGCCCTGGCGCAATTTTTTCATAGGAAGGTACCTGACTAATCAAGGGTGCAGAAGGAGAGCGGTCATTCATGGCCATGCTATGCAGGCGTGCCAGAATCAAAATATCGGTCAGTGTAACTTCCTTAGAATTTGGCTCATAAAACCAGGTGTCTACATGTTGCACGGCGGTAACCAGGGCTTCTGGCAAGTTCCATCGGTGTAAAATCATAGCACCAGCCTGCCCTCTGGCTTCCTGCATTATCTGGTCGAGGTAGTCCGGGTCATCGGCAAGCTCGGGATATTGTGCGGCAAACTGTACCAGAGGTAGTTCGCCGATATTGTGCAGCAGGCCTGCTAACAGAGCTTCTTCCGGTGGGATTTTAGTGCATTTTTTTGCCAGAACATAGCAGATGGCAGCCAGCTGAATACTCTCTTTCCAGCTCCGCAGCTGACGTTTTCTGACCCAGTTTGCTACAGGAATCTGAAACTGTACTTGTAGTGCAAAGGCAAGAACCAGGTGACGGGTCGCATTTAGCCCAAGACGTTTAATCGCTTCAGATAGTTGACTGATAGGCCCATACGCACGATACAGAGGACTGTTTGCCAGCTTAAGTAACCGGGCCGCCAGGGAGGCATCAGCTGCGATCAGAGAGGCCATATGGTCAACGTTCAACTCCTCATCAACAATAATCTGGCTTACCTTTTGAGTTACTTCAGGTAGGGATGGCAGACTCAGTTTATTTTGTATCAGAGAACGATAGAACTGTAATACGAGCGGATGGCTGCTGTCATTGGCCAGAATTTCTGTCAGAGGTAGAGATAAGTTATTGGACTCAGCCTGGAGAGACTGAAGCAGATCGCTATCCAGGAGAAAAAACTCGGTTTCGGTCTGGCTGACGATAAGGTTTGGGCTTGGTCGTAAATTCAGTAAACTGAACCGACTGCGGTTATCCCCGGCAGATAACGTTATTTCACTGCCATCTTCAGCGAAAACAGTTACCCGGCCACTGAGAAGAAAAAGCTCTTCGCTGCGGTTATCCCCTCTGGGACTTATCTCTTTACCTTCAGGTTCCTGACAAATCTCAATGCGATGACACAGCAGGATCAGGTGTTCTTCAGAGAGCTTTGAAAAAGGGACAAAGATTGCCAGGCGCTCTGGTGACAGTGGATGTGTATGCATAGAGGACTTATTCAGTTTTGCTCGAAGGCTGAAACGGGTTATCAGAATCGCAAGGAAAAATCCTTGGGACTGCTCTGACTCTGGCGTAAGGCAGGTTGTTCAGAAATGCCCGCTGCGTAGCATAACGAGTGTGCAGCTTTCCTGCCACAATATACCCGACTGGGTTAACGCTTGTTGTAACTCCCAGGACTCTGTCCCAGGGTTAAAGATGACCCGCTTAGGTTTAAGGGCAATGATTTCATCTATTTGTTTGGCAAGTTGAGATGCATTGCGGTACAGACACAGAGTGTCTACAGGTTGGTGAATATCTGCAAGCTCGCGAACGCATGGACACTGGTTAATCTGATCAAATGCAGGGTTTACCGCAGTAACATTATGTTGATAATCCTTCAGCAGGCGAATAGCCTGATTAGAGTAACGCTCTGGTTTTGGGCTGGCTCCCAGCACAACAACATGTTGTGATAATGAGGTTTGCACTGACACCGCAGACTCCTTTAACGGATTTAATGATCAGTCGTGTCCGCCCTGTCTGTCCTGAGTCGATGATGTTTCATTGGGCGTTACGGCTGATTCATCAGTTTTTTTCAGGCTATCGTCATCTGTCTTCAGGCTGTTGTCGTCCGTTTTCAGACTTTTTTCTTCGGATAACTGATCCGTTTGATCGTTTTCTGTGCTCTCTTCGTCATGGGTGTTGTCGTTTAGCTCTTGTTCCAGGTCCTCGACACTAGGGTCGAAATCCATGTCTGCCAGCATCTGGTCTTCCCTTTCTGTACGGAAATATTCTTCTGCTGCTTTGCGGCACTCATCGAGATATTCATGATAAAGAGCAACATCCTGTAGTGTTTTCATATTACTCATCAGGGTGTGCTCTTTAGACATTAGAGCTATTCGGCGAAACTTACGTGCTCTGAGTCTTGGGTTATGGTGAACCAATGGGTAGATGCGGTGAATAAAACCCCGTTTGGCTTCAATCTGCTGGATATATTCTGTCACCCCATTTTTGATTTTTCGTCGCTTTGCCAGTAGCTCAGGGTAGAGGGATAGACCTGGCAGAAACTGCATCATACCTGTGCCGTGACTTAACCAAAGCACAAATCCGATGCCGCCGGCTATTCCTCCTACCCAGGGGTGTACCAGGTTTAGCAGTGAGCTGGTGAACAGGAATACAGAAATGCCCAAACCGAAGAACCATCCCAAACGTGAGCGTCGGGCAGACTCTATCTCAAAATCAGAAGGGTATTCACTCAGCGAGAGAAGTTCGTAATTCAGCGTTTCCAGATCCTTGTAAAGTGCCTCACGCTCAGCCTTCAGTCTTGCTTCTTCAGCTTTTTTACGCTCTTCCTGTTTTTTCTCCGCCTGTTTCGCTTCCCACTGTGCTTTGATTTTTTCACGTTCGCGTTCAGCTTCTTTTTCTGCCGCTTCCGCTGCTGACATTTTATGATGCGCAGGGTAAACCCCCGGCACTGATGGCAGGTCTTTGGGGGTTTGAGCAGAATCAGCGTCAGGCGCTATGTTTTTATCATCCATTTTATATAAGCAGGCTTGTATCGTGTTGGGGGTGATGAGGTCATATTAGCCTTGACCACGCTGAAAAACTGTATCACGTTGTAACATTGTGAGACTTTGTGTGGCGTGGGCAAATCATGGCCTTGTAAATTTATATACCGATTGTCGATGTCAGCCTTAATCTAACTGTCCTGAGCGTCAGTTTAAAGTAAAAATGTTCCCGTATGGATAATTCTTCATTGAGCTTTGGCATCAGGTGCCTCATATGCATGACCTGATATCAGTGCTCTTGGGTGTTGACTCGTATGACGTTAATCTTTTCTTTGTTACTGGAAAAGCACTACAGTGACCAACCTATTTGAACCTTCGTTATCGGAATTGATCCTCGGGTAAAGTACTCACATGGAGATGCTCAATGCTGTTAGAACGACATAAGAGTTTCCGGGCTTACTGGCTGACACAGTTTTTTTAGTGCTTTTAACTATAATGTGTACAAAAGACGCGCTTCTGGCCTTCTTTTCCGATGGTATTGGTATTGGCTCTCTCAGTAGTCGTAAGCTATATACTTTAATAGGCTTCTCAGGTGTCTACTGGTTAGGAAGGCTGGAGCTCCTGGTTGGTGATCTCTTCTGGCTGGTATTGCTGATGCACCTGCTTATGGTTGTTCTGTTTTATTTCAAGCTGTCACGGGCGCTCGGACAGCGCTATGCATTCTGTTTAGGTTATTTGTTGCAGTAGTCTGAATCTGTACTAAGGCGATTATGAAATTTGAGCTCAAGGCCCGGCGTTTGCCGACACTGCAAACAATCGGTATGTTGGCGGTTGTATTTATTTTTGGCCTGATTGTCAGTGGCTATTTCTTCTATGCACTGGGCAATCAAAAGCAGCAACAGCTTGACAGGCTTGAGCAGGAGGTTTTGCAGCAGCAGGAGAGCTTGCTGGAGTCTGAACTGGATGCAACAGTCAGTTATATTCAATACATGCGCACCCGAACGGAACAGGTTCTGAAGGAGCAATCTAAGGTATTTGTTGATCAGGCCGTGGTTGTTGCGGAATCGATTTATGCTGAAGCAAAAGATCATTTATCTGATGCTGAGATTAAAATTCTGATCCGGGAATCCCTGCGCAATATCCGCTTCTTTGAGGGACGTGGTTACCTCTTTATTGATGACCTTGATGGGATGTGCGTTCTTTTACCCACGGCACCTCATTTTGAAGGTCGTTCTCTCTATGATAATCAGGATAATACCGGCCATTACATTATGCGGGGGCTGATCGATGCCGTAAGCAATAGCCAGCAGTTTGGTTTTTCCCGTTATCGCTGGTATGCACCCTCTGATCAGAAATTGATGGAAGATAAAATCGCTTATGTGCGCTTATTTGAGCCCTATAACTGGATTGTGGGTGCTGGAGACTATCTTTATCGAGTAGAAAATGATCTTAAGCAAGAGGTAACCCGTCGGCTGGAAAATTTCCGTTTCGGTGATAATGGGTATATTTCTGTACTGGATCTGCAGGGGAATACACTGGTAAATACTGCCCTGACTGTTTTGTCTGATACTCGGGGAGTGCGGGAACTGCAGCGTGCTGCGATTGACGCCATCATGGATAAGGCTGCTGCAGGCGGAGGGGTTGTTGAGTACAGCTGGTTTTATCCGGACGGCCGAGGGCCTGTTGTCAAACGTTCACAGGTTAAGGTTGTGCCTGAATGGGGGTGGGTGTTGGTGGCAGGGATCTACCCTGATGACCTTGCACCTATGTTAGCTGAGCATAAGGCAACCCTGGATGCCCAGAGTGCTGATGCTGTCAGAAGCTTCCTGCTGGTGATGATGACAGGTTTGCTGCTGGCATTGATTTTGGCTCTGATTTACTCCCGTTGGTTGCGGCGGATTTTCATGCGTTATGAGCAGGATATTGAGCGTCAGAGAGCACAGTTAATAGATAACGGTCGTCAACTGGAGCTCTCTGCCCGTGTTTTTGAGCATGCGACAGAAGGGATTGTGATCACAGATGCCTTTAACCAAATTTTGGCGGTTAACCCCGCATTTACCGAGATAACCGGTTACTCGCAGGAAGAGTCAGAGGGTAAAAATCCTTCGTTTATGGCATCCGGAAGCCATGATGAGCGGTTTTATGAGGATATGTGGTCAAGACTGATGAAGACAGGCCGATGGCAAGGGGAGGTCTGGAACCGGCGTAAAGATGGTGTGTTGTTTCCTGAGTGGCTCTCCCTGAACCTGGTGAGGGAGCGCGGAGAAATTGTTAACTATATTGCCACGTTGAGCGATATCTCATTGAGTAAGGCTAATGAGAAGCGTCTGCGCTACCTGGCCGAATATGACTCCCTGACCGACCTGCCTAATCGGCGTCTGCTGGCGGATCGTGTTGACCAGGCGGTACATATTGCAAGGCATAATCATAATCATCTGGCGCTGTTGTTTGTTGACCTGGATCGCTTTAAGAATGTAAATGACTCACTGGGCCATGAGATCGGTGATCGTTTACTTTGTGCTGTGGCGGAGCGCCTGACTGGACTTGTGGATGACCTTGTTACTGTCAGTCGTGTCGGTGGCGATGAGTTTGTAGTTTTGCTGTCAGATCTTAATCACCCTAATGATGCAGCTCTGGTGGCATGGGAGATTATTCAGCACATAAGCCAGCCGGTTGAGCTGGGTGGGCATTCTCTGACGTTGACCCCAAGTATCGGTATCGCACTGTACCCGGAGGATGGGCTGGATTTTGAAACGCTGTTCCGCAACGCAGATGCGGCTCTCTATCATGCGAAAGCTCAGGGGCGGAATCAGTATCAGTTTTTTACCCAACAGATAAACGATGACGTCTCCCATAGCCTGGTGATGGAAAATGCCTTGCGCAAGGGTATTGCTGAAGGTGAGCTGCGATTGGTTTACCAGCCTCAGTTCTGTATGAAAAGTATGCGCCTGTACGGTGTTGAAGCTCTGGTGCGTTGGCAGCACCCGGAGCAGGGGTTGGTGCCGCCTGACTTTTTTATTGGGTTGGCAGAGGAAACCGGGCTTATTCTGGATCTGGGCGCATGGGTTATGCGTGAAGCCTGTTTGCAGGGGCAGCGTTGGCGAGAGGAAGGTTTCCCGGATATTGAGCTGGCAGTTAATGTTTCGGCATTGCAGTTCAGAGAGGATCTTGTTGACCAGGTTCACCAGGTGTTGGAAGAAACCGGCTTCCCGGCAGAGAATCTGGTGATTGAGGTGACCGAGAGCACTTTGATGCAGGGGGCGTCTCAGGCCATCGGGATTTTGAATCGGTTGAAAGAGCTCGATGTATGGATTTCGCTGGATGACTTTGGTACTGGTTACTCCTCTCTGGCGTACCTGAAGCGCTTTCCATTGGACAAACTGAAAATTGATAAAGCTTTTATTTCAGACCTTCCACTGGACGCAGACGACAGTGCTATTACCCGGGCGATCATCAGTTTGGCGCAAAGCCTGAACCTGCTTACGGTTGCGGAGGGGGTTGAGACGACTGAGCAGCTGCAGTACCTTCAGGCGCTGGGGTGTGATCTTGCTCAAGGTTATTTGCTGGATCGGCCGTTATGGCCTGATGATATGGCAAGCCGCTTCAAGGCAGAAATGCACCGTCAGGCGTTACAGGATAAGGATGGCTGCTGATACAGGGATAGGCCTGTGGATTATCTTTTGTTGAATGCTGAGGCGCTAGTCGTGGGTTGTCTTTGTGCGGTTATTAAATGCGTGACGTGTCGTTAGTAACTCGGGCTCATTCATCGGCTTGGCGAGGAGAAAGCCCTGGGCTTCGTTGCAGCCCAATTCACGGATGATTTCCAGTTGCTGCTCTGTTTCAATTCCCTCAGCCGTAACGCTGAGGTTGAAATTGTGTGCCAGTTGAATAATCGCCTGTACGATATTCCGGTCACTGGGGTCGTTGCTATCCAGCTCCTGAATAAACGCCTGGTCGATTTTCAGTGTATCGGCCGGAAGCTGTTTCAGGTATGCCAAGGATGAGTATCCCGTACCAAAGTCATCAATGGCGATACGGATGCCTTTATCGCGCAGCAGGTTAAGCTGGCTGATGGAGTGGCTTACATCTTCCAGCATACTGGTTTCTGTCAGCTCAAGCTCCAATAGTTCAGGGCTGAGACCCGATGTTTTAAGACAGCGGGCAACAATATCCGGAAGGTTTGGTTGGCGCAATTGCTTCGCTGAAAGGTTGACTGAGATCTTTATGGGCTGGCCTTTTTTTTGCCACTGACTGGCATAGATACAGGCTCGCATCAGAACCCACTCGCCGACAGAGGTTATTAAACCCATCTCTTCCAGTACAGGGATAAACTCTCCCGGTGAGATAACCTTTCCATCCGGTTTTATCCACCTTAGTAACACTTCTGCGCTATTGATCTGCCCTGTAGCGATATCAATTCGGGGTTGAAAGACCAGATGGAACTCTTTGTGTAGTAGTGCCTGACGTAACTGGTTTTCCAGTTTGACTCTATGTTGCGTTTGCAGGGTTAAGTCTTCAGTAAAGAAGCCAAATTTCTGATCGCGGTCTTTGCAGCGATGCATGGCGCTGTCAGCTTTATTGACCAATTCATCAAATTGATCTCCATCATAAGGATAAAGAGTGATGCCCAGGCTAACGCTCATAAAGAGTTCAGCTTGGGTAAGCTCAAAAGGCAAAGCCATAACCTGCTGGATTTCCTGGGCCAGATGAGCGGCCTGGTCCGGTGTTTGTACCTCTTCGGCCATGACCATAAATGCGTCACTGCCGAGGCGGCCAACAAAGTGTGCAGGCAGGGATTTGCGTAACCGGCTAGCAGTCAGTCGTAGCAGTTCATCACCGGCTTGCCGGCCCAGACTGTCATTGATGCGGCTTAAGCGATCAAGGTCTACCAGAAATAGCGCCATGGGTGTTTTGCGCCGCTGTAGCACGTGCTGCTCAAACTGTTCTGATAAGCGTTGGCGATTGGGTAGTCCGGTTAATGTATCGAAGCGCCGCAGATAGTCCAGACGCTGCTCGCTATTGATCAGGTCAGTTATATCGCGCCCCGTGGCGACAAAGTGACTGATCTGACCGATATCATCTCGAATCGGTGTGATCGTTTTCTCTTCATGGTAGCGTTCGCCATTTCTGCGGCGGTTAATAAAGATGTTGCGATAGCTTTCCCCTGCACGAAGCGTTTTCCACATCTCGGCATAAAAAGCTTCATCGTGTTCATCTGAACTGAGAATGCGAGGGGTTTTGCCGATTACTTCTGCTTCTGAGTAACCTGTCTGACTGAGAAAGGCCGGGTTGACGTATTCGATCAGGCCCTGGCAGTCTGTAACCATAACCATATCTTCAGTTTGTTGCATCGCCTGATGAAAATGAACCGACAGATGTTGCGCCGCTTCATATTGAGTCACATCTTTCAGTGTGATCTGTAGCAGAGCTTGCTCTGGGCCGTCTGTGGGCAGTGGCGTTACAAACACCTGTATGCGCTTCTGGTGCTCATCATAGTTGAATGTCAGGCTTAGCTGTTCATCGCAGTATCTCTGGCAAGCCTGCTTTAACTGGTGGTGCTGGTTAGGGCCCAGCCGGTAGAAAAGCTCTTTTCCACACAAGGGTTGGCTGCTGGCATCGCCGTAGGTGAGTAAATGATAAGCGGCTTTGTTCGCGTACTGCAGGATACCATCGCAGGTAGCAATCAGTGTTGGGATGCTCAGGTTATCAAGCGCAATCAATCGTGCTGAATCCGGAGACTGTATGGAGGTTTTTTTCGCGTTCATGGCGCCTATCGATATCTCATCAGTAGGCGATCCTGTGCCCCTCTGGTGGTTACTTATTACCCTGCAGTGTAATAAAATATCAGGCTTGCCCCTTGTCGCATAGAGGTATGTGACAGGTATTTTATAGCCTTGTTTTAAAAGCACTTTTCTGATTCGGGATCAGTACGGCATTCTATCTCGGAAATTTAAATAAAATACTCTGCAAATGTTTTATCTACAGAGTATTTTTTAGTTTTAACTGCTGCGCTTTCCCGCCATATCTGCAAATAGGGCCAGCCTCTCTTTGAACGGGGATTCCGGGAGACAGTTCAGGCAGGCCTTTGCTTTATCTGCCATTTCAAAGGCTTTTTGCTCGGTGTACTCCAGCGCCCCAGTCTTGCTGATAATCTCCAGAACAGGCTCAAGGAACTCCAGCCCTCCTTTGCGTACCGCTTTACGGATTAGTTTGGCATCTTCTTCCGCGCCGATTTCCATCGCACGGATCAGAGGTAGGGTTGCCTTGCCTTCTGCCAGGTCATCACCAACGTTTTTCCCCATGGCTCCGGCATCGCCCTGGTAATCCAGCAGGTCATCCTGTAGCTGGAAGGCCAGCCCTAAATAGTTACCGTAATCGGCCATCATGTCCTGCTGCTCCTGGCTTGCGCCGGAAAGAACAGCGGCAGATTGAGTTGCGGCCTCAAAAAGCATGGCGGTTTTTGCTTTAATCACTGTCATATATTGTGCTTCAGTGATTTTAGGGTTACGCACATTGGTGAGCTGCAGCACTTCGCCTTCGGCGATTACATTGGTGGCATTGGCATAGATTTTCAGAATATCCATGTGACCGATGTTGACCATCAGCTCAAAAGCCCGGGTATAAAGAAAGTCACCAACTAAAACACTGGGGGCGTTACCCCATTTGTTGTTAGCGGTATCCCGGCCGCGGCGCATATCGGATTCATCGACGACATCATCATGCAGCAAGGTGGCGGTGTGGATAAATTCCACCAGTGCTGATAGCGGGATGCGTTTGTCGTTGTTGCAGTTGAGTGCTTTGCAGGTGAGAAGCACTAATAGTGGGCGCATGCGCTTACCGCCGCTATCGACGATATATTCCGCAATTTTCTCAACGAGAGGCACTCTTGAGTGCAGTTGGTCGATAATATAGGTGTTTAGTGCGGCGAAGTCGTCCGCGACCAGATCGTGGATGGCGCTCTTTGGCTGCATGTTCAGGACTGCTTTTCTCGTTGGTTAGCTAAATCAAAGGTCAGATGGCCGCAATGGCTGTGTTCAGTAGAGCTGTGGGAATGCTATTGGGCAGGAGGTGGAGTGTCAAGATAAAGCCCAGTCCGACGATTGCTTTAACAGCCCTTCAAACCCTTCAAGGGCAATATTTTACAGGTTATCAGGGTGTTGTGAGTAATTATTGCGCCTGCACCTGTTAGCTTCGCTAAAAATCAGGTCTTTTAGTTGCTGAAATGTCGATGTTACTATAGAATTCGCGCCCTGCTTAGTTACTGTGCGTGAGTTACAGGCTTTATTCTGGTCACCTCAGTCCTTTGCTCCCTGTCCGATAGTTGCCAGAGCGCTTCTATTCAAAGCAGGTAAGTAAGAAGCATATCATTCTACTAAGCACTGCTGTTTTTCTGGAGAACAAGCATGTACGCAGTTATTAAAACTGGCGGTAAACAGTACCGCGTTAAAGAAGGTGATACCCTGAAAATCGAAAAGCTGGAGCTGGAAACAGGTTCTGCTGTTGATTTTGATCAGGTTCTGCTGGTTGCTAACGGTGAAGACGTTAAAGTTGGTGCTCCTCTGGTTGAGGGTGCTAAGGTTTCTGCTGAAGTTGTAAACCACGGTCGCGGTGATAAAGTTACTATCATCAAATTCCGTCGTCGTAAGCACAGCATGAAGCGTCAGGGCCACCGTCAGTGGTTCACTGAAGTAAAAATTACGGGTATTGCCGGTTAATTTTTGCTCAACCAATTTTAGTTTCGGTCAGGTTCAATAATCACTCACGGAGTGGAGCCTGCCCGGCAAGATCAACTTAACGAGGAAGTACTCATGGCTCACAAAAAAGCTGGTGGTAGTACCCGTAACGGTCGCGATTCCGAATCGAAACGCCTTGGTGTTAAGCGCTTCGGCGGCCAGGTAGTTAAAGCAGGTAACATCATTGTTCGTCAGCGTGGCACACGTTTCCACCCTGGGGTTAATGTTGGTATCGGTAAAGATCACACTCTGTTTGCTACGACAGACGGTGTTGTGAAGTTTGAAGTACGTGGTCCGAAGAAACGTAAAACCGTTACTATCGTACCTGCGTAAGCCGATTTCGATCGGTTGAAAAAGCCTCGCCGCGTGCGGGGCTTTTTTCGTATCTGCCATAATTTAAAAAAGGCAGTTGAATCAGGCTCCAGACTGGCCTGAAGGCAAAGATTTCCATGGGCACTGTATAACTTTCGGTGTCGGATGCCTGAGTTGGATGCCTGAGCCGGATATTTTAAATACAGGGCTTTTCTACGGCTGGATGATAAATCGGTAAGATCGCGCGACTTAATTCAGAGAATGATCCTCTGACTGCTTCGTGATGGGCGTGGCCGATGAAAAGCTGGAACAATACACCAGATTAAGAGTGCATAAGCATGCAGTTTGTAGATGAAGCAAGTATTCATGTCGCAGCCGGAAAAGGTGGCAACGGCTGTCTGAGCTTTCGCCGTGAAAAATATGTGGCTAAAGGCGGCCCTGATGGTGGGGACGGTGGTAATGGTGGTGATGTTATTCTGGTCGGTGATGACTCCCTGAATACACTGATCGATTTTCGCTATCAGCGTCGCTATCGTGCGCAAAATGGTGAAGGTGGCCAAGGGCGTCAGTGCTCCGGTAAGGCTGGGGAGCATCTTTATATTCAGGTTCCGGTCGGTACAACGGTGATCGATGAAGAAACTCTGGAAGTGCTGGGCGATATCACAGAGATTGGTCAGGAGCTGATTGTTGCTCAGGGCGGGCGTCGGGGCTTGGGTAATACCCGCTTTAAGTCGAGTACCAACCGTGCACCGCGAAAAACCACTAATGGCACCCTGGGTGAAGAGCGTAACCTGCGCTTTGAAATGAAGGTGATGGCAGATGTTGGCTTGCTGGGCCTGCCAAATGCCGGCAAGTCTACTCTTATTCGCTCGGTATCAGCTGCGAAGCCGAAAGTGGCTAATTACCCGTTTACCACCCTGGTGCCGAACCTAGGCGTAGTGAAGCTAGGTCAGTACAAGCACTTCGTTATGGCTGATATTCCCGGCCTGATTGAAGGTGCCTCTGAAGGTGCTGGTCTCGGCTTCCGTTTCCTTAAGCACCTGACCCGTGCACGTTTGTTATTACATCTGGTGGACGTGGCTCCGTTTGATGAGACTGACCCTGTTGAATCAGCTCAGGCTATTATCCGTGAGCTGGAGCAGTACAGCCCGACACTGGCTGAACGCCCCCGCTGGCTGGTGCTGAACAAGCTGGATCTGTTGCCGGTGGATGAGCAGGATGCCGTTTGTGAGCGTATTATCAGTGAGCTTAACTGGCAGGGGCCGGTGTTCCGTGTGTCCGCGATCAGCAGTGATGGCACGCAAGCTGTTTGCCAGCAGATTATGAACTGGCTGGATGAGCAGCGTATCGCTCAGGCAGAAAACCCGGAACTGGCGGAAGAAGAGGCTGAGATACGGGGTCGCATGGAAGAAGAGGCGGTAGAGCGTGTTGAGGCCTACCTTGAGCGCCGTCATGGACCCCGGGTCAAACCAGCTGAAGAGCTGGAGGAAGAGGGTGAAGATGACGACGACGATTTTGATGACGATGATTATGATGTCGAAGTGGAGTATGCCAAATAAAAGGTGTGCTTTGCTTTGCGTTGGCTGGATTCAGAAATCGTGGATTAACCGCTGCCTGAAGGCGGCAGCTTTTGAAAGATAAGGCCGGAAAAATGTCTCAGCGTGACAGGCTGGCGCGGGCTAAACGCGTTGTAGTGAAGATAGGCAGTGCTTTACTGACCAATGACGGTGAAGGGTTAGACCTGCCGGCGATAACGGCCTGGGTGGACCAGATGGCTGTTTTACGCCAGCAGGGCGTAGAATTGATTCTTGTGTCTTCAGGCTCTGTTGCGGAGGGAATGAGCCGTTTGGGGCTGGCTGAGCGCCCCTCAACTCTGCATGAGCTGCAGGCTGCAGCTGCCGTAGGTCAGATGGGCCTGGTTCAGGCTTATGAGAGTCAGTTTGTGCGCCATGGGCTGCGAGCAGCCCAGATTCTTCTGACCCATGACGACCTGTCTAATCGCAAGCGGTATCTGAATGCCCGTAGTGCTGTTAAAGCACTGCTGGAGCTTGGGGTCATCCCTATCATTAATGAAAATGATACCGTGGTTACCGATGAGATAAAGTTTGGCGATAACGATACGCTGGGGGCTTTGGTTGCCAACCTGTTGGAAGCCGATGCGTTGGTTATTCTGACCGACCAGGAAGGTTTGTATACGGCTGACCCTCGCTCTAATCCCGACGCAACTTTAATTGAAGAGGCCTGGGCTGATGACCCGGCGCTGGCGGCAATGGCTGGTGACGGTGGTCGCTTAGGGCGAGGCGGTATGATTACCAAGGTGCGTGCTGCAGGTCTTGCGGCTCGTTCTGGTGCAACAACACTGGTTGCCAGTGGCCGTCAGCCAGACGTTCTGATTCGTGCAATCTCCGGTGAATCCATCGGCACTTTGTTTTTGCCTAAGGATACACCGTGGGCTGCCCGTAAGCGTTGGTTGGCCGGGCACCTTCAGACCCGGGGGACTCTGGTTCTGGATGATGGTGCCGTGCGTGTTCTTCGGGATAAGCACTCCAGTTTACTCTCTGTGGGTGTTCGCCGGGTGACCGGGCGTTTTCGGCGGGGTGATATGGTTCAGTGCGTTAGTGAAGAGGGCGAGTTGATTGCAAAGGGGCTGGTGAATTATGACCACGAAGATGCATTAAAAATCCTCGGGCAGCCTTCGGGTATGATAGAATCTTTGCTGGGTTATGTGGCAGATCCTGAGCTGATCAATCGCGATAATCTGGTTCTGGTTTAGAATAAACGGAACAATTTTCTGCTGCTTTTCGCCGTATTGGCGTAAAGTCTTAGAAAAAAATAACGCTTAATTGTCAAAAAGGCTGTTCATGCCCTATGGTTTACCGTAGAATGCGCACCCCTAAAGACATTAGACTTTAATTCGTGAAAAACGCATAATGCGTCTTTCAATTTAATTAGACCGATTTCTCCAAGGAGCTTAACGGTGGCGAATATCGCATCTGCAAAAAAACGTGCACGCCAGGCTGAGAAGCGCCGTAATCACAATGCCAGCCTGCGCTCCATGGTGCGCACTTACATCAAGCGCGTTGTAGCGGCAGCTGAAGCGGGTGATCACGCTCAGGCTAAACAAGCTTTCGATGCAGCACAGCCTGTAATCGATCGTGTTGCTGATAAAGGCATCATCTCTAAAAACAAGGCAGCTCGTACCAAGAGCCGTCTGAATGCGCGAGTTAAAGCTCTGGCTGCATGATTTTAGAGGTTTTACCTTTGAAAAAACCGGCTTAGGCCGGTTTTTTTGTGCCTGAAATTCGGCAAAATGCTCTCTTCTCTGATTTAAATATTGATAGCCGGTACGAAAGTGCTGATTTTCGCAGCTGACAACGCAGGAAAGCGCTATGCCTGAACAGAAGCCAACCGAATCTAAACCTGTCGCAACTTCACCGGAAGAGTCGCGGGAGCCAGCTTCCGGCGCTCAGACCGCCGATGATAAAACTTCGCCTAGGCTCCTTGGTGCTGGTAACCCGGTTCGCAAACCCGGACTGTTGCGCTCTGGGGCACTGGTCAGTGTCATGACTCTGTTGTCACGGGTGCTAGGGTTGGTACGGGACATCGTTATCGCAGGGCTTTTTGGGGCTGGAGCCGGAGCCGATGCTTTTTTTGTCGCGTTTAAAATTCCAAACTTTCTACGTCGTTTGTTCGCCGAAGGCGCTTTCAATCAAGCTTTTGTTCCTGTGCTGTCAGAGTACCGCAGCCAGCGCGACCGAAGGGAGGTGCGGGGGTTAATCGATTCTGTAGCGGGTACTCTGGGGCTTACCCTGACCGGCATGACCGTGCTGGCGATTGTCGCGGCTCCTGTACTGGTCTGGGTGTTTGCCCCCGGTTTTAGTCAGCTGCCGGAAAAACAGGCGCTGACAGCAGAGATGTTGCGTATTACCTTTCCTTATCTGCTTCTGATCTCTCTGACCGCCTTTGCTGGCAGTATTCTGAATAGCTATGATCGTTTTGCTATCCCCGCTTTTACTCCTGTGCTGCTTAATCTTTCCCTGATAGCCACGGCGCTTTGGATGACTCCCTACATGGATGAGCCTGTTATGGCTCTGGCTTGGGGGGTGCTGATTGCAGGTTGTGCTCAGTTGCTTTTTCAGCTGCCATTTCTGGCCCGTATCGGGCTGATGCCTCGGCCTAAAGTTCGCTGGAAGGATGAAGGTGTCCGCAGAATTATGAAACTGATGGCACCCGCGCTGTTTGGTGTTTCCGTCAGCCAGATTAATCTCCTTTTGGATACCGTACTGGCTTCTTTTCTGATCAGTGGCAGTGTCTCCTGGTTGTACTATTCTGATCGCCTGGTGGAGCTGCCCTTAGGTGTGTTCGGTATTGCAGTGGCAACAGTGATTTTGCCAAGCCTGTCCACTAAGCACGCAGAAAAATCCAGTGAAGCTTTTGCTAAAACGCTGGACTGGGCGGTGCGTATGATTTTGCTGATTGCCGTTCCTGCTGCTCTGGCATTGACTGTACTGGCAGAACCTTTGCTGTTTACACTGTTTCAGTATGGCGCTATGACGGCACATGATGTTGATATGGCGGCTCTGAGTTTGCGGGCCTATGCGGTGGGTTTGCTGGCCTTTATGCTGATCAAGGTGCTTGCTCCGGGGTTTTATGCCCGACAGGATACCCGGACACCGGTGAAAATCGGCATTGTCGCTATGGTGGCGAATATGCTCTTTAACCTGCTATTGGTGTTCTGGCTGGATCATGCCGGTCTTGCTCTGGCAACATCCTTGTCCGCCTTTTTGAATGCGGGCTTGCTCTGGCTGACTCTTCGTCGGGAAGGTGTGTTTGTCTGGCAGCCCGGCTGGGTACGTTATTTATCGCAACTGATTCCAGCTGTGGCTGTGATGGTTGCTCTGCTGATCTGGATGATGCCGGGTGTTGAACAGTGGGCTGCATTTGGTTGGCAGCAGCGGGTATTCTGGCTCGGTTCTTTAGTGATTGTCGGTGGTGGTAGCTATCTGATTATGCTGGTTTTAGCCGGGTTGCGTTTGCGCCATATCCGCCATTAGTACTGAGTTTGCTTCAGGTAGTGAGAATCAGTGGTTGAAGGGGTGCAGTGGCGCGTAATTTCGCTATAATCGGTCTCTTTTAGAAAATTCGTATGCTCAACCATTCGGCTGACATGCCAGTATGACGATCATACAAGATGAGCAGAGATGAGCCGCAAGGCAACATAAATCAGCGGGCGAAAAGTATATTATGGACCACAGGAGCAAAATGAAGCTGATACGGGGTTTGCACAATTTACGAACAGAGCATCAGGGTTGCGTAGCAACTATCGGCAACTTTGATGGTGTGCACCTGGGTCATCAGGCTATTTTGCGCCAGGTTAAAGCTAAAGCTCTGGAGCTGGGCCTGCCATCTGTCGTTGTTGTTTTTGAGCCTCAGCCCAGAGAGTTCTTTGCATCGAGTCAGGCACCGGCTCGTTTGACGCGCTTTCGTGATAAGGTTGAGCGTTTAGCGGCCCAGGGCATTGATCGGATTCTGTGCTTACCCTTTAACCAGAAACTGGCCAGTCTTTCAGGTCGTGAGTTTATTGAAAGAGTTTTAACTCAAGGGCTTGGTGTACGCTATCTGGTTGTAGGTGATGATTTTCGTTTTGGCTGTGACCGGGCCGGAGACTTCGCTTTGCTACAGCAGGTTGGTCAGGAAACTGGTTTTGATGTTGTTAATACGACCACGTTTGAAGTCGAAGCCGAACGAGTCAGCAGCACCCGCATTCGTACCGTTCTGGCAGGATCTGATTTTGTCCTGGCGAACAAGCTACTGGGTGTGCCCTATCAGATCGGCGGACGCGTATTACATGGGCGTAAACTGGGACGGCAACTGGGTGTGCCAACGGCAAACCTATCATTAAAAGATAAGCAACCGGCCCTGCATGGCGTCTATACGGTTCTGCTGAATACCAGTGACGGCCTTTTGCACAAAGGTGTTGCCAATATTGGTAATCGACCCACTATTGATGGGGTTCGCCCGGCGTTGGAAGTTCATCTGTTTGATTTTAATGGTGATCTGTATGGGCAGCGTGTACAGGTCACTTTTTGCAGTAAACTGAGGGACGAAAAGCGTTTCTCTGACGTTGCCGCCCTGCGGGACCAGATCATGCATGATCTGCAGAATGCGCGGGATTATTTTGTACAGCATGCCAGCCAGGGTATTCCTTTGGCGAATGGTATGTCCGGCTGATTTTTCAGCCGATGTCAGAGTGAACGCCGCTGCTGACATAAAGAAACAAACCCTACTTCCCTGATACTGGGTCACCCGATAGCCTGGTAACGGATAATTTGACAAAGAGCAGCGATTCTTAGCCATGAGCGACTATAAGCATACACTCAATCTTCCGGAAACCGACTTCCCGATGCGGGGCAACCTGCCAAAGCGTGAACCTTCCCGACTGGCTCGCTGGGATGAAATCGGCCTGTACGAGAAACTGCGTAAGGCCGGTGAAGGTCGTCCAAAATTTGTTCTGCATGACGGCCCTCCGTACGCTAACGGTAATATTCATATTGGCCACGCAGTTAACAAAATTCTGAAAGATATGATTGTTAAGTCGCGCACCTTAGCGGGTTTTGACGCCCCTTATGTGCCGGGCTGGGATTGCCACGGTCTGCCGATTGAGCACAAGGTTGAGACTCTGATTGGCCGTGCCGGCGACAAGGTGCCTTACCGTGAGTTCCGTGCGAAATGCCGGGAGTACGCAGCAGAGCAGGTTAACGGCCAGAAAGCGGATTTCATCCGTTTAGGCATCCTTGGCGACTGGGAAAATCCGTACCTGACCATGAACTATCAGACCGAAGCGGATATTGTGCGTGCTCTTGGACGCATCGTGGAGAACGGTCATCTGGTTAAAGGCTACAAGCCGGTTTACTGGAGTGTTGTGGGTCAGTCTGCTTTGGCAGAGGCTGAGGTTGAGTATCAGGATAAAACCTCCATCGCGCTGGATGTGGCTTACACCTTTATTGATCAGGCGAAAGCACTGGAGCTGTTTGGCAACCCGGCGGGTGAAGGTGATCTGTCCGTTGTGATCTGGACCACCACCGCGTGGACACTGCCGGTCAGTCAGGCGGTATCGTTGAATGCCGCTTTTGAATATGCACTGGTTCAGCTGCGGGATCAGCGCTTTGTGCTGGCGGCCTCCATGGTGGATGACATCATGGCGCGTTGGGGTGAAGACAAGTATGAGGTGCTGGCGAAAGCCTCCGGCCAAGCGCTGGAAAACCAGCTGCTGAAACACCCGTTCTATGACAAGCAGGTGCCTGTGATTCTGGGTGACCACGTGACCACTGATGCGGGTACCGGCGCGGTGCATACAGCGCCGGATCACGGTATGGAAGATTTCGTGGCAGGTAAAGCCTATGGTCTGGGTACCATCAATCTGGTGCAGGCCAACGGTGTCTACAGCGACGAAGCCGGCGAGTTTGCCGGTCTGCATGTATACAAAGCCGACGAGCCCGTGATGGATGCGTTGACCCGTGAAGGCAAACTGGTGCACCACAAAGCCTTTGAGCACAGCTATCCGCACTGCTGGCGTACCAAAACACCGCTGATCTATCGTGCGACGCCTCAGTGGTTTATCTCCATGGAAGAGAAGGGGCTGAAAAAGGATGCCCTGGAAGCGATTAAAGGCGTGCAGTGGTTCCCGGCCTGGGGCCAGAACCGCATCGAGTCCATGGTTGAGCAGAGTCCTGACTGGTGTGTTTCCCGTCAGCGTACCTGGGGTGTGCCGATTACGCTGTTTATCAACAAAGAAACGGACGAACTACACCCGAACACCCCGGAACTGATGGAAAAAGTCGCCCTGCTGATGGAAAAAGAAGGTATGGATGCCTGGTTTGAGCTGGATGCGGCAGAGCTGTTAGGCGATGAAGCGGATCAGTACTATAAGGTTACCGATACGCTGGATGTTTGGTTTGACTCTGGTGTGACCCATCACTCGGTATTGCGTCCCCGTGAGGAGCTGACTTTCCCGGCGGATATCTATCTGGAAGGTTCGGATCAGCACCGTGGCTGGTTCCAGTCATCCCTGAAAACGTCTATTGCAATCAATGGTTGCGCGCCTTACAAACAGGTGCTGACCCACGGCTTCACCGTGGATGAGAAAGGCTACAAGATGTCCAAGTCCTTGGGCAACGTGATTGCGCCGCAAGAGGTAACCGACTCACTGGGTGGCGATATTCTGCGTCTGTGGGTTGCGGCGACGGATTATTCCGGTGAGATGGCGGTATCGAAACAGATTTTGCAACGTACCGCAGACTCCTATCGTCGTATTCGTAATACGGCGCGCTTCCTGTTGGCGAACCTGAACGGCTTTAACCCGGAAACCGATATGGTGAAACCGGAAGAGATGCTGTCACTGGATCAGTGGGCAGTGGATCGTGCACTGCAGCTGCAGGGTGAACTGGAAGCGGCTTATAACGAGTACCACTTCCTGAGTATCTATCAGAAAGTGCATAACTTTTGTGCACAGGATCTGGGTGGCTTCTATCTGGATATCATCAAAGATCGTCAGTACACCACGCAGCCGGATAGTCTGGCGCGTCGTTCCTGCCAGACCGCTTTGTATCACATCATCGAAGCGCTGGTACGCTGGGTCGCTCCAATTCTGACCTTCACCGCAGAAGAGATCTACGAAAATATTCCGGGACAGCGTGAAGACTCTGTGTACCTGACGACCTGGTATGATGGCCTGTTCGAAATGAAAGCGGATGGCGAGAAAAACCGTGATTACTGGAACCGCATCGCAGATGTAAAAGAAGCGGTAAACAAGTCGCTGGAAGATGCCCGTAATGCCGGTACAGTAAAAGGTTCTATGTCGACAGAAGTGACCCTGTTTGCTGATGCGGAACTCAAAGCCCTGATCGAAGGTCTCGGAGATGAGCTGCGTTTTGTACTGTTGACCTCTGATGCACAGGTTGCTGATCTGGCGGATGCCGGTGACGCAGCTGACACTGAACTGACAGGCCTGAAAGTAGCGGTTAAAGCCTCTGAGCATGCTAAGTGTGGTCGTTGCTGGCACCACCGGGAAGATGTGGGTCAGCACGAAGAGCACCCTGAGCTATGCGGTCGTTGCGTGACTAACCTGCCGGATGGCGAAGGTGAGCAGCGTCAGTTTGCATAAGCAGCTTTGAGTTCAGAAACGGGAATATCTGAACAGTGGTATATAGGAAATTCTGAGGCGCCTGCGGGCGCCTCAGCTTTACACAGAGAATTTGCCTGCGGGGAGTTGAGAAATACCGCTATGGATCAAAAACAACAGGGTAGAAGTGGTCAGCTGAAATGGCTGATACTGAGTGTTCTGGTGGTGGCTCTGGACCTGTTCTCCAAAGCTTGGGTAACGGACAGTTTTAATTATGCGGAACGCCTGTATGTGTTGCCGGTGTTTGACCTGACTCTGTTGCACAACACCGGGGCTGCCTTTAGCTTTCTGGCTGGGGAATCAGGATGGCAGCGTTGGTTTTTTGCTTTGATTGCGCTTGCTGTCAGCGGTGGTCTTGTGGTCTGGATGACAAGGCTTAAACCCAACGAAACCTGGTTAGCCTGTGCTTTGGCGCTGGTTTTGGGCGGTGCTCTGGGCAACCTGCATGACCGTATCCTATTGGGTTATGTGGTGGATTTTCTGCTGTTCCATTGGGATAACGCCTATTTTCCTGCTTTTAATCTGGCGGACGCTGCCATCACCTTGGGGGCGGGTATGCTGATTGTAGATATGATCCGTAACCCGGAAGGTAGTAAAAAAACGGGCGACGCTTAACCGCTGCAATACAGAATTCAACAGACTGTCTGATCGCAGTCTGCCATGCTGAGCTTAGATTCAGCCTGACCAACGAATAAGGTAATTGAATAATGAGTGAACAACAGATCGGTCCCGGTAAACAGGTGACATTGCATTTTGCCCTGAAATTGGCAGAAGGTGCGACAGTCGATAGTACTTTCGACAAAGATCCGGTTCGTCTGATCGTGGGCGATGGCAATCTGCCTGCGGGCTTTGAGACGCCACTGCTGGGCTTAAGCGCTGGTGCGAAAGAGGTTTTTGATGTTGAGCCGGAGCATGCCTTTGGTCAGCATAACCCGAGTAATATCCAGAAGTTGCCACGTCAGCAGTTTGCCCCGGAGCTTGAACTTGAGCCCGGCCTGATGCTGAGCTTTGCTGATAAGGCTAATGGAGAGCTGCCAGGGGTTGTTGTCGAGTTTGATGATGAGCAGGTAACAGTAGATTTTAACCACCCTCTGGCAGGGCGTGCATTGAAGTTCGAAGTGGAAATTATCGCAGTAGAAGATGCGCCGGAGCAGGCAACAGAAGCATAGTTCTGCTTTCCCTGTGTGCATTGCAATCCTATTTGTCGTTAATAAGTGATCGCTAAAGAGTAACCCCATGTCAGTAACAGAAGTTAACCCGGCACAGATGCAGATCAAACTGGCTAACCCCCGTGGTTTTTGCGCTGGAGTGGATCGCGCCATTGAGATTGTAAATCGTGCTCTGGAGACCTTTGAGCCCCCCATCTATGTTCGCCATGAAGTGGTGCACAACAAGTTCGTGGTTAATGATCTGAAAGAGCGTGGCGCTATCTTTGTTGATGAGCTGAATGAAGTGCCTGATGATACCATTGTGATCTTCAGCGCCCATGGGGTTTCGAAGGCGGTTCAGGATGAAGCTGATCGTCGCGGGCTAAAGGTGTTTGATGCCACCTGTCCTTTAGTAACCAAGGTTCATCTTGAGGTCTTGCGCTACAGTAAGCAGGGGCAGGAATGCATTCTTATCGGCCATGAGGGACACCCGGAAGTGGAAGGGACCATGGGACGTTACGATACGTCTGCCGGAGGCTCTATCTATCTTGTGGAGAACGAGGCCGATGTCGCCAGCCTTAAGGTAAGAAATCCATCTCAACTGGCCTTTGTCACTCAGACGACTCTGTCGATGGATGATACCGCCCGGGTAATTGATGCTTTACGGGCTAGATTTCCTGAGATTCAGGGGCCGAAAAAAGACGATATCTGTTACGCAACTCAGAATCGGCAGGATGCGGTTAAGCAGCTGGCGGCGGAATGCGATCTGGTTCTGGTGGTGGGATCGCCGAACAGTTCAAACTCTAATCGTTTACGTGAGCTTTCTGAACGGATGAACACACAGGCATATCTCATCGACAACGCTTCAGAGATCGATCCTGCCTGGCTTGTGGGAGAGCCAAAGATCGGTATTACTGCCGGAGCTTCTGCGCCTGCTATTCTGGTTCAACAGGTGATTGAGAAGTTAGCAGAACTCGGGGCTGCAGACCCCATCGAGCTGGAGGGGCGGGAAGAGAATGTGGTGTTTTCTATTCCTAGGGAACTGAGGCTGACGGATATCAGCGAGTAAGCGACCATTGATCGTTTGAAGTCAAAAGGCGCAGTTTCTGTTTCTTACAGGTCTGCGCTTTTTTTATACCCTGAACGCGGGCTCTGACAATATTTACCAGCAGTGGATGGGCGATCTGGTTTCGCCTGAGGCAGATTTAGTTAATTCAATTTTGCTGCAGCCGGTATCCCCTGATTGCGAGCCGATTGCACTGGCTGTAATGCGGTACCCCACGGCTGATGGACTGGTAACGGAAAGGGTATAAAAGCCTTCACCGGATGTTGTCGCAGTATTTAACCCTGTAGCCGTCATATCAGAGGTATAACTGTTATGACTGGCTCGCCAGCGCTCCTGGGTTAGCTGTATGCGAAGAATTGCGGTATGAGCATCAATACGACGGCTTTCATAGGCGTAATTTTTGTACGAGGGATAGGCGACTGCAGCCAGAATGCCAACAATGGCAATAACAATAAGCAGCTCGATCAGAGTAAATCCCTGTTTTGGGGGCTTAGAATCAGGCATTGCACATCCTTTTGATCCTGATCAGAGGGTCGGTCATGGTAGTACTGCTGCAGGGGCTCATCGGCGAAGAGTACTTGTGAACCCTGCGTCTGCGTGGCATGTTAAGGGAATTGTATCTGAAAAAACAGAGGGCAATATGAGAGCAAAGGGATTTACTCTGATAGAGCTGCTGATTACGTTAATTATTGTTAGTGTACTTGCGGCGGCTGCAGGCCCCAATATAAGCCAATATATAGAGCAGGAGCGGCTTCGCGGGGCTTTGTTTAACCTTAAGCAAAAGCTGGTTTATGCTCGCTCAGAGGCAATCAAACGAAATGTGACCATTTTTGTTTCGGGCTCTGCCGGAGCTGATTGGTGCATAGGTCTGAGCCTATCGGCCGATTGTGATTGCTCCTCTTCTGATCCGGCACAAGCCGATGCCTGTACCCTCGCAATGAACGGCACTCGTGTTATTCATCGCCTGACCAGTGAAGACTATTCCGGGGTCAGTATCAGCCAGTTACGAAGTTTCAGGTTTGATGGCATCAGGGGCTTACCCTGGGATTCGGGCTCTTTCGCAGGGACGATCCTTTTGAACTCAGTGTCTTACTCTGGTGCTGTTGTTATTTCCAGAATTGGCAGGGTTAAGGCGTGCGGTAATCTATCCGGTATGGAGGATTGCTGAATGGAACTTCATGCTCAGCACCGGTCAGGTCAGGCGGGATTTACCTTACCGGAAGTACTGATCTCTTTGGTTTTGGGTCTGTCACTTGTTAGTACTGTGATGATGGTGTACCTGGCTGCGGTCACATCCGCTGCAGACAGCAGTAGCCAGGCCCAGCTCAACCATAATTTGCGTACCAGTCTTGATCTGATTCTGAATGAACTGAGACGTGCCGGTGGCCTGGCCGGAAATGCGTTGCCTGACTCAGAGAGTGCAATGCAGAGCCTGTACAGCAATAACCCCTTTATGGACGCAGTCAGTAATCTTCGGTTATGGGATTGCAATGCTGCTTATGAGTGCCGCTGTGTCACTTACAGTTATGATCTGGATGGAGACAATGATCCTTACACCGGAGATATGAATCACTTTGGATTTAAACTGAACAGCAGTAAGCGATTGCAAATAAGGACGGGGACCAGTGTTTCCGAGTCAGGGCCTCATCCGGGTTGTGGCTATAACCCGGCTTTGAATACCTGGGAATCCCTGACGGAAGATGACGTAAAAATCACTCATTTCTCAATGAGCTACATTGACCGCGATGGCCATATTCTTCCGGCACCTGAGGCTATTGCTATACCGGGTGGCCATGCTTGTACGGCTGGAGATAGCTGCCTTGAAGCGCGCAATCTTCAGGTTACGATCAGTGGCAGCAAAGATGGATTTTCCATGACAGTGACCGGCAAGGTGAGAGTGCGTAATGATCGCTATATCCCTTAATCGCCATCAGTCGGGATTGGCAACACTTATGTTCACGGTTGTACTTTTGGTGTCTCTGACAATTATGAGCTTTCTCGGTGCTCGTACTTTAATGACGGAACAGGCGATCTCTGCAAACGAAAACAGAAGCAGAGAGATTGAGTATGCTGCAGAGGCTGCTCTTGAATATGGTATCGCCTGGCTGAATCGTCATGCCCCTGATTTTGCAACCTGGGATGATCTGGTTGCCGATAGCACGGTTATTATTGCAGGTAGTGACCACTATAATTTGAGTGTTGATTATCTGCCGAGCTGCTTGGATCCGGGGGCAGAAGCTGAAAGATCCACCTGTGTTCGCTGGCTTGTGGAAGTTCGGGCCAGAGCAACGGCGTCCTCAGATACAGATCTGACCCGTCTGCAGGTTATGCGACTGGTGGAGGACCGTATCAGTCACTCACCCGCTATTCGTTATATTCGTATTCCCGGAAGTTGGCGCGACTGGTAAGGCTTGTCATAGGGTGCTGAGATACCATGGAAAGGTACTTATTTAAAATGATAAAGAGGCAGCAAGCAGGAATAACCTTGATCGAAGTCCTACTCGTTGTCCTGATTATTTCTGTGGGTATGGCGGCGACTGCGAAATTCCAGGCAGAGCTTTTTCAGACCAGCGCTACAACTAAAGCACGCTTTCAGGCACTGGCCCTTGCCCAGAGTAAAATAGAGAGCCTGAAAATTCTTCAGAGCTCTGCTGTCGGGGGAGGTCAGAGCGATGTTGCAGGAGACTACACAGATTATGATATCAGGTGGGATCGCTTTTCTGTGTCGGGGCTTAGCAATACAGACCAGTACACAGTGACCGTTACCTGGAAAGATCATCAAAACCGCAGCCATAGTGTTCAGGTCAGTACTATTTTGTTCACCGGCCGCATGTCGGGTGGTTATGGGGCTGATTCTGTGGTGCGTGCAGAGGCTGCAAGGTGCGTTTTTTTGAGTTGTGATATGGTTGCCGGCCCGTCGGGCTGAATGAAGACACTAACCTATACCCATCAGAACTCAGTCAGTAAGACGATACCGTTAATCAATAAACATAAAGACAGGGGAAATAGTTTGAACGATTTTCTGATCGTCGGTGGCGGCGTGATCGGCATGATGACCGCTCGTATACTGGCGGACTCTGGTGCGGACGTCACTATTGTTGATAGAGGCTTGTTGTGTAACGAATCCTCATGGGCTGGCGGTGGTATTGTCTCTCCGCTTTACCCTTGGCGTTACCGCCCGGAAATTACCGCCTTAGCCAACTGGTCGCAAGGGTATTATCCTCAATTAGCAAAAGTTCTGGCTGAAGAAACCGGGATTGATCCGGAGTTTCGTTCCGGAGGTATGCTGATGCTTCGGGTTGACGATGAAGCTGAGGCGCTGGCTTGGGCTGAAAAATATCAGCAACCTCTGACGCAGGTTACCAAAGAGTTTATCTACAGCACAGAAGCCAATATCGCTCCGGGTAAAGAGCAAGCGATCTGGATGCCGGAGGTGGGTAGTATCCGTAACCCCCGTCTGGGAAAGGCACTAAAAAAGAGTCTTGAGCAGCGGCCTAACGTCCGTATTCTGGAACATGTTGAGGTCAAAAGCATTCGGGTAATGGATGGGCAGGCGATAGGTGTCAATACGGCTAACTCGGTACTGAGTGCCGGCCAGGTTATTGTTTGCAGCGGAGCCTGGAGCTCAGGTCTGCTCAAGGCTGAAGGTCAGGAAGGCGAAAATCTACTGCCGGAATTCCCGATCGAACCGGTACGCGGTCAGATGATGGTATACAAGGCAGAGCCGGGCTTGGTTAACCGTGTCGTTATGCTGGATGGCCGTTATGTGATTCCCCGTAACGATGGTCGCATTCTGGTTGGCTCAACTTTGGAATATGACAGCTTTAATAAGCAAACTACAGAAGAGGCCCGTCAGTCGTTGCAGGCCAGCGCTGAAGCTCTTATTCCTGCATTGAAGGATATTCCGGTAGAACATCACTGGTGCGGTCTTCGCCCGGGCTCGCCGGATGGTGTGCCTTTTATCGGTGCGGTGGAGGAGGTGGGCCATTTGCATGTTAATGCCGGTCATTTCCGCAATGGTCTGGTTCTGGCTCCTGCTGCTACGGAGCTGCTCTGTAATCAGCTGCTGGGTCAGCAGGCGATTATCGATCCGGCGCCTTATCAGCCAAGTTCTCGACTGAAAGAAACAGAAGGCGAGATGATTTAAGATCGATAGCACCCATAAAAAAGGGTGTGGATAACTGGCTTTTCCCGGTTATCCACACCCTTTCTTTTTTTCCGGAGCTCTGTTTACAGGAAACAATACAGCCTATTTTTTCTCAGGGCCGTTATCCAGAAAGTGTTGCTTATGTTCATGGCAGCAAAACCAAAGATTTTCATGTTTCACTGCATCCGTCTGGGGCAGGTGAAGATTGCAGTATCGGCATTGAACCATCTGCTGTGAGTCTGCTGCTCGTTTGTCAGATGCATTCTCATCGCTCTGAGATTTCAGCTTTCTCTGGTTGTAAGCTTTTAACAGGCGAATGCCCAACCAGACAATACCGATAAAGATGATTAAGCGGAAAATAATAAAGCCCATGATGCCATCCTAAACTGAATTGGGTTTCTGTTTGAGCATAAAGCGCTGATCAATAGTTGGCCATCAGCGATACATATTCTTAACTGAATACATCCGGAATCAAGGCCTCCCAGGGGGCTTTGCTGCCTTCGCCCAAAGGTTTAAGCAATTCAAGCTGTCCGCTTGAGGTTAGCTGCTTATGCTTAGGGTACTGGGATTTCAGCAGGTCAAGTGCTTCACGAGCTTCTTCTTCCATACCGAGATGCAGATATGCCTCTGATAATGTTGCTAAGGCATCGCCTGAGACTCCGGCTGTCGGGTAGTTCTCCAGGGCAAACTGGCTGCGCTTAATGGCAGCAACATAACCGCCTTTTCTGATATAGAACTGGGCGATAAAGATTTCACGCCGAGCTAATACATTACGGATATACAGCATCCGCTGGCGGGCATCGAAAGCGTAGCGGCTATCCGGGAATCGTCGTAAAAAGTTATCAAAATCAGCGAAAGCATCCCGAGTGGCGCCGAGGTCACGTTCAGAAATGTCGATCAGCTCCAGACCTTCCAGCATATAGCGCCCCGCCATATACGATGACATTCCCTTCATATAATAGGCATAGTCAATCTGTGCATGTCGAGGGTGCAGGCGAATAAAGCGGTCAGCTGTTGCTCGGGCCGTTTCGTAATCCTGATTACGAAACTGGGCATAGATCTGCTCCAGTAAAGCCTGTTCTGAGAAACGGCCCAGTGGATATTTGGTTTCCAGAGCTTCCAGCAACTCAAGGCTACGAATAAAGTTATTGCCTTCCAGAGCATTTCTGGCTTCCAGATAAAGCGTACGCTCAGCTTTAGCTAAATCGGCGGCAGACTGATCACTGGCACAGCCTGTTAACAGCAGTGCCAGGCCAGCAAAAGCGGCCAGAAAATACTGGCGGGATAACAATCGGAAGCAGACGAACCTGCCCGTATGGGCATTGCGGCTACAGCGTTTATAATGACGGAAAGAAACTGGCTTACGCATAATCACCAAAAGAGCTGTTATCAATGGTAGAATGGACGGCGAATGACTATAGCACAGGCTAATGATAAATACGTATTTGTCATTAGCTGGTTGCTAGCCTTTCTTTGACATCCTGAGCCAGCCGGAGTTTCATGCTTCAAGGCGCTTAAGTTCAGACATTAACTCTTACCCGGATCTTTATTCATTCATGGCTGAATCAATTTCGCTGCAAGCAACCGTCCCTTTCGAACTGAGCGGTTCCCGTTTGGATCAGATTGCCGCAGAGCTTTTTCCCGATTACTCGCGCTCCCGTCTGCAAAGCTGGATTAAATCCGGCGAGTTGACCGTTAATGGTATGCAGCGTAAACCGAAAGAGAAACTGAATGGTGGCGAAGAACTGAAAATCGAAGCTACGGAAGAGAACAATGATGAGTGGGTTGCTCAGGATATCGCATTGGATATCGTTTACGAAGATAACGATATTCTTGTGATCAACAAACCTGCAGGCCTGGTCGTTCATCCGGCAGCGGGTCATCAGAACGGCACCTTGCTGAACGCTCTGTTGCATCACGCTCCGGATATGGCGCACCTGCCCCGTGCTGGCATTGTGCATCGACTGGACAAAGACACCACAGGTCTGATGGTTGTTGCAAAAAACCTGATGGCACAGAACGCGTTGGTCGAACAGCTACAGGATCGCTCCATGGGGCGTGAGTACGAAGCTGTAGCCGTTGGCGTGATGACTGGTGGCGGTAAAGTTGATGCCCCCGTTGGTCGGCATGAGAAAGACCGAAAACGAATGACTGTCACGCCAACCGGTAAACCTGCTGTTACTCACTATCGAGTGCTTGAGCGCTATCGTGGGCATACACATATTCGTTGTAAGCTGGAGACAGGTCGAACGCATCAGATTCGTGTGCATATGTCACATATTAACTATCCGTTAGTTGGTGACCCGGTGTACGGTGGTCGTATGCGTTTACCGGCTGGCAGCAGTGAAGGCCTTAAGCAGGCTTTGCGCCATTTTACCCGACAGGCACTGCACGCCAAGCGTCTTGAGCTTTGGCACCCCGCAACAGGAGATCTGATGGAGTGGGAAGTAGACCTTCCCGATGATTTCCTTAAGCTGCTGGAAGCGCTGGAAACGGATCTGGAAGATTAATGCGTAACGCCTTTGCCTTTATGGCGCCACACTGGCCAGCCCCGAAAAATGTAAAGGCGCTGGTTACCTCCCGTGAACGAGGAGGCAGCAAGCCCCCTTTCGATTATTTCAATATGGCAGAGCATGTTGGCGATAACCCCGCTACTGTAGCCATGGCCCGACAGGATCTGCAAAGTTTTGTCGGTGAGAAGCATCCTCTTTTGTGGCTTAATCAGACCCACAGCACTATCGTCGCTGATAGTTTCACGCCTAACATCAAAGCTGATGCCGCTGTAGCTTTTAACTCTGATTATGCCTGTGTTGTGATGACCGCTGATTGCCTGCCGGTATTCTTCTGCTCCGAGGATGGTGACAGGGTCGGTGTGGCTCACGCGGGTTGGCGGGGATTAGCCGATGGCGTACTGGAAGCCACTCTGGATAAGCTGAATATCGAGCCGGAGAAAACCCTGGTTTGGTTAGGTCCAGCCATCAGTAGCAAACACTTTGAAGTGGGTGACGAAGTCCGTCAGCGTTTTGTTGAACAGCTACCGCAAAGCTTCGATTGCTTCGAACCAAGCCCTTTCCGGCTGAATCATTATATGGCGGATCTGTACCAGCTTGCGCGGCTGAAACTGGCGGAGCGGGGTGTTGATCAGGTCTATGGTGGGGCTTTCTGCACCTACGCCGAACGCAAACGCTTCTACTCCTACCGACGCGACGGACAGACCGGCCGCATGGCCAGTATTATCTGGCTGGCATAGTGATATTTGACAGCTCAGGGCGTCGTACCCGATGACGCCTTTGGCTGGTCCAACCTACGTCCTGAATAACCAATAAGTCTCTCAATCCTGATCTATATCAACCTCTTTAATGCCATAAACCCCCCGCCAGCCTTGAACTTGTACTTTTTGCCCCTATCTTTCCGGTATAAGCAATAACCCACCTGTCGGAAACCCCGACACTACTTCGGCTGAATACAGCCCAACGACACATCACGGGGTTACACAGGTCTACCGAGGAATACGAAATGCGTGTTGACCGTTTAACCGGAAAACTTCAGCAAGCACTTGCTGATGCCCAATCTATGGCTGTGGGCCATGATCATAATCTCCTGCAACCGGTTCATCTGATTCTGGCAATGCTGGAACAGCGTGATGGTTCTATCCGGCCTCTGATCAGTCAGGCAGGTGGCGATTTTAATAAACTGCGTAATGAGCTGCGAGAACAGTTTGAGTCCCTGCCTGTTATCAGTAACAGTGATGGCCAGATTATGATGTCGCCGGAATTAGGTGGCATGCTGAACCTGGCGGATAAAGAATCTCAGCAGCGCAAAGACTCCTATATTTCCAGTGAATTGGTGCTGCTGGCCGCCGTGCAGGATAAGGGGGATACCGGCAAACTGATGCGGGGTTGCGGCCTGAGTAAAGAGTCTTTAAGCAAAGCGATTGATCAGGTTCGGGGCGGTGAAAGCGTGGATGACCCAAATAGCGAAGAGCTGCGCCAGTCATTGGATCGTTTCACTGTGGATCTTACCCAGCGGGCTCTGGATGGCAAGCTGGACCCTGTGATCGGTCGTGACGATGAGATCCGTCGCACCATTCAGGTTCTGCAGCGCCGTACCAAAAACAACCCTGTCTTGATCGGTGAACCCGGTGTGGGTAAAACCGCCATCGTCGAAGGTCTGGCGCAACGCATTATCAACGGCGAAGTGCCGGAAGGCCTGAAAAACAAACAGGTGCTGTCGCTGGATATGGGCGCACTGATCGCCGGTGCTAAATACCGGGGTGAGTTTGAAGAACGCTTAAAAGCAGTGCTCAATGAGCTGGCCAAGCAGGAAGGTCAGGTTATTCTGTTTATTGATGAACTGCATACCATGGTTGGAGCCGGTAAAGGCGAAGGTGCAATGGATGCCGGTAATATGCTTAAGCCTGCCCTGGCCCGTGGTGAGCTGCATTGCGTGGGTGCAACCACACTTGACGAGTACCGCCAATACATCGAAAAAGATGCCGCCCTTGAGCGCCGCTTCCAGAAAGTACAGGTGGATGAACCTACAGAAGAAGACACCATCGCTATTCTGCGCGGCCTGAAAGAGCGTTATGAGCTGCACCACGGTGTGGATATTACCGACAGCGCATTAATTGCAGCAGCTAAACTGTCCCAGCGTTATATCACCGATCGCCAGCTACCAGACAAAGCGATCGACCTGATTGATGAGGCGGGTTCCCGTATCCGTATGGAGATGGATTCCAAACCGGAAGAGATGGATCGTATGGATCGCCGTCTGATTCAGTTAAAGATCGAGCGGGAAGCGCTGAAAAAAGAGAATGACGATGCCTCCCGTAAACGTCTGGCACATCTGGAAGGTGTGATTAAAGATCTGGAGCGGGAGTACGCTGACCTGGATGAGATCTGGCGTAGCGAAAAATCGGCGGTACAGGGTGCACAGCAGTTGAAAGAACAGCTGGAACAGGCCCGTCTGGATATGGAGTCCGCCCGCCGTAACGGTGATCTGGCACGTATGTCTGAGATTCAGTACGGCATTATCCCGGATCTGGAACGCAGTATGGAGATGGCCTCCCAGGTGGAGGAAACCGATCATCAGTTGCTGCGTAATCGCGTGACCGAGGAAGAGATTGCCGAAGTGATCTCTAAATGGACCGGTATTCCGGTCAGCAAGATGCTGGAGTCTGAGCGGGACAAACTGCTCAAGATGGAAGATGCACTGCATGAGCGTGTCATCGGACAGGAAGAAGCGGTAGAAGCGGTTTCCAATGCGGTGCGTCGCTCCCGCGCGGGTCTGGCTGATCCGAATCGCCCGAACGGTTCTTTCCTCTTCTTAGGCCCAACCGGTGTCGGTAAAACCGAGCTGTGTAAGTCACTGGCTAAGTTCCTGTTCGATACCGAAGATGCCATGGTGCGCATCGATATGTCTGAGTTTATGGAGAAACACTCCGTAGCCCGCCTGATCGGCGCACCTCCGGGTTATGTCGGTTATGAAGAAGGTGGTTATCTGACGGAAACCGTGCGCCGCAAGCCGTACTCTGTTGTGCTGCTGGATGAGGTGGAAAAAGCCCACCCGGACGTGTTCAACATTCTGCTGCAGGTGCTGGAAGATGGCCGCCTGACGGATGGTCAGGGTCGTACCGTGGACTTCCGCAACACCGTAATCGTGATGACTTCCAACCTGGGTTCCGATGTAATTCAGGCCTATGGTGGTAAAGACGATCAGTACGATGAGATGAAAAACAAAGTGATGGAGGTTGTCGGCAACCACTTCCGCCCTGAGTTGATCAACCGTATTGATGAGGTGGTGGTGTTCCACAGTCTTGCCCGTGAAGCGGTTAAAGGCATCGCGCGGATTCAGCTGCAGCGTCTGCAGCAGCGACTGGATGAGCGTGAACTAACCATCGAACTGTCGGAAGACGCACTGGAACAACTGGTGGATGTCGGCTTCGACCCCGTTTACGGTGCCCGCCCGCTGAAACGCGCCCTGCAACGCTGGATCGAAAACCCGCTGGCGCAGGAGATCCTCGCCGGCAAATTCGCCCCCGGCCACACCATCAAAGTGGAAGTGCAGGATGGCGAACTGGTGTTTGTTTGATTGGCCTATCGGTTAAACATTAAAGCCTGAATATCCCCGCTGTTTGCAGACGTGAACAGCGGGGGTTTTTATGCGATGGACATTTTCTGATGTTCCGTTGGACTTTATGTGTGCTTTACCTGTGAAGGCTACTTGGATAAGCTAAAATTCAACTGATTACTTACTCATCAGGCTTATATGTGCTTGCTAAAGCGTACCCCTGATATTTAGGAACCCATCGTATTTGTATATTAGGGATGTGAGGTTTAATGGAAGATATTGTTCAGGTATTATCATCGGATAAGTATATTGCGCCACTGCAATATGCCTCAGATGGAATGATGGCAGCTACTCATCTCGCAAACGTGAAATGGATAGATGGTAAACCTAGTCGGTTCTATGTGAAAGTTTACCCTAAAGGCCATACCCGAGGGTTGGTCAATGAAATTACGGGGTATTTACTTGCTCATGCAGCGGGGTTACCGCAGCCAAAGAAGGTTGCTGTAATCCAAATTCCCAAAGAGGTTATTAAAGAGAATTTCACTGGCGAGTTCGTATTCAGTGGTGATTTTGCATGGGGATGGGCAAGTGAAGAGTGTGGGACAACTCCAAACACCTATCTTAAAATCGAGGATTTAATCGGTTATGAACGTTGCCTTGATGATCTAAAAAGATGGGATCAGCTTCCTACTTTATTGGCATTTGATGATTGGGTGGCTAACCAAGATAGGAATACTGGAAATATTACGATAAAATATTCTAATAAATTTCACATCATTGACCATGGAAATGTGCCTGTTTCAGAATGCTGGACGCAAGAATGTCTTGATAAAAACCGTGTTTACATTAATAAGCTTCTAGATGGTCTTTTTAAAGGTAATTATCCACTTCCATTGTCAGCCTCTATGGTGGAGGAAAGTAAAAAGCATAAAAATGTTTTTAATATTGCTAATAGAGAGCTTGTAAAATGGTGGTCTATATTACTTGATGATGACTCATTTGGCTATCTAGAAGACTTTATTAGCTCACGGTCTAAAATAAGTACGGATAAAATAAAAAGCCGTACAGGATTGCTGGTGGCCTAGTATGGATGCATTGGAAAAACTGCTAACTGAAAGCAACGAAAATAAAATAGTTAAAGGAAATTGGTTTAATATCCGATGGACGCCTGACCTTGCTACAGGTGAAGTACTTAATATTGGAGTTGGTTTTGTAGAAAATGGTCGAGTTTATAGCCGGATATTGAACTACTTTGAGCGACTGAAATGTCTTTTTGGTGAAAGAGGTGTTTATCATGCAGGCCTAGTAACATCTATAGTTGCGGAAAGTCTAAGGCTAAATGAAGAAAAGCCTCCTATTCCACAAGTGACCTATAAGAACAATGGGTTCGCTCAGGGTGTTTCAGTTGATGAAATTCTATCTAGTTTGTTTGATCAAACGGTTCCACTAGGTAGAAAAATTGTAAAAAGTAAGTCGAAAGAACGTTTTTCTAGCTTAAATGCTGATAAATTATATACCTGCTTGTTGGATGAGCTAAAGTTAATAGCTAGGTTAGACTTTGAAAGATTTGTTCCTACGAGTAGTTCTATACTAGTTGACGATGACTCGGGCAGGCAGGAGCTTTTTGTCCCTTTTCGAGATGGACACACGTTAATAGGAGGTTTGGCATCAAGTGTCTACTCCAGTGTCTCTACAATTGAATTGAACTTATTAAAAGCAGCTAGGGACGTTGAGACTGCTATTAAGCTTGGCAAGGGGAGCCGAGCCTCAATTTTTATCTTAAAACCTGCTTGTGAAGTTGAAACGCTTAAAAAAGAGCAAATTATTCGGATAGAAAATACACTGGATAAATTTGATTGGCATATGACAAAGCAAGGCATAGCAGTTGGTAGTCACACAACAGTTGAAGGCTTAGCTTCAGAGATATATGACTGGGCTCGTGTAGCGTAAACGTAGTATAACTTTTAAATTGAGGCGTAAAGGCTTTGTTTGGTTTGGGTTATCTGATGGGGTAACCCTAATTTTTTGCCCACCGCCCCGGCAAAAACTGCGCATAATAAAGCGGCATGACGATATGCGTCTGCTCGGTGATGGGGGAACCCTGTGTTCCGGTGAGTTTGATGGTTTTCTCCGGTGAGCATTTCTCAATATAGGACTGCAGGGATTTCGCCCGTGTTCTTTTACCGCTTTTCACTTCTCTCGCAAATCGCAAAGAAAGACCTATAATAAGCACTTAATTTGATGCTTTTTGAGGTGTATTATGAGACAGGTTTTGGCGGATTGCTCGGCAAGTATCTCTGAGCTGAAGAAAAACCCGACCGCGCTACTTAATGAAGCAGATGGCGCTGCCATCGCTATTTTAAACCACAACAAGCCAACCGCTTATCTGGTGCCTGCGGAGATGTATGAGTTTCTGATAGAGCAGCTGGATGATTATGAGCTGACCAAGTTGGTTGAAAGCCGCCGTGGTGACTTATCCGAGGCTGTGGAAGTCAATATTGATGACCTATAGGCTGAAGTTTCTTCCTGCAGCTAAAAAGGAGTGGGATAAGCTTGCACCGCCGATTCAGAGTCAGTTTAAAAAGAAGCTGAAGGAGCGGCTGACTAACCCCCATGTGCCCTCAGCCAAATTACGGGGCTTTGATGCGGTCTACAAAATTAAGCTGCGTACAGCAGGATACCGCTTAGCGTATGAAGTTATTGATGATGAGATCGTTGTTTACGTTTTGGCGATCGGAAAACGTGATAAGGATGCGGTGTATAAAAAGCTGGCATCCAGAGTCCCTTAGCGCCCCGGTACGATTCAAAACGCTTACCATCTCTCCGGCAGAAACTGCGCATAATAAAGCGGCATGACGATATGCCTCTGCTCGGTGATGGGGGAACCCTGTGTTCCGGTAAGTTTGATGGTTTTCTCCGGCGAGCATTTCTCTATATAGGACTGCAGGGATTTCGCCCGTGTCCTTTTACCGCTTTTCACTTCTATCGGGATAATCTTGCCTTCGTCATTGCTGACAATAAACTCAATCTCAGCCCGGGCATCGTTCCATGAAAACGTGGGATCAACTCCGATAGCTGCCAGCTCCTGCTGGACAAAATTCTCTGCGATATAGCCCTTGTACTCGTAGCTTTGCTGCTTAATCTCCCGATAGCCGCTGCCCAGCATATGATTGAGCAGTCCGGTATCAAACAGAAACAGCTTTACCTTATTGTCCTTTTTGTAAGCCGCCAGCGGCGACTCGGGCGCGCCTTCAATCGGGTAGTTGGCTAAGGCAAGACGGCAGTTCTGCAGCCAATGAATGGCGTTCTCAAAATCGTTGTAACGGGATTTACGCTCATGCACGTTTTTAAACTTAAAGCGTTTCACTGACTCATCCATCACCAGTGACAGCTGTGCCGGAATACTGTTAAACACCGACTCAATCAGAGTGGCATCGACTTTTCCTGAATACTTACCGAAATCTCTTTGATAACCCGCCACCAGATCAGCGTGGATCTGATTGACCCGTTCGACCCGTTCCAAAATGCTCTGCTCTTTATGCTGAAACCAAACCGCCACCGCTTCCGGCATGCCACCGGTAAAGAAGTAATCGGTGAGTTTATCCATCAGTTTGCTGTGTACGGCAGGTGAACTCATCTGCTGGTTAAAGGCTTTCAGCAGCGCGGGTTCGTCAGCGGCCGCCAGAAACTCACCGAAGGTCAGCGGTCGCAGGTTGTATTGCTGCACCTTGCCCACCGGAAAGGTGTTCAGAAGGCCGATATTGGAACCACTGGCAGCCACAAAATATGTGGCGGCTTTCTCGGCAAAATACTTGAGCGAGGTAACTGCCCGCTCGCACTCACCGATCTCATCCAGAATCAGCAGATCAGTTTCCGGGTTAAAGCGCTGACCACTGATCAGCTCCAGATTGAGCAAAACATCATCCGGGCTCAGTGAACTCTCAAAGGCCTCTTTGTAGGCAGGTGTTTCCAGAAAGTCGATACGCAGGGTGTTAGTAAATGTTTTGCCGAATAGCTCCTGCAGCAGAAAGGTCTTACCGGTCTGGCGGGCACCATCAATCAGCAGAGGTTTACGGCTGGCTTGGTTTTTCCATGCGATCAAAGCATCAAGTAGGGCGCGCTGCATACGGGTTTGCTCCTGCAGATCAAAGGGTTCACAGAGCCCATTGTAGCAATGGTCTTACACTTTTACGCGCCGAAAAGTGAATGTTTTTACATTTTTATGCGCATAAGAATGCGGAATACCCCACTTTTACGCGCATAAAAGTGTGGCAAGCGAGATGTGCTCTTAATGAAAGAAACTGGGACACCCATAATTTACCCTCACCGCTCCGGCAGAAACTGCGCATAATAAAGCGGCATGACGATATGCCTCTGCTCGGTGATGGGGAGCACTGTGTTCCGGTGAGTCTGAAGCTCCTGCATCTGGAAGGTCTTACCTATCTGGCTAGCGCCATCATTCGGCTGGGAGGAGGCTGCTTCCACTGCAGCAAGTAGGTTATGAGCCTCGGCCTAGCTTATAGCCAGGCCGAGGTGAAGGCGTTACTGACGATCTGTTAGTTTGTATCCCTTGGGAACCTCAAAACGGCTACCACGCTCCTGTTGTACTTTAACGTTAGTAACATCATAGATATAGGACAGCATGGGTTTGCTGGTGTCACGAGTTGTGCGTTTTTCAACTTCTTTATTAACCCGTTTTTCTGCAATACCTTCAGCCATCTTTGTCAAAGAGCCCAGCGGGTCTTTTATACTGAACGCGGTTTCTTTTTTCTCAGCTTTTTTCGTTACTTGCTGGCAGGCCTGACTGTCAGCGAACCACTCAAGTTTAATGGATACAGGGTAACCAGGTATTGCTTTCAGCTTTTGAACCACTTCAGAGTCATTGTCCATCTCTTTTTTCTCGATATCACCTGAGATCATAGAGATTGCACCGAAAATCTGATTATTAAAGAAGTTAGATAATGGGTTTGTCTGATCTGACACTTTGCTTAAGTAGTTTCTGTTGTACTGACCGTTAATGTCCCACATTTCTTTGGTTGTTTCGTCAGGCTTGGTCATCCAGAAGTCCATTTTCACCACATGCTTATCTTCCAGTCCCTGCTCATCCTGGGTGGTCATGGTCCACTGGGCCACATACTGATCAGCCTTAAAGCCGTTCACTGTGCGCTGTTTATCCTTAGGGGTGATGTTAAATTTAAAATCTGACGAAGTCAGCTTACAGGAGTCACCGCCGGATGGGTCATAGTAGTCACCCTCTTCTTCGTTATCCTGCTGCTCTTCAAGCTTATCCCAAATACTGATATCACTGCAGCCAGACAGCGGGCACTCGTAAAAAGCTTTTTCATCGTGATCAAGGTGCCATTGCAGATTTTTATCAACACGCGCAATCATTGTTTTATCGGCATTGCCTATCATCTGACGGGCAAGCCAAGAGTCATATTTAACCGTATCCTTGATTGCCCGGCGTTCAGGTTGCGTATAAATAGTCACGCTTCCCTTGCTATCAGGTAGTATAAAGCCCCCAATGGAGTACTTTGCTTCCAGAATGCTGGTCTCTGCTAGCGGTGTTGTATCCTCCACAGGCTTTGAGGATGCGCAGCCTGTCATGATTAGGCTTAAGGCTGTAATTTTTAAAAGCTTTCGGTTGTTCACAAATTAGTCCCTGTATTCCATTATTATTTGTAAAGCTCATAATGAACTTTCCTTGGTCTGATCCTGTGTTCTCCGATTTTTTAGTAAACCCGCAGCAACGAACAGAATTATCAAGGATTGTAACTATCAGTGATCCTGGCTTCTACAATAATCCAATTGTATCTTTTGACCTTAAAGCTCCGTTTCGCGAATCGAGAGCACCAATAGAAAACAGCCAAAGAAGGGTTGCCTTACAACTACCTAAAGGTTGATGTTGAGGGAACAGTTATCTGAAAATCCTGCATGAAATGTATGGTTGCTGCCGTGCTAATCAAATGATTTTGCTGAAAAAGCCTGTTTTTGTTTTGCGTTGCACCAAAAAAGCTCAATAAGCTCCCCAACTCGCCCCATTGTTCTATTGACATCTTTAACCTGCTGTTAGAACCTAATTGTCCTTATTTTCCGGGCGTAGATACAGGGCGAACCCCGACCGTCTACGCGAAAGGGTAAACAGGCTTTATTTACCCACCGAAGGAATAGCAGGCCCAGGTTTACCCGCCAGGCCTGGCTGACGCCCCGATCCGCATCTACCCGTGCGAAGAAGAGTGCAGAACCTACCCGGTTCTATGTGCCAGGTAAGGCAGCCTAGTCATGAGCCTGCATGATCAGGAGCGCGCGCGTGGCTGCCCTTAATCTATCAGTCACATAGTCCGCACCTATTGGAAAGCATTCTTTTAGCTCGATGTTCCCGACAGTCCAAAGATGACGGGGAACTCAAATTTGGGGGTTCACTACGGTGGAATTACTTTCTGGCGCCGACATGCTCGTTCGTTCTCTTCAGGATGAGGGCGTTGAGTATATCTACGGTTATCCCGGCGGATCGGCACTTCATATTTACGATGCCATATTCCGCCAAGATAAGGTTAAACACATTCTGGTACGTCATGAACAGGGTGCTACCCACATGGCTGACGGTTACGCCCGTGCAGCGGGTAAGCCAGGTGTGGTTCTTGTTACCTCGGGTCCCGGCGCGACCAACACAGTAACGGGTATTGCAACCGCCTATATGGATTCGATTCCTATGGTTGTTATCTGTGGTCAGGTAATGAGTCATCTGATTGGCGAAGACGCCTTCCAGGAGACCGATATAATTGGTGTTTCCCGCCCTGTGGTAAAACACAGCTTCAGCGTGAAGCACGCATCGGAAATTCCTGAGATCATCAAGAAAGCTTTCTATATCGCTTCAACCGGTCGTCCGGGTCCTGTGGTTGTGGATATCCCTAAGGATATGACCGCTCCGACGGATCGCTTTGAATATGAATATCCGAAGAAAGTTAAGATTCGCTCCTATAACCCTGTGACCCGCGGTCACACCGGTCAGATCAAGAAAGCGGTTGAGCTGATGCAGAAAGCCAAGCGCCCGATTATCTATGGCGGTGGTGGTGTTATTCTGGGTAAATCGTCTGCGCAGTTTACTGAACTGGCGAAGAAACTGGGCTTCCCGGTGACCACTTCCCTGATGGGTATTGGTTCTTTCCCGCAGACAGACGAGCAAAGCGTTGGCTGGCTGGGTATGCATGGTAGCTATGAAGCTAACATGGCGATGCACAGTTCGGATCTGATTGTTTGTATTGGTGCTCGTTTTGATGACCGTGCAACCAATAATGTCAGCAAGTTTTGCCCAACGGCAAAAATTGTTCATGTGGATATTGATCCAACCTCTATCTCCAAGACTGTTCGTGCTGATGTGCCGATTGTTGGCCCGGTTGATTCGGTTCTGAATGAGATGCTGGAGCTACTGAAGCAGTCGAAAACTTCTTCCGATGGAGAAGCGCTTGTGGAGTGGTGGAAGCAGATCAATGAGTGGCGTGCGAGCCGTCCTGAGCTGTATCAGGTCGAGGAGGATCGTCCGATCAAACCTCAGCAAGCGGTTGAAGCGCTCTGGCGTGTAACCAATGGCGATGCTTACGTGGTCACTGACGTAGGTCAGCACCAGATGTTTGCGGCTCAGTACTACAAGTTCGATAAGCCTAATCGCTGGATCACTTCCGGTGGTCTGGGTACCATGGGCTTTGGTTTCCCGGCGGCTATGGGTATCAAGCTGAACTATCCGGATAACGATGTGGCTTTGATCACAGGTGAAGGTAGTTTCCAGATGATGCTGCAGGAGCTGTCGACCTGTAAACAGTACAACATTCCGGTGAAAATTATCAACCTGAATAACCAGTCGTTGGGTATGGTGCGCCAGTGGCAGGATCTGAACTATAAAGAGCGTCACTCTCACTCTTATATGGAATCTCTGCCGGACTTCGAGAAACTGATCGAAGCTTATGGTCACAAAGCGATGACGGTTAACCGTATCGAAGATCTTGAGCCAACGCTTGAGAAAGCCTTTGCCCTGAAAGATGAGCTGGTATTTGTAAACGTAATGGTCGATCCGAAAGAGCACGTTTACCCGATGCAGATCCCACAGGGATCGATGCGTGATATGTTGCTGAGTAAGACGGAGCGTACCTGATCATGAGACACATTATCTCCATCCTGATGGAAAACGAGGCTGGTGCGCTGTCCCGTGTTGTGGGCCTGTTCTCTCAGCGTAACTTCAACATTGAATCGCTGAACGTTGCACCAACGGAAGACCCGACTCTGTCTCGCCTGACTCTGACCACTGTCGGCTCAGATCAGGTGATTGAGCAGATCACCAAACAGCTGAATAAGCTGCTTGATGTGGTGAAATTGGTTGACCTGACCGAAGGTCAGCATATTGAGCGTGAGCTGATGCTGATTAAAGTGAAGGCGGTGGGTGCCCAGCGTGCAGAAGTGAAACGCACAACGGATGTCTTCCGTGGCCAGATCGTGGATATGACCAGTACAACCTACACCATTCAGATGACGGGTGAGGGTGACAAGCTGGATGCCTTTATCCAGGCTCTGGGGCTGAACACGGTTCTTGAAGTGGTACGTACCGGTGTATCCGGTATCTCCCGTGGCGAGAAAGTGCTGAGCCTGTAATCTTCGGATTACCTTTAAAAACCGCTGCTCTGTCTTTACAGAAACAGCGGTTTTTTTTCGTTCCGGCCTTTTGGTTGTCTTGCTGCCTTTATCATGATCTCGCTATAGCTGAGCCCAAAACGCTTCGATCAGAGGGTTTTTCAGTTTCTTTTTCAGTACACAGACACCCACATCAACAGCGGGCAGGGTTGGGGTAACCGGTAGTATCTGAACGGTATTCGCCAACGGGCTGTTTTCCAGTACGATCTTTGGCACGACACCAATACCGAACCCGAGACTCACCATGCTTACAATCGCCTCGTTACCGGCAACCTGTGCATAAATATTGGGTTTCAGAGCCTTATTGCTGAACCAGCGATCCACCCGATTTCGGGCTAAATCCTTCTCCGGTAGAATCATCGGCACTTGAGACCAATTAACGCGATCAATGTCTCCTGCAAATTGAGGTGCGATAACAGGATCATCCGTGGGGGCTATAAACAGCAAAGGCGATAACCCTGTTGATTTAAAGGCGAGGGTATTGGGTAGAGTGTCAGGCCTTGCGGCGATGGCAATGTCTTCATCTCCCTTTAAGACTCGCTGAATAGCGGGTTCCGGCGCACCGGTATGTAGTTTTATCTCAATTTTGGGGTAGCTGCTTCTGAAGCGTCGTAAAATATCGTGCAGAAAACTGTAGCTGGCTGTGACCGAGCAATACATGCTGAGCTCACCCTGTAGCTCTTGCGCTTCTTTAAGCAGCGTATTACGAACCATATCCCATTGACTGAGTGCTTCCCGGGCGTAGCGCTGAAAAGTTAAGCCTTCATGGGTTAGCCGTACGGTGCGATTGTCTCGTTCGAATAAACTGACCCCGAGAGACTCTTCCAACTGTTTGATACTTCGGCTAAGGGCTGAAGAACTGATGTGACAGGCCTCGCTGGCACGGCCAAAGTGCAATGTTTCAGACAGGGACAGAAAGTGTTTCAGCAGTCGGGTATCCAACGGCAATATCCTCAGGAAGCAGGTTATGGTCTTGTGTTGCGTAAATCGGGATATATTGTTGCATATATATCATTTTACGCAATGCTTGCGCTGGTTTATCTTAGCTCCAACAGGAACAGGCAGGGCGATAAACAACCCAAAGAGGTTAGCGCCTTTGATAAAGAACAGCGCAAGAGCTGACAGAGCTTTACTGCCGACCCTAACAAAAAAATGAAGAATCTGATGGCTTACCCGGCCTGCAGATCTCAGTAGCAAATACCAAGAACTGCTTCTCAGGGCATATAGCGCTGAGACACCCAATTATAGGACGTGCCAACATGCAAGTTTATTACGATAAAGATTGTGATCTGTCCATCATCCAGGGCAAGAAAGTTTCCATCATCGGTTACGGTTCCCAGGGTCACGCTCACGCGTGCAATCTGAAAGATTCCGGTGTAGACGTTACTGTTGGTCTACGTGCTGGTTCTTCTTCCCGCGCTAAAGCTGAAGCTCATGGTCTGAAAGTAGCTGACGTTGCAGATGCCGTTGCTTCTGCTGACGTTGTGATGATTCTGACTCCGGATGAGTTCCAGGGCCAGCTGTATAAAGAAGAGATCGCTCCAAACATCAAACAGGGTGCTACTCTGGCTTTTGCCCACGGTTTCTCCATCCACTACAACCAGGTTGAGCCCCGTGCTGATCTGGACGTAATCATGGTTGCACCTAAAGCGCCAGGCCACACGGTACGTTCTGAGTTTGTTAAAGGCGGTGGTATTCCTGATCTGATCGCTATCTACCGCGATGCATCCGGTTCTGCTAAAGAGCTGGCACTGTCTTACGCCATGGGTGTTGGTGGTGGCCGTTCCGGTATCATCGAAACAACTTTTAAAGATGAGACTGAAACGGATCTGTTCGGCGAGCAGGCTGTACTGTGTGGTGGTGCGGTTGAGCTGGTTAAAATGGGCTTCGAAACTCTGACAGAAGCGGGCTACGCTCCTGAAATGGCTTATTTCGAATGTCTGCATGAACTCAAGCTGATTGTTGACCTGATGTACGAAGGCGGCATCGCTAACATGAACTACTCCATCTCTAACAACGCTGAGTACGGTGAATACGTAACCGGCCCAGAGGTGATCAACGAGCAGTCCCGTGAAGCGATGCGTAATGCACTGAAACGCATTCAGGATGGCGAATATGCGAAGATGTTTATCGCTGAAGGCCAGACTAACTATCCTTCAATGACAGCTCGTCGTCGTAACAATGCAGCACACCCAATCGAGCAAACTGGTGAGAAACTGCGCGCCATGATGCCTTGGATTGCGGCAAGCAAGATTGTTGACAAAGAGAAGAACTAAGTTTCTTTTCTGATCTGAAAAGGGCCGGCTTATGCTGGCCTTTTTTATGCCTGTTATTTTTGTAGATAAAGGGTTGAGTATCCGGATGCTCTTTTTGTCTCAAAACAGGTTTTGCCGGGAAAGCGGTGTTTTCAGCGCTTTTGGTAACTATTTAACACCTGACAGCGATAGAGACAGAGGGCACTCAGGGTGTAGAATGTCTGCTTCAATCTTTAGTGATAGGTTTTTCAATGACTGATCAAGAGAAGCAACCTCAGCCCGATAATACTCAAGCTGAGAGTAAATCAGTTCACGATGACGATTTTGTGGAAGAGACCCGCATGTTGTCGATGGGCGAAGATGAGATAGAAGAAGAGACCGTAGAGGAAGGCAGAAAGGTTCGCCGTAAAGGGATCTACCTGTTGCCAAACCTGTTTACCACCGGGGCTCTTTTTTCCGGTTTTTATGCTGTTGTTTCTGCAATGAATGGCGTATTTGATAATGCTGCGATTGCGATTTTTGTTTCCATGATTCTTGATGGCCTGGATGGCCGTGTTGCCCGGATGACTAATACTCAGAGTGAGTTTGGCGCGGAGTATGACAGCCTCGCGGATATGGTCTCCTTTGGTGTTGCGCCGGCGCTGGTCTCCTTTAGCTGGATGTTGGGGGATATCGGCAAAATTGGCTGGTTTGCTGCCTTTATTTATGTCGCAGGTGCGGCGCTACGCCTGGCGCGCTTTAATACGCAGATTGGCTCAGTGGATAAGCGCTGGTTTATCGGTTTACCAAGCCCTGCCGCAGCGGCAATTATTGCCGGAATTGTCTGGACTTTCAGCGATCTGAACTTAATCGATACATCCTATAAGTACGCATTGGCCTTTATTGTTGCTGCGGTTGGTGTGCTGATGGTCAGTAATGTGCGTTATAGCAGTTTTAAAGAGATTGACCTGAAGGGACGGGTGCCATTTCTGACCATGTTTGTAATTGCCCTTGCCTTTGTGGTGATTGCCTATGACCCGGCTACAGTCTTGTTAGTGGCTTTTTTGGGCTATGGTTGTTCCGGCCCACTGCGGGCGATGCTTAAAAGCAAAAAGAAAGCCTGACAGAGCGTCGAAAAGCCTTTCGGCTTATCGAAAAAGGCCAGTTAGCGTTACGCTCACTGGCCTCATTAAGGTGCCCTGGTTCTGATGTATTACATTCAGATCGGGGCATTTTTTTAGATCTGGTTTTATTCAGGTATCGTCGTTCAGCATCTGACGCACCACATAGTGCAGAATCCCACCGTGGCGGAAGTAGAGCGCTTCATTGGCAGTATCGATACGGGAGAGCAGTTCACACTCAGCGATTCGGCCATCTTTATAGCGCACCGTCAGAGTCAGGTGCTGACCTGGGTGAATCTCACCGGTAAGCCCTTGAATACTGAGTGTCTCATTGCCGGTCAACTGAAGGGTTCTGCGATCCGTTCCTGCAGGGAACTGAAGTGGTATCACTCCCATACCGATCAGATTGGAACGGTGAATACGCTCGTAGGACTCCGCAATCACTGCTCGCACGCCTAACAGACGGGTGCCTTTAGCAGCCCAGTCCCGACTTGAGCCTGTGCCGTACTCTTTCCCGGCCACAATCACCAGAGGAATGTTCTTCTCTCGGTATTTCTCAGCGGCATCAAAAATAGCCATCTGCTCACCGGTGGGAACAAAACGGGTATAACCACCTTCAACATCGTCGAGCATCTCATTGCGGATACGAACATTGGCAAAAGTGCCGCGCATCATCACTTCATGATTACCCCGGCGAGAGCCGTAAGAGTTGAAGTCCTCTGGTTTTACACCCAGTGACTGCAGGTATTGTCCCGCTGGAGTTTCCGGCTTAAATCCCCCGGCCGGTGAGATATGATCGGTGGTAACAGAGTCACCCAGCAACGCCAGAATATAGGCATCTTCGATAGGTGCGACCGGTTCGGGCTGCGGCTGAATGCCCTCAAAGAAGGGGGGATGCTGAATATAACTGGAGTCTTCGGACCAGTCGTAAACCTTGCTTTGTGGGAACTGAATGTTCTGCCAGATCGCATCCCCTTCAAATACCGCGCCATACTGTTGTCGGAACATGGTGGTTTTGACCCGCGCCCCGGCATCTGCGATCTCCTGCTGACTGGGCCAGAGATCCTTCAGATATACCGGTTGACCATCGGGAGCATGGCCCAGCGGATCTTTCTGCAGATCAACCCGGACATTACCCGCCAGAGCGTAAGCCACAACTAAAGGAGGGGACGCCAGCCAGTTGGTTTTTACCAGAGGATGTACCCGGCCTTCAAAGTTCCGGTTACCGGACAATACCGAGGCGACGGTGAGATCGCCGTCAGTAATCGCCTGTTCTACGGCATCCGGCAGTGGGCCGGAGTTACCGATACAGGTGGTGCAGCCGTAGCCCACCAGATTGAAACCAAGGTGGTTCAGACTCTCTTCAAGACCTGCAGCTTGCAGGTATTCGGTCACAACTTTAGAGCCCGGTGCAAGGGAGGTTTTAACCCAGGGTTGGGTTGTCAGACCTTTCGCAACGGCGTTACGGGCGAGTAGCCCTGCCGCCATCATCACGCTGGGGTTGGAGGTGTTGGTGCAGGAGGTGATCGCTGCAATAACCACGGCTCCCGGATTGAGGCGGTTTTTAACGCCATTGAGTTCCAGCATCTGGCTGGCGGCGTGTTCAAAGTGGCTGTGTGCAGCTCCAACAGCGGTCTGGCCTCCTTCTGAGTCCAGTTTGCGGTTTTGTCGCTCCGTGGTTGTCTGAGAGCCGGTCTTGGGTGCGCCTTCACCTGTAGCCATCAGTAGTTCAAAACTGGCGGGTATATCTTTAAGGGCTACGCGATCCTGTGGGCGTTTAGGTCCCGCGAGGCTGGATTCGACCTGCCCCATGTCCAGCTCAAGGCTGTCGGTATAGAGGGGATCGGGGTTGGCTGATGGATCATGCCAGAGTCCCTGGGCTTTGGCGTAGGCTTCCACCAGTGCGATCTGTCCCGGCTCGCGTCCGGTGAGTGTCAGATAGTTCAGGGTCTGTTCATCCACCGGGAAGAAGCCGCAGGTGGCACCGTATTCCGGTGCCATATTGGCCAGTGTCGCCCGGTCTGCTACGGGCATACTTTGCAGACCTTCACCGTAAAATTCGACAAACTTACCGACCACGCCTTTTTTACGTAGCATCTCGGTTACTGTGAGTACCAGGTCTGTAGCCGTGATGCCTTCTCGCAGCTGCCCTGTGATCTTAAAGCCGATCACTTCCGGAATCAGCATCGACACCGGTTGACCCAGCATGGCGGCTTCGGCCTCTATGCCGCCCACGCCCCAGCCGAGGATGCCCAAGCCGTTGATCATTGTGGTGTGAGAGTCTGTGCCTACCAGTGTGTCCGGATAGGCAAAGGTTTTGCCATCCGTTTCTGTTTTGTGCCAGACCGTCTTACCCAGATACTCCAGATTCACCTGATGACAGATACCGGTACCCGGTGGTACGACACGGAAATTTTCAAATGCCTGCTGCCCCCAGCGCAGAAACTCATAGCGCTCTTTGTTGCGCGTCATCTCAATGGCGACATTCTCTTTAAAGGCGTCCGCGTTACCAAAGTGATCCACCATAACGGAATGATCGATCACCAGATCTACCGGTGACAGGGGGTTGATTCGGGCTGGGTCTTTACCCGCCTGCTGAACTGCATGCCGCATGGCTGCGAGATCTGCTACACCGGGGACACCAGTGAAATCCTGCATCAGAACCCGGGCGGGGCGAAACTGAACTTCGGTGTCGGAGCGGCGCTCTTTCAGCCAGTCGGCTACCGCTTTGAGGTGATTTTTATCGACGGTCAGATCGTCTTCGTGGCGTAGCAGGTTTTCCAGCAGAACCTTCAGGCTGAAGGGAAGACGATGGATGTCGCCCAATTCTGCTTCAGCTTTGATCAGGCTGTAATAGTGGTAGGTGTCTTCACCGACATGAAGACTCGACAAAGTATGCAGACTGTCTTTGCTCTCTGGTTGGCTGGACATGTACTTCTCCTTATATGAGTCGTGTGTGTCGCTTGATCAAACCTCTTTTTCAATGGTTGGAGCGTCCTTTTAAAGGATCGCTCTCACGTCTTAGTTGTTATACGGCAGAGTATCTTTACAGGTTTTTTTCAGAAGCTTAGCTTATAACCATAGGCCTGCAGGTAAGCCTGCTCGGTTTCCAGATCTGCCAGAGTCAGCGGATTATCTTCAAACCAGCCATCGGAAAAATTGAGCCTGATCTGTTTGCCATCGACTTCAATTTTTGCACTCAGGTTGGCTTCGTCCGGGCGGCTGTGATTCAGATGAACCGCCAGTCGTAATAAAATTGCCAGGCCGATCAGAGGTTGCTCCAGAGCTTCCGGCTGAGTTCTGAATTCAACCATGGGGAATTTGCGGCGGTGACTGCGCACCAGTACCGCAAGCATTGCCTGATGCTGATGGGAGAAGCCCGGCAGATCCGAGTGCTGCAACAGGTACGCACCGTGTTTATGGAACTGGCTGTGGGATATGCCCAGGCCGATTTCATGTAGTTGGGCAGCCCAGCGCAGAATCTGGCGAAGTTCATCATGCTGCAGCTTCCAGTTATTTTTTACCTGATCAAACAGGTGTAGCGCGGTTTCGCTGACCACTGATGCCTGGGAAATGTCCGTATGATAGCGCTCCATCAGGGATGATATGGTCTGTTCACGGATATCCTGATCGGTGAAACGCCCCTGAAGGTCGAACAGCACGCCTTCGCGTAGGGCTCCTTCGGTAAAGGTCATCTCTTCAATATCGAGTAGCTCAAAGATAGCCTGTAAAATAGCTACGCCTGCAGGGAAAACTTTCGCCCGGTCAGATCTTAGTCCGGTTAGCTGGACGCTTTCAAGATCTTTGAATTTGAGCAGTACCTTACTCAGTTTACTCAGACCTTCACGGGTAATCGGGCCATCGCTCCAGCCGTTTTGTTGCAGAACCCCAGCTGTTGCTTTGATCGTACCGGAAGTACCGACGCTCTGTTGCCAGCCAAGCTTTTTATAGGGCTTTACGATATTCAGTAGTTCGTTTTTGGCGGCGAGAACCGCTTGTTGATAACGTTTGGTGGTGATCTGTCCGTCGGGGAAAAAACGCTTGCTGTAAGCGACACACCCCATGTGCAGGCTTTCCAGTGCTTTGGGTTCAAAGCCCTCGCCAATAATAAATTCAGTGCTACCGCCGCCGATATCTGCCACCAGTCGGCGTCCCTGAGGAGTGGCCAGAGAGTGGGCGGCACCCACATAGATTAGTCGGGCCTCTTCACGGCCGCTGATGATTTCCAGTGGATGACCCAGAACCTTTTCTGCACGATTCAGAAAACTGCGGGTGTTTCGGGCGGCGCGAAGCGCATTAGTGCCGACAATGCGGATATTATCGGGGTTGATCCCAGTCAGAAAAGGGGCAAAGCGGCTCAGGCAATCCAGAGCTCTTTGCTGGGCGTCTTCCGTGAGGTTTCCCTCTTGGTCAAAGCCAGCTGCCAGCTGTACTTTTTCACCCAGTCGCTCCAGTGTCCGGATCTCTCCTTGGACAGAGCGTGCCACCATAAGGTGAAAGCTGTTAGAACCAAGGTCGATAGCGGCAAGCAGATCGTTATCGTAGCTGGTGTCTGAAGGAGCTGTTGCTGGCTTATCCGTATCGCTCATTATTCTTAGCCTTACTGTCACGCTGAAAAGTTCTCTTATTATGGCATGATCATAAAAGTGTCACATGACGAATCTATGACATTTTCTTGTTTTGCTGAGAGCTTCCGGTGCTGGTAAGGCGGATCTGCGGGTTACTCTTAGTTGCTTACCAGCAGAAGAAGATTGTATCCGGACTTCTGTATTAGTAAGATCTGTTATTTATTAGCTTATGCTTAATTCCAACTTTTACCGTCAGGCATTCCGGTGCTATTATAGCGGTATTCATTCAGTAACTGATGCCATAACTATCTCTGTGTAGAGGTAACCTGGCTTCTGTACTCTATACCGTCTTAGGCTCGTTATTTTCTTTGGATAAACTGCTGATGCAGCTTTTAGTGTTATGCAGGGATCTGCCGAGCCGATTAAAATTGCCCCGGAGGCATTTAAATGAGCGAAAATATTGTAAATGTTAGTGATTCGTCCTTCGATGATGATGTTCTGAAAGCAGATCTACCGGTACTTGTTGATTATTGGGCGGAGTGGTGTGGCCCTTGCAAAATGATCGCTCCTGTTCTGGAAGAGATCGCTCAGGAATATGCTGGCAAGGTTAAGGTTTGCAAGCTGAACATTGATGAGAACACAGATGTACCACCTAAATTTGGTATTCGTGGTATCCCTACACTGATGCTTTTCAAGAACGGTAACGTTGAAGCAACGAAAGTAGGTGCTTTGTCTAAGTCACAACTGGCTGCTTTCCTCGACGGCAATCTTTAAGTGACAATATATTGCGCAGGCTCATGGGTCTGCGCAATATATGCCAGTAAAGACTGGTATGTTGGTTCTATTAGTGGTATGTTTCTCTTCGTTGTATGTGTTCCGCATACCTTCTCCTTATAATGCTACCGGCTAAAATTGCTGGTCAGCCCCAGTCTGAACGAAACCATTCGCCAGAATTTTCGTAAACCTAGCCCCTAAACCAAAGCTCCTAACGACCCATGAATCTTACCGAATTAAAGCAAAAATCTGTCCCAGAATTGATCGACCTTGCCCAGCAGATGGGTATTGACAACGTTGCTCGCTCACGCAAGCAAGATATTATTTTTGCCATCCTGAAACGACACGCTAAAAGCGGTGAAGATATCTATGGCGATGGTGTTCTGGAGATTCTTCAGGACGGCTTTGGTTTCCTGCGTTCAGCGGATAGCTCTTACCTGGCCGGGCCGGATGATATCTATGTCTCGCCGAGCCAGATTCGCCGTTTCAATATGCGCAAGGGTGACCATATTGCAGGTAAAATTCGCCCTCCAAAGGATGGCGAACGTTATTTTGCGCTGCTGAAAGTTAATGAAATTAACTTCGACAAACCAGAAAACTCCAAGCACAAAATCCTGTTTGAAAACCTGACGCCCCTGTTCCCGGACGAGCGTCTGATTATGGAGATCGGTAACGGCTCCACTGAAGATCTTACTGCCCGGGTGATCGACCTGGTGGCCCCGGTGGGTAAAGGTCAGCGTGGTCTGATTGTATCCCCTCCCAAGGCCGGTAAAACCCTGATGTTGCAGAACATCGCTTCCTCTATCACCCGTAACAATCCTGAATGCCATATGATCGTTTTGTTGATTGATGAGCGTCCGGAAGAAGTTACCGAGATGACACGCTCTGTTCGGGGTGAAGTGGTTGCTTCGACCTTTGATGAGCCGCCGGCCCGTCACGTTCAGGTTGCAGAAATGGTGATCGAGCGCGCTAAACGTCTCGTAGAACACAAAAAAGATGTTGTGATTCTGTTGGACTCGATTACCCGTCTGGCTCGTGCTTACAACACGGTTATTCCATCCTCCGGTAAAGTTCTGACCGGTGGTGTTGATGCCCATGCCTTGGAAAAACCTAAGCGTTTCTTTGGTGCTGCCCGTAATATTGAGCATGGTGGCAGCCTGACTATTATCGCAACCGCTCTTGTGGACACCGGTTCCAAAATGGACGAAGTGATCTTCGAAGAGTTTAAAGGTACCGGTAATATGGAGCTGCATCTGGATCGTAAGATTGCAGAAAAACGTGTTTATCCGGCGATCAATATTCGTCGTTCCGGCACGCGTCGTGAGGATCTTCTGACAACAGAGGATGGTCTGCAGCGGGTGTGGATTTTGCGTAAACTGCTTAATCCAATGGAAGATACCGGCGCCATAGAATTTATGATTGATCGCTTAAAAGATACAAAAACCAATGATGAATTCTTTGAGGCCATGAAGCGCAAGTAAGCGGTTTAAGCTCAGAGAGCGGTTTAGTACTTTTGAAAGCCTGAATTAAGAGGGTAAGCAACGCTTACCCTTTTTCGCATCTGGCGAAAGCAAATTGCGCGACCTGCATTCTCGTGTGAGTTTTCGTTGAACCATTGACTTATATCGTCTAAATCCGTTGGCAGCGGTTGCCAGAGGAAGATCAGGAATATCTATGCGTTATAAAGACCTGCGTGAATTTATTGATCAGTTAGAAGCGATGGGCGAGTTAAAGCGCATCTCGAAACCCGTCGACCCCTATCTTGAAATGACTGAAATCTGTGATCGGACACTTCGGGCTGAAGGCCCTGCTTTACTGTTTGAAAACCCTGTTGGTCACGATATGCCGGTTCTGGGTAACCTGTTTGGTACGCCGCGTCGTGTCGCATTGGGGATGGGGGAAGATAACGTTACGGCTTTGCGGGATGTCGGCAAGTTACTGGCTTACCTGAAAGAACCTGAGCCCCCCAAGGGCTTTAAAGACGCCATTGAAAAGCTGCCCGTTTTTAAGAAAGTGCTCAGCATGGGGCCGAAAAAGGTGCGTAACCCGGCCTGTCAGGAAGTCGTGATCGAAGGTGATGCTGTTGATCTCTATAAAATTCCGGTACAGACCTGCTGGCCCGGAGATGCTGGCCCTCTGGTGACCTGGCCGCTGGTGATTACCAAAGGCCCTCATAAAGAACGTCAGAATCTGGGGATCTATCGCCAGCAGCTGATCGGTAAAAACAAGCTTATTATGCGCTGGCTCTCCCATCGGGGTGGTGCACTGGATTTCCGTGAGTGGCAGCAGGTACACCCTGGTAAACCTTTCCCGATTTCGGTCGCCCTGGGTGCTGACCCGGCAACTATTTTGGGTGCGGTTACACCGGTACCGGATACTCTGTCTGAGTATGCTTTTGCCGGTTTGCTACGTGGTTCTAAAACCGAGTTGGGCAAATGTATCGGCAATGACCTGCAGGTTCCGGCTAATGCCGAGATTATTCTGGAAGGTCATATCTATCCCGATGAGCAGGCCCCGGAAGGCCCGTTTGGTGATCACACAGGTTATTACAACGAAGTGGAAAGCTTCCCCGTGTTTACGGTGGAACGAATTACGCACCGTAAAGATCCCATCTATCACAGCACCTATACGGGTCGTCCACCGGATGAACCTGCAGTGCTGGGTGTGGCGCTGAACGAAGTGTTTGTACCAATTCTGCAGAAGCAGTTCCCGGAGATCGTGGACTTCTATCTGCCCCCGGAAGGCTGTTCTTACCGTATGGCAGTGGTGAGCATGAAGAAGCAGTACCCCGGCCACGCCAAGCGGGTGATGATGGGGGTTTGGTCTTTTCTTCGTCAGTTTATGTACACCAAGTTTGTGATTGTTACTGATGATGATATCAACGTGCGGGACTGGAAAGATGTGATCTGGGCGATTACTACCCGTATGGACCCGGCACGGGATACAACCATGATCGAAAATACGCCGATCGATTACCTGGATTTTGCCTCACCGATTCCTCGCCTGGGTTCCAAAATGGGTATGGATGCCACCAATAAGATGCCGGGTGAGACAGATCGGGAGTGGGGGGAGCCTATCGAGATGGATGCTGCTGTTAAGCAACGTGTGGACGATCTCTGGGACGAACTGGGTATTTTTGATAAAGCTTCATCCTGAGACAATATCCAGGATATGAGTCCCCTATCTCAGCAGAACCTCCTGATATCAGTGAATAAACAACCCGCTGAAATCAGGAAGGATAAACCGGAATGACAATAAGAGATAAACGCACTTTCAGAATCAGCTGTCCTCAGAAAGCGACTGGATTTAATGTTGCCCCTGATGAGGTTTTTCTGGATGCGGCAAAAAAACAGGGATTCCGTCTGCTGAGAGGGTGTAAAAACGGTGTCTGCGAAGTGTGTGAAACCACATTGCTGAGCGGAGAGGTTGTTTATCGAACCTCCGCCGGTTTTCAGACGGCAACACCCGGAAAGACTTTTTTATTTTGTACTGCATCGGCAAAAGGCCCGGCAGAGATTCTGCTTCACCGGGTACTGGCACCAGGAGAATTTATAGTGAAAACAATGGGTTGTCAGATTGAAAGTATCGAGTTGCTGGATAATACTGACGTTTATCGGGTTGTGCTGCAAACTCCAGCCGGGAATCTGCCGGATTATGCGGCAGGGCAATACCTTGAGGTGATTTTGCCCAACGGTGAGCGCAATGCATTTTCTATTGCTAATCGTCCTGATGGTCGTCGGTTAGAGCTGCATATTCAGCATTTACCGGATCGTGATAATTCACGTCTGTTACTGCAGGCGCTACAGGAAGGGGCGAGCATCCAGGTTGAGCTGCCAAAAGGTGAATGTACACTGAAGCAAACAGGAACCGATAAGGCGTTTTTTGTCGCTGCAGGTACAGGCTTTACCCAGATGAAAGCTCTGCTAGAAGAAGCATTTGAGCAGGGATCTGATCAGCAGCTTTATCTTTACTGGGGCGCGCGCCGTCCACAGGATCTCTACATGGCAGAGCTACCTGAGAAGTGGCAGCGGGAATATGAAAATTTCCATTTTGTACCGGTTGTGGGCGACCTGCTACCGGATCAGGAATGGGATGGCCATGTGGGAATGCTGCATGATGCGATGATTCAGGACCATGGTAAATTTGATGATGCGACGGTTTATGCCAGCGGCTCACCTAATATGGTTTATTCGGTAACGGATACTCTGATTCAGTATGGTTTATCGGATAAGTGTGTTTTTTCCGATGTTTTTGCTTACGCTCCACGTAAGTAACGTTCTGAGTAGTGTTCTGATTGGAGCGGCAGACTGATGAATGCAGACGTTAAAAACAGTACGGATATGAGAGCACCGGTTTTGATTACCGGCGGTGGCCAGCGTCTGGGTCGTCACGCGGCAGAAGTTCTGGCAGATCAGGGGCAGTCTGTGATCATTACGTATCGCACCGAGCGCTCTGATCTGGAGCAGCTTAGGGCAAAGGGGGTTACAACGTTAAAGGCGGACTTCAGTGATCCGGCTGGTATTCTCGATTTTATTGCTTGTTTGAAAAAAGAAACTTCCTGCCTCAGGGCGGTTATCCACAACGCCTCTGATTGGCTGCCGGATCAAAAGGGTGTGGATAAAGCCAGTCTTAGTCAGGCTGCCGATGACTTTCAGCATCTGTTCAACATTCATATGCTGGCTCCCTTTCTGATTAATCAGGCCTGTGAGTCTTTACTGTTGGCCCATAATGGCTCCAGAGATATTATTCATCTTACTGATGCCGTCGTACGCAAGGGGTCTAAAAAGCATGGTGCTTATGTTGCGACCAAAGCAGGGCTGGAAAGTCTCACCCAGTCTTTTGCTGCTCGGTTTGCTCCTGATATTAAGGTGAATGCTATCGCTCCAGCGCTTATTATGTTTCAGCCGGGTGACGATGCGGAATATCGTGAAAAAGCGCTGAAAAAGTCAGCCTTGCAGATTGAGCCCGGTGCTGATGTTATTACCCAGACTATTCATTATATTCTCAATAACCCCTATCTGACCGGGGTGGTCTTGCCTGTGGAAGGCGGGCGCTCTGTTACTTAACGCTATTTCAGGCCTCGCGCAGGCCTTACTATTGTGTCCTAACTGCACTTCTTCGTACCATCCGCTCCCTTTTTTGCGGCATTCGACCCCTTTCTTGCGACATTGGAGCCGAATAAGGTCTAAAGTCGGACTGGACAGCTTGTCATATCTCCGTAAAATGCCCGTCATAATTTGATTTAAGTCAAAAGCTTTTATCTATAAAAACGATTAAGAAACAAGTCTCAGCACCCTTTAAATCAATCTGTGAGGATCTGAAATGTCTCATCATGACGAAGAATTCCGTGACGAAGCTGGTTTAATCTACTTTATTCCAGGCCTGGCGATACTTATTGGTATGAACTGCCTGCCAGCGACTATTTTCTGGTCGCGCTATTTCCTGGGTTAATTCCTGGGGATTATCGCTGTGAGCTGAGTTTGTTCAGCTGCGGAAAGATTTGCCAAAAAGGCCGCTACAAACCCGGTAACAAAACCGGAGTCGTGCGGCCTTTTTATTGCCTGTCTGTTAAGAGAAGATCGGCTGAACTTTAAAGGCTAGGGTTTACCAATACACGGCCTTTTACTTTTCCTTCAACCATGTTTTGCGCCTGCTCCGGCAGCTGCTCCAGAGATATCTCTTCCGATACCTGATCCATAATTTCCTGTGGCAACTCTTTTGCCAGGCGGTTCCAGGCCTGAACGCGACGTTCGTAAGGAATCATCACGCTATCGACACCCAGAAGGTCAACGCCACGAAGAATAAACGGCATTACAGTGGTGTTCAGAGCAAAGCTGGATGCAAGGCCAACCGTGGCGACACGGCCGTTGTAGTTCATCTGGGACAGTACTTTAGCCAGAATATCACCACCAACGGTATCGACAGCACCGGCCCAGCGGGATTTGTCCAGTGGGCGGGCTTTTTCTTCAAACTCGCTGCGTGGCAGTACATCTGAGGCACCCAGTTTTTTCAGGTAATCGACACTGTCTGCTTTACCACTGACGGCGACAACTTCAAAGCCATTTTTTGCCAGTAGGGCGACCGCCAGACTTCCTACACCACCGGTTGCCCCGGTGACCAGCACAGGGCCATGCTCCGGTTTCAGGCCGCTTTCCTGCAGGCGCATAACGCAGAGCATAGAGGTCAGACCCGCAGTACCGATTGTCATTGCTTGCTTAGCAGTCAGGCCTTCAGCAAGGGGTACCAGCCACTTGGATTGCAGCCGCATCTGTTGAGCATAGCCGCCCCAGTATTTTTCACCGACACTCCAGCCTGTCAGAACAACGGCATCACCGGCTTTGTAGTCAGGGTTATCAGACTCAGTAACGGTTCCTGCCAGGTCGATACCCGGCACCATAGGGAATTGGTGAACAATTTTTCCGGCACCGGTTACTGCCAGTGCATCTTTATAGTTCATAGAGCTGTATTCGATATTGACCAGAACATCGCCTTCCGGCAGTTCGCTTGCATCCAGAGTGCGAACACCTGCCAGTGTTTTCTTCTCTTCCTGTTCCAGAACCAGTGCTTTATTCATACCGTGACACCTTGTTTATCAGGGATGTTAACCTTCGTTTTTAAGAAGGGTTAACCTTTGGATTAATCGAAGTTTGTTTGCAGCATAGTTGATCCGTATTGTTCTGCTGCGTTGATAAAGCAAGGTTAATCGCTAATTCTTCTATTTGTCAAACAAATAGAAGAATGATGCGTCATCTTATGGATTCTGCTACTATTCGCTATAAAATAACGCGGCAAATATCACTATGTTCTGAGTCTGCTGCTTTTGATGTTCAGTCCGTCGGCCATCAACCAAATATCATTCTATTCCGAGGTTTGTTGTGAAAATCCAACCCCTGATGACACAAAGTCTTGCCAAGCAGATCTCTGAACAGCTACGCGAAGCGATCCTTTCCGGTGAACTTAAAGCTGATGATCGTCTGCCAACTGAGGATGAGCTGGCTGCTCGCTATCAGGTGTCTCGCCCAACTATTCGTGAAGCTCTGAAGCGTCTGGCCGCGCAGAACCTGATTCGTTCCCGCCGGGGCCCTACCGGTGGGACATTTGTTAACCGCCCGTCCCTGGATGATGCCAGTGAAAGCCTGACCGCTTCGGCAACCCTGCTGGCAAGTATGGATCAGTTCAGCCTGACCGAAATTGCTGATGCCCGTCATGAAATGGAGAAGAGTTGTGTACGCCTGGCTGCTCTGAATCCCGACAAATCAGTGCTGAAACAGCTGCTGCAGGAGTTGGAACAGCAACAGTCTGAGTCTCTGACGGATGAGGAGTTTTGTGCTTCTGATGTGCGCTTTCATCGTGCTCTGGTGGATGCCTGTCAGAACTCTATGCTGCAGTTTCTGATGTACGCAGTGATTGAAGCGATGCAGCCGGTCACCAATATGGTGGTGTACCGTTTCCGGGATCGTTTGGATGTTGTCGCCGTTCATCAGCGCCTGTATCGGGCTATTGAGATCAGTGACGCATCAGAGGCTGAGTCAGCTCTTGATGAGTTAATGGTTTATCTGAAGGCGCGTTTTCAGGCTGCTCAGGACTGGAAAGCTTCTCAGTCCTGAGGCTATTTTATCAGCTTCAGAGCTATGTTTATCGGCTTCAGAGCTACATGGGCTGGCGGGTATTTTCCAGCAGGCTGGGTAGAACAGACTTTACCCGGCTATCCTGTTGTAGCTGGCGCATCAGATCTGGAATTTTGTTAGCATCGATCCGGAAGTAGGCTCGGTTCAGGCGCTTGATTTGAACGGAAAGAGACATCCCGTATTGTTGGGCAATCGCTTCAGCCTCACTATCTTCTGTGAGAACAAGGCCCAGCTCATCCAGTAAAACAGCATAGCGTTGAGTGGTTTGATTCCAGATAACCGGGCGTCCATCGGCATTGGCGGTGGCTTTTTCCCGGATGCTGTAGCTGCCTTTCCGGCCAATTTCAGTGTCACTGCTTTGCAGGGCTCTCTGATCCGTTTGGCTTTCAGTGCTATAGGCTCTGACCTGATCGAGAATCAGGTAATGGCTGTTTTCGATACGGATCTGTTTTCCGGTTTTCAGGTGTGCAGGAAGCTGATCCTGAGTCACCACCGGTTTTTTACCATCGTAAGCACAGGCTGATAGTGGCAAAATTGTCAGTAAGCCAGAGAGTATCAGGGGCAATAAACGCATTTCTGTCATCCTGTGTTTGTTGAAGTTGGTCAGCTTATATTTGCTCAGTGCCCTAAAATGGTCAATGACCAGTTATGAAGGGTTCCTGTACCAAAAGTGTCTGTCTGCGTATCGTAAACCTGAAGTTGCCAGGGGCCGGTGGCCGCTTCGCCATAGAACATTTGGCTTAGTAAGGTGAACTCATAATGGTTGATTTCAGCGCTAAGAGCATTTCTGGGGGACATTACAATACTCTCTGTGCCGGACGGTGCAATCAGTTTAACCATCAGGTCGGAAGCGTAAGGATGGCTCAGTCTGAGCTTTAGCTGGACAGACTCTACAGTGCTTAGTTCGCCTGAAATGGAGAGTGAAGATGATAAGGGACTATTGCTGCTATTGGGTATGATTCCGCTGCTTCCATCTTCTGCGGTAATGCTTATAAGGTCAGGTAAGTTTGTATTATAGGATTTGGCCCTATCCACCGCATTAACGGCATTGATTCGGCCAAAACCGTAGTAGTTATGATATGAAAGCCCTGCTGCGTTGGTTTGCCAGATATCCTCAATAACCAGGTTTCCGGAGGGGGTATCAGTTTTTGATATAGAGCCATCACGACTGATGACAATGTAGCTATCCTCGCTTGAGTTGTCGCCTATGTCGACTTTGTCTGCGGTTCTGATCAGGATATCCCGTACATCCCGCCAACCCAAATCTGGGTTAGCTTCAAGAATTAAGGCGGCTACCCCTGACACCAAAGGTGTCGCCGCAGATGTCCCTGAAAAAACTTTGGTATAGCCTTTCAGACCTCTTATATCAGCAAGGTCGGTTGTCAGATTAATATCGTTTGTGGTGATAAGGCCTGTTCTGCTGTCACCGCCGGGTGCAGAAAAAAGTATATTCGCACCGGAAGAGGAGTAGCTGGCCCTGGTGCCATTTGCATTCAGGGATGATACGACCATCAGATAGGGGATATTATTATCCGGATCTAAGGCTGACCCCTGACAGGGTAGGAGTTCTGAGTGGTAATTCTCTGTTGAGCAGACAGGGTCACTGAAGTTATTGCCCGCCGCTTTAAAATAAAGAGCACCAAGCCCCTCTCGGCCGGACTCAGTGCCGGACTTAACCATGGATGCAATATTAGTATCATAATCAATGGGTGTTGCTTTAATGCCATAACCCAGGCTCATATTGAAAATATCAATATCGCGATTGCGCTCACTGGTTGACGATAACGATGTTTCCCAAATGGTTACTGTTGGGTCTGCATCAAGTGTATTAAAACCCTGGATTCTACTTTCGGGGGCAACCCCTGAACCACCTAATGCATTATTTCTGACCGCGCTGATGAGGCCCGTGACGGATGTTGCATGTCCGCCAGACAGAGTGGAACCAAACTGACAAGAGTTATCCAGGTCAAGGTTAGGCTGCAGGTCAGGGTGGCTGTAGTCAATGCTACCATCGACCACAGCGATTTTGACTCCGGCCCCGGTGGTTTCATTCCATAATGTTTGCGGAAGGTTGAGATCCTGACCGGCTGTTTCCGGGTTACTTCTGCTATTAAGCAGGTGCCACTGGGATGCCAGCAAAGGGTCTGATCCGGAGGTATTAGCGGCTTGAGCTGAATAATGAACGGTATTGCATATATAGGTGTCGCCCGAATCACTATTACTGGAGGTGTCTGTTCCACCGGAGTCTTCACCGCAAGCATAAAGTGTCAACAGGCAGGTGAGAGTAGCCAATTTTCGCATGGTGGAGATTACCTCTTTGGAGTCAGTTGGTCACGGGAGGTCAACGATCATCGCATGCGGGTAATAGTGCTATATTTTGCCTTCCATGGCGAGAAAATGGCCTTCGAAATATCTAGGCTGTTTCGAAGGTTCTGACCGACTGGCTCAGCTCTCCCATAATCTGATCCAGTTGCTCAATATTACTTTGAATCTGCTGTGTTTCGTCTGCTAGCTGAACAACTTGCTGGCCGATATTGCGGATCTCTTCTGCATAATGAGTAAAAGTTGTTTGCTGATGTTGCCCCATAGTGGAGAGCTGCTCCATTTGCTGGCCTAGTTGGCAGGTATCCTGAATAATTGCCTGAATCTGCTCCTGGGCCGCCTGGGCATGACTCTGTCCCTGCTGTACCTCCTGGCTACCTTCCTGCATGGCTGCAACAGCCGATTCCGTACCATCAACAATCAGGCGGATCTTATCACTGATATCCTGAGTTGCATTGCGGGTGCGCTCAGCCAGACTCCGGACCTCATCGGCAACGACAGCGAAGCCCCGGCCCTGTTCCCCTGCTCTGGCGGCTTCAATGGCGGCGTTTAACGCCAGCAGATTGGTTTGCTCTGCAATATCGTGAATCATTATCACGATGGAGTTCACCTCATTACTGCTTTGTTCCAGTATTTCCAGTCGCTCAGCGGCGTCCATAATGACTTCTGTGGCCCGATTAAGCTTGTTAACCGCATTACTCATGACTGCTCCACCCTCATTGGCTTCCGAGCCGGTTTTCTTGGCAGTGGTTACCGCGATGTCGGCATCACAAGCTTGCTGGCAAACGTCGGTAACGATCTTATCTGCTTCTTCAACCATGCTTCCCAGAGCCTGATTTTGCTGTTGCATGGTTTGAGTGATGCGCTGAGCACTGGAGGTGACATCGCGGCTGACGTTCTCTGCCTGATGCACTGAGGAGGTAACCTTAGCCAGGATCTCTGCAATACGTTGCTCGTTTTGTTCGCTGATTTTACGGGCTGTTTCCAGTTGCTCAAAACCCTTGGACTTGGCTCTATCAAAGGCCAGCGCCAGTACCATAACTATCAGGCTCATTCCGATCAGGGATTTTGTTTGCTGAGCCGGTATCATACTTTCCGGAATCGGGGATTCGGGTAGGGGGATGCCACTTTGATGGATATAGAGAAATATAGTGATGGTGCTCAGGCTAATAAATGACCAGAAATAACCGGAGCCACGGCCTGCAATAAAAATGGCAGAAAAAGGAATGGATGCCATCCAGAGCGCGCTGCTGGACATAATGCCACCGTTAACATAGAGCATCCAGACGATCATCGCATACATACAGCTGATCACACCTTCGGCTACCCATCGCTCCTTTGCGGTAATACGCAACAGGATAGGCCCGATCAGAAGCCCTGCACTGCCAAGCAGAATCCCCCAGCCCATGGCCGGATGATGGTTTTTGAAATAGCTTACAGCAAAGACAGGTGCGATGACGCCGGCCAAAAGGGCAACGGTGACAACGGTTCGGGCGTGGATAAGCCGGTCCTGATCCTGCCGAAGGCTATCTGGTATAAAACTCTCTGTAAGTTGCGAAAGTGTCATAGCTGCTCCGATTTTATTTTTGTTTTCTTTATTGGATGATTGCTTTTGAGTCGAGTCAAAGACTGCCGAATTTAAAACATACGTTTGAATGAAGCAAGGGAGCTACAGGAAGAGAAATGTAAACAAGCTTTCTACCGGTAAGGCTGTTTTCGTAGGGTATAGGATGGTGCGCTTTGATTTATAAGCAGAAAAAAGAAACTGCTGTGTTTACATAAAGCGTGGTAGTTTTTTTATAAGCGACCCGGAAAATAAATTAAAGCACCTTCTTTGCCACTTAGGCTGTAGAAGAGGCGCGCTGTCTGCTAATTCAGCGTTGTAAAGCTGCACAGCTTGCTTTCATGGTCTTTGGGTACAAAATTTCGCATTACCAGAGGGTTTTAGATAAGCTTGCTTTGACTCTTCTGCAGTTATTGTGATTTTTGCTGTTGGTGTTCCAGTGTTACCGGACAATGAGAATAGATAAGGAAGCATCATGTCGTCATCCATCCCGCAACAACCCCCTCAACATCTGCCTGAAAATCTGAAATCCACTTCGGACCAGCAGTGGCAAAAGCTAAAGGATGGACTGGAGCCTGAGTTATTTACTGGTCTTAAAGATCTGCCTTTTGCCAACAAGATTGTCGTTTGTAGCGAATACGTGGTTGATAGCGCCCTGCGTTTTCCCCATCTGTTGGCAGAGATGCTGGAAAAAGGCTGGTTCACCGAGCCCTTGAGCGCTACTCAAATGCGGGAGATTCTGCAAGGAAAGCTGGCGGGCTGTACAGCTGAGAATGATCTGAACCGGGTGTTGCGTCAGTTCCGTCGCCAGATGATGATGCGCATTATCTGGCGTGATTTCTCCTTCACCAGCAATATGTGGCAAACCACCGCTGAACTAAGTCATCTGGCGGATATCTGTGTCGATGAAGCCCTGAGTTGGCTGTATGATTTTTATACACCTAAGTGGGGTACGCCATATGCCAAAGCGGAAGAAGGTGGCGAACCGCAGCCGCAGCGTATGTCTGTGATCGGCATGGGTAAGCTGGGTGCTTGCGAGCTGAATCTCTCTTCCGATATCGACCTGATGTTCTGCTTCCCAAACCATGGGCAGACTCAGGGTGGCAGCCGCTCACTGGATAATCAGGACTTTTTTATCCGCCTGGGTCAGAAACTGATCGCTGCACTGGATACCAATACTGTTGATGGATTTGTCTTCCGGGTAGATATGCGCCTTCGTCCATACGGCCAGAGTGGTTCGCTGGCACTGAGTCACAACGCTATGGTGGAGTATTACCATGATCAGGGCCGGGAGTGGGAACGCTACGCTATGATTAAGGCGCGTATTATCGCGGGTGATATCGAGAGTGGTAATGCGCTGCTGGAAGAACTGAACTCCTTTGTTTATCGCAAGTATGTGGATTTCAGCGCCATCGAATCTTTGCGGGATATGAAAGCGATGATCAACCGTGAGGTACGTCGTAAGGGGTTAATCACTAACGTAAAACTTGGCCCCGGTGGTATCCGCGAGGTTGAGTTTATAACCCAGGTGTTCCAGTTGATCCGTGGTGGCCGGGATACCGAGCTGCAGGAGCGCTCGATCCGAAAAGTGTTACCGATTATCAGCGGTCTGGGCCTGATTCCACAGGTGGTGACCGATGAACTGTTGGAAGGTTATCTCTTCCTGCGCAATGCCGAACATGCCCTTCAGGGCGTTGCGGATCAACAGACCCAGACACTACCGGAAGATGACTTCCCGCGCCTGCGTATGGCCTACATTATGAATTTTGACAACTGGCAGGATTTCGAAGCCCGCCTGGAGCTGGAGCGGGCGAAAGTCAGTAAACACTTCGCTAATGTGATTGCTGCTCCGGAAGATGAAGAGGAACAAGCTGACAGTCAAAGCGCAGAGCTGGGTGCGCTCTGGAAAGGCGAATATGATCCGGAAGGCGGTGCACGTCTGTTAGAAAATCAGAGCTTTGAAGATGCTGAAACCACTTACCGTCGACTGGATAGTCTGCGTAACAGCCGGGTCGTTCAGGGTTTGCAGCGTGAAGGCCGTGAGCGTCTGGAAGCTTTTATGCCGATGCTGCTGCAGGCCGTCACCGAGTGCGGTACGCCATCCCAGACGCTGGAGCGTACCTTGCTTCTGGTGGAAGCGGTACTGCGAAGAAGTGCTTACTTTGTACTTCTGATGGAAAACCCCAGTGCCCTGAAACAGCTGGTGAAGCTCTGCTCCTCCAGCCCTTGGATCGCCGAGCATCTGGCGAAAACTCCGATTCTGCTGGATGAACTGCTTAATCCGGCCACCCTTTATACTCCGGCGGATATTGAGCTGCTGCGTGATGAGCTTCGTCAGCAGATGCTGCGTTTACCGGAAGAGGATGAAGAAGCTCAGATGGAGGCGCTGCGCTACTTTAAACGTGCTCATGTACTCCGTGTGGCAGCATCGGATATCAATCAAACCAGACACCTGATGAAGGTAAGTGATTACCTCACCTTTATAGCAGAAGTTGTGCTGGAATATGTGCTCCAGATGGCCTGGAAAACCCTGACTGAAAAATATGGTACACCAGCCAAAGAAGATGGTTCTTTGTGTGATCCCTCTTTTGTGATTATCGGTTACGGTAAAATGGGGGGAATTGAGCTGGGGTATGGCTCGGATCTGGATCTGGTGTTTCTGCATGATGCGGCTTCACAGGGTGTGACTGATGGTGATAGTAATGGCAGGAAGAGCATTGATAATGGCGTCTTCTTCACCCGTCTGGGTCAGCGAATTATCCATATCCTGAATACTCTGACACCATCTGGCCAGCTGTACGAAGTGGATATGCGCCTGCGTCCGTCCGGTAACTCAGGTTTATTGGTAAGTTCCGTCAAAGCCTTCAGGGACTATCAGCTGAAAGAGGCCTGGACCTGGGAGAAGCAAGCGCTGGTGCGTGCCCGTGTCGTGGCCGGTAGTCCTGAAGTAGCGCAGAAGTTTACTCAGGTTCGCGCCGAGATTCTGACCGAAGAGCGTGACCTGAATCAGCTGCGGGAGGATGTTGTCTCAATGCGCATTAAGATGCGGGACAACCTGGGTTCCAAGCCGGATGCGACCGGCGAGCATAGCCACTTCCATCTGAAGCAGGATGCCGGAGGTATGGTGGATATTGAGTTTATTGCTCAGTACTGCGTGCTGCGTTTCAGCCGCGAGCATCCTGAATTGCTGCAGTGGACCGATAATATGCGTATTCTGGAAACGGTGGAACAGGTGGGGCTATTAACGCCGGAAGAGGTGGGGCAGTTGAGTGAGGCTTATCTGGTTTACCGCCAGGCCGCCCACGATGCCTCTATGCAGAAGGTGCCGAGCGTGGTGCCTGCGAATCAGTTTACCGATCACAGAACAAACGTGACCCGTATCTGGCACAGTCTTCTGGAAAGCTGACAGCCCGGTGACGGGAAGCCTTTTATACTGATGCTTTGAACGCAAACAAGAATTCAAAAGCAAAACGACAATCTAAAAGCTGAAGGATATCTGATATGTCTATGGCCGAACGCGAAGGTCTGATCTGGTTAGATGGCCAGATGGTGGACTGGAAAGATGCAAAAGTACATGTACTGACTCACACTCTGCACTACGGTATGGGTTGTTTTGAAGGTGTCCGGGCTTATGCAACCGACAAGGGCGCACAGATTTTTCGCCTGCAGGAACACACTGACCGTCTGTTCCGTTCGGCACATATTCTGGATATGCAGATTCCTTTCAGCAAAGAGGAGCTGAACAAAGCTCAGTTGGCAGCCGTGCGTGACAACAATCTGGATCATGCCTACCTGCGTCCCATGGTGTTTTACGGATCAGAAGGCATGGGGCTGCGTGCAGACAACCTGAAAGTGCATGTTATGGTTGCCGCCTGGGAGTGGCCGTCTTATATGTCGCCGGAAGCGAAAGAGCTGGGCATCAAAGTGCAGACCTCCTCCTACACCCGCCATCATGTGAACATCACCATGTGCAAGGCGAAGGCTAACGGCAACTACATGAACTCCATGCTGGCATTGTCAGAAGCCTTGCGCTCCGGCTGCGAGGAAGCTCTGCTGCTGGATAACGAAGGTTATGTGGCGGAAGGTTCCGGCGAGAATATCTTTGTTATACGTGATGGCAAGATCTATACCCCTGAGCTGACCTCCTGTCTGGATGGCATCACTCGCCGCACTGTGATTGAGATGGCAAAAGAGGAGCTGGGTCTGGATGTGATCGAAAAACGGATCACCCGTGACGAGGTTTATATCGCTGATGAAGCCTTCTTCACCGGTACTGCAGCCGAAGTGCTGCCGATTCGTGAGCTGGATGGCCGTCAGATCGGTGAAGGCCGCCGTGGCCCGATCACCGAGAAACTGCAGAGCCTCTACTTTGATCAGGTGACCGGTAAACGTGCTGAGCATCCTGAATGGCTGGCGCCAGTGAACCCTTAAGGATTTAACGTGCCTGAAGAATACCCGCTCTGGTGACAGCGGGTATTTTTATGCGCGCTTAGCGCTGTTCTCAGAAGGCTTTTAGGATACAAGGGGGAGCTGTTTTCAGAGAACCAGCTCATACAGCGCTAAAATAACAAGTAACAGCACTGCCAGTTTCTTGACTCTCGATTTATGGCTTTTCAGCCAGTGATAACCGGACTTACCCCACAAACTCATCACCCATGCGATGGAAAAGTAGCGAACTGAGCGTGTCACCAGCATCGCCAGCAGAAACAGTCCGAATGGAAATGCAGTGCTACCGGCAGCCAGCATGGCGATCTGTGTGGGCAGCGGTGTAATACCAACGGTCAGCAGATACCAGAAACCATTTTCCTCCATCTCGGTCAAAGCAGCCTGATAATATTGCTGGCTCTCCTGAGACTGCAGCAACCAGGGTTCCAGTTGATCAATAAGATGTATGGCACTGAAATAGCCAAGAGTGGCTCCGGCCAGAAAGCCCAGCAGAGCGATACCTGCCAGCAACCAGATCCGTCGGGATGAGGCCTGCAGCATTAACGGCACCAGTACAAGCTCCAGGGGGATCGGAATAATGATGGATTCCAGAAAAGAAAAGACAAACAGCGCCGGGTAGAGCCATTTCTGATCGGCAATGTCGTTAAAGTAGTTAATGAGGTGTTTTTTCATCTTTTTACCGGAGCCTCAGGTTGTTGCCGCAGAACGGAAGTTGAGTCTCGATCAGCTTCTGGCTTCATATCCGCAGCCTCCTGTATATAAGTTGCTATTCCACATTGATGTCATTACTGTGAGCCGCATATATGAATCATAACTTTAATCAATACCATCACTCCGACGCCAGCGAACAGGACTCTGAGCCAGTAACATGACAAATCCACGTAGGATACAGGGCTTTGCCCATGCTCAGGAGCAGGCACAATGTTTTCTGGACACTCTGTTGCTTGATGGCCGGAACCCCGGAACTTTCTCCAGCCTTGCAGAAGATATCTATCAATGGAGTCAGAGTGCACCTAAGGCTTCATTGGCGCACAAACTGAGTTTTTTTAACAGTCCGGCTTTTATTAAAAAGTTGGTCAGTGAGAAAAGGCTAAAGCGCTACCTGCGGGAGTCCCTGGCCTACCTGTATGTCCGGGATCTTGATTTGGATCTGAATCAGGCCGATGTCGCGGGTAATATTGATGACCTGACTGATGATCTGGCGAAAAGACTGACTGAGGCCACGACAGATAATATCTCGACGGATACCCCTGATATGATGCTGCACGGCTTTCGCTGGGCAAAAAAGCATCAGGCTCAGAGTGCTTTTATCTGGCTGTCGGCTAAGATCTATCGTTTAAAGCAGGAACTGCCGGAAGCACTGGCAGCTCATCAGGGGATGCGTAAGCTGCTGAAAGTTATAGCCGGTGTTCTGATGAATGAGTGGCAAAGCAAAGGTGCGGGTGCTGACTTTGAACAGGCGATCCGGCTGGGATACTACTACGGGCTGACCTACCCGCTGATTGATGATTTGCAGGATTCCCAAGTGCTCACAGCGGATCAGCAGAGATGTTTTAATCAGGCCCTCGAACATTCCATTCTGCAGGGAGTCGTCCACAGACCGATTCTGGAAAAAACGGATTTGGCGTCATCAGATCAGCCCAGCCCAGACATACAAACTCGATGGTTAACCTATGTTTTTGATGAATTGACGGAAGCTTTCAGCTTTATTCAGCAACAGCAGTCAGACCACTTTGAGGCTTTTCTGGATCAGGCTTATATCTTTCTGAAATCTCAGCAGGCGGATGCCGGGCCGGTATGGTTGGGGATGATTAACAAATCGAGTCGTTCCAGAATTCTGGCGGATGCACTGGTTTCCAATCGGGTTACTTTGGGCAACTACCAGTACTTCGGGTTGTTTAACCAGCTGCATGATGACCTGAAAGATGTGGATCTGGATTATCAGGAGGGCAATATCACCCCTTTTGTTGCCCTGATCCATCAGAATACCCTCTATGAAGGGATTCACCCTTACCGGCTGTATTGGGCGCTACTTCACCATCTGATCTACCGGTGTTATCGCAATGAACCTCAGACCAAAAACCTTCTGATAAAGCGCTGTATCAACAGCCATAAGTCTCTGTTGGAAACACTGGGTAAGGTGGGTTTTTCTGAACGAATGGGGCGATTAACTCAGGACTGTCCTGAACTGCTACCCGTTCAGCAGGCGGTGTTGTCAGCCCTTGATCTGCCGCTGGAAATGGGCTGGTTGGATAAGTTTTTCAGTACACAACTGCAACAGCAACTTCAGGACAAACAGGGCGGGCAAAAAGATGCAGGTGCCCTGAAGCAGCGCATTAAAGTGATTCAGGCAGAGATCAGAGCACAGCTGCCACTGAGTGCCGGTAACCCTCTGGAGGAGGCCGCGAACTACTCGCTGTCAGCCGGTGGTAAATATTTTCGGGGTGTGTTGTGCATCCTCTACGGTCAGGATTGCCTGAGTCTGACATTTGATGAGATTGCACCTGTGGTGCGGTTTATCGAATACATGCACACCGCGTCACTGATTCTGGATGATAAGCCCAGTCAGGATAATTCTGATCTGCGTCGTGGAAAGCCAACCCTGCATCAGCACCTGAAGAGTGAAGCTAAAGCTGAGATCTCTGCAGTGAACCTGATCCTGAAAGCGGTGGAAGTCCATGCCGGCATGGGGCGATTTAAGGCAGAGCATCTGCTGAAATCCCTGGAATACGCCAGCCAGCTCAGCCAGAAAATCTGCCACGGCCAATGGCTGGATCTGGAGGCTCAGGGCAGAGTTTTAACCATTGAAGCGCTGGAAGAGATCAGCCTGAAGAAAACTGCTTATGCCATAGAGAGCGCACTGGTGCTGCCCGCGCTTCTTACCGGGCAGCCTGAGTCGCATATCGCTTGTTTGCAGCGGTATGCATACCATTTGGGCATCGCATTTCAGATTAAAGATGATCTGCTGGATGTGGAGTCCGATGAGGCGACACTGGGTAAGCCAGCGCAACTGGATCACCGCAATCAGGCTTCTACCTTTGTCCGTTGTCTGGGGCGTCAGGGTGCGACTGAGCATCTGTATCGGCATTACTATCGGGCGATTGAAGCGATCAGCGATATCGACAACTCTCAGGCATTAACTCAGATGGCAACCTGGTTGCTTGAGCGGCGGAGCTAGCGCCCCTGTCATAAGCGCTACCCTGCAACCGCCTCTGTTCCCCTTGTAAAAGCTGCCTTGGGCAGTAATATGCTGTGATCCTCTTAGACCTGTAGCAAATGAGCCTGCCATGAAAATTTTGTTGATTGCCGATGAAACCCCGGATGCTTTGCTGGATGTGCAGTGCGTTATTCAGCGCCTGATCCGTAAGCACAGGGAGTGCCGTATCAGCCTGATGGCGCCTGCCCATCTGCATTCGTTGGCTCGGCGCTTGGTTGGACTGGATGATCTGCTGACCTTGCCTGATACCAAGGCTGCCGGAAAATTATTTTGGATCGCCGGTCGTCAGCTGGAAGAGTGGCAGAAGGAGTTTGAACCCTTTGATCAGGCACTGGTTTTTACCCCCCGATGGAAACCATCACTAATCCCCTGGATGGCCGGTATTGACCGCCGCAGCGGCACTTTAGGGCGATTTCGGTTTATGCTGATCAACGACGCCCGCTGGATGCCTGTGGGGAAGTTTCCAACCCGTCGCAGTCGCTATCTGGCGTTAGCGGATGATCATGGTGAGATGAGTGATGAGCCGCTGGAGCCTCAGTTGTTTTCCGACCTGGATAACGCCCGGGCACTGAGTAAGGAGTACCATCTGAACCCGGAGCGTCCGGCGATGGTGTTTTGCCCCGGTGGTGACCTGAGGTCCGGGCAACGCTGGCCAGTCGAGCGCTGGACTAAGCTGGCAGAACAGCTGATCGATCAGGGATGGCAGGTCTGGTTGATCGCTCCGAGAACCGAACAGGCTTTCTGTGAACAGATCTGTGCAGGTTTAGATTATGAGCGTCAGATGGATGTCAGTAATCTGAGTGGGCGGCTGGCCTGGGATGATAAACTGGATCTTCTGGCGCAAAGCCGTGCGGTTCTGGCTCAGGAGACACTGTACAGCCAGCTATGCCGGGCCCTGAATCACCCTCTGGTCATGTTAAGAGGTAGCGGTGAGCTGGATGTTGTTATTCCGGAAGACCATGATCAGCAGGGCAATCAATCCACACCCCAGCGGGCTCAGGTGAAAACCGTCGGTAGCGACCGTACCTGCCAGCCCTGTCATGATCTGGTGTGTCGTCAGCATAAAAACAAAGCTACAGATCCTTGTATTCATGACCTGAGTGTTGAACGGGTTCGCTCTGCACTGCTCAGTATGGTGCCGATGCAGGCGGTGGATTGATACTCTGTCAGCTGACGCCTTTGATATTGTAATGCCCAGGTACAATATTTGGACTGTAACTGTGGCTTGCCAGCTGTAAAACCACTTTGCCGAATAGTATAAAGTTTCAGCGGGGCGCCTCTTGCGCCTGCTATTAAACCTCGTACAATACGCGCTGTATTTACCTACCTCTTAGCAGGACAAAGTCAGCATTGATCACACGAGCTTCCGTTAATTTACTGATGTGTCTGAACTGGTGCATGGCGCGCCAGTGCTCTTACGCGTCTGTATTAAGTGGTTGTTGCTCTATGCTGCGCTTGTCACCGGTTCGGGCGATTAAAACCGCCAAAAGTAAACCGAACGAATTTCTTTTCTCTGAAGCTCAGCTTCAGCAGCGTGTTTTCCAGAGCTGATACTCCTTTTTCGCTTTGCGGAGTTTGATCTCCGTTCCATAAACGCTGTTTTTCCTGATGAGCATATGCTGTCCGGGAAAGCTTGGCGTTTACCGTCTCTGCAAAAAAATACGCAATATGAAAAGTGAGAGCGTTATGAAACGTCATGCACACAACTGGTTAGGTATTCTTGAAGGTAGTTTTCTGATGGCACTGGGTATTCTGTTTTTACAGTCCAGCCAGGTTGCTGTCGGTGGTATTACCGGTGTAGGTCTGATCGGTGATCGCCTATTGGCTGATCTCTCTTTTGGTCAGGTCTTTCTGGTGATCAATCTGCCATTTTATCTGCTGGCTTACTACGAAAAAGGCTGGGCATTCACCTTGCGTACCGCCCTGGCGGTGACACTGATTGGTGTCTTGACCGACCTGATTGGACAGTATGTGGTGCTGGATCTTGGCTCTGCCGTTTTGGGGGCTTTGGCGGCGGGCGCTCTGATGGCTTTCGGTATTGTGACACTGTTTCAGCACAACGCTTCGACCGGTGGGTTTACCGTGCTGGCGCTTTATATGGAACGGGTCTGGGGCGTAAATCGTGGCTGGGCATTGTTAGTGATTGATGCGATTACCATAGGTATCGGCTTGTGGCTGTTTGGTGCGGAGTTGTGGTTTGCTTCACTACTTGTCACTGTGGTGATGGGCTCGATTATTGGCCGTTACCGTCAACAGAATACTCAGCCGAAGCTTCAGAGTGGAGCTACGTCAGATAAAAAACCGGAGCAGGATACGTCCGGGTCATCGGGTCAGGTCTCAGTGGTTGCAAATCCTGTGCAAAGTTGATTTTTAGTAAGCCGTTCAGGTAGGGGCAAGACAGGGGGCTTCGTGATATAACGTGATCCTTAAGAGCTGGGCGCCCGGCACTTTGTCATGTCATAGGGCACCTGCTTGCTGAGCGGTTTTTAACCGGGTTTTATCTGATCTGAACAGGCGATTTGTAATATGGTGGATCTGCAGGCGTTTTGGGCTATGCCTTTAGCGGAAGGGCTCTCTAATCTTCATCTCTTTTGGCTGGTGCTCACCAGCGCCCTGACCTCTTTTATCACTGCAGCTATGGGTATTGGCGGAGGTGTACTGCTATTAGCGGTGATGGCGACTATTCTGCCTCCGCTAGCTCTGATCCCGGTGCACGGCTTGGTGCAGTTTGGCTCTAATGCGAATCGGGCGCTGATGACTCGCCGACATATTCACTGGCCAATGGTGCTGAGGTTTTCTCTGGGGGCTATGCTGGGAGCTTTGATCGCGTCTCAGGTACTTGTTCAGCTACCGGTTGACTGGATCCAGAGGGCGGTAGCGTTTTTTATTCTCTATATGGTTTGGGGCCCTAAACCGAAAAAGCTGGCTGTAAGTGGTGCTAAAACCATTTTTGCCGGAGGACTGACAACCCTGATCTCTATGTTCGTTGGTGCGACAGGCCCTTTAGTGGCGGCCTTTGTGCACCGGCTGGATCAGGATAAATTATCCACAACTGCAACTTTTTCCGCATGTATGTCATTTCAGCATGTGACAAAGGCCGCCGTCTTTGGGGCACTGGGTTTTCATTTTTCTGCGTGGTTAGTGCCGATTGTCTTAATGATTGCTGCCGGTGCTTTCGGAACCTGGTTGGGACTTAAGTTGTTGAACCGGATTCCGGGACACCTGTTTCGTCGGGGGTTTGCACTGATTGTCACGCTACTGGCTTTGCGCCTTCTCTGGCAGAGTTTTATAGCCTGATTCAGTAGGATGAAAGTGCAGTTTGAGGGGCTTTACTGTAGCCTTCTGAATGCTTTAACGAGCTTTTTTCTGGTCTGAATACATAAGAAGGGATGCATCATGTCTGAAGCTCTCAGTCTGGCACTGCTTTATTCCACACTTGCGGCGATAACTATTCCTTTAGGGGGCTTTCTGGCGCGGATTGAGCACTTCCAGAACCAATGGCTGGAAAATGAGCTTAAGCATTCGGTGATCGCCTATGGAGCGGGTGTTCTGTTGGCTGCCGTTGCGTTGGTTCTGGTGCCGGAAGGGCAAAAATCATTGTCGACGGTTTGGGTCGCGGTCGCAGTGCTGAGTGGTGGGCTGATGTTTATGGTTGCAGACATCATTCTGAGCCGCCAGGGTGGCTCAACGGCCCAACTGCTGGCGATGCTGCTGGACTTTATGCCTGAGGCGATGGCTCTGGGCGCTTCCCTGGCTCTGGGAAGCGAGAGTGGTCTGTTGCTGGCACTGTTGATGGCACTACAGAATCTGCCGGAAGGTTTTAATGCTTATCGGGAGATGATCGCTGTTCGTCCCGGCCAGTGCCGGAAAATTCTTATTTTCTTTATTCTGTTGGTGCCCATTGGCCCATTTTCAGCTTGGGTAGGTTTTGTCTGGCTTTCAGAAATGGAAATGGCACTTGGCTTTATTATGCTTTGGGCCACCGGCGGGATTCTTTACCTGACGTTTCAGGATATTGCACCTCAGGTTCGGTTGGATAGAGACTGGTGGCCACCTATGGCGGCGGTTGCCGGGTTTCTCACGGGGCTTATGGGGCAGCAATTACTGGTTCACAGCTGAGGTTAAGGCGCTGCGGATTTATCTGCTTTTCAGGTAAACTCATTTGGACTTTTCGTTGAAAAAAATATCTGGGATATTAGATTTTTCGGGTTATTACTCACAGGATGATTGACGATTAATTGTTCCCCTATGATGCTTTTTAAAGCTGAGTATCATAGTCCGTTATTTTACATATCAATCCATTTGTCCTGTGCGATGTAGCTCGTGTATGACTCGCTGATAGTTCGATTACGAACGCTACATGTCGACGGCAACGGCAGCATACGTTGTTAACAAGACTGCATAAAGCAAGCAACTCAGCAACTAAGTATGCTCAAGGATAAGCAGAGGCTCAATTACATGAAACACTCCCTTTCCCGGACACTGGCATTTGGTGCCTTATTACCTTTCATCAGTGCCCTTACTCTCAACGCCGTTAAGGCCAATGCCGCAGAAATGCCACCGATGCCGGTGGAGGCGCAGGTCGTACAGGCAGAAACTCTTGAACGCACGGTGGAAGTGGTCGGTTCCCTTTCAGCAGATGAGTCTGTTGCCATCAGTCCTGAAGTGGCGGGCCGGATTGCAAAAATTTTATTCCGTGAGGGTCAGATGGTTCAGGCAGGCATGCCTCTGATCAAACTGGATGACTCTATTCCGAGCGCTGAACTGAAACAGGCTGAAGCCAGCCGGGGACTGAGCGAAGTTGAGTATAAACGTGCTAACCAGCTGGTAAGTTCGAACGCTGGTAGCGTTAATACCCGTGATAGTGCTTTGGCAAAACTGCGTATCGATCAGGCGGGTGTTGCACTGGCTAAAGAGCGGTTAGGCAAAATGACGCTGAACGCACCTTTTGATGGCCTGGTGGGTTTGCGTGAGGTCAGTGTTGGTGAGTATGTGACACCAGGGCAATCATTGGTCAGTCTGGTATCTGTTAATCCTCTGCGTATTGAGTTCCGGGTTCCTGAGGTATATCTGACAGGTCTTGCTGTGGGGCAGAGCGTTGCTGTTTCTATAGATGCGATTCCAGGTGAGCAGTTTAAAGGAACCGTATTTGCTGTGTCTCCGGAAGTGGATGTAAATGGCCGAAGCGTGAAAGTGGTTGCTAGCTTGCCTAATGATGGCGGTAAGTTGCGTCCTGGCCTGTTTGCCCGTGTTAGCCTGAATCTGGAAACCATTGAAGATGCACTGCTTCTGCAGGAAGAGGCGTTAGTTCCCCAGGGGAATGCTCAACTGGTCTATGTGCTGGAAGAAGGCAAAGTTGCTATCCGCCCTGTTGTGACCGGTATTCGGGAACGTGGCCGTGTACAGGTTCTTCAGGGAGTTAAAGCAGGTGATATTGTTGTTACAGCAGGGCAAATGAAACTCCGTCCTGGTGCAGCAGCCATGCCGGTAAATCTGCAGTCCGCAAAACCTCAGGCTGAACAAAGCCAGTAAGCCCATCTGCTAATGGCTAATTAAGGAGCATCTTCGGCATGGTATTGTCAGAAATTTCCATTAAACGACCGGTATTTGCAACAGTGATGAGTCTGTTGCTGATGCTGGTGGGCGTGATCGCCTATGACCGTCTTTCGGTTCGGGAGTACCCGAATATTGATGTACCGACGGTTTCTGTTGTCACCACCTACACCGGTGCCAACGCCAGTATTATCGAATCTCAGGTGACCAATGTACTGGAAGACTCTCTTTCCGGTATTGAAGGCATCGATTATATGACCTCTTCTTCCAGTAGTGGTAAGAGTCAGATCACCATTAACTTTAAGCTGGAGCGCGATGCTGACAACGCAGCATCTGATGTGCGCGACCGTGTCGGCCGTGTACGGGGCCGCCTGCCGGATGATATTGATGAGCCGATCGTTGCGAAGGTAGAGGCAAATGCTCAGCCTATTATGTATCTGGCTTTTTCCAGCCCGAATCATACGCCGTTAGAGATGACCGATTTTGCCGATCGACTGGTGAAAGACCGTCTGCAGACTGCGCCAGGTGTCGCAGAAGTCCGTATCTTTGGTGAACGCCGATATGCTATGCGTATCTGGCTGGATAAGGCGCGTATGGCGGCCTTTGGTGTCACAACTACCGATATATCCAATGCGATACGCAGTCAGAACCTTGAGGTCCCATCGGGTACCATTAAGTCTGAGAATCGTGAATTTACCCTGCTGGCTCAAACGGACCTGCAGAGCCCGGAAGAGTTCGAACAGGTGATTCTTCGGGACAACGACGGCTATCTTGTTCGGGTAAAAGATGTTGCCCGTGTTCGTATTGATGCTGAAAATGACCGAGGTACAGTACGTTTTAAAGGTAAGACAGCTGTTGCTATGGGGGTTGTCAAACAGTCGGTGGCTAACCCGCTGGATGTTTCCACCAGTGTTCGCGAGATGATTCCGGAAATTGAAGCGATTTTGCCGGAAGGAATGAAAGTGAATGTCGCTTACGATTCCTCTATTTTTATTGATCGCTCTATTAATGCGGTATTTTCCACCATCGCAGAAGCTGTGATCCTGGTTATTCTGGTGATCTTTATCTTCCTGCGTTCCTTGCGGGCAACCCTGATCCCTCTGGTAACCATTCCGGTCTCCCTGGTCGGTGCCTTCGTTTTTATGTACGTACTGGGCTACTCCATCAATACTCTGACGCTGTTGGCGATGGTGATGGCGATTGGTCTGGTAGTCGATGATGCCATTGTGATGTTGGAGAACATCTATCGTCACATTGAAGAGGGGATGCACCCGATTCAGGCGGCATTTAAAGGCTCTAAAGAGATCGGTTTTGCGGTTATCGCTATGACCATTACTCTGGCGGCGGTGTTTACACCTTTGGCCTTTACCGAAGGGCGGACGGGTAAGTTGTTTGCAGAGTTTGCACTGACACTGGCTGGTGCTGTGGTTGTGTCCGGCTTTGTGGCTTTGACTCTGTCACCTATGATGTGCTCCCGGATTCTCAAACATGAGAGCCATGGTAAATTCTATCTCTGGGGGGAGAAGGTTCTGAACGGTATGGGTGACCTTTATCGTCGTTCTCTGAAATGGACCATGAAAGCTCGCCCGGTTGTGTTGTTGGTTGGCGTGGCCTGTTTGGGTGGTTTGTATGTCACCTTTAGCAGCCTGAACAGTGAATTGTCACCGGTTGAGGATCGGGGAACGATTATCGGTTTTGGTATTGGCCCTGAAGGATCTACTACAGAGTTTCTGGATAAGTACAGCCGTCAGATTGAAGGTGTATTCTCTGGTGTCCCTGAGATTGAGCGTTATTTCGTGATTACCGGTTTGTTCCCAACGGAAAGTAATGTGATTTCTTTTGCCGGTCTTAAAGACTGGGAAGAGCGCGAACGCAGTGCTCAGGAAATTGCAGGAACCCTACGTGGCCCTATGTATGCGGGTATTCCGGGTATCATGTCATTCCCGATTACACCGGCATCCCTGGGACAAAGCCCGACTGCCCGCCCGGTTGAAATGGTTGTTCAGTCCACGGCCAACTTCGAAGATCTGCAGAAGCTGATTGGTGCGGTTATGGGCAAGGTTTACGCCAGTGGAAAGCTGGTAAACCCGGATGTTGACCTGAAACTGAACAAGCCGCAGATCAATCTTAAGATTAATCGTGACAAGGCTGCAGCGGTAGGGGTTTCTATTTCTGATGTGACCAGCACGTTGGAAACTCTGCTGGGCGGCCGGACGATTACCCGCTATAAAGATGGTAATGAGCAATATGACGTAATTGCTAAAGTAGCGGATGTGGATCGTGCGACCCCGTCATCACTATCTTCTATCTACGTGCGCTCAGCTTCCGGCCAGATGATTCAGTTATCAAACCTGGTAACCTTGGTTGAGACGGTTGCACCTAAAGAGCTGAACCACTTCAATAAACTACGCGCAGCAACCATTAAAGCCAGCCTGACACCCGGACTGACTCAGGGGGATGCTCTGGTTTGGCTACGGGATACGATTGAGCAAACAGCGGAAGAGATGGGTATTCAGGGAATCCAGTTTGATTACAGTGGCCAGGCCCGGGAATATGTGGAATCTGGCGACTCTCTGATGATTACCTTTATTTTGGCGCTGGGCTTCATCTATCTGGTTCTGGCGGCACAGTTTGAGAGCTTCCGTTCTCCAATGGTGATTATGCTGACGGTTCCATTGGCCATTCTGGGGGCGCTGCTCACCATGAAGATGACCGGTGGTACTTTGAATGTATATAGTCAGATCGGCCTGATTACACTGATTGGTCTGATCACCAAGCACGGTATTCTGATGACGGAATTTGCCAACCAGCTCCGCGAAGAGGGCAAAGAGAAGTTTGAAGCGATTGTCGAAGCGAGTGTACTGCGTCTGCGCCCGATTCTGATGACCACAGGTGCGATGGTGCTGGGTAACCTGCCGTTGGCCCTGGCTACCGGTGCCGGTGCAGAAAGTCGCCAGGCTATTGGTTGGGTGATTGTAGGTGGTCTGACTTTTGGTACGTTACTAACACTTTATGTGGTACCAACGGTTTACACTTACATTGTGCAGAAGCTGCCGCATATGCCTGAGCCTGATTACGAATAATCGCCAGTATTGCTTAGCTTCATATCTACTGAAAAAACCGGTTGGAACATCCAATCGGTTTTTTTCTTTTATATCAGCATGTTATAAATAACAAGAGTAACTTTTTGTAATTTCTCCATGCTGTGCCGCAATAAACAATCCGGCCGGATACTGCTTTTTAAGCTCAGATACGATAGATTAGCCTCAGAACAGCTTGTTTAATCGCCCCACATAGCTTCTTAGCTGTTAAACACAATTTCAGACAGCAGCTCTGTATTCAGATTTTAATTATAAGGTAGATTCATGAGCAAAACGGTTTTGGTGGTGGATGACAGTCGTGTTTCCCGCATGATGCTAAGTAAAATGATCAATATGGTCGCCAGTGGTGATTGGCAGATTACTGAAGCTGAAGATGGCCAGCAGGCAGTTGAAAAGGCCACCGCTGAAACACCGGATCTGATTGTGATGGATATTAATATGCCGGTGATGGATGGCTTTGAAGCTGTCGAAATATTGCGTCCTCAGCTGCCGGATACAACCATGATTCTTTTGTCTGCCAATATTCAGTCTTCCAGCCAGGCAAGAGCAGAAGAGCTTGGCGTTCATTTTATTGCTAAGCCGATTACCCCGGCGGTAGCTGAAAAGGCACTGGCGATCTGGAGCCGGGAAAATGAATGATTTGACTGTACTTGAGTTAGATGCCTTAGCTGAAATCTTTAATATCAGCGTGGGGCGTTCAGCTTCTGCTCTCAGTGAACTGACTCAGGAACCTGTCACGATGAGCGTTCCTGTGGTGCATGTTATGCCTATCCACCGGGTTATTGAGCTTCTGTCTCCTGGCATCGGTGCCGAGCGTCTGACTTGTGTCAGTCAGATGTTTAATGGCAGTTTTTCCGGTGAGGCGATGCTGATGTTTCCGGAGAACTCCAGCCTGGAGATTGTTCGCTTGATGCTGGGTAGTCAGGTTCCGATTGAGCAGCTCAGTGAGATTGAACAGGATGCTTTGAATGAGATTGGGAATATCATTCTTAACGCCTGCTTCTCAACGATTGCCGATATGCTGCAGGATACTTTTTCCTGTGATCTGCCTGAACTGACGGTAGCCTCCGTCGATGAGATTTTACAAAAACCAGAGAGTGAGCAGACTGTGCTCTTTATTCAG
>JBLWVL010000014.1:0-84459 GCA_048268485.1 Oceanospirillum sp.
GATTAGAGCGTCGTGATGTTTTAATTCGGCTTTTTGAGTTTTTTAAATCATCTCCTAGAGATATTGAGCGAGTTGTTTCAATCTTGCTGCTTTCTTATTATATATTTCCTTCAGAAGAAAGTAGTTATTATGAGAAAATGATTGCTATATATTGCTTTTATTCAACGATGAGAAGAAAGAAATTAAACAATATGCTTGATTTAAATGTTGGTTATAAAAATATTGAACGTTTTTATCATGAATTTTTGAGTATTGCCCCGGCTGTTGCTCGAAATATAGAAATAAAGGATTTGCTTGAGTATGTTTTCTTTGATATTAGCGATGATGAGTTTGATAAATTTAAGGTAGGTATCATTGATCATGATTCAGGCATTAAGAAAGGTTGTCTGGCTGAAATTAGAGAAAAAATGAGTCAGCTTACAATTTGATCTTTTAGTACCCTGTAACCACTGAGAGCAGGTCTGTGTGATAAAAGTATTGAAGCCAGAGCCGGATGATATGGCCCCGCTTAGTGGTTGATTAAACCGGTATTCAGGTCTGCACAACGCATCTGCGTATCATTCTTAAAGATAGGTTGTTGACAAAAGGGATGTTGAAGTGAGTGAGATGCCTTCAAGTGGGATAGCCTTCTCTGGTTTCGGGCTCAGTCTAGCCCTCATAGCTATTTTCGTTTTCTCAGCGGTCTCTACTACTGGCCTGAAGCGCCACAAATGGGTTGAGCGGGGCTTAGCAGCTGCTGTAGGGAGTTGGGTTATAACATGGTGGTATGGAGTAAGGGCGTGGAAGTATTGAGCAATGCAACAGAGTTGGTAGCCCTGATTGTTAGCGTGTTGGTGTCTTATTTGGTCTCCCTCTGGCTCGCTGCAAAAGCTAAACCCCATTACGAAAACTGTTTCAAAGATGAGCAGGAGTAGGCCAAAACAGCTAAGGCGCTTCAGGAGCAGGAGCGTATACAGCGTATTCAAAAGTTTGAGAGCACCTTTTTTAGCCTTTATGATCGCATTATGTCTGAACAAATTAGGCTAAGGCCTGTGTTTGCTGAAGCAATTAACAAAGGAAAGTTTGTTCAAATAAGTATTATAGATGCAAGCGTTTTTTGTGAAAAAATAATAAAATCGAATAGAGAACTAAGCAGTTTTCTGATCCTTGTTTATCAGGCGTTTAAACTTGTTAATAGCTTTATTTTAAAACTGAGGTTGTTTTTAGAGCCTGACCAGCGTAGCGCAGTAGATCATAAAAAAGACGAAATAGAAGAGGTTGAGGCGAAGATAGTATGTGTAAATATATTGCGGTATTATATCAGTAATGATGTTCTTTATTTGATGTTTTTGAATTGCTCAAAACATAATATATCTTTTGGTGTGGATTTTAAAAAATATAGATCGTATATGGATAAATATTGTTTATTTGAGCATTTAGACCTTAATGAATTTTTGTCGTCAGATAGCTATGCTATTTTATCATCTATTCATAATTCTGGTAACGCTGATATCGCAGATAGGTTTTTATTTTTAAATAATACTGAAAATACAAAGCAAATTTTTAAGGAAATTATCAAAGATTATAATAATGCCTTTGGTGATTCGGTCTATATAGATAATTTTAGGTAGATCAAATAACTAATCACTACCCCTTGCAATCATGCCAACATTCTCCATGAGGCGTGAGAACCTCATCAAACAGCGGATATACACAGCCCCAAAAGTGCTAGTTTTTTTGTGCCCGCAATTTGACTGAATCCCTATCCAAATTACGCCCTAAGTGCGTCTTTTTTGGTCGGGTGAGCGACGAATAAAATACCGGCAAGGGGAATAAGTCCGCGGTCGTTACAGCAGTTCTCAACCTCCTGGCCGCTACATCTCAGGTGGTCGGGTAGTTCTGGCTAAGCCGGACAAGTACACCTCCCTTTGCTCAGGTTCGATATGCACAAAGAACAGACCTGCCTGCAAATCTGTTTATCAGGCAAGACAATAAAGCGGTAATGACTTGATTAAGGTTGCTTACTATATTAGATTGCACAAAATGTTATGTTGTAACATATCTTAATGAGGTGTTTTGTGATCAAAAAATCGGTACAGAAAAGTGCGCTTGCCCTTGCGGTTGCTTTAGCCTGTGGTTCTGCTGTGGCGGCAGATCAGGCAAATAGAGATGTTGATGTTTCTATTATTCTTGAAGGGCTCTTCTATAACGAGCTCAGCTCTGGCACATCCTCCCCTGAAGGATTTGGGGAGAGTGGACATGATCATGACCATGATCATGGAGATGATGGTCATCAGCATGGTTTTGAGGAAGGTTTTGCCATTGGTCATTCTGAGCTGGCAATTGATGCTGGCTTGGGTGCTCTGCTGGATGGGCGTTTGTTACTGGGTTTTGATGATAGTGATGTCGCTGTTGAGGAAGCCTGGGTGAAGACCCGCTCTCTTCCCGCTGGCTTTCAGTTGAAGTTTGGTAAGTTTCTGTCTGATATCGGCTATGTAAACAGCCGCCATACTCATAGCTGGGACTTTGCTGATCGCCCTCTGGTGAATCAGTATCTGTTTGGTGACCATGGCTTGCAGGATGTAGGTTTGCAGGGCACATGGCAGCTACCTACCGAAAGCTATGCGCTGTTGGGGGTCGAGTTGCTGCAGGGACAGGGAAATACATTTGATGCTTATGCCGAGCAGGAAGATGTTCTGGAAGAACAGGACAGTGGCCCACGTGTTGTTACAGCCTTTATGAAATATGGCCCGGATCTGGGTGCTGATCATGCGGTGCAGCTCGGCTTATCCGGTGGTTATGCCAATCAGTATGTTGGGGGGTATGACAAACATTTCCATGGCACAGAGCCTCATACGACCGCCCAGATTGGCAGCAGCTGGTTTGCCGGCGTCGATGGTGTTTATAAATACTCCTCCGGTAAGGCTTATGGTGAAGGTGATCTGCGTTTAACGTCTGAATACTTCTATGTTGCGCGGGATCTTGCCCAGTACAGTGGTGACTACCATGAAGAGGATGGTGATTATCATCTGGAAGGCGCAATAAAAGGTGACTCCTATACGGAAGAGCAGGATGGTTTTTATGTAGAAGGTGTCTATGGCGTATTGCCACGCTGGCAGGTTGGTCTTCGGGCTGAAGCCTTGGGCCTGATTAATGAGAAGTGGGGCGGTGGTCATGATACCGAACTGGATTCTCTGGATACCTCTTACAAGTATTCCGGGCAGATCACTTGGCGTCCGGTTGAGCCTGTTTTCCTGAGAACTCAGTTTAACCATAAAGACTTTGCCGGTGATGATGGCAGCAGTAATGAGGTGGTTTTACAGTTTAATGTTGCATTGGGTGCCCATGGTGCGCACAACTTTTAAGCTTTTGTCAGCGTTGTCTCAACGCTGATCTGGGCCCGGCCTGAGTCGGGCTTTTTGGCAGAAAGGAAGCATCTACGCCTAGGTCTTCTGGATTATAGGTTTCCTTTCTGCCGGTTTCTTTCATTGGTATTTCTCCTTCACTCGTGTTTTATCAGGCTGATATTATGTTGCGTCTGTTTCTGTTTTTTATCGCGCTTTTACCTATTCTCAACGCCAGTGCCGGTGAGCCTGTTCGTGTTGTGACAACCACAAATAGTTTAGGCATGCTGGTTAATGAGATCGCTCAGCCGCTTGTTGAGCAGCGCCTGCTTGAACTGAAAGTACTGGCATCCCCCGGTCGGGATGTGCACTACCTGGATGCCCGGCCGAGCTTTATGGCCGCCGTGCGAAGAGCTGATCTGCTCATTGATACGGGTGCCGGACTGGAAGAGGGGTGGTTGCCTGCGATAACGGCAAATGCAGCCAACCCGGACATTAATAGCGGTCAGCTGGGGCGTTTAAGCCTTGCTGCTTCTATGCAACTTCGCCCTTCCATTACCACAACGGGCCCCCATGCCGGTCATGTGCATCGTCATGGCAATCCCCATTTTAATATTGATCCACTCCGTATGGCGCAAGCGGCAAGGTTTGTTGCCCGCCGTCTTGGGCATTTTTTCCCCGCTCAGAAAGAGCTATTGATTAAGCGCTCTTATCGCCTGGAACAGCAGTTAAAGCAAACAGCTGAATACTTGTCTGAACAGCTGGTTCCCGGTCAGCGCTTTATCGCCTATCACGAAGATGTTGATTACCTGGAAGCCTGGCTGCCGGTGCAGAATATTGGCTATCTGGAGCCTTTGCCGGGTTTGCCACCAACCTCTAAACATCTGCGTGAACTGGTTGAGAAACACCAGCAACAGGAGTCGGCCCGTGTGTTATATGCCCGCTTTAACCCGGATCAGGGCGCGCGTTTTCTGAACGAGCGTTTAGGTTGGCCAATTTATGCTGTACCCCTTGAGCCGGAAACCCCGGACTGGAATGGCTATAAAGAGCTACTGCAGGCTTGGGCGAATGCTTTTGAACAGAAATCGTGACTCTGGGTCTGGTCTGGTTTCTCTTCACCAGGCTTGTATCGGCTATCCTTCGGCACCGGATACACATATTGGCCCGTTGAATCTTAAGGTGCTGCCCGGAGATAAAATCGCGCTAACCGGAGGTAATGGTGCCGGTAAGTCGTTGTTATTGAAAACCCTTGCGGGTCACCTTTCTTTGATAAGCGGCTCCCTTGACCGGGCAACATCCCGCTATCTGTTTTTAGCACAGGAACATCCGCGGCCCGGGCTCTGGCCATTGAATGGCTGGGACTGGATGAAAATTCTGGCTGAGGGTAAAGCGTCAGAATGCTGCCTATCAAGAGGCCTGTTGGATAAGCGCTTGGATACTTTAAGCGGTGGGCAGTGGCAAAGAGTACGCCTGGCGGCGGCACTGGCAAGTGAGCCGGATCTGTTGTTACTGGATGAGCCGACCAATCACCTGGATGAAGCCGGTAAGCGGGATCTGGTGGACGGGTTGTCGCAGTTGCCGGAAACCTGTGCCTTGCTGATCACCACCCATGATGATGAGCTTGCCGAGGGTTTATCATTAACGGCTTGCCCCATGCAGCGACTGATGGAGCCAATAAACAATGTTGGATAGTTTTTGGTTATGGCCTTTTTTATCCGGTTTGGGAGCTGCTGTTTTGCTGGGCTTAGCCGGTGCGTCTCTTTTTATACGTTCAGCATCATTACAGGGATTGGTCATTGCACAGGGTGCAGCGGCCGGGGGCATTCTGGCGACAGCGTTGACATTACCCATACTCCCGGTCGCTTTTTTGCTGGCGGGGGCGAGTTACTGGTGGGTTCAGTATGCTGTTCGTCTGAAGCCTGAGCGGATTCTATTGATTTTTCTGCTGGGCGGGGCTCTGATTAATGCACTGTTGGCTAATACCACACATCTGCATACTTCAGCAGACCGTTGGCTGGCCGGTGATATCTATTATGTTGGTCGGGGTGATGCATTCTGGTTATTGACACTGAGTGGTTTGACTCTGGTGCTGATCCCGGTATTACGCAATGTCTGGCAAAAAAGTCAGCTGGCACCGGACTGTTTCGGGCCGCCATTAACGGTGCTGCAGCGTTTGCCGGAAGCTTTATGGCTACTCTGTGTTGTGGTCTTAAGCAGTTATCTGTTAGGGCTTCCGGCATCACTTTTTTTATTACTATTTCCTGCATGGCTGTCAGCTTACTGGAGTCGGGGGTTATCCCCTTTTCTCTGGTGGAGTATTTTCCTGAGTGTACTGCTATTTTTGTTGGCATGGTTTACGGCGCTTTGGTTTGACCAGCCTTTTGCACCAGTCCTGATTCTTGGGGGCTGTGTCTGTTTTCTATTGGTTTATGCCGCTTATCGATTAACGACTCTTGTGCGAGCCTGCTTTCGGTAAGCCGCGATGCAGCCTTCTTTGTGTCACGGGCTACAGATCTGATTAAACTTCCTAATTGTGTCTGAATTGTCAGTGGTCTTTACGTAAAATATCAACAAATGATAGTAATTCGTATTTACAAGAGGGTGTGTTTCTCAATATCATAGCGCTATTGAGTTGTCACTTCAGTACAAACACGGATCTGTCTATGTCTCTTTACCGCTATCTGCTCAAGGCTGTTGTTGCCCCTGTTTTTATGGCAACAACGGTTTTTATATCGCTACTATTCGGCTTGCCAAAAGCTCACGCCAATGATGGAGTTATTGATCAAAGCCTTAACTCTGTTCAGCAGGTTCATCGTTCAGGTGTACAAACCCAGCTGAAGGTGGACGATCTCTCTGTAGAAAGCCGGGCTTTGTATCAGGAATACCAGCAAGTGCTGCGTCAGGCAGAAACCACAGAAGCTTATAACCGCCAGCTGAGTCGTCTTATTGATAGCCAGCAAGAGGAGCTGACGAGTATGGATCGTCAGATTCAGTCTCTGGAGGATACCGACCGCTCCCTGCTGCCGATGCTGGTGCGTATGGTGTCTACGCTGGAGCAGTTTGTGGCTCAGGATCAGCCTTTCTTGTTGGATGAGCGCCAGCAGCGGGTTGCCCGGCTTCAGACACTTCTGGATCGGGCTGATGTCAGTCTGGCGGAAAAATACCGTCTTATTTTACAGGCTTATCAGGTAGAAGCGGATTATGGTCGCAGTCTGGAGGCGTATGAGGGCGAAGTGACCACTGAAGCGGGGCTGCGTCAGGTTACGTTTCTGCGTTTAGGCCGCGTGGCGCTTTACTACCAGTCGGCCAATGGTAAAACGGGAGGCCTCTGGTTGCCAGATACACAGCAGTGGCAGGCATTGGATAGCGATGAAAATCGTGTTCTGAAAAATGCGATTGCGATGGCCCGTCAGCAAATTGTTCCTGAGCTACTTAACCTGCCGTTACCTCTGCCATCTGCCGTGTCCGTTTCCACTGAAGGTGATGCTTAATATGCGTTTTATTCAATCCCTTTCTGCCGTACTTTTATTGCCTGTTTTAAGCCTGTCGCCTTCGGTGTTAGCTGCCAAGGATGCGATACCTGCTTCTACCCAAGGGGTCGGTCAGCCTCAGCAGTTAAATCGTCAGCTATTAAATGATGTTCAGAACTTTGTTACAGAAGATCGTGCTGAGCAGCAAGCACGATTAAAGTTGTTTTTGCAGGATAAAACCCGACAGGAATCACTGTTAAGGCAGGCAAAAGAGCGTCTGCAGCGTGCGGATGATGAGCAGTTGCGGCTGAAAAACCTGTTTGATGATAACGAAGAAAAACTGGTGGAACTGGAAACCTTGCTTAAGCAGCGTACAGGGCAGCTGGGTGAGGTCTTTGGTGTCGTCAAGGAACAATCTGCGGAGCTGAAAGAGCAGCTGGGAAGCTCTTTGGTGGGTGCGGAGTTTACGGGTCGTGAGCAATCGCTGAACTTTGCCAGTGAAAAAGCGATTCCCACCATGGTGCAGCTGCAAACTCTTTGGTTTCAGTTCCAGCATGAAATGACGCATTCGGGCACCATTAGTCGATTTAATGCTGATGTGGCGGATACTGATGGCCGCATCGAGAACCAGCCCGTACTTAGAGCCGGCACTTTTAATGCTATTAATGAAAATGGAGAGTTCCTTAGTTGGCAGCCGGAGCGTCAGCAGCTAAGTGTGCTGGCCGGGCAGCCGAAAGATAAACATCAGGATCAGGCTAAACGCTTTTTTGATGCGGTTTCAGACCCTGCAGACTCTCAGCAAAGTGGCCGCCTGCTGGTGGATGTCAGTTCTGGACAGTTGCTGGCGCTGATTGGTCAGAAACCGGGGCTTATGGATCAGATCCGCCAAGGTGGTTCTGTCGGTTATATTATCCTGGCTTTGGGTGTGATGGGTCTTTTGACAGCATTTTATAAATTGGTGCGCTTGAACATAGTTCGTCACAAAATTGTCCGGCAGCTTAAGGCCGAGTTACCTCAAAATGACAATCCTCTGGGCCGTGTCCTGCTGGCTTGCCAGGAGAAACGTCAACAGCTGAAAGCCAATAATCAGCCGGTTAATGATGAAGCGGCGACAAGTGCCCTTAACAGTACTCTTGATGAAGCGCTGTTAAAAGAGTTACCCGCACTGGAGTCCGGTCAGTCGATGCTGAAGCTACTGGCGGCAGCGGCTCCATTGTTGGGTCTTTTAGGTACGGTAACCGGCATGATAGGTACTTTTCAGAGTATCACGCTGTTCGGCACCAGTGATCCGAAACTGATGGCGGGAGGAATCTCTCAGGCATTGATCACGACGGTATTTGGTCTGATTGTGGCGATTCCTATGCTGTTCAGTCATGGGGTGTTAAGCAGTCAGAGTCGCGCTTTGCTGATGATTCTGCAGGAAAAAAGCTTGGCCCAGCTGAACCAGTTGGCAGTCTGGCTGCCGACGGCAAAGCCTGAAACTGCCATGAAAAAAACGTCTGAAGCGACAACGGTGAGCTAAGCCATGGATGAGGTTTGGTTCTACCTGCAGCAGTTTTTTGATATTGACGCATATCAGCTGACACTGGATCAGTTTCTTACGGCCGGTGGTTGGGTGATGCAGATTATTGTCCTGCTGTGTCTGGTGCTTTTTTGTCTGCTGGCCGAACGGTATTGGTTCTGCTTTAGCGGTTATTCACAGCTGTACCGGCAATTATACCAAGAGCAGAAAAGTGTATTTCAGGAACGCCTGAAAGAGGTCAACCCTCATCAGATCAGTGTTGCCCGTATTCAGAAAGACCCTTTGCTGAAAAGCCTGCTTTGTGATCTGCGTTTGGCTCTGAATGAGCGGCTTGGCATGATTCGCAGCCTGATCGCCCTTTGCCCGCTACTGGGGTTGTTGGGCACCGTATCAGGCATGATTCAGGTGTTTGAGGTTCTGGCGGTCAGTGGTACGGGAAACCCCCGGCTGATGGCTGCAGGTATTGCCAGTGCCACCTTGCCAACGTTGGCAGGTATGGCCGTTTCGGTAACAGGACTTTTACTGTACAGCTATCTGAAAAGCTGGAGCGACCGTAAACAGCAGCAGTTGCACAGCCATCTGCTGCAGGATCTGCAACAACTGCCCGGGCGATCATGATGTTAAACAGGGTTGAATCTTTAGCTATAACTGCCACTGAACTTGCCACAGGAACCGCTTTATGAGTCGTTTTCTCAGCCAGCAGCAGGATGAAGCTGCCATCGATATGACACCTATGCTGGATGTGGTGTTTATTATGCTGATCTTTTTTATTGTCTCCACTTCTTTTGTCCGTGAGGCGGGTATTGATGTGAACCGGCCCTCCGCCAAAACCAGCGAAGGTCAGACACAAAGCGCGGTCATGATTGCTCTGTCTCCGGAAGGTGAGGTTTGGCTGGACCGGAAAGCCACCGATCTGCGTATGGTTCGTCCGACTCTGGAGCGTCTGCGTAGTGAACAGCCGGGATTAAGTGTTGTTGTTCAGGCGGACAGCAAAAGTACCACAGGCGATCTGGTGAAACTGATCGACCAGTTGCGGTTGGCCGGTGTGAAGTATACGGTGGCGACCCGTGACGGCGAGTAATACTTCCTCCAAGGTGAGCGTCCGTTCAGCCTCACTGCGTACCCGTCTGAAACCCCTGCTGGTTTTGCCTGTTGGCGTACTGCTGACACTGGTGTTTTTTGTGCTTCTGGCTGAGATGGTGCAGATGGATCAGATGCAGAGATTACCGGAAGACAACAGTGCTGAACTCAGTCTCTTTATGCTACAGGATGAGTCTGATCTGGAGGTTCGTAAAAGAGCCCGGCCAGAACCACCGGAGCCTGCGCCGGAAAAACCGGCTATGCCTTCGGTAAGTCAGCCTCTGCAAAATATGCCGGTTACAGATGTTCCGACTCCGGATCTGGATCTGCCGGATATTGCTGCAGAAAGCTCCTTTCAGCTGGATGTGGATATTAGCCAGTTCCAGCCCGGTGAGTCGGCTATGCAGATTGCAGAAAACCCTATGCCTTTGAGTCGGGTTAATCCGCGCTATCCCCGCAAGGCGTTGCGCCGGGGGTTAGAAGGTCAGGTGGTTCTGGAGTTTGTCGTTGATGCCAATGGAGATGTGGTGGAAGACTCCATCAAAATTGTCAGTGCCACACCAAAAGGTTTGTTTGAACGCACCAGTATTCGCGCCTTATCCCGCTGGCGCTTTCAGCCGAAAAAACAGGGGGGGCAGGGGGTTCCGTTCCGGGCCCGGCAAACTCTGGTCTTTAAGCTGGCCCAGTAATAAGGCACACCAGGTGTATACCGGTATAAATTGTTTTGACGGGTATTGATACGTAATTCAAAGGATAACGAGGGCAGCATGATGAACTTTCTCAATGGACTGGCCGCTTGCCGATGTGGCGCAGGCAGAAGCACTCAGAATAAAAAACACTGGTTGCGGCAGTACCGGTCTGGCCTGATGTTTCTGCTGATGCTCACCAGCAGCCTTGCCTTTACCGGCGTTCAGGCAGCCAACCTGTCTCCTGCTGAATTTAAGCAGATCCAGGAGATTCAGGCTCTGCAGACTGAGGCGCGCTGGCTTGAAGTGAAAACCCTGATCAAGCAGCAGTTGACGGAAGAACCCAGTGAACTGATGCAGGCGATGCTCTGGCGTGCCCTTGCCCAGGCGGAACTGCAGGATGCTAACTACGGGAAAGCCCTTGCCGCTATCCGCAACGCCTGGCAACTGAAACAGCTGCCTGAGGCGGATCAGCTGAATCTGCAGGGGTTGTTGGCCCAGCTGATGATTCAGCAGGATGAGCTGGATCAGGGGATTATTCTGTTTGAGGACTGGCTGGAAAAAACACCGGAAGAGCAGCGACAGCCCCGCCATTTTCTGACGTTAGCCCAGGCCTACAGTCAACAGGAAAGCTGGAGCAAAGCACTGCCTAACGCCAAAGAAGCGGTGGCCCGCCATGAGTCTGCACCGATTCCCTGGCTCTCTTTACTGGTTGGTTTACACGCCCGTCTGGAGCAATGGTCTGATGCGGCTAATGTACAGAAGCGTATTCTGATTCAGGAACCCCGGCAGATGCGTCACTGGCGACAGCTGGCGATGCTGCAGTATCGCCAACTCGCTGGTCATGGCGCTGACCGGGATAGTATTAATCAGGAAGCCGTGGCCAGTCTGCGAATCGCCTGGGAGCAGGGGTTATTCGACCGTGCCAATGATTACCAGCTGCTGAGTCAATGGTTGAATGCCAGTGGGCAACCTTTAAAAGCGGCACAGGTATTGACGGATGGTCTGGAAAAAGAAGCCTTTGCGGACAGAGGCGCTGACCAGGAACGGGTCGCTACTGAGCAACTGTCCAGTCTCTGGTTAAGGGCTAAAGAATGGGACAAGGCTGAACATACTCTGCAGCGGATTGTTGCTTTATATGAGCAGGAACCCGATATGGCTGAACGTTTGGCTGGGCTTTATAAACAGATCGCCCGGTTACAGATGCAGCAGAAAAAATGGCAGGCGGCAGGTAATACCCTGAATACTCTGCTGGCAGAGTACCCGGCAGATCCCGCCGAAGTCTTGTTACTGCAAGGGATTGTCCTGCTACAGCAGCAGCAGGTGGAAGCGGCGGAAGGCAAATTTCATCTGGCGGAGCAAAATGTTGATTCCACATCCGATGAGTACGTTGGCAAGAATGCCCGTCAATGGCTGAGGTATATCGAACAGATTCGGAGTTAAGGGCGAAATCAGGCCATCACCAGATTGTATGGGGATACTTGCAAGGTGTCCTGCTGCTCTCTTGCCTGCCAGAGATCGTAGGCATTCTGCAGTCTTAGCCAGTGCTCTGCGGAGGGCTTGCCGAATACCAGTTCCAGTCGTAATGCCATCTCAGGGGTGATCGCCCCTTTGCCATTCAGCACTTTCGATAGTGTTTTCCGGCTGACATCCAGATGCTTGGCAACATCTGTGATCGTCAGTTCCAGGGTTTCAATCACCAGTTCCTTGAGTATTTCACCGGGGTGGGCGGGGTTGTGCATGCTCATCAGTGATAATCCTCGTAATTTACAATTTCAACATCGCGGCCAATAAAACGATAAGTAATACGCCAGTTGCCGCTGACGCGCACCGACCAGATATCATCCCTGTTACCTTTCAGTTTGTGCATAAAGAGACCCGGAAGATCCATATCATCGGGGCTGGCAGCCTGATCAAGGTTGGTCAGAATCAAACGAAGTTTCTTTTCGTGTTTCTTCTGAATCCCTGATGTCGTCCCTGTGGCATAAAATTTCTGAAGGCCTTTGTGTACAAAGCTCCTAATCATGAGAGTAGTGTAACCTTAGAGGTTACGCTTTGCTAGTGGCGAAGTCTGTTGTTTGTGCAGGCTTATAGCTGAGAACTAACTCTATGTATAATAAAGCTGCGGATAATCAATAGACCTCAAGGATATGGATAGTATGAAAATTGATGGCTATGAAAAATTTAAGAGGGATCTTTTAGAGGGGCGTAGATATTTTTGGTCAGAGGAGTCTTCAGCATTTCTTGAATGGCTGTACGCCAGTGCGGAAGAGAAAGGTCTGTTTCAGACTATTGACAAAGGTTTCCCATTTTATAGAGCACGCAGAGGGGCTGTTTTAGGTATTGATGAAGATCATATCTGGTATAAAACATATAATTTGTCAGACTTTATACCAAGAAAAGAGCATACGGCTGAAGGCGGTCGCGTTCATAGCTCAAATATTCCAGCTCTGTATGTTTCTACATCACCATTAACAGCCGTAGCCGAAACTCGTTCAGGTGTAAATGAGGATGTCAGTGTTGCTTGCATTAAGGCCAATAAAAACTTCAAAGTATTAAATCTGAGTTTTGTCCATAAACTGCCTGACGTTATTGTATGTGCAAGATCTCTAATAATTGAGGGGGATTCTTATTTTGAGGCCCCTGCTGAGGACGAAGTCGAAAACTATATTTGGAATCAGGTCGCTTTTGATTTTTCTCGTCCAATCTACCGAGAAAAAGAAGCTCTGGGATATCTACCATGTCAGGTAATCTCAGAATATTTTCTGTCAAAAAATGTCGAAGCGATTGCTTTTGCCAGTCAGTTTGACGCTCGGTTGGCGGATACCAAGGAAACTCATCCTGAAACTAGGTTTCCCATATATTCCAGCTCTCAAGTTCACAAAGAAGATCACTATAATATTGCAATTTTCGATGTCTCTCATGAAAGTTATGAGCTTGTGAGAACTGATGTTTATCGGCAGAGAGGTCAGATTCACTTAATAGAAATGGAAAATAGCGTCCCTTGCTATCCTGAGACAGAAAAAAACAATTAATACTTCTGGGGCTACCACGCGGAGCGTGGGAGCCAGTCTGTTGTTTCTCAGTCAGAGAGCATAGGAGCCAGTCTGTTGTTTCTCAGTCAGAGAGCATAGGAGTCAGTCTGTTGTTTCTCAGTCAGAGAGCGTGGGAGCCAGTCTGTTGTTTCTCAGTCAGAGAGCATAGGAGCCAGTCTGTTGTTTCTCAGCCAGAGAGTATAGGAGCCAGTCTGTTGTTTCTCAGTCAGAGGGCGTGGGAGCCAGTCTGCTTCCCGAAGGTTGAACACCTTCAACCCTCCGGAAACACCATCACTTCATCCCCTTCCTGCCAGGGTTCAAACTTGGTCATGGCCTGCAGAAATACCGGATGTTCCAGCCAGTTTTGCAGCCATTGTTGCAACTTCGGATAGGGCAGCGAATAAAACGTCTGGCGGTCGACGTGGGCAAATTGGCGCACAAAGGGCATGATGCCGATATCGGCGATGCTGATCTTGTCACCCAGCAGGTAAGGCCGGTCGGTCAGTAACTCTTCAAGTGTCTGCAGGAAAACCTCGCCGTTCAGGCGGTACTCCCGTTGGCTCATTTCAGGATGACGGTCTGCGTATTTATAGCGATCCAGCCAGTGTTTAAAGTCGCCATCGTTCTGATCCAGAAGGCCTGTGGCTAACGATTGATCGGCTTTCAAAAGACCCGTCGGATCATGCTGTGCCAGCGCCCATTCCAGAATCTCCCGGCTTTCTTCAATAACATGGCCATCCGGCAGTTCCAGCACAGGAACCGTCCCCTTCGGACTGATCGCCAGCATAGGCGCGGGTTTACTTTTCAGGATGATCTCCCGCAGCTCAACCTGCAATCCGGCAAATAATAACCCGAGTCGGGCGCGCATAGCGTAGGGACATCGACGAAAGGAGTAGAGGCGAGGGAGTGTACGCATAACATGTGTTTTCCAAAGAAATGGACAAGTATCTTGAATTGGGTAAAGCCCTTTAAAATCAATGGCTTTAGCTCGATTGTATGAATGTTTAGTGTAAACAAACCTGATGCTGATCACCAAGGGATCTACGTATTTTTACGTAGTCGGGTGCGTAGTTTCTACAGGTGGGCTACGTACTCACCCGAATAGTGGCTGATATTTGTTTTTGTAACTATCCCTGCTGTTCAAGAAGCCCGCTGGCTCTGGGTTTAGCAACTGGCAGCCGGTGGGGCATTCCGAAAAACGCTGAGGATGATAAAAACAATGTTTAGCGCTCTGAAAAAACTTCCCTTTGGTAAGAAGGCTCTGGCAGCAGCAACCTGCCTGAGTATTCTTGCAGCTCCTGCGATGGCAGATGATAAAGTTTACCGCCTTAAAATGGCGGAAGGCTGGCCGACTAACTTCCCGATCTTTGGTGACTCACCACGTAATATGGCGAAGATGGCTGAAGAGATGTCCGGTGGTCGCCTGAAGATCACAATCGATTCCGCCAATAAGCACAAAGCGCCTCTGGCGATCTTTGATATGGTGAAAGGTGGCCAGTACGATATGGGCCATACTGCATCCTACTACTGGAAGGGTAAAGATCCGAACACCCTTTTCTTTACTACAATGCCTTTTGGTATGACAGCGCCTGAGCAGTACGCCTGGTTCTATCATGGCGGTGGTATGGAGCTGATGCAGAAGGTGTATAAGCGTCACCGTATGCTCTCTTTCCCTGGTGGTAACACGGGTATCCAGATGGGCGGTTGGTTCCGCAAGGAGATCAACTCTCTGGAAGACCTGCAGGGTCTGAAAATGCGTATTCCAGGTTTCGCTGGTGAAATTCTGGCAGAGCTGGGTGCTAAACCAACGAATATTGCGACCGGTGAGCTGTATACCTCCCTTGAGCGTAACACCATTGATGCACTGGAGTGGGTGGGGCCTTCTCTGGATCTGCGTATGGGCTTCCATAAAATCGCACCCTACTACTACACCGGCTGGCATGAGCCTGCAACCGAACTGCAGTTCCTGATCAATGAGCGCAGCTGGAAGAAACTGCCGAAAGATCTTCAGGAGATTCTGCGTGTTGCGATGCGTACCGCATCTTATGACATGTACACTCAGTCGACCCACGCTTCCGGTGAGAACTGGGCAACGATGAAGCAGGAATATCCGAATATTCAGGTAAAACGCTTCCCGGATGAAGTGATCGAGGCGATGCGCGCTGCGAACACTAAACTGTTGAAAGAGAAAGCTGAAGCCGACCCAATGGCAAAAGAGATTATTGAATCTCAGGCTAAGTATCTGAAACAGGTTCGTGCCTGGACCAATATTGCAGATAAGCAATATCTGGATTCCATTGCCGGCGAATAACACCGATTGATGCTGTAACTTCGGCCGGAATATATCTACCGGCCGGGGTTATGGTTTTTTCTACTAGTGTGACGGTTTTATTTTTACTCCTTTCCATTATCACCTTGCCCCGATAGGAATAGCTATGTCCCCGACATCTGTGCCTCTGCTTGTGCGGCTGGAGAACGGCCTGAACTGGGTCTCCGATCGCCTGGGCACCTTTTCTGCCCTGTTATTTCTGCTACTGCTGGCGAATGTCTTTTATGATGTGCTGGCCCGTTATCTCTGGAATGATGTATCCATTGCCCTTCAGGAGCTGGAATGGCACCTGTTTGCGGCTATGTTTCTGTTTGGTGTGCCTTATACCCTGAGAGCTGGCGGTCATGTACGGGTCGATCTGATCTACGAGCGTTTGTCACCTAATGCTCGTGCCTGGATCGATTTTATGGGAACACTGGTTTTCCTGTTTCCTTTCTGCCTGTTGGTGGGTTGGTTTGGTATTGATTTTGTTAAGGAAGCTTACGAACTTGGTGAGAGCAGTGGTGATCCGGGTGGTTTATCTCAGCGTTGGATTATTAAAGCTGCGATTCCGGTTTCTTTTGCGTTTATGGCGATGAGTGGTCTTGGGCTGCTACTGAACTCGGTGAATACCCTGCTGGGTCACCATAAACCGATTTATCATAAAACAGATCTTTAGGAGACCGCTATGACAGGTGTTTTGATGTTTGCAGCGGCTCTTGTACTGCTGCTGCTGGGCTTTCCTGTTGCCTTCACTTTTGGTGGGGTAGCACTGCTTTTCGGTGTCTTTTCCGAGGGCATGGAGATGTTTGCCTTTATGCCGTACCGCGTGATGAGCATCATGCAGAACACGGTAATGATGGCGATTCCGTTGTTTATCTTTATGGGGCTGGTTCTACAGAAAACCCGTCTGGCAGAGCAGTTGCTGGAGTCCATGGGGACGTTGTTTGGCCGGGTGCGCGGCGGTATTGCGATCTCCACTATTCTGGTGGGTGCGCTGTTGGCGGCTTCCACGGGTGTAGTGGGCGCTTCTGTTGTTGCTATGGGGCTTATTTCCCTGCCGGTGATGCTTAAATATCAGTACGATAAGCGCCTGGCCTGCGGAACCATCTGTGCCTCCGGCACCTTGGGCCAGATTATTCCACCGTCGATCATTCTGATTTTACTGGGTGATGTGATGGGAATTCCGGTCGGGGACCTTTTTCAGGCTGCAATCGGCCCAGGTCTTTTGCTGATCGCCGCTTATATTGTTTATATTCTGATCTATACCTGGCTGAAGCCGGAAGCAGCCCCAGCAATGCCGATGGAAGAGGGTGTTGATCGTAAGGCGCTCTACCTTAAGGCGATTCGCGCCATTGTGCCGCCACTGGCACTGATTCTGGTGGTTCTGGGCTCTATCTTTGGTGGTATAGCGACACCAACCGAGTCTGCTGCACTGGGGGGCGCTGGTGCTGTTGTGCTGGCATTCTTCTATAAGCAATTCAGCTGGAAGATGGTCTTCGACAGTAGTATCGAAACCGTAAAAGTGACCGCGATGGTTTTTGCGATTCTACTGGGTGCGACCGCCTTCTCAATGGCGTTCTCCTATACCGGTGGTGAAGAGGTCGTGGAAGAGTTACTGCTCGGTCTGCCCGGAGAAAAATGGGGCTTCCTGGTACTCTCCATGCTGGTCATTCTGGTTCTGGGCTTCTTTATCGATTTTGTTGAAATCGCCTTCATTATTGTGCCGATTCTGGTGCCGATCGCTGAGATTCTGGGTATTAATATGACCTGGTTTGCGATCCTGATTGCGATGAACCTACAGACCTCGTTCCTGACACCGCCCTTTGGCTTCAGTCTCTTTTACCTGAAAGGGGTGGCACCGGATGGTGTGAGTACAATGGACATTTACAAGGGGGTTATGCCGTTTATCGCCCTGCAGGTGCTCGTGTTGCTGGCACTGCTGGTATTCCCTGAGTATCTGGGTTTTCAGTAAGTTGGTTTTTTGAGCCGCGGCCACTGGCTGTTTCTCATATGGCGTTATCTTTTGCATGGAAGAGCCTGAAAGGGTTCTGTTCCCTTCGCATCCACAGTGATGCACTGCCTTCTCTTCTGCCTCAGAAGAGAAGGCAGATTTTTTCTCAGTAACTTTCTTTATTTTGCCTCTCTTATTGCTACAGAATTGATATTTATTGTATGTGTTGTCTTGCCTGTTGCTTGCTTAATCCTGACAATAGCCTCTGTTTATCACCGTCATGTCGGCAGGATGCCCACTGAAAACTGGTTGGGGTTGTTCTGCCGTTATGAGTTTGAAAACCAAAATTTTGCTGTTGGCACTGGTACCCCTGGTACTGGTGACCACCAGTATTACCCTGATCAGTGCGCAGCAGGTAAAAAGCCTGAGTGAGACTGAGATCGCCATCTTTGAGCACAATTTGCTTGAATCCAAGCGCACCGAACTTGAGCATTATGTCAGTCTGGCAATGAGTGGCATCTCGCCTATTCTCCAGCAGACAGATCTTAGCGATGAAGAGGCCCAACGGCAGGTGAAAGCCGTGTTGGATGCGATCACGTTTGGTTCTGATGGTTACTTTTTTGTCTATGACAATAATGGCGTTAATCTGGTCCACCCGATTCAGCCGGAGCTGGTGGGGCGTGACCTGATCAATATGCAGGATACCCAGGGCGATTATGTGATTCAGCGTTTGCTGGAACTGTCCCGTAATGGCGGTGGTTATCACCACTATATGTGGAATAAACCTTCCAATGGCAAAGAGTCAGAGAAAATCGGCTATGTTATCGAACTGCCCCGCTGGCATTGGATGCTGGGCACCGGCTTGTATATTGATGATATCGCCGAAGAGGTGGCTAAAATCCGCCATGAGGTGAAGCTGAATATTCGTAATACCTTCTTTACTGTTTTGGCCATCACCACGGTGACGGTTGGGTTGATCGTTGCCTTTGTGATTCTGTTTAATGTCCATGAGCATCGACTGGCGGATTCGCGCCTGAAGGAACTGGTGCATAAAACGGTGCAGTTCCAGGAGTCTGAGCGTCGCCGTTTTTCCCGTGAGCTGCATGATGGGATCAATCAATTACTGGTGTCTGCCAAGTTTCGGTTGGAGCTGGGAGCAGACAGTGTGGGTGATAAAAACCCTAAGGCGCAGTCCCATCTGGCTAAGGCCTCCATGGTTATGAATGAAGCTATCCAGGAGATTCGCCGTATCTCCCACGATCTGCGCCCCAGCGCTCTGGATGATCTGGGTCTGATCCCTGCGATGACCATGGTTCTTGATGAGTTTCGCTTGCGAACCGGTATTGAGGTCGAGCAGAATACTCCCCCTTGCCGGATGCGCCTGCCGGAGGAGATTGAAACGACGCTGTATCGTATTGTTCAGGAGGCGCTGACCAATGTTGAGCGTCACTCCCGGGCAAAGCATCTGAAAGTGGCCACTGGCTGGCACCGGGATACATTCCACTTAACGCTGGTAGACGATGGGGTCGGTTTTAATGTTCGTGAACTGGTGGGTGGTGGCGGTATTGGCCTGCGAAATATGCAGGAGCGGGTGGAGTTTCTTTCCGGAGATTTTATTATTGAATCCGCACCGAGGCAGGGAACCCTTGTCCGGGCGCAATTTCCGATGCACAGCTGGCAACCCTTGCTGATGCAGGAAAAGAGTAAGAGCAGCGATGATCCGCAGCCGACGACAATAACAGGTTGAAACCTCAGCAGACCTGACCGGAATGCTCTGTTTTGACCGAGAAAAGAATGGGACAACTCCATGACTGAGCAAGCAAACCTGTCCGATCATCCGAAATCGGCATCGATTAAATTACTCTTGGTGGATGATCATCCTTTGGTGCGGGATGGGATTCGGGCCCGCTTTGAAGCGGATGATCTGATTGAGGTAATCGGTGAGGCTCAGAATGGTCAGCAGGCACTGGACTTTGTCCAGCAGCGGCTACCGGATGTTGTACTGATGGATGTCAGTATGCCGGTGATGAATGGTTTAGAGGCCACTCAGCATCTGCGCAATCTCTACCCATCGGTTCCTGTGCTTATTCTGAGTATGCATGACAGTCGTGAGTATATTCAGCAGCTGGTTCAGACCGGAGCATCCGGTTATGTTCTCAAAGATGTGGGCTCCGATGAGCTGGTGCGGGCGATCCAGACCGTGCATCAGGGAGGCTGCTACTTTAGTGCTGGGGTTTCCCGCGTGCTTTTTCAGGGACAGACGGATACTCGGGAGCAAAAACAAGCTCTGACGCCCCGGGAAGAAACTGTTTTGCGTTATCTGGCTGAGGGTAACAGCAATAAAGAGATCGCCCGACAGCTGGATATCAGCGTACGTACCGTCGAAACTCACCGGCAGAATATTAAGCAGAAGCTGGATATCCATACGGCTGCAGGGTTAGCACGTTACGCCGTTGAAGAAGGGCTGGTAAGCTGATATCGCCCTATCCTCTATTTTCCATGGTCTATCCTCTGTTTTTCATGTTAGTGATCGTTCAGATACGAAAAGGCCCTGATGATTGATCAGGGCCTTTCTGTTTGTCATTTTTCTGTGTTGGCGGGGTTCTGGTGACTGGGTTGGTTATCGGGTTTTAAAGCGGCTGATCAGTTGATCCAGATCGCGAACCTCGCTTTGAATTTCCTGGGTTGCATCAACCACCCGCTGAGAGTCTGAGCGGGTATGTTCGGCAATATCAGAAATGCTGACGATACGCTGATCAATATCATCGGCTACCTGGCTTTGCTCTTCTGCAGCCGTCGCGATCAGGGTGTTCATGTTGCTGATGGTATCCACAGCCCCGGCGATATGATTCAGTGCTTCTGAAGCCTGTTCCGCCTGTCCGACACTGCTCTTAGCCAGAGTTGAGCTTTGCTGCATAGAGGTTACAGCGTTGCGGGATTCATTCTGCAGACGCTCAATAATCACCCGAATCTCTTCGGTAGATTCCTGCGTTCGCTGTGCCAGCGTTCGTACCTCATCAGCCACAACCGCGAATCCACGACCCTGTTCACCTGCCCGGGCAGCCTCAATGGCAGCATTCAGTGCCAGTAGGTTGGTTTGTTCAGCGATTCCGGTAATGACTTCCAATACTTTGCCAATTTCACCGGACTCTGCCTCCAGCCGGTCCAGTACCAACGAGGTGCTATCCAGTTGCTGAGCCATGTCATGAATCTGATCTACAGCGGCTTGTACAACAGAGATACCGCTTCGGGCTTCATTGTCCGCTGTTCTGGCAGCTTCTGCAGCCTGAGCAGCATTTTGCGCGACTTCATGCACGGTTGCGCTCATCTCATTCATGGCGGTGGCTACCTGGTCGATATCATTGTACTGGCGAACTACACCAGCCTCTGCATCCGCGGTAGCCTGAGTAACGCTTTCACTGTGTTCTGCTGTACGGCTAACAGCATTACGGGCGTTGCTGACCAGCTCGGATACCTGATCGATCATGGTGTTATAGGCTGTGAACATCTGACCAACTTCATTATTGGTGTGATACACCGCAAAGCGGTGGGTAAAGTCACCACTGCCCACGTGAGCCAGACGTTTCTGCAGGCGGGTGATATTGTCCATGAGCAGGCGCAGGCCAAAGATTCGCCCCATCACCACTAGAAATACAATAAGAAGCACACAAACAAAAGCGGTCATCAATTGGGTGCGGGTCTGCTCGCTGGAGGACTGGGTCATCATAACGACCGCTTTATTCATTTCTGTCAGGATGTCTGATGAATCCTTTTGGATCTTTTTCTGCAGAGTATCACTTGGGCTGTCAGCGTACTGCAGAAGCGTTTTGCTGTAATCAAACCAGAGACTTTCGACAACCTGCATCTGCGAAAGAATGGCTGAGTCTGTAATCGGGTTCATTCCCTGAGCTTTGTTGCCATTGATAATATCTTTATGGGAATTTTCGAATAGCTGCATGGTTTTCTGCAGAGTGGATTTATTTTCCACCTGACTGGCCACCAGCAGAGCCTCTTTTGCCATTTTCTGGCTCAGCATTCGCTGACGGCCAGCAATATTAATTGTTTGGGGGTCGATTGCCATGCTCAGGTAGAGAAAAATGCCGGAGGCGATGGCAAGCATAAAAATCAGTGCGTAGGAGAGCAGAAACTGCGCGTTGAGGCTTTTGGCTCCTATGGCACTCAGCGTCATATCAATCAGTCTGGACAGAGAGGTGAACATGAGGTGGTCGTCCTTTTAGTGTGTTATCCCAGCTTAGTGTGTTATCCCGGCGGCTCTTAGAGAGAAGCGGTCATCTGTGGTAGATATTTTTATATGTTCTGCCTGACATTCCTGCAGCCCCGAAAGCAGAGTTAATGGGCAGTGCAAGACTGTCAATCAGCGCTAGTTTAGTGAAAAGGGGCGGGTCTACAACACTCTTTTTGTAGCTAAATTTAACGGGTTTTGACTGAGAGCATCGATGCGATTTTTCTTAATCGTTCGGTGGGGGTGTCGCACTCTAAGAGCTGCTGTTTATCAGGGTCCGACAAGGGCAACAGATGGGCCAGATTCAGACTGACGCTTTTAGCGTCCTGCAGGTTAAAGTGGATATCGCATGTTTTTGCCAAAGGGTGGTGAGTGATCTCTTTGAGCAGGTCGGCCAGGTGCTGATAATCGGGGCTGACCGGAGTGCTTTCCTCCTCCGGTAGCCACTCTATTTTTGCCCGGATCAGCCCGTCATCTTCCTGAGTTGCACCTGTTACGAGAAAGCGTCGTAGCCCATCAATATTAAGGGCTAAGGTGTTGTCAGGCTGAGGGTACCAGTCAGAGATGAGTCCGTAGGTTCCGGTACGTCCTTTCAGATGATTCAGCTGTTCTTCAGATGCCTTAGCGGTAATGCTTTCCATCTGAAAAAGAATACCTATCCCTTCCTGTGAGGAGAGGCAGGTCTTAACCATGCGCTCATAACGGGGTTCAAGTACATTCAGCACCATAAAGGTTTGTGGAAAAAGCACCCGTGGCATAACAACTATAGAGATGTGCTGGGGCAGGGCGGGTTCCATGTGCTTTTTTCCTGGCGATAGCTTTAGCTGAATTGCGCTTATACTACCCGCAAGCCTAACCGACTTATACCTGAAACTCAAAACAGATCTGATATCCCCTGACAGACCCTTAATACTACTTTCAGCCTTAAACCAGGCTACTTTCGACCTTAAACCAGGCTACTTTCGACCTTAAACCAGGCTACTTTCGACCTTAAACCAGGCTACTTTCAGTCTTAAACTTTAAACCTGTGGATCAGTTGCTTAAGCTCACCGGCAAGGTGACTTAATTGGTCGCTGGCCTGGCGGGTCTGATCCGCAGAGCTTGAGCTGTCAGATGACAGTTCCACAATACTGACGACACTGGCGTTGATCTGCTCAGCCACTGCCGATTGCTGCTCAGCGGCACTGGCGATCTGACTGATCATATCATTGACTTGCAGCATGCCTCCGGCGACCTCTTCCAGAGCAGCTTGTGTTTCATCGGCACGTTTCATGGTTGTCTGCGTGCTGGCAACGCTGGCCTCCATGACTGTCACCGCTTGTTTTGCTCCGGCCTGGAGTTGTTCGATCATGCGCTCAATCTCATGAGTGCTGTCCTGGGTGCGGCTGGCCAGTGTACGTACTTCATCAGCAACAACGGCAAAGCCACGGCCCTGTTCACCGGCGCGGGCGGCTTCAATAGCGGCGTTCAGAGCCAGTAGGTTGGTTTGTTCAGCGATGCCGCCAATGACATCCAGAACTGAGGCGATATTGTTTGCCTGTGCATCCAGTTGTTTAATCACATCGGTTGCATGGCCGATTTCCTCTGAAAGAGAGGTGATTGTTTGGGTTGTTGCATCAATATCATCTTTACCTGTATGCGTCTTTTTTTCGGCGTTACAGGTGGTTTCAGCTGCACTAATTGCGTTTTGAGCCACCTGATGAATCGTGGCGGCCATTTCATTGATTGCAGTTGCCACCTGATCTGTCTCGGTTGTCTGACGATGGATCGCTTCAGTGCTCAGGCCGGTAGCATGGGTTAACTGGCTGGCAGCAGAGGCAACGCGCTCAGTAGAGCTGTCCACCTCTCTGATTACGGACTGAATCTGATCGACAAACAGATTAAAGGAGCGAGCCAACTGGCTCATTTCATCATTACCGTTGGCATTCAGGCGTAGGGTTAAATCGCCATCCCCCTGACTGATGTTACGCATGGCGCGGTTAGTTTCATCCATCGGCGTGATAATACTGTTGGCGATCAGGAAGAGTACCAGTACGGTAATCACGAGCCCTATAGCCGCTATGGTTACCTGAGAGCTGGCAGTACTCCAGAAGGCAGCCTCTACATCATCAATATAGATCCCTGTACCTATGACCCAATCCCAGGGTTTAAAACCTACCACATAGGACACTTTTTCTACCGGGTCATCAAAGCCAGGTTTAGGCCACAAGTAGCCCTCGTTTCCTTTGCCTTTATCTCTGACGGTATCGACAAAGCTCTGGAACAGGCGCTTACCGTTAGGGTCTTCCAGTTCAGAAAGATCCTGACCGTTCAGTTGAGGTTTAATCGGGTGCATCACCACAACCGCATGCATGTCGTTGATCCAGAAGTAGTCGTTATCCCCGTAACGAAGAGCTTCCAGGGTGTCAATTGCACGCTGTTTTGCCTCTGCTTCTGTTTGTTGTCCCGCTTTAAATACCTTGTATTCCCGCTCTATCATGCCAACGGCACTTTCTACAAGGTGCTGGGTTTTTATCTGTTTTTCCTGAACCTGCATCCTGTACGTCTGGCTTAGTGAAAAGCTGACTAACGCGACAATACTGAGGACAGCTGTGATCACAACCAGGATCATGCGAGGCTTAATACCAATTGAGCGTAAAACTTGATTCATAGATGACCCACTGTAGTTCTTGAGTATTGTTCAGGTGACAACGCCATACTCTTGCCATGAATGGCGTTCTCTGTTTCTTGTTGTTATGAGCTCTTAACTATTATTGAGAGCTTTGGTTATTGAGAGCTTTGGTTATTGTTGTTCCGAATGTTTTATAAAAAAACGGCACAGCGTGTGCTCCGACAGATACGTATAGGTATCCATGCATTTTTACGCTGGGCTTATTTTATGTGGGGGAGGCAGAGTTTAAATTTGTCAGGCTTTTTTACTACTGAGCCTTAGTCGTATGTACCTTTGCAGAAAATGCTTTTTCCGATGGGTATTTTCCGGGGTGCGCTTGGGCGGCTTGTATTGCATAATGTATTGATACAGCTTGCTTTTTAGGGAGAACTCAATGCAGGCACCTAAGCCTTTGGCGCTATCCCGCCTGAAAAAACGTTGCAATAAAAAACGCCTGCCCGCCAGCACTGCGCGCATCAAACCTCTGGATCGCTTTATTGGTCAGCAACGGGCTGAGCATGCGGTTCGTTTTGCTATTGCTGTACCGGATAAGGGCTATAACCTTTTTGCTATGGGCGAAAATGGCTTAGGCAAGCGCACCATGCTGAAGCGCTTTCTGCAGCAGCACGCCAGTTCCCGGCCCTCACCGGATGATTGGTGTTACGTTAATAATTTTGAGACTCCCCGTAAGCCCTGGGCGATTCGTTTGCCCGCAGGCATGGCTGTTCAGTTGAAAAAGGATATGGAAGCCCTGATCAAAGAGCTGCGTCATGCGATTCCAGCAGCTTTTGAACAGGAAAGCTTTGTTGAAAAGGCCGAGTCGATCCGGGAAGACTTCTCCGAACAGCAGGACACCATGCTCAAGGAGGTGGCAGCGGAAGCCGGTAAACACAAACTCAAACTGATCCTGCAAAATCCTGGCGGCTACTCCTTTATGCCAGTGGACGAGGAGGGTGAAGCTTACGCCATCAAAGATTTTAACGAACTGCCGGAAGAGACACGCCTCTCGTTTAAAGAAAGCATTGAGTTAATGGAAAAGGATCTGCGGGCGGCATTACGTGACCTGGCGCATATGGAGAAGGATATCCGTGAGAAGCAGCATAAGCTGAACGAGAATATTACCCTGACAGCGATTCAGCATTGGTTGTCGGAGCTGCGTGATAAGTATACCGACCATGAGCGGGTTTTGGATTATCTGAATGCTTTGCAGAAAGATCTGGTGGAGAACGTTGAGATTTTTCTGGAAGAAGATGAAAACACCGATGCGGTGACCCGTGCTTCCCCGGATCACAAGATTCCGGCCCGTTATCAGATCAATGTGATGTCGACCAACTGCCCGGACTCCGGGGCACCTCTGGTGATCGAAGATATGCCGACCCACAATAATCTGGTGGGGCACCTGGAAAATGTAACCTATATGGGGACAGTGGCAACAGACTTCTCGTTGATTCGTCCCGGTGCACTCCACCGCGCCAACGGCGGGTTTCTGATTCTGGATGCAGGTAAACTGCTGCAGCAGCCTTATGCCTGGGATGGCCTTAAGCTGGCGCTGCGCACTGGTTGTCTGCGTATCGATACCCTTGAAAAGCAATTGACCCTGTCCGGTAATGTCAGTCTTGAGCCGGAGCCGATGACGTTGAATGTCACCATCGCTTTGTTAGGGGATGCGGAACAGTACTATCTGCTGCAACGTTACGATCCGGATTTTGGCGAGCTGTTCAAAGTGTTGGCTGAGTTTGAAGGCGATATGCCGCGCAATGAAGAGAACGAAGCACTCTACGCCCGTTTAGTCAGCTCTATGGTGAAAGAGGATAGCCTGTTACCTCTGAGCCGTGATGCTCTGATGAAAGTAATTGAAGTGGGTGCCCGAAAGGCAGAGCATCAGAACCGTCTGTCATTGAATGCCGCAGATCTGAAACATCTGCTGCGGGAGGCTCATTACTGTGCGTGTGCTGATCAGAAAGATCAGGTCGATGCTCAGGCTGTGGATCAGGCCCTTGAGGGCCGGGAGTATCGCTCAGGGCATATTCGCGAACGTATGTTTAATAATATTCATGACGGCACGATCCTGATCGATACCCAAGGTGAAAAAGTCGGGCAGGTTAATGGCCTGACAGTGCTGCGTATTGGTGAAAGTGAATTTGGCCAGCCAAGCCGTATTACAGGAACGGTGCGCTATGGTAATGGTGATGTGCTGGATATTGAGCGTAGTGTTCATTTGGGTGGTGCATTACATTCGAAAGGCGTGATGATCCTAAGTGCTTTCCTGAATGCTCAGTTTGGAGTTGATGAGCCGTTGCCCTTGTCCGCCAGTCTCGGCTTTGAGCAGTCCTACAATGGAGTTGATGGTGATAGCGCTTCTCTGGGGGAGTTAGTCTGTCTGTTGTCGGCGATGTCCTGCGTTCCGGTGAAGCAGTCGCTGGCAATCACAGGGTCGATCAATCAATTCGGCGAAGTACAACCGATTGGTGGCGTGAATGAAAAAGTTGAAGGTTTCTTTGCGACCTGTAAAGAGCGGGGGCTGACAGGAGACCAGGGGGTTATTATTCCCGTACAGAATATTGATAACCTGATGCTCAGTGATGAGGTGATTGAAGCCTGTGCTAATGATCAGTTTGCTGTTTATGCTGTCGAACATGTTGAGCAGGCGATTAAGCTGATGACCGGAGTTGCGTCGGGTACCGCTAATGAAAAAGGGCATTTTGCTAAAAATACGCTGTATGGGAAAATACAGCATCGCCTGAAAGAGCTTTGCGGCAAACCCCATGGCAAGCAGGGCAAAAGTAAGCGCAAAAGAACGGCGAAGAAAGCCAGCTCAAAGCAGGCTGGCTGAAAGCCCTGAAATAAACTCACGTTATAACCGGATCTGAGCAGAGATGACAAATCAGATGGCCATGCTACTGGCCGGGATCGCAGTAGCTATTATTATTGCGCTTGCAGGGTATGCACTTAACTTACGCAAGCAAGTTCGTCAGCGTGAAAAAGAGCGTCTGGCTGCATTGCAGGATGTGGAGCGTTTAGCGCGGGAAAAGACCATGGAAAGTATCCATGTGATCTCTCGGGCTTTGTTGGAAGGACAGGTTGATGTTATGGAAGCCAGTCTGCGGATACGCACCCTGATTGATATTATTGAATCAGATTGGCAGGAAACAGAGGCATTAAAGGTGTTTGCTGAGATAACCCAGCGTGGTGCTCACTTTGCAACTCACCAGGCGCGAAAAGAGTTACCCAAACAGGAACGCATGAAACAGGATCTGGAGCGTATCTCACTGGAAGGTGAATACCATGATGCGGCTCTTAATGGGGCGCGCTGGCTGTTGCAGCAAAAGCCATAAGTTGAATAAGCGCCAGACAGAATAAAACAGTGGTCGCGGATAAACACTATGATCAATATTAACGACAAACTTAAATCCCTGCGTACCGGGGATGGCACTCGCCGTGCCCGCACCAAAGAAGCCAGTAGTATCGGCAAAACCCGTACATTTACCGATCATCTGGTGCAGCAGGTTGAGGAGATCAACGCGCCCACATTAAATGATGAGCTGACCCGAATTCGTGAAGCACTGGAAGATGCATCGGAGAATCTGGAGCGTAACCCAACCATCGGTAATCTTGAGATCTACCGTGTACTGCTCAGTAACCTTATAGGCAAGGCAACTAAGGGTGCGTATGAGGTGGAAGGTGTTGGTCCCGGCTGGAGTCTCACGGACAAGCATCATGTGATACGTAAAATCGATGAAGAAGCTGAGGCCTTGCTGCTGCTGGTACTGGATGAGCAGAAAGATACCTTAAAAATTGCGGCTAAACTGACGCATCTGAAGGGGCTGGTAGTGGATCTGCTGTCTTAGAAGGCAGGTCTCTATCCGGTTCGTTGATATTGTGATTATTGGTTTTTTGCAGATAAAAAAAAGCCCCCACCAAATTTGGTGGGGGCGGAAGTATATATGCAAGAGCTAACAGAGGGTCTCTCAAGAGAGATCTTTCCTTCGAAGACTACCCTAGTCTCCAGCCAGAAAGTGTTCAGAGTAAATAACCATTTTCCTGAGAAGATGATCAAACACTGGACAAACCCGTTTGCAAATTTATTACGCGCCTTCAAACACTGGAAAATGCTGCGCGACCCTATGGGCGTAATACTAAAGACGAAGGTCGGGCTGGTCAATCTGGCTTGGTGGGTTTTAATGTAAAAAAAGGTTTACGTATTGCGTTTGTTCTATAAGGCTATTTAATTACAGAATAATCATTTGTGGATACGGGGTATTTTGGGTTGGTTTTTTCCTGAACGAGACCTCGCCGGCGAATATACGGTCACCCTTATTGATTCTACGCTGTATTTTCTGTTAGAAACTGGCGTTATTATCTGTGTAGCATCCGCATCAGGTGCTCAATGGAACGTTAATGAATAAGAATGACAAATAAAATATAAGCGACCACAACGCAAAGGCTTTTATCAATGACTAAGCAGGTTGAATTTTTTTACGATATTGTCAGTCCGTACAGCTATCTTGCGGCAGTTCAGCTGGAAGAGTTGGAGCGGGAAACTGGTTGTGAGGTGCTCTGGCAGCCATTATTTCTGCCGGGGTTGTTCAAGCTGACAGGCAATCAGCCTCCACAAGTGATGGCGGAGAAGAAAACTTATCTGTTTGATCAGGACTTACCCCGCATGGCACGTTATCTTCAGGTGCCTTACAACATGCCCGCCAGCTTCCCCTGTAACACCGTTTATGTGATGCGCGCCCTGATGAGCCTGCCCAATCATCTGCGTGCAGAGAAGAGTCTCGCACTGTACGAGCTGTTTTGGGGCGAAGGCCAGGATATCATCAATGATGACACCATACTGTCTTTGTTAGGACAGGCTGCGCTGGATTACGCTAAAAGCGAAGAAGGTAAGGCTGCGCTGATGGAAAATACTCAGCGGGCAGCAGATAAGGGTGCCTTTGGGGCTCCGACTCTGTTTGTGGGTGATGAGACCTTCTTTGGTTGTGACCGCATTCCTCAGCTGAAGTACCATCTGCAGGTTTCTTAAGCAGTATTTTCACTTTAGTCACTACTTTAAAGAGCACTAAAGTTTTTCACTTACACCTTCTCTGCGTACATTAATCCCTATTTAGGAAGCGTTATGTTCACCGGTATTGTTCAAGGCGTAGCAACACTGATTAAACTGATTGAGAAAGATGACTTTCGCACTCATATTGTGACAATGCCCGGCCGATTGACGGAAGGGTTGTCCATTGGTGCCAGTGTTGCTCATAATGGCTGCTGTTTGACAGTGACAGATATCAAAGGCAACAGGGTCAGTTTTGATTTGATGCGGGAAACCCTGCGTCTGACAAACCTTGGCGGGTTGCAGGTCGGTGACTCAGTCAATATAGAGCGTGCCGCCCGCTTTGGTGATGAGATTGGCGGGCATGCAATGTCCGGGCATATCATGTGCACGACAGATGTTGTGAATATTATAGAGACTGACAACAACTATCGTATCTGGTTTTCGTTGCCAAAAGGTTATGAGAAGTATGTATTTGAGAAAGGCTATATCGGTATTGATGGTATTAGCCTGACGGTAGGCGAGATTGAAAATAGCTGCTTCTGCGTCAACCTTATACCGGAAACATTGGCGAGAACAACCATCGGTCAGCGTAGTATCGGTAGTCGTATCAATATCGAGATTGACCCTCAGACTCAGGCAATTGTGGATACGGTTGAGCGGGTTATGACTCAACAGCAGGTTTAGCAGCACTTTTCTTGTGCAAAGCAATATAAAGCCGATGTTTTTTGCTATGTTACGGTGCTTAAAAATCAACGATCAACTTTTTTAAGAAAATAGCTGGAGTTTCTGCTCTGTTTGCTCGATTTTTGCCCCACTTTTGGCTAAGATTGCCGCAAATGCAGAATTTGACTGTATGGTAAATTGTTGAAACCTGGAAACCATGTTTTCCGGGTTTTGTTGTTTTTGGACTGGTTTAGGGCGCAACCCATGCTGGAAAAATTGTTTAAGCTCAGTGAGCACAATACCAACGTAAAAACCGAAGTTGTTGCAGGTATCACCACCTACCTGACGATGGCTTACATTATCTTTGTTAACCCATCGATTCTGAAACTGGCCGGTATGGATTACGGTGCAGTTTTTGTGGCGACCTGTTTGGCAGCTGCGATCGGTACCCTGATTATGGGGCTGTGGGCGAATTATCCGATTGCCCTGGCTCCGGGCATGGGGCTGAACGCCTTCTTCACCTTTACTGTTGTGATGGAGATGGGGTATAGCTGGGAATCTGCACTGGGTGCGGTATTCTTCTCCGGTCTGATCTTCACGATTCTAAGTCTGTTTAAGATTCGTGAGTGGATTATCAATAGCATTCCTCTCTCTTTGCGATTAGGTATTGCTGCCGGTATCGGTCTGTTCCTGGCGTTGATCGCTCTGAAGAGCGCAGGCATTGTCGTAGACAGCCCGGCGACTCTGGTCACCATGGGTGACCTGTCCGATCCTAAAGTGATTCTGGCGATTGTCGGCTTCTTTATTATTGTGTCGCTGTCTTACCGTCGGGTTTTGGGTTCCGTCATGATCGGTATTCTGGTGGTCACAGTACTGTCGATTGTCATGGGGCTGAATGAGCTGAATGGCGTCGTCTCTATGCCACCAAGCCTTGCACCTACCTTTATGGCGATGGACCTGGCCGGTGCTCTTGAAGTCGGTATGTTGAGCATCATCTTTGCGTTCCTGTTTGTGGATCTGTTTGATACTTCGGGTACCTTGGTAGCGGTGGCTCAGCAGGGTGGTCTGCTGGACAAAGATAAGCGTCTGCCCCGTTTGGGCCGTGCGCTGATGTCTGACAGTACCGCAACGATGGCGGGTGCTGCTCTGGGTACGTCGACTACGACCAGTTATATCGAAAGTACAGCGGGTATCTCTGCCGGTGGCCGCACCGGTCTGACTGCGGTTGTGGTTGCGGGTCTGTTCCTGCTGTCCCTGTTCTTCTCTCCATTGGCGGGCTCTGTACCGGCTTATGCAACAGCTGGTGCACTCTTCTACGTGGCGGTTCTGATGACGGCCGGTCTGGCAGAGGTGGACTGGAAGGATCTGACGGAAGCGGCTCCGGTATTTGTTGCCGCAATTGCGATGCCATTGACTTTCTCTATTGCCAACGGTATCGCTTTTGGCTTTATCACCTATGCTGGTATCAAGCTGATGTCTGGCCGTCGTGAAGATGTCTCTCTGAGTGTACTGATTCTGGCCGCTCTGTTCGTACTGAAGTTTGTTTTCCTTTAAGATTAATCTTCATACGCTACTGCAGCAGCAGTAATACTTATGCCGGCCTCAGGGTCGGCATTTGCATGTCTGAGGATTTGATTTCGTACTGTGCTGCCAGGAAAAGCAGCGCCATTGATGCCGATAGCATCTGTTATAGAAAAGGTTCTACCATGTCTGATCGTGATGAAAACACCCTGAATAATGCCGACTACCTGCGCTCTGTGATTCGTACTGTGCCCGACTGGCCTGAAGCTGGGGTGATGTTCCGTGATATCACGCCATTGTTCCAGAACCGCAAAGCGTTCCGTAAGCTTATCGACACTTTTGTCCATCGTTATTACGATCACGATATCGATGCGGTAGCCGGTGTGGATGCCCGTGGGTTTATTCTGGGTTCCCCCATCGCCTATGAACTGAATACCGGTTTTATTCCGGTACGTAAGAAAGGGAAATTGCCTTTTGAGACTGTGCAGGAAAGCTACGAGCTGGAATACGGTTCAGCCACCGTTGAGTTGCATACCGACTCTTTTAAACCCGGTGATAAGGTACTGCTGATCGATGATCTGATCGCCACTGGGGGCACCATGCTAGCCGCTGCGAATCTGATCAAGCGTCTGGGTGCTGATGTGGTTGAAGCTGCAGCGATTATTGACCTGCCGGATCTGGGCGGTTCTGCAAAGCTGAGAGATCAGGGGATTGAGGTTTATTCAATCTGCGAGTTCGAAGGTAAATAACGATTTATTTGAACCACATTCTGAGGCTGTCGCCTAAGGGTGGTATCTGAAAAGGCATCGGAGACGATGCCTTTTTTATTGCCTGAATTCAGTCCGCAGCCTAGGCGACCTGACTTATTTTCTGGCGGTAGAGAGCAATATCTTCAATCGTTAATACCGGCATCTGATGGCTGTGGGCAAACCGGATAACTTCTGGCATCCGGGCCATGGTGCCGTCTTCATTGGTTAGCTCGCAGAGTACGCCAAAGGGTTTCAGTCCGGCCAGCTGCGCCATATCGACACTGGCTTCTGTATGCCCCCGGCGTCCCAGAACACCCTCTGTGTTGGCTTTTAGCGGGAAGACATGACCCGGCTTTTTCAGGTCGGAAGGTTGGGCGTTATCGGCAATGGCTGCCTGAATGGTCGTCACCCGGTCTGCAGCAGAAACACCTGTGCTGACGCCAGTCGCTGCTTCAATGCTGACGGTGAAGTTGGTGTGATTGGTACTGGTGTTATCCTGAACCATCATCGGTAGTTCTAACTGTTTAATACGTTCTTCCGGTAAGCAGAGACAGATAATGCCGGAACACTCTCGGATCATCAGTGCCATCTGTTCATGGGTCATCGTTTCCGCAGCGAAGATCAGATCACCTTCATTTTCACGATGTTCATCATCCAGTACCAGAATACCTTGTCCTTTTTGTAACGCCTCAATACCGCGCTCCACGCGCTGAATAGGTGTGCCGAAAAAGGAAAGATTATGGTTTTTTAGTGGGTTTTGCTGATTCATGGTAATGCTCTTTTGAGTGAATAATAACCAGAATCAGGGCGGCAAGAGGCATATCTGCTCGACGTCAGGTATTCGTATCTTATTAAGATACGCGCACCTTTTGGCAGGTATAGCAAAACAGGCAACCCAAAAGTCGCCTGAAATTCTCTTTTATCCGGACTATAACCGTCGGCTCTGGAGTTACACCAGATCTGCTTGACCCTGCTGCTGACAGGTCAGCTGCAGGCGCTCGTGGGCTTTCTGTAGGATACAGATCTACCACCGGTGGGGAGTTTCACCCCGCCCTGAGAATGCAGCGCTATATTAATCAAACGGTCATGTTTACCCAAGTGAATAAATTGATCCAAAAAAGAGATTTATTCTATTTGCCGGATTCAGAGGCCGGTCTCCTTCGCCAACTGGATAAAGCGCCGGATATGCGGGTTATCTTCATCCTGCTGGCGCACTCCCAGAAAGATCTGTTTCTGAATACCCTCTTTTCCCAGCCTTATCAGTTTAATGGGCAGGTTCTCGGCGTACTCCCGCCCTAACCATGCCGGTAGCGTTGCCACACCACGATTGGCGGCCACCATCTGCAGGATGATCTCTGTGGCTTCAAGAGTTTTGTGCTTTTGCGGTCGGCAGTGTGCGGGCAGCAGAAATTGCTGAAAAATATCCAGTCGTTCAATCTCCACCGGATAGGTAAATAACGTCTCGCCCGTTAGTTGATCCGGGGATAGCCACTGTTCTGCTGCCAGCGGGTTATCCTGGTATACCACCAGAACCTGCTCGTAAGGGAAAACCGGCTCAAACACGATACCTTCACGCCAGATAGGATCTGGTGTTACCAGAATATCGATATCATGATTAAACAGAGCCGCCATGCCACCAAACTGAAAGCGTTGCTTCACGTCCAGATCGACAGAAGGGAAGACCTCCATAAAAGGCGAGACCACTTTGAGCAGCCACTGATAGCAGGGGTGACATTCCATTCCGATATGCAGACTGCCCTGTTCGTTGCGGGCAAAGCGGCTTAGGTTCTCATCAATGCGCTCCAGCTGAGGCAGAATGCGCTTAGCTTCTTTCAGCAGATATTCTCCGGCCTGAGTCAGCCGTACCTTGCGGCCATCCTTCAGCCAGACAGGACTGCCGATCTGGCCTTCCAGCTTTTTGATAGTGTGACTCAGCGCCGATTGGGTCAGGTGCAGGCTTTCAGATGCCGCTGTGAGAGAGCCTTGCTGGTCGATGGCGCGCAAAATACTTAGATGACTGCGCTCGATCATATCTTTGTCCTTTGCGGGCTTAGGCTACGAATTAAAAAACTATGAATATATCTAATCATTTGATGAGAAAGTACCATTATTTTTCATGAGTTGCATTGTTTAGGCTATGTTCATCGTCAATTCAGGCAGGTAAGGAACCACCATGGCTTTAGTACACAACTTGGGTTTTCCTCGTATCGGCGCAGAGCGCGAACTGAAATTTGCTCAGGAAGGTTTTTGGAAAGGTGAGATCGCTGCGGATCAGCTATTGGCCACTGCAAAAATGATTCGTGAGATCAACTGGCAGCAGCAGGCGGAATTGGATTGGGTGCCGGTGGGGGATTTCTCCCTTTATGATCAGGTTCTGGATATGAGCTTTACCCTAGGTCATCTGCCTGAGCGGGTGCAGGCGCTGGAAGGCTGCGAACTGGATAACTACTTTCGGTTAGCCCGGGGTCGTTCTGCGGGGGATACCGGATGTAACTGCGTAGCTGCTGGTGAGATGACCAAGTGGTTCGATACTAACTATCATTACATTGTTCCGGAAGTGACGGTGGCCACAGAGTTTACTCTGAACCCGGAGCGGATTCTCTCTCAGTTGGCCGAGGCTCAGATCCACTTGGGCCTGGCCAAAGCCAAACCCGTGATTATCGGTCCGGTGACTTATCTTTGGCTAAGCAAGGCCAAAGATCGTTCCGACCCTCTGGCGCTGCTGGATAAACTGCTGCCGGTTTACAGTGCTCTGCTGGAACAGCTGGCAGATGCCGGTGTGGAATGGGTGCAGATCGATGAACCGGCACTGGTGACCGAGCTGGATGCGCGTTGGAAGCGGGCCTTTGAACACGCCTATCACATCCTGAAAGCGAATCGTCCCCAGGTGCTGATCGCCACCTATTTCGGCACCCTGCAGGATAATCTGCAGCTGGCCTGTAACCTGCCGGTGGCAGGTCTGCATATTGATGCTGTGCGTGGCCGGGAGGAGGTGACCCAGGTGGTGGACTGGTTGCCGGGTCATAAAGTGTTGTCCATCGGCGTGGTGGATGGCCGTAATATCTGGAAGACGGATCTGAATCGGGTGTTGGATTGGTTAGAACCTGTGTCAGCCAGGTTAGGTGATCGTCTCTGGCTGGCTCCTTCCTGTTCCCTGCTGCATGTTCCTGTGGATCTGGAGAGTGAGGCGGCGGACCCAGTGGATAAACCGGCGATGCTGGATGCGGAGCTGATCAGCTGGCTGGCGTTTGCTAAACAGAAGCTGGAGGAGGTGCGGATACTGGGGCGTGCCATCAATGAAGGTCGTGACGCAGTAGCGGAGCAACTGGCGGAGAATCAGGCGGCCATTACCAACCGTCGACTATCTGAGCGGGTACATAACCGTGAGGTTAAAGCTAATGTTGGCGGTATCACCTCGGGTTTTGGTCAACGTCAGAGCGCTTACGCCTTACGTGCGGCGAAACAGGATAAGATTCTGAATCTGCCGCTCTATCCGACCACAACGATCGGCTCTTTCCCGCAGACTGCTGAGATCCGTAAAGCTCGTCTGGCCTATAAAATGCAGGAGCTGAGCGAGGCGGACTATCAGGCACAGATGAAAGCCGAGATTGAGCGCGCGGTTCTGGAGCAGGAGAAACTGGGACTGGATCTGCTGGTGCACGGAGAAGCCGAGCGTAACGATATGGTGGAATACTTTGGTGAACAGCTGGAAGGCTATGCCTTCAGCCGTTTCGGTTGGGTGCAGTCTTACGGTTCCCGCTGTGTGAAGCCACCGATTCTGTTTGGTGATATCAGCCGCCCGCAGCCGATGACGGTAGCCTGGACGCAGTTTGCTCAGTCCCTGACGGACAAACCAGTGAAGGGGATGTTGACAGGGCCGGTAACGATGCTGAACTGGTCGTTCGTGCGTGACGATCAGCCCCGTAAAGAGAGCTGTATGCAGCTGGCGCTGGCGATCCGTCAGGAGGTGCAGGATCTGGAAGCTGCTGGGGTGAACGTGATCCAGATCGATGAAGCGGCTCTACGGGAAGGCCTGCCCCTGCGTCGCAGCGAATGGCAGCACTATCTGGATTGGGCGGTGAACTGTTTCCGGATCAGCGCCAATGGTGTCTCTGATGAAACCCAGATCCACACCCATATGTGTTACTCGGAGTTTAACGATATTATCGAATCCATCGCCCGTATGGATGCCGATGTGATCACCATCGAAACCTCGCGCTCCGATATGGAGCTGCTGGATGTGTTTGAAGCTTTTGAATACCCGAATGAGATTGGCCCCGGTGTCTATGATATTCACTCACCGAATATTCCGACAGTCGAGCAGATCGTCAACCTGATGAGCAAAGCGGCCGAGCGTATTCCCGCAGAGCGCCTTTGGGTAAACCCGGATTGCGGCCTGAAAACCCGCCAGTGGGCGGAGGTGATTCCCGCACTGGAGAATATGGTTGCCGCCGCACGGATACTTCGCCAGCAGGCGGCTTCCGGAGAGGCCTCAGCTCAGGTACAGATACAAGGGGAGGCGGAACCGGCATAACGCTGAGATAACTTTCGCAATCACAAGCTGAAAATACACAAAGCCCCCGTTATCTGATTCTCTGAGATAGTGGGGGTTTTGTTTGTTTTGGTGATCGCTTAGCTGAGATCAAGTGGATGCCTGGAAAGAATCAGGGCGCGTTACGCTCAATAACTTCCGGGAGCCAGATCAGGTCGGTAACACCTACATCGATGCCCAGCTGATTAAGCAGAGTGGTCAGCTGCCCTCTATGGTGTGTCTGATGATTAAAAAAATGAGTCACAGCAAGCCATAACTCATATTTACGCGGAATAGGGTTCACAATACTGGTGTATCTGAGTTCGTCCTGAAGAGCCACGTCGGTTAACTGATGGCTCCAGTCGGTTATTTTCTGATCTGTCATTTTGCGATCAGCCTGAAGTGCTTCAAAATCTGAGTGCAGTTCCTGATTCAGTCCTGAAACCTGAAAGGGTTCATTAAGGAAGCGGCCCAGCCAGATTTTATCACCCAGTAACAGATGGTTGAGGGTGCCATGAATGGATTTAAAGAATGCCCCTCTGTCCTCTTTTCTCTCCTGGTCGGATATTTTTGCACAGGCTGCGTAGATTCTTTCATTCATCCAATGGTTATAGGATGCAAGATCCCGGGCTTGTTGGGCGTGCATAAAAAGACTCCTTTTTCGACGAATTAAACAAGCCGCTTTATGAAAGGGTTGCGATGCTCTTTACCACGAGTGTATCACTGCTATGGGAAGCTAATGCCTCAACATACGGCTAATCTGATAAAATCCCTGAAATTTTTTAACCAACGGGATAAAAGACAATGGCGATTGATCTGCCGGATGATTGGTTGGCGGTACTGGGCGGCGAGTTTGAACAGCCTTATATGCAGAACCTGAAAGCGTTTTTAGCCGAGGAGAAGGCGCAAGGTAAGGTGATTTATCCCCATTCGTCCGATTGGTTTAATGCTTTTAAGTACACACCGCTGAACCAGGTTAAGGTAGTGATTCTGGGGCAGGACCCTTACCACGGGCCAAATCAGGCCCATGGGCTTTGTTTTTCCGTACGCCCTGGGGTTAAAACGCCACCGTCTCTGGTGAATATCTATAAGGAGCTGCAAAGCGACCTGGGTATACAGCCGGTCAATCACGGTTATCTGACCAGCTGGGCAAAACAGGGCGTATTGATGATCAATGCGGTGCTGACTGTGGAGCAGGCTAATGCCGGTTCCCATCAGAAAAAAGGCTGGGAGCAGTTCACCGATAAGGTGATTCATGTGATCAATGAACAGCTCGATGGTGTGGTGTTTCTGCTGTGGGGCAGCTATGCCCAAAAGAAAGCGGCTTTTGTGGATCAGAACAAACATCTGGTACTGAAGTCGGTGCACCCGTCACCGCTGTCGGCGCACCGTGGCTTCTTTGGTAATCATCAGTTTAGTCAGGCCAATGAGTTTCTGGTCTCCCGTGGTAAACAGCCGATCAACTGGCAGTTGCCGGAGCAACCGGAAGCCTGATCTTTTTTGGAATGAGCATTCAGAAGTGATTCGAGTTGCTGTGAGCCGATAGACACACAAAAGGCGCGAACCTTTCGATTCGCGCCCTTTGCTTTTGGGGGCTTCACCCATGGGAGGAAAAACAAGAGGAAAGAAGATCAGATCTCCTGTTTTTCCAGTCCGTAAGGCAGCTCGATCAGGGTGAGTGGCTGATCATCTGCCGTCAGCAGCGGTTCTTCCAGTGTGTTGTCTTTCAATACCGCTAATAGTTCGGTTTTGCCTTCGGCGTTGATAGCGCTCAGTAGCACTTCACCGGCTTCGGTTTTATCCCCTTCCATCAGACAGATCACTTTATCGCCAACTTTAGCTTCACCATCACTGATTAACCGCTGCAGACGCTTCTTAACACCGCCACGGTATTGGGCGCGGGCGATAATCTCCTGACCGGTATAGCAGCCTTTCTTAAAGCTGATGGCGCCGGTGGCCTGATAGTTGAGCATCTGAGGGATAAACTGATCGGTATGGCTCTGCTCCAGCAGAATCTGTGCATTTTCGATCTGGGTCAGATTCCAGGTGGCTTCGGATACCGGTGTCAGTTTGCTGTCAAAAAGCGCATTCAGAGTCTCAAATCGGCACAGGCCGATACTGCGCTCAGTCATGCCTGGCAGATTGAAAGCATCTACGTCTTCGGCCTTTGCATCAGCATGATTAAAACCAACCACGGCGATCTCGTCGGATTTGTCCTCAAAGGTGCAGCGGTACAGGGGCGCAAATTTGCTCAGGTTGGTTTGGGTTGTTTCCAGTGTTGAGCGTGGTAATAATAGCAGCAAGCCTTCAGGGTGGCGCACCACATAAAAGGTGGCGTAGGGGCGGCCTTTTGGTGAGGTCAGCAGGGAAAGGCGCAGTTCGCCTTCCTCAAGATCCTCAATCTTCTGACTGGCCTGACCGTGCAGTAGTTTGGCGGCCATATCGCCTTTGATCAGAAGCACTCCCATACTGGCTAGCGGGCTGAAGATTTTGGTGGTGCCGAGCTGTTTTGCCTGTTCCTGTAAAGTGGTGTCGATCTCGGGTAGTTGCTCGTATCGGTTGATGCTCGGTGTTGATTCCATAGCGGTTCCATAGGATTGGTGGCGGTTGATCGCGCTGAGAGTTAACCCATTCTCGGTGCAGCGTTGTTCGGGTTATCGCGTCAGCCATCCGGCAGTAATTGATTTAGTATATTAAGCTGACCTCTGAAATCCGACAGGCTTCAGCTATCATTATTGAACTTTTACTTAATGTTGGTTTTCCAAGAGCTGATTTCAAGTCCGAATCGCTTTATCTCTCAACACTTTATCCCTTAAATGAACCGCTATAACGCTGACTGAACCTGATATGAAACCGAACACTGCCTCTACTCACTCACTGATGCCCTGGATCACTGCCTTTGCAGTGCTGGCTCTGTTGGTGCAGTGTTTCGGCATGCTGACGGAACCCGCTGCCAGATTGGGGGCTTCCCATGGAGAGTCCGCAGTGTTTGCGACGGATCCCCATGGCGGACAGGGTTTAATGCTGGCCTCTGGCTTCACCGAATCCTTAGCGGAATCCGACCACTCCGGGCAAGGTCATGCAGGGTCTGCCAGACTGATGCCGGACACTGCTCCGGTTATGAGCTGCTGTGATGATGAAAGCCAGCCGATAACGCTGGCAGAGATCCAGCTGTTATCCCTGATCTTTATTTTTGGGTTATTCACACTCTTAATCATCACGGGTCAGGCTCCTAAGCCCCGGGCGCTGCCGTTATCCTCCCGCATACGTTTACACAAGCTCCATTGCTGTTGGCTGAACTAGAGTTGTTGGCTGAATCAGATCTCTGATTTTCAGGCGGCTTATCTCTGACGCTGCTGCCTGAAAATGCCTATGGCGAAAGGCCATAAAGATCAGTCCGATCAATAAGTACATTTCATTAAAAAGTACATTCAACCCGTTTTAACAGCAGGATTATCTTGTGTTGTATTTTATTAAGAGCATTTTCTCATCAGGTTTTTCATCATCCCTGAAGCGGGGCAAGGCTGTTTCCCGTGGTACTAAGATTGCTTCCAGTGGCGCTAAAATTGTTTCTCATGGATGTAAAGCGCTTCTGGTGCTGAGTTTAGGTCTGTTAGCGGCCTGCAGCGACGACAGTCAAACCGAGATGAACAATCACAGCGCGATGGCTACAGACACCGCTGTAAAAGCAGAGCGTTGGTATACGCAGGAGATGGTGAATCAGGGGAAGCCGCTTTATCAGGAAAACTGTGCCCAGTGTCATGGTGGTTTTGGTCAGGGCAATCCGGACTGGCGTAAACCGACGGAAGATGGTCGCTATCTGCCGCCGCCGCTGAACGGCACCGGTCATGCCTGGCACCATCCGCTGGATCAGCTGCGCGGTGTGATCAAGCACGGTCGTGGGCCGGATGTCCCCTCAGATATGCCTGCCTGGGGGCAGAAGCTGTCTGATGAAGAGATCGACAGTGTCATCGCCTGGTTCCAGTCCCGCTGGCCCGATAAGATCTATCAGGCGTGGAGTCGTCCTAAGCATTAAAATCCACGACGAAATTTTTTTGATCACGCTTGACCCTGTAGCCTACTACAGGGTTTAGAATGCAGTTATTGAAGCTTATTATCTGAAACAGTTAATCTGAATCCTTTAAGCGAATTCCTTTAAGAGCTAGGTAGCGAACATGAGCAAAGAAGTTGTTATTACACTGGAAGGTCTTTCCTGCAACGGTTGTGTGAACTCAGTAACCACAGCCCTGATGATGGTCGATGGCGTTGAGCAGGCTGATGTCACCCTGTACGAAGCCCATGTCACCGGCACGATGAAGGTAGAAGACCTGATCGATGCGGTGGAAGAAGCCGGTTTCGATGCGGAAGAAAAGAAAGCCTGATCTGGCAGGTTCCTCGCACGATTTTTGATGGTATAGATTCCGGACGGGTTCAGTCCCGGGGGAAACTTCTGTGCATCGTCTCTGATCCGGCTTAGGCCGATCAGTCATTTTTACCGGCTGATATTGGCGCAGGGCGCGGATAGCAGCCAAAGGGAGGTTTTATGTCTGAAGCGGATAAAAACCAGCCATCGCAGGAATACCGTTTTGCTCTGCGGGGCATGCACTGTGCCAGTTGTGTGCAGCAGGTGCAGAGTGCGCTGGATCAGCTGGAAGGCATTGAGAAAGCCGAGGTGAATCTGCCGGATCGTTCTGCCAGTGTGTTGGCATCAGTGGAACCTGCTCAGGTGATCGCTGCTGTGGAAGAGGCCGGTTTTGGTGCCACCTTGCTGGATGATGACTACGGCGAAGATGAGCGTCAGGCGGAAGAGCGCACCCATTACCATCTGCAGTTGAAGAAAACCGCTGCTGCGCTGGCGCTGGGTATCCCGCTGATGGCGATGATGTTCTGGGACGGTATGCCGATGTTGAACAACGCCTCCGGGCAGATCTTCTGGCAGATCACAGGCCTTTTGACACTGGCGGTGATGGTTTATTCCGGTGGCCACTTCTACCAAGGGGCTTGGTCGGCCTTTAAAAATCACTACGCTAATATGGATACCCTGATCGCACTGGGTACGGGAACCGCCTGGTTGTTCTCCATGCTGATCTCCTTCTGGCCGGATCTGGTGCCGGAGCAGGCGCGTCATGTCTATTTTGAAGCGGCGGTCTTTATTATCGGTCTGGTGAATCTGGGACAGGCGCTGGAAAGCCGTGCCCGGGGACAGGCCTCCCAGGCGATCCGTAAGCTGCTTAATCTGCAGCCGGAAACCGCCCGCCTGATCCGTAAGGAGGATGGCGAAGAGGTGGATATGCGCATCGAGTCGATTCAGAAGGGGGATATGATTCGGGTGCGTCCCGGTGAGAAGATCCCAGTGGATGGCAAGGTGATGGAGGGGGAAACCCGGGTGGATGAGTCCATGCTCACCGGTGAGCCGATGCCGGTGAGTAAAAAGAAACGAGATGAAGTCACAGCCGGTACGTTAAACCAGAGTGGCACCATCCGTATCCGAACTTTGCGGGTGGGCAGTGATACCGCATTGGCAAAGATTATCGATCAGGTGCGTCAAGCGCAGAATGCCAAACCTGCCCTGGGTCGTCTGGCGGATAAGATTGCCGCCGTCTTTGTGCCGACGGTACTGATTATCGCGGTGCTGACTGCATTGGCCTGGTTTAACTTCGGCCCGGAACCGGTATCTGCCTATATGCTGGTCACCACTATGACGGTGTTAGTGATCGCTTGCCCCTGTGCTTTGGGCCTTGCGACGCCAATGTCCATTATGGTGGGCGTGGGTAAAGCCGCTGAACACGGCATTCTGATTCGCAAAGGCGATGCTTTGCAGCAGGCAGCAGAGGTGGATGTGGTGGTACTGGATAAAACCGGGACAGTTACTCAAGGGCATCCTGAAGTGACGGATCTGGTGTTGCTTGAAGCGGGTAAAGCACAGGGATTAACCGAGAGTGATCTGCTCAGGTACGCGCTTAGCCTGGAAGTCGCATCTGAGCACCCACTGGCTCGGGCAATTGTGAATCGTGCTAAAACCGAAGGCATTGCTGTTCAGGAAGCAAAAGAGATTCAGCCGGTGGCCGGTCAGGGTATTCAGGGTCAGTTTGTTGCCGATGATTCCGACGTAAGCCAGCGCTTACTGCTGGGTAACCGTGCTCTGATGCAGGCGTTTAAGCTGGAGTTGAGTGCTGTGGAAACTCAGATGCAGCCCCTGGCGGAGCAGGGGAAAACACCGGTGTTACTGGGGCTGAATGAGGCGGTGATTGGGATACTAGCGATTGCTGATCCGGTAAAAACTGATTCCAAAGCCGCCATCGCCCGTCTGAAAAAACAGGGTATAAAAGTGATGATGCTCACCGGTGATAACCGTATTACTGCGCAGGCAGTGGCAAATGAAGTGGGCGTTGATCAGGTGATTGCTGAGGTGATGCCGGATCACAAAGCGGATGAGATTCGTAAACTGCAGCAGCAGGGGCTTAAGGTGGCCATGGTGGGCGATGGTATCAATGATGCTCCGGCACTGGCGCAGGCAGACGTGGGGATGGCGATCGGTACAGGTACGGATATTGCTATCGAAAGTGCAGACCTGACCCTGATGCGCGGCTCACTGCAGGGCATTGCCGATGCGATGGCGATCTCAAAACTCACTGTCAGTAATATCAAACAGAATCTGCTGGGAGCCTTTGTTTACAATAGCATAGGGATTCCACTGGCGGCGGGGGTGCTCTTCCCATTTTTTGGCTGGTTGCTGAATCCGGCCTTTGCCGGAGCTGCCATGGCGATGTCATCGGTGACCGTGGTGAGCAATGCGAATCGTCTGCGGCTGAAGAAGTTGTCGCCAGACTCATAACCGGCTTGTCAGTTGATACATAACGGAGGAATGAGTGATGAGTTTACTGGTTAATCTGGCTGGGTTCGCTCTGATCGGGCTGGTGATCTGGTGGTTCTGGTTAAAGCGCCCCAACTCCGGTTAACAGGGGCAGCAAGGCGTGACTTGAGGGTAAAAAAAACGGGAGCTATCTGGCTCCCGTGTCCTATCATCTATGTCAGACTACCAAAGGTGACCTGAATAAACGGACCAGCAGAGTTCTGTGTGCTTCGAGAGGGCTATTTTAAGCGCTCGACACCGATCATTTTGAGGATCTGCTTTTCGTAGAAAGGCTCCGGATTACCGGTTTTCATCTTACGGATGAAGTACTTTTCAAAGGCGACCTTCGCCAGGTGTACCCACTTTCCTTTTTTGAACCAGCTGACGTTGCGTGGTGGAATCTGTGGAATAGCAACAAAAGCTGCGCCGGTATCTCCCATATCCGCCAGACAGATAGCGTTCCAGGTGGCATTGGCTTCCGGTTCTTCACCTTTCAGCACTGCATCCAGGTTTTCAGCAATGGCGGTGACCATGGATTCAATCATATAGCCTGTTTTGGGTACCCCTGTCGGTACGGGTGTCACTTCGGTTGGGGGGATGGCGATGCAGACCCCGGCAGACCAGATATTGTCATATTTCGGACTGCGCTGATGATCATCAACGATGACAAAGCCTCGTGGATTGCAAAGATCCGGTACCCTGGCGACACAATCGACCCCCTTGAATGCAGGTAACATCATAGAGTGCTTAAACGGCAGTTCGTGCTGTTTGATGACTTCACCGCTGTCGTTGTATTCATCCACATACATCATACCCTCTTCCACTTTGGAGACCTTGGCATTGCAGATCCACTTGATGTGGTGCGCGCGCAGGTCAGATTCCAGCATCGATTTGGAATCACCAACACCCCCCAGGCCCAGATGACCGATATAGGGCTCACTGGTGACAAAGGTCATAGGTACTTTGTCGCGGATTTTACGGTTTTGCAGTTCTTTATTCAGAATAAAGGCGTATTCGTAAGCTGGGCCAAAACAGCTGGCGCCAGCCATGGCACCTACGACAACAGGGCCGGGGTCTTCGCAGAGCTGTTCAAAGTTTTTGTAGGAGTCCAGTGCATGAGGCAAAGAGCAAACTGATTGGGTGTGGCCACCGTTAGGGCCTGAGCCTTCGACCTCATCAAAAGCGAGTTTTGGGCCGGTCATAATCAGCAGGTGATCGTAGCTAACAGTTTCGCTGTTCGCCAAGGTGAGGCTGTTGTCTTCAGGGCGGATGGTGTCCACCGCCTGAGGGATAAAGTTGATATTGTGTTTCTGCAGGTGAGGGGCGATTTTGAAGCTGATCTCTTCGGAATCCCGCCAACCAACGGCGACCCAGGGGTTGGATGGGACAAACTGGAAGTAGTCCCTTTCGTTGATCACGGTAATGTCGTGAGATTTACCCAGTTTGTGACGTAATTCGTACGCCGCTGCCATGCCGCCGGTTCCGGCGCCGAGAATAACGATATGAGCCATCGCAGGCCTCCTTTGAGATGAAAGGCATTGTTTGTTGTTTTCTTATAAGCCTGCGATCTATCTTAGTAAGTTTTTTGTATATTAGTAAAGTTAAAATTAGTGTTTTTTGAACTGGTCGCCCCAGACTTCCTTCAACCGATTATCACGGCCACAGCTGCTACGGTAGAAGGTATAACGGATTGGATTCTTGATGTAGTAGTCCTGATGATAGTCTTCAGCCGGGTAGAAAGTACTCGCAGATTTAATCTCGGTCTGGATTTTTTGATTAAAATTTTGTTGGTGCTTCGACTTACTTATTTCTGCCAGGCGACTCTGCTCATCATCGAGAGGATAGATGCCGGACCGGTACTGTGAGCCGGTATCGCAGAACTGGCGATTGATAGCGAAGGGGTCGATATTGACCCAGAATACATCCAGTAGTGTCTGATAGCTGACTATTTCCGGATCGTAGACTACTTCAACAGCTTCAGTATGACCGGTTCTGCCAGCGGAAACTTCGCGGTATGTCGGGGCTTTCTTGTGACCGTCGGTGTAGCCTGATGTTGTACTGATAACACCGTCAAGTTCATCAAAAGGTGGTTCCATACACCAAAAACAGCCGCCGGCAAAAATTGCACGAGCTTCTTTAGCCTGACTCACTGGGCTGATTAATAAGGCTGCAGAGATAAAAAACAAAGCGATAACTTTTCCGGATGCCGAGTAAAGACACTGAGCCATGGGTGACGACGTATTCATAGGCATTCTCCTTAAGTTGATAATCAGAAATACGCAGTAGCCTGGTTTATGGATTCAGATTTTCACTGCTTGTCTGTCACTGGAGTTCCGTTCCACCGCTTTAGGGACTGCCGCAGCAAGTCCATATCCAATGGTTTTGCCAGAAAGTCCTGCATACCGGCGTCAAGGCAGCTTTGCCGGTCAACAGCCATCACATTGGCGGTTAAAGCGACAATGGCTGTGTTTCTGTTGGGGCCACTGCCGTGCCTGATCTCCTGGCTACAGGTCAGCCCGTCCATCACGGGCATCTGGCAGTCCATCATTATCAGGCTGTATTTTTTTTCGTGGCACTTTTCAAGGGCAATACTGCCATTTTCGGCAAGCTCAGTTTCATATCCCATTCGCCTGAGAATGGTGGTGATCAATTTTGCATTGACCGGGTTGTCCTCTACGACCAGTACGAACTCTGATTCATAGGCTACAGAGCTTATTTCTGTAGGTGCCTGACTCTGCCCAGAGGCTATCAACTGCTCCTGTTTAACCTGAACGGGAATACTGAACCAGAAAACAGAGCCTTGCCCCAGCTTACTTTGCACGCCGACCTGTCCATTCATGGCTGTAATAATCTCCCGACATAGGGAGAGACCAAGTCCGCTGCCGCCATAGTACCGGGTGATGGAGCTGTCCGCTTGGGTGAAAGGCGTAAACAGTTGCTTTTGGACATTTTCAGAGATGCCGATACCGGTATCTTTAATTTCGACATGCAGAGTGCTTTCGATGCTTTTTTCAGGTCCCGGTGATGACTGCTCCAATGAGATGTCTGGTAATATCAGGCGAATGCGGAGTGTGATACTGCCCTTTTCGGTGAATTTTACGGCATTACCTAATAGGTTGATCATAACCTGCTGTAAGCGAAGTGGGTCGCTGATGATCTCTCGTGGTTGATCAGGGGCAATATCCAGTATGAATTCCAGTTGTTTTTCCGTCAGGCTGGCATTGATGACTGAGCGTGCATTTTTAGCACAAAGAATCAGATCGAAGGCTTTGGCTTCAATAGGCATTTTCTTTTGCTGCAGCCTGGAAAGGTCCAGAACATTATTGATCAGATTGAGCAAAGCCTCTCCGGAGGCATTAATATCCTCCAGCAGAGCAGTGGTGCCTGGCAGCTTCTGAATATCTTTTTCCATCTTCAGGAGTGCTATTGATCCGAGTATCCCATTGAGTGGTGTTCTTATCTCATGACTCATATTGGACAGGAAATAGCTTTTACTTTGATTTGCGGCTTCAGCCTTAAGGGCAAGTCGCTGATTACGACGTAACTCCAGGTAGTTGATCAGCGTAAATATACCGGCGACGGCCAGTATGCTGATTAACAGAAAGACAACCCAGCGATAATTATCCTGGACCTTAACCGCAAATCGGCTTTCGGTTTCAGAGATGGCTGAAGCAATTGTTCGTGATGAGTGCATAAAACGCGGAATAAAGCTTTGCAAGCTCTTAATGTAGCGTTTGGCTTGTTCCGGCGTCAGGGTTCTGAGATCCTCTTCCAGATTAACCATAATCGCCTGCAGGCGTTCAACTTCTGCGAGTATCTCTCTGTCAAGCTGTTCGATGAGTTGGCGTGTTGTGCCAGAGGAAACGATATTAATGCGACTCCAGAGAATCTCCATACGAAAACTGACATCAGAAGACTGGTCTGCAGAGGGCGTGACAATAAATGCATTCAGTTCATTGATGAGTCTCAGAAGCTCAACTTCAATCCGGGTACTGTTCCAATAGCGTTCATCCTTAGTCAGCATGGAAAATTCTTCGATCTCTTTTTCCAGCCGAAACAGAGATGCTGCAATAAAGAAAACCAGCACGATAAGGCTTAACGTCAATATAACTGGTTTGATCAGGCCTGATCGTCTTTTTTTTATCACGGCAGCAGTACTCCAACAGCAGAACAGCGGGTTTTCTGATTTAATTTATAATAAGAGTTTTTAACTGCCAGATGGCATGAGCCTGATAGGGAGGAATATTAATATCTGGCTGATCAGAAAATGGGTAAAGAACCCAGAGAGGTCCTTTGTCTCTGATACGCATTGTTTTTCCATCCATGGCGTAGGCAATAAAGGCGTTATATTTAATAAGGGTATCAATGGCTACCTGAATAGAGTAATCATTGAGGGCAATCATTGTGATTTTTTTACCTTTAGTGTCAATATGCAAATGCTTCATCAGATCCTTGAATGTCACTGATGAGAAGGTGTGTGTTTTGTCAGTCCAGATGGTTTTGGTACGAACCTGAGTGGATGGCAGGGTTTTGAATTCGGCTAATGTAAAACTGACTGAGGCGGCTTCACTTTGAACGGTCAGCACCGGATGCTGAGCCATCGCATTCAGGGATAAAAGCGACAAAAATAGTGTAATGGATGCAATCCGGACTAAAGACCGCCAGTCTGACAAAGGGGTGGCCCTCATAGATCAGGCTCCTAAAGTTTTTCTTATGATGATTTGCTGCTGCTTTACATTTTGCAGGCGAAAAAAAACCGGCCACTAAAAATAGCAGCCGGTTAGGCAATTCCGAAGAATATTAACCTAAATTTACGCTGCGAAGTTAGCCGCTGCAAAGTCCCAGTTTGCCAGAGCCCAGAAGCCTTCCAGGTACTTAGGACGAACATTGCGGTAGTCAATGTAGTATGCGTGTTCCCACAGATCAACCGTCAGCAGAGCTGTCTGGCCCGCAGTCATTGGCGTACCAGCGTTGCTGGTGTTAACGATTTCCAGAGAACCGTCAGCGTTCTTAACCAGCCAAGTCCAGCTGGAGCCGAAGTTGTTTACAGCTTTGTCGTTAAACTCAGCCTGGAACGCTGCGAAAGAACCCCATTTAGCGTTGATAGCATCTGCCAGAGCGCCTGTTGGCTCACCGCCACCGTTTGGAGACAGGCTGTTCCAGTAGAACGTGTGGTTCCAGATCTGAGCAGCATTGTTGAAGACAGGGCCAGCAGGTGCGGCCTTGATAACTTCTTCCAGAGTTTTACCTTCAAACTCAGTACCGGGAACTAAACCATTCAGTTTGTCCACGTATGTGTTGTGGTGTTTGCCGTGGTGGAATTCCAGGGTTTCAGCTGAGATATGTGGCTCAAGTGCTGATTTGTCATACGGCAGTGCAGGTAATTCAAATGCCATGGTTGTTTTCTCCATCAACTCACGTCAAAAAGTATGAAGTTATCGTATACGATACTTCGACCATTTTTTTTCAGATTTTGGTTGCCGGATCTTAGCGCCACCGGCAAGCATCTGTTTTAAAGTGCGTAAATAATAGCACTTCATTTACGGGGTTTCTATTTCTGAGTGGAACAGTTGGATATTATTTGAACTGAAAAAGTTCTTAAAACTCAGGCTATATTAGCGAGTGATGCATTTATTTCCGGAACTCAATGTAATAATCTTATCAGACATATAGCATGGTAGTGCAGCGGTGAGACGTGGCCGTGCATTGGTATATTTTGCATTAGATAGATTGAATTTTATATAAAACTGGCCCGGATTCTGAATATGTCACCTGATAATATGAAAATTACTGCCCAGCGGGATGAGCCCGCTCCAGCGCGGCCCGGAAAACCGGTAGGCACAGGCCGCAGCAGTAAAGGAGGGGCAGGTCGCAGCAGTAAATATGTGCTTTGGCTTGTTGCTGTTTTATTAGTTGCCGCTATTGGCGGTGTCTTTTATCAGAACGCCCAGCTGTCAGGTGCTCTCAAACAGCAGCAGGCAGACCTGGAAAAAGCGACGCAACGTATCCAGTTGCTGGAAGATGAGTTAGTGGCGACGGGACGTGATCTTTCTCAGTCCGGTAGTACGCTTAAAAAACGTTTGCAAGACTCTGAGCATGAGATTCGTAAACTTTGGGATCTCAGTAATAAACGTAATAAAGTTGACATCGCCCAGAATAAAAAGACCTTGGATGCACTTGCTAAAACCCTTAAGGACTTGGAGTCAGCCCGGAAAAGTCAGCTGGCTGCGTTGGCTGATGAGAAAACAGCCCGGGAAAATAAAGACAAAGCCTTGCAGACAGAGCAGCAGATATTTAACGGGCGGTTGATGACGATTTCTTCAGATCTTGCTGAGGCAAGGGATTCTCTGGAAACGTTGCGGGAAAAACAGTCCCGACAGGATGCCGGCCTGGACGATCTTAAATCTGGTCTGGCTGATCTAGAACAGAAGCAGGCAGGGCTTGGTAGTGAAGCTATGCTGAATGTTAAAGAAACGTTGAGCATCTATGATGAGCGCCTGGACTCTATTGATGCTTCCCGTCGCCAGCTAACGAGTAATGTGACTCGCTTGAATACTGATGTGAATAAACTGCAGCTGGAAATGAAAGAGTTAATAACGGGTAGTTCATCAGGGAGATCTATAGCTGCCCCGGTAGAGTAAGGTTTCTTGCCTGTGCATAAAAAAGGACGGTTCGCCGTCCTTTTCTGCATTTTGGGCCTAGGTTTTTGTTTAAAACACTGTAATTGGCCTTTTAGTTAATACTTTGTCGGTGCCGATAATAAGTAAAACAAACAAGGAGCATAAGATGAAGGTTTCAAGCCAGAATACGCCGGCGCGCTTTTCCCCTGCGCGTTATCTGAAAGGAATGAAGCGCTTTATTGCTGTTCTGCCTCAGTGTCAGGCGCTGAATATGCAGGCCGAGTCTGCTGATCACGAGCATGTCCTCTTTTCGGTTCCCTTTGCTGATCACCTGGTTGGTAATTCAAGAAAGCAACTAATTCATGGTGGTGTGATTGCTACGCTTTTGGATACAGCCTGTGGTTCCGTTGCGGTTTGTGCCTTGCCTCGTTTTGAAATGTGCCCCACTTTAGATCTGAGAATCGACCATCTTCGCCCTGCTGTTGCTGGTAAAGCACTCTATTGCAAAGCCAGTATCGTGAAGGTTACGCCTCAGATTATCTTTACAGAGGGGGTGGTATATCAGGAGCAGGGGCAGCCTGTATCCCGTGCGGTGGCTAACTTTATGCGGCTGGGCGCTGATAAGGCGCTTGCCGAAATGGATAAAGCATTATTTAGCCCAAATAAAGAGGAGACAGAGTAATGGTGGATTCAGGTAACCTGACTCAGCTGATCAGTGAAGCACAAAGCTCCGGGCGTTGGGATATGCTGCTTGAACAGATCCCTTATGCCGGATTTATTGGGCTTACAGCTCAATCCATCGGTGATGAAGTTTTATTTCGTATGGAGCCTCTGGAGAGCAACACCGGTAATCCTTTGCTGCCGGCGCTTCACGGTGGTGTGATTGCGGGCTTTATGGAAACAGCAGCAACTCTGAATCTGATGGTGTGTCTGAATCTCCAGCAGGTGCCCAAGGTCATTGATCTGACGATAGACTACCTGAGGTCTGGTAAACTGAAGCCAACTTACGCAACCTGTATGTTGAACCGTCAGGGGAGGCGTGTATCTAATGTGCAGGTCAGCGCTTGGCAGAAAGACCGTGAAACCCCTATTGCTACGGCCCGGGTACATTTTCTGCTGGATGATGAATAAAGAGTCTCCCTGAGAAGATTATCCATAAAAACAATTACTTAAATTTTTACTAAGGCCTTGAAATTAATCGGGCTGTTCCCATATTGAGTTTCAGACCTTTTTTGCAGTCCGTGCCTTTTTCAAGAGGCGGGCTGCTATGAACTAAGTAATGTTGTTCTTAACCGTTCAACTATGGAGATCTGACTCAATGTCCGCTGAAGCACAGAAAGAAACTCTTGGCTTTCAGACAGAAGTAAAACAGCTTCTGCACCTGATGATTCACTCTTTGTACTCCAACAAAGAGATTTTCCTGCGTGAATTGATTTCCAACGCATCTGATGCCTGTGACAAGCTGCGTTACAAAGCACTGGAAGACGATGCCTTATACGAAGGCCAGTCTGAACTGCAGGTTAAAATTACCGCAGACCCGGAAAACAACACCGTAACCATTAGTGACTCCGGTATCGGCATGAGCCGTCAGGACGTGATCGAGCATCTGGGTACTATTGCTAAATCCGGTACTTCTGAGTTCCTGAGCCAGCTGACCGGCGACCAGAAGAAAGACTCCCAGCTGATCGGTCAGTTTGGTGTGGGTTTTTATTCGTCCTTTATCGTGGCGGAAGAAGTGGAAGTGATCACCCGTAAAGCGGGCAGCCCTGTAGGTGAAGGTGTTCGCTGGGTATCCAAAGGTGATGGCGAATTTACTATCGAAACTGTTGAGAAGGCTGAGCGTGGTACTGCTATTACCCTGAAGCTGAAAGCAGATGAGAAAGAGTTCTCTGAAGACTTCCGCCTACGTAATCTGATCCGCAAATATTCGGATCATATCGCGGTTCCGGTACTGATGGAAAAACAGCACTTCGGTGAAGAAGAGAAGCCGGAGACACCAGAATTTGAAGCTGTGAACGAAGCGCAGGCGCTGTGGACCCGCTCCCGTACTGATGTTAATGATGACGAGTACAAAGAGTTCTACAAGCACGTTTCCCACGATTTTGCCGATCCGCTGACCTGGTCTCACAACAAGGTGGAAGGTAAGCTGGAATACACCAGCCTGCTCTACTTGCCGGGTAAGGCACCGTTTGATCTGTACCACCGTGAAGCTTCCCGTGGTCTGAAGTTGTATGTGCAACGTGTGTTTATTATGGATGATGCGGAGCAGTTCCTGCCGCTGTACCTGCGCTTTATCAAGGGTGTGGTGGATTCCAACGATCTGTCCCTGAACGTTTCCCGTGAGATTCTGCAGCAGGACCCGAACATTACGTCCATGAAGAGCGCACTGACCAAACGTGTGCTGGATATGCTGACCAAGCTGGCCAAGAATGATACGGAAAAATACCAGACCTTCTGGAATGAGTTCGGTAGCGTCCTGAAGGAAGGCCCGGGCGAAGACTTCTCCAACAAGGAGAAGATCGCCAAGCTGTTGCGCTTCACCTCAACTAACAGTAGTGATGAGACTCAGAATGTTGCTCTGGCAGATTATGTTGAGCGCATGAAGGAAGGTCAGGACAAGATCTACTACGTCACTGCCGAGAACTACAATACCGCCAAAAACAGCCCGCACCTGGAGATCTTCCGTAAGAAAGGTATCGAAGTGCTGCTGATGACCGATCGCATCGACGAATGGCTGATGAGCCACCTGACCGAGTTCGACGGTAAGTCGTTCCAGGATGTTGCCAAAGGTGAGCTGGATCTGGGTGATACCGAGTCTGAAGAAGACAAGAAAGCTCAGGAAGAAGCGGCTGAGAAAGTCGAAGGTATGGTCGAACGCACCAAAGAGCTGCTGAAAGAGCAGGTTGAAGATGTGCGTGTGACGCACCGTCTGACCGATTCTCCGGCGTGTGTCGTGCTTAATGATGGCGAGATGGGTGAGCAGATGCGTCAGATTATGGCGGCGGCCGGTCAGGAAATTCCTGAGTCTAAGCCGGTTCTGGAGTTGAACCCGACTCACCCATTGATCCTTAAACTGGATCAGGAGCAGGATGAAGAGCGCTTCGGCGAGCTGGCGCGTATCATTCTGGATCAGGCGATGCTGGCCGAAGGTCGTCAGCTAAAAGATGCTGCAACTTATGTACAGCGCCTGAACCGTCTGCTGCTGGAGTTGGCGGGCTAGTATCGGGCTTGATCTAAACTGGAAGTAAAAAGGCGATCTGAGGATCGCCTTTTCTTTATCTGATCTTTATCTGATCTTTATCTGAGCAAAGACCGGGTTGCCTGTCTGTGATAACCGAGCCTTCTTTCTATCAAATATCCATCTCACCTTCCTGTAATATCTATCTCAAAATACCCTAAGTATTTAAGCGCTATTTTTCAATCAGTTGATTCGTCCTTATTTTTTCCAAATTTCTTTATTTATCCTGTTTTTATTTTTAGCTGATTCAGCTTGACTTTGTATATTGTTTAGATTTTAAGTCTATATTGTTACTGTTTTATGGTTTAGACTTTAGGCGTAAGTTTATAGCTTTCAGGGTGTGAGCTATCGCTTATTCACTGCAGTACCCCTTTCGTACCTGCCAGATTATTAATAATGATAAGCATATTCTCCGGAGAATTCTCATGACGTTGAAAAACAAAGTGCTTGCAGTGGTGTTGCTGCCGGTGCTTTTAATTACGGTGACGCTGACGTTCATCAGCTACAAAGATCTTAAGGCAGAGCTTGTTAAGTCAGTGAGTACGGACACTCAACGCGTAGTCAGTGATCTCAGTATTACCATTCAGAGCTGGATGAAACAGAAAGCCAGTGTGGCAGAGTCTTTTGCATCGCTATCTTCTGGCCAGAATAATATTTTGCCCTTTCTTCAGCAGGCTGAAAAATCGGGTCATTATGACGTTTTCTACTTTGGTTGATCAGATGGTCGGGCGGTTTTTTCAGATGTAGAAATTCAGAAAATTCTTGATAAAAAGGGGTTTGACCCAACTGCCCGTCCTTGGTATCAGGCCGCCGTGAGTGCTGGTAAAACAATTTTTACCGCACCGTATAAAGATGCCAGCTCTGGCGAGTTGATTATATCAGTGGCAACCCCTGCGCATATCAACGGCCGTTTTTTGGGTGTTGTTGGTGCTGATCTGAGCATGAACGAGGTACTGAGTACCGTTGAGTCAATCGATATGGGGCCGCATGGCTTTGTGATGTTGGTGGATGAGGCTGGTACTGTTATTGCCCATCCTAATGACGCCTTAAGGATGAAGCCGTTAAGCGATGTCGGGTCTGAGTTAAACCGAGACCTGGTTGATCGGTTAGCAGGAAATAACCAGATGGCGATCCTGCCGATCAAGGGTGTTGACCATATGATGCGCTTCGAGCGTGTGGGCGACTCTCGTTTCTATGTGGGTATCGCACTAAAGACAGGTAATGTGATGGCTCCTCTGTCTGATTTGCTTATAGCTAACAGCCTGGTATCTCTGATTCTGATTGTTGCGGCTGGTGTGGTTAGTATGTGGATGGTTGGGCGTGTGATGAAGCCGTTACATGCCATAGGTTCTGCCCTGGAAGAGATTGCTCAGGGGGAAGGTGATCTGACAAAACGCCTGACGGTCGATACTAAAGATGAAATTGGCTCACTGGCGGAGCACTTTAATCATTTTGTTAATTCGATGCATAGAATTATTCAGGATATTTCTATTCTGTCTAAAGACCTGCGCCATACTGCTGAGGAAAGTGCCAAAGTCGCTAAGCGTACCAGCGATGATGTGCAGACTCAGATGTCAGAGGTATCTATGGTTGCTGCTGCTGTCGAAGAGATGGCAACAGCGACCCAGGAGATTGCTGGTAATGCGGAAAATACGGCTGCTGCTGCTCAGGCATGTGCAGACAATAGTCGCGATGGCCAATTAGTTGTTTCAAATACACGGGAAGCAATTCAGGGATTGTCAGGCCAGGTTCAGGATGCCGGTGTTGTTATCGATCGCCTGAGTGAGCACTCTCAAGGTATTAGCTCGATACTTTCGACCATTCAGGGTATTGCTGAGCAGACGAACCTGTTGGCACTCAATGCGGCGATTGAGGCTGCCCGGGCTGGTGAGCAAGGGCGGGGCTTTGCTGTGGTTGCTGATGAGGTACGTGTTCTGTCTCAACGTACTCACGAGTCTACTGAAGAGATTCAGCAGATGATTGGCAGTTTGCAGAAAGCATCTGAAGAAGCGGTTGAGTTGATGTCGGTAAGTCGGCAGCAAGCGGAAGATACCGTCGAAGAGGCTCATAATGCCTATGAGAAGCTGCTGAGTATTACAGAGGCAATTGCTGGTATCAGCGATATGTCGACTCAAACTGCCGCGGCTACAGAAGAGCAAACCCAGGTTAACCACAGTATTTCTGAGAATACCCTGAGGATTCGTGATATTGCCACTCAGCTTTCAGATGAGTCTGACCAGTCCCGTGCCCGTGCATCGGAATTGAATACCCTTGCCGAAAGTCTTCATGATCAGGTTAAACGTTTTAAGCTATAGGCCCAGATGCATAAACCTGTGTTATGACTTCTGATTAGCGACACTGTAATTATTAGTCGGCTGCCATTTATGGGAGCCGGCTTTTTTTCTACCCGAAAAGAGATTGGGTGTCCGCTGAATAGCTGTTTTTTTGTTTGATTATTGTCTGCCTTGGGGGAGTATCCGGCATTGCGGTCTTTCCTGACAGTTTTTGCCAGCTCTGTTCTATCGTAGTATCCACTGGCTCTGAGCGGTGTTTCCAGACATACCAGAGTGCATAAAAAACGATGAAAATAACCAGAACTTTCAGCCACAAAGAGAAAGGGCGGAAAAGCAGAGGGTAACTCACCATGGTTAGCATCATTGTGGTCGACAAAAGTTTTGCCTTGATTGGAATAACACGATCTGTCTCCCAGCTTTGTAACATTGAACCAAAGATCTTTTGTTTCAGTAGCCAGCGGTGAATTTTGTGTGAACCTTTGGAAAAAAAGAAAGCCGCCAGGATCACAAACGGTGTTGTGGGCAGAAGTGGCAGGACAACACCGACAGCACCCAGAATAAGTGCTAAAAAACCTGCCGCTATAAATAGGGGTTTTCTGAACTTATCCATAGAGTTCTCCTCTGGATATCAAAGAGGCGTGAGTATAAAGATAGGCCACATTGACTGTTTTTATGCAAAAGATTAATCGATTGTGCGGCACTCACTAATTTCCCGGATAATATTGGCAGATATATTTACGGTGGCTTTGGCACAGTGTTGAATGAGGCCTGTTTAAGAAAGCAGGCCTTCAGAGCATACCTTAATCGTCCATCAGATCTTTGGTTTTTTCTACGGCTTCAGATGCGCCTTCTTTTGTGGAACAGGCAGCCCGTTCTGCAGCACATTTGGTCATACAGCCCATTTTTCCGAAGCTATCATCAAAGTAACGCACTTTGCAGCTGGCCTCGCAGGCTGTCTGTTTTAGTGAACAGCTGGCCTGGGCTGATATGGGTAGTAGAATCAGAGAAAGTGCTGTGCTGAGAATAAAGGCTGTGCGTTTATTGGGTCTGGCAAAGGGCATAAATACTCCATCTCTTCTGGCTGCTGAATTTGTATACGACATAACGTATATTGAGCGGTTGATTATCGTAATTTATGTCACCTGAATTCAAGGTAAAATGGATGTAACTATCTGACAACAAAAAAATTTTCTCAGTGAGTTCGCCTTACAATTAGATAGAGGGCTTTTTTTGACCATACAACCGAGTACTCTGAATCAGGGATGCACTGAAAATCATGAAAGTGACTTTAACCCTTCCCATGACTTTACATTGATCGCACAAAATAAGGCCTTTGTGGTGATTAACAAATCCCCCGGCGTTGATGTACATCGTGATGGTGATGAGCCCGGTATTACAGAAAAAGTTTCCGAGGCTTTGGGGGGCGTTAAACTTTATCTGGTTCATCGATTGGATAAGGTTACTTCCGGCCTCATGATTCTGGCAAAAGATGCTACTACATGTGCTGAATTAGCAGAACTGTTTCGCGAAAGGCAGGTAAACAAATACTATTTGGCAGTATCTGCGCGAAAGCCAGGCAAGAAACAGGGCTGGATTATTGGGGATATGGCTCGCTCCCGAAGAGGAAGCTGGAAACTGACAAGCGGTAAACAAAGCCCTGCCGTCACTCAGTTTTTCTCCTGCTCGCTGAAACCTGGGCACAGAGCTTTCTTGCTGAAGCCCCGCACAGGAAAAACGCATCAACTCAGGGTTGCGCTGAAAAGTATTGGCGCTCCGATATGTGGAGACCAACTTTATGATGATGCTGCGCTGGCTTCGATTGAGGAGCGGACTTATCTTCATGCTTATCAGCTGCACTTTAAGTGGCAGGGGAATTTACACCATTACAGTGCCTGGCCGCATCAGGGGGAACACTTTGCCTCGGATGATTTTAGCCGTTTAAGGGACGTTTGGTCTGAGCCTGATGGTTTAACATGGCCTAAAGCTAAAGGAAGGCGTCAGACTCAGGTTGATCCCAACTTAAGGGATTAGATCTGATGGCTGTGTATGTAACTGGATGGAAGAATTTTGACATTATCATTACACCGGAAGCCTTTAGCCTGTCTTTTGACAGATAAGGTTTGTGAACCCCAGTTTTCACCTTTGATTATACGGGAGTTGACCCCCCGGGATGCTGAGGCTTTTCATTACCTGCGTATTCGGTCTATCAATGCAGACCCTACCAGTTTCAGTGTACTGCTAGATGAGGAGGAATCGATGAGCGCCGCTCAGATTCATTCTTTACTGGATCGTTTCTATCGGTCATCAAGTGCGGCGTTGTGGGGAGGTTTCTGTGCCGGATATCTGGCGGGTATGATTGGCCTGGAGCCGAATCTTGGGCCTGTGAGGCAGCATAGTGGTATTGTGACCAGTTTGTGTGTTCTGCCTGAATACCGGGGGCAAAAAATAGCAATGGCACTGGCTGATCACCTTATTGCTTATGCGCGGAAAAAACCACAGCTGGAGTCTCTGGTGCTCGAGGTGAGTGAAACAGCTGTAGCCGCTATCCGCTTGTACCGGAAAGCGGGGTTCGAAGAGAGCGGTCGTGAGCCAAAAGCTCTGGCTTTTGGAGATCAGCGCTTTGACCTGATCCGGATGCATATGTCCGTTTGACCGGAGAGCTATTGTTCATGGCCTCTGAAGATAAATACTGATATTCAGTACTCTTTAAAACCTGAAGCGTGCCACCAGAGCATTGAGTTGTTTTGCAAGTTGTGTCAGTTGGGTACTGTTCTCCGTTGTTTGGTCTGATGTCTGAGTTGATTCATCTGACATGGTATTAATTGCCATAATACTGTGTTCAATTTCATGGGCAACAGCCGTTTGCTCTTCACTGGCGCTGGCGATTTGATCATTCATCGCGGTGATCTGGTCGACAGCGTCTGATATCGCACTCAAAGCATCATTGGCTGCTTCTGCCTGCAGGACAGTCTGTTCCGCCTGTTCACAGCTTTTCTGCATCAGGTTTGCAGCATTGTCTGTGTCTTCCTGTAAAGCAGATATAATCTGTTGGATCTCTTCAGTTGCTTCCCGGGTACGACCTGCCAGATTACGAACTTCGTCGGCGACGACGGCAAACCCTCTTCCCTGTTCGCCAGCACGGGCTGCTTCAATTGCTGCATTGAGCGCCAGAAGGTTAGTTTGTTCGGCAATCGCCTGAATTACATTGATCATGCCCGTGATGTTCTCAGATTGCTCTTCCAGTTTTCGGACAGCAGACATGGCACTGTTGATGTCGTCTGAAAGACCTCTGATGTCATGTCGCGTTCCGTCAACAACTTTGTGTCCTTCTTCGGATACCTGACTGGCTGTTTGTGCTGCCTGAGCCGCTTCCGCCGTGTTTTTGGCCACATCAGCCACCGTTGTCACCATTTCGTTAATGGCGGTTGCTGCCCGGTTTGTCTCCTGAGCCTGACGATTGAGCCTATGATCATTTTCGCTTGCGATCTGATTCATTTTTTCTGAAGTGTGGTTCAGGCTATGGCTGGTGTCTGCCATTTGCTGAACCATCTCCCGAATACGGTTGGTAAAGCGGTTAAAAGCGCGGGAGAGATGAGTGATTTCATCGTTACCACTTTCATCCAGGCGTGCTGTCAGGTCACCATCGCCACGGGCAATCTCATCCATGGCTTCATTAACGTGATCCATCCGGCTTTGTATGACATTGCGATAGACCAGCCAGAATGCCATCAGTACCACCAGTAACAAGGAAACCATTAAGCCGGTAATTTTAAGGCTGGATTGAAAGCCTGCTGCAAGTGAATCTGTAATATCGGTTGTGATTTCAAGTACGCCACGAATACCACCGGTCAGGTTGTCGGAGACAGAAACCCGGATCAGAGTGCGGCCATTCTTCTCTACTCTTTCAACCACTGTGGCATTCGGGTTTTGTGTTAGTGTTTCCCAGGCTTTTTGTTCAGAACGATTAAGCTGAAGGTTGGCTTGATCAGAGAAAGGGTGATGGCTATAGAGCTTAAGTGTCAGGCCTGTATTTTTTATCAGATCGCTTAAGTCGTTAAGCATAATCTCAGGTGAGGGGATTCTGTCACTGTGATCTTTGTAGTTACGGTCAGGTTTCAGCTCTCCTGAAATTATCGCCTTATTGGTAACATTCTCAGTGTAGTACTGCCTCAGCACTTTAAATTGGTTTGCTGTTGAGAGAGAGCTTTCTGTAACCCCGGCAATGATGGTCTCACTCATCTGTTTCGGGATGAATAACACAAGAATTAGCACGATAACGGCGATCAGGGTGATAATAGGGATCGCCATTTTGCCAAACAGACCTAAATTTCTCATCAGAAGTCCTTCATTATCAATGTATATTCCCTGCAATTGATACAGCTTGAGTTGTTTTTATCGGTGGTGAGCCGTGCCCTGAGTGCTGTTCTAATGTGAGGGCTGCCTGTATTATCAACCCCGAGCCGAAAAGCATAAAGTAATCGTTTGTATACGGTTAATAATTTTTTCCTGATCAAACACGATACTTTGCACTGCTTGGCGGCTTGCTGTAAAATTCCGCCCCCTTTCTTTTTCTGGCCCATCAACACTGCAACAGTCTGAGGTATGCATGGACTCCACGCGCTATTTGACGCCTGCTCAAATGAAAAATGATGTTTTGTCCGGTTTAACGGTTGCTCTAGCCCTGGTGCCGGAGGCGGTGGCATTTGCCTTTGTTGCCGGTGTTGAGCCTTTGGTTGGTCTTTATGCTGCCTTTATGGTTGGCCTGGTGACAGCTTGTATCGGTGGTCGTCCGGGAATGATCTCCGGTGCAACGGGTGCCCTGGCCGTTGTGATGGTTTCTTTAGTGGCTCAGCATGGTGTCGAATACCTGTTTGCTGCAGTCGTGCTGATGGGGATCTTTCAGGTTTTGGCTGGGGTCTTCCGGCTGGGTAAGTTTATCCGCATGGTGCCTCACCCGGTGATGCTCGGCTTTGTAAATGGTCTTGCCATTGTGATCTTTCTGGCTCAGTTGGGACAGTTTAAGGTTAAAAATGAAAATGGTGATATGGCCTGGATGTCCGGCGAGCCCATGATGATTATGGCTGTGCTTATTCTTCTGACGATGGCCATTATTCATTTTCTGCCTAAACTGACAAAGGCGATACCATCATCCTTGGCCGCTATTGTGACGGTGACATTGATCGTGATCTTTATGGGCCTGGATGCGCGCTCTGTTCAGAATGTTCTGGCGGATATGACCAATGACCCTCTGGCCTCTATCGCAGGCGGTTTTCCTGAATTCCATATTCCTATGGTGCCTATGTCGCTGGAAACACTCTGGATTATCCTTCCTTACTCTCTGATTCTGGCTGCGGTTGGTTTAATTGAATCGTTACTGACGTTAAGTCTGATCGATGAAATGACCGAAACCCGGGGACGGGGTAACAAAGAGTGTGTTGGTCAGGGAACAGCAAATATTCTGACAGGCTTCTTCGGTGGTATGGGCGGCTGTGCCATGATTGGTCAGAGTATGATCAACATTAATTCCGGTGGTCGTGGACGCCTGTCTGGTATTACCGCTGCAGTTTTTCTGTTGTTGTTTATTCTGTTTGCTTCCTCTCTGATTGAGATGATTCCGGTGGCCGCGCTGGTTGGTGTGATGTTCATGGTTGTGATTGGTACCTTCGAGTGGGCCAGTTTGCGTATGATGGGCAAAATCCCTAAGTCAGATGCTTTTATTATTGTACTGGTATCAGGGGTTACTGTAGTGACCGACCTGGCGATTGCGGTGATTGTGGGTGTGATTGTTTCAGCGCTTATTTTTGCCTGGCAGCATGCCAAGCATATTCAGGTTCGTGTTATCGAAGAGGATGATAAACACCGCGTTTATGAGCTGACCGGCCCGTTGTTTTTCGCATCGATCAATAACTTTCGTGAGCAGTTTGACCCGAAGAATGACCCTCAGGATGTGGTGTTGGACTTCCGGAATTCTCGTGTAAGTGATCACTCGGCACTGGAAGCGATCGATACACTGGCGGAAAAATATATTGCCGCGGGTAAAACGTTGCATCTGCGTCACCTGAGTGGTGAGTGCCGTGATTTGCTGCAGAAAGCAGGCGATCTGGTTGAGGTTAATGTGATTGAAGATCCGACATATCATGTTGCCAGCGACAAATTGGCATAATCTCTTTGACCTGTGAATGCTAATGATCCGGGAAGATACGTTATCGGGGGCGTCAGGCTCCCTTAGCCAAAACGGGCAGGATGAGATCCTGCCCATTTTGTATCAGGATGAATATCTTGTGGCTATCCATAAACCATCGGGTTTACTGGTTCACCGGAGTCCTATTGACCGTCACGAAACCCGGTTTGCTGTCCAGATGCTTAGGGATCAGATTGGTTGTAAGGTTTATCCGGTACATCGGTTGGATAAGCCGACTTCGGGGGTGCTCATTTTTGCCTTAAGCTCTGAAATTGCCAGAAAACTGGGTGAGCAGATGATGGCTCACCAGATGGATAAGACCTATCTGGCAGTGGTGCGTGGTTTTGCGCCGGAATATGGCGAAATTGACCATGCTTTGGTTGAGGAACCTGATAAGCGGGTGAAAGGCTCGAGGAAGAGTGAGCCGCAACCGGCTTTCAGCCGTTATCGCTGTCTGGCAACCGCCGAGCTGAATGTGAGTATTGAGCGCTATCCTCAGAGCCGGTTCTCCCTGGTAGAGGTTAAGCCGGAGACCGGCCGTCGACACCAGATCCGACGACATCTGAAGCATATTAACCACCCTATAATAGGTGATGCAAAGCATGGTCGCGGGCGTTATAACCGGTACTTTAAAGAACACCTTGAGAGTAACCGTTTGCTTCTTGCCGCAATTTCGATTCGCTTTGCCCACCCTGTCTCCGGAGATTCCCTCGAGATTGCCGCGCCTCTGGAGGCCTCTATGCAGCATATTATGTTGCGTCTGGGCTGGGGGTGGTGGGTAAAACAATACAGTTGATGCCGGTTTTTATTTCTGTTTACGACCGTTTAAAAAGCACAGAGTTACACTAATGAATGATGATTATGGCTTTCGCTTTGGTGGGATTTCCCGCTTGTATGGCGCTGTGGCGGCAACCGCTTTTGCTGACGCTCATGTGGCGGTTGTGGGTATCGGTGGTGTTGGATCCTGGGGGGCGGAAGCGCTGGCCCGTAGTGGTATCGGCAAAATTACACTGATTGATCTGGATGATATCTGCACGTCCAACATTAACCGTCAGATTCATGCGATGGACGGTCAGGTGGGGCGACCAAAAGTTGAGTCTATGGCAGAGCGAATTAAAGCAATTAACCCGACTTGTGAGGTGAATGCGATCTCTGCTTTTGTGACTGAAAAGAATGTTGCTGAGCTTATGCTGAAAGAGTTCGATTATGTGCTGGATGCCATCGATTCGGTGAAGCATAAATGCGCAATGATCGCATACTGCCGCCGTAATAAGATTCCGCTGATTACCATTGGTGGTGCTGGCGGTCAGACAGACCCCCTGCAGATTAAGGTTGCTGATCTGAGCAAAACCGAGCAGGACCCTCTGTTGGCCAAAACCCGCAATCAGTTACGTCGTCAGTACGGTTTCCCCTCCAACCTGAAGCGGCGCTTTTCGGTCGAAGCGGTTTACTCAACGGAACAGCTGGTTTATCCGTCCGGTGATGGTGAGGTATGTCACCAGAAACCAGATAATGGTGAATCTGCCCGGTTGGACTGTCGTAGTGGCTTTGGGGCTGTCACCGTCGTAACGGGGGCCTTTGCTTTTGTCGCTGTATCACGCATTTTGAAAAAAATTGCATCCAAAGCGCAGCGTAGAGCAGATGAGGAAAGAATAACAAGTCCTGATTGTGCTGAATAAAGCGTTAAACAAAAACACAGGAGCGTTTAGGGAAGATTTTGGTTTTACGCTTGTGCTGTTCCAGGCTTGTACATACCATCGGAGCAGTTTTTAAGTACGGTGCTTTGTTTGCATTTAAGCACCGGGTGTCCCTGGAGTTCTTTTATGCATTACCCGGAAACTAAGCTTCCCAACGTGGGGGCAACTATTTTCAGCGTTATGTCTCAGTTAGCTGCCGAGCACCGTGCCATCAATCTGTCTCAGGGCTTTCCAGATTTTGATGGCCCTCAGCTGATTCGTGATCGTGTTGTGCATTATATGCAATCCGGTGCCAATCAATATGCCCCTTTTATTGGTGTGTCCTCCTTGCGTCAGGCGATCAAGGATAAAGTTGCACGGCATTATGGTGCAGAGATTGATGCTGAATCTGAGGTGACGGTGACGTCAGGTGCCTCTGAAGCGATTTATGCTGCCATTACGGCCACCGTGCGTCAGGGAGATGAAGTGATTGTTTTCGATCCCTGTTATGACTGTTACGAACCGGCTATTGAACTTAATGGTGGTATTTGCCGTCACGTGGCCCTGGATCTGCCGGAGTTTAAAATTAACTGGCAGTCATTGGCGGATGCTATTTCACCTCGTACCCGTATGATCATCGTTAATGCACCGCATAATCCGAGTGGCGTCAGCCTCAGTCGCGAAGAGCTGGATAAGCTGGCTGAGTTGATTCGGGATACGCATATACTTTTGCTCGGTGATGAGGTTTATGAACATATCGTTTTTGATAACAAGACTCATAACAGTCTTCTGACCCATGAAGAGCTTGCAGAGCGCAGCTTTGTGATCTCATCATTTGGCAAGACCTATCATATAACCGGCTGGAAGGTAGGTTACTGTATCGCACCGGAAGCACTATCAGCGGAACTGCGGAAAGTGCATCAATATATTACATTTTGTACCCCAACACCGATGCAGCTGGCGCTTGCGGACTATATGAATGCGCACCCTGAATATGAGAATGAGCTGTCAGCTTTCTACCAGGAAAAACGGGATATTTTCTGTCGTGAAGTCCAGCATAGCCGGTTCAGCTTTACGCCATCCCCGGGTACCTATTTTCAGCTTGCAGATTACAGTCAGATCAGTGAGTTAGATGATGTCAGTTTTGCCCGTTGGCTGACCACTGAAGCGGGTGTCGCCGCAATTCCGGTGTCTGTTTTTTGTGAGAAACCCTATGTGGGGATGAAGCTGGTGCGTTTCTGTTTTGCTAAGAATGAAGACACACTTAAACAGGCAGGAGAGTTGCTATGTCGTCTCTAGTGGGTAATGTGCAGGAAACATTGAGTGAATTGCGAGTAACTCTGGTTCAGTCGGAGCTTTTCTGGCATGAGCCCGTAAAGAACCGGGCTATGTTCGCCGACAAACTGGCACCTTTAGCAGGGAAAACCGATCTTGTCATCCTGCCTGAAATGTTTACTACAGGCTTCTCTATGGAGCCTGAGTCCATTGCCGAGGTCGCTGATCAGAAGACGTTGCAATGGATGCAGCAGCAGTCCAGTTCGATTTCAGCTGTTCTTTGTGGCAGCGTGGCCGTTAAAGATGATGCCGGCTGCTACAATCGTTTCTATTGGGTGGAACCTGACGGTCAATGGCAATCTTATGATAAGCATCATCTATTTCGGATGGCGGGAGAGCATAAGCATTATCAGGCCGGTCAGAGCCGGGACGTGATTCATTATAAAGGCTGGCGCATTTTCCCTCAGATCTGTTATGACCTGCGCTTCCCGGTTTGGAGTCGCAATCGTAATAGGTATGATCTGGCAATCTATGTGGCTAACTGGCCGGAAGTCCGCGAACATCCCTGGCAAGTTTTGCTTCAGGCCAGGGCGATAGAAAACCTGTGCTATGTCGCTGGCGTTAACCGGGTTGGTATCGATGGAAACGGATATAAATACAGTGGCCGTTCGGCGCTAATCGATTTTAAAGGTCACAGCTCTGGCGATCATGATGGGGGCGAGGCTTTTGTGGAAACCTATCCGATAGATCTGAATGAACTTCGGGGTTTTCGGGAGGCGTTTCCGGCATTTGAGGATGCTGATGATTTCATACTGAAGCAGGATAAAGACTAGTTTTCTGGCATCGCGGCACAATAGCAAGCCTCTGAGGTTATAAATCTCAGAGGCTTTTTTTTGTCTTTAATCAAGTGATACGTCCCCATATAACTCCGCTGTAATTTCAGGCAGGTGTTCTCGGGTAACAGAAAGTGTTACCTGAATAATGCGGATTTTCAGAGTAGTGCACTAAAAAGTAACCATTTGAGCTCTTTTTTGGTGCAGGTGGTTAGTCTGTGTTTGATGCGTCTATTTTATTTTAATTATTGTTTGATTGTTTCAGAGGTAAAGGTTGGTCTTTGTAAAACCTTTCGCGGCAGGCCTTAGTGAGGTTTCTCAGTGATTCAGTTTGTGTTTATTGTCTTCAGAAAAGAATAAAACAAGCGTATTAACAGGAGTTGGAATAGCAGTTGCATATAGACTAAAGGTCAGTATGTAGCCGTAAGCTACTGCGAATCCCAAAGACACGAGAGGATTAATAACAATGAAGAAAATGGGTCTTATCGCTGCGACGGCAGCTATGACAGTCGGTTTTTCTGTAAACGCATCTGCCGCTGATACGCTGGCATCTGTCAAGGAGCGGGGTTTTGTTCAGTGTGGTGTAACGACCGGTGTGCCCGGTTATTCAAACCCTGATGACAAAGGTAATTGGAAAGGTATGGATGTCGATGTTTGTCGCGGGATAGCTGCGGCTACTCTGGGCGATGCCGATAAAGTTAAATATATTCCTCTGAATGCTAAAGAACGTTTCACAGCGCTTCAGTCTGGTGAAATTGATGTGTTGTCCCGCGTAACAACCTGGACGCTGACCCGTGATAGCTCTTTGGGTCTGAATTTTGCCGGTGTGACATATTATGACGGTCAGGGCTTTCTGATTAATAAAAACCTGGGTGTAAACAGTGCTCTTGAACTGGATGGCGCTTCTATGTGTATTCAGTCCGGTACTACGACTGAATTGAATGCGGCGGACTATTTCCGTGAAAACAATATGGAGTTTGAGCCGGTTGTATTCGATACCGCTGACCAGACCGTAAAAGGTTTTGAAGCGGGTCGTTGTGATGTTCTGACCTCTGACCAATCTCAGCTGTATGCTCTGCGCATCAAGCTGTCTAACCCATCGTCAGCGGTAATTCTGCCGGAAATTATTTCTAAAGAACCATTGGGCCCTGTTGTACGTCAGGGTGATGATGCTTGGTTTAATGTTGTGAAATGGTCTCTGTTTGCCATGGTAAATGCTGAAGAGCTGGGACTGACGTCTAAGAACATTGACAGCAACAAAAACTCTAAAAACCCTAATATCGCCCGCTTTGTCGGTGCTGAAGGTATCAAGGGTACTGGTTTATCATTATCCGATAACTGGGCTTACAATATCGTGAAGCAAGTAGGTAACTACGGCGAAGCGTTTGAGCGTAATCTGGGTATGAGTTCACCTCTTAAGATTGAGCGTGGCCTGAACGCACTCTGGAACAAGGGTGGTCTGCAGTACGCACCACCTATTCGTTAATTCCGTTTCGGGAGGTGAGGTTTCTACTCACCTCCCGTTTGTGTTTTTGTCCACTCAGTAGGAGTACCGCCTATGCCATCTGATGCCAACAAGTCGCCGTCTGCTCATACGACGCGCTTCTGGCATGACCCTGCAAAACGAGCTATTTTGTTCCAGAGCTTACTGGTTGTCGCAGTGCTGGGTTTTGTCGGGATGATTGTTCAAAATACTCTGCACAATTTAGAAAGCAGAGGTATCACTACAGGTTTTGCCTTTCTCTCTCAGGAAGCCGGTTTCGGCATTGTCCAATCACTAATTGATTACTCTGAGTCCAGTAGTTATGGGCGTACTTTTTTTGTAGGCTTGCTGAATACTCTACTGGTATCGGCCCTAGGGGTTGTTGCAGCAACTATTATTGGTTTTGTTATGGGTATCGCCCGTCTTTCCAATAACTGGCTGATTGCTAAAGTTGCCTCTGCATATGTTGAAATTTTCCGTAATATCCCTCTGCTCATACAGATCTTTTTCTGGTATTTTGCTGTTTTAAGGGCGCTGCCTTCCCCGCGGCAGAGCCTTGAACCTCTTGATAATATTTTTATCAATGTCCGTGGCCTATATATGCCAGAGCCTATCTATGGTGATGGTTTTGGCTGGGTTGTTATTGCATTTCTTCTGGCTGTTGTTGCGGTTATTGGTATTGCCCGCTGGAGTAAAAAGCGCCAAGATGAAACGGGTCAGCGATTCCCTCTTTTCTGGACTGCTGCCGGCTTGCTTATCGGTTTACCTTTAGTTGTCTATTGGATAACGGGGTCTCCCCTGACCTGGGAGAACCCAGTATTAAAAGGCTTTAACTTTCGTGGTGGTATGACGATTATTCCTGAGCTGGCAGCGCTTTGGTTGGCTCTGAGTATCTATACTGCAGCTTTTATTGCTGAGATTGTACGGTCTGGTATTGAGGCTATCTCATCGGGTCAGACCGAAGCAGCAAGCGCACTGGGCCTTAGCAAAAGTAAGGTGCTGCGATTAGTCGTTGTCCCTCAGGCTGTACGCGTGATCATCCCTCCTTTAACCAGTCAGTATCTTAATCTTATTAAAAACTCCTCATTAGCCACTGCAATCGGCTACCCGGACCTGGTTTCAGTCTTTGCCGGAACGACTCTGAACCAAACGGGGCAAGCAATTGAGGTGATCTTTATGACGATGCTGGTTTACCTGACATTAAGTTTGCTTGTGTCAGCATTTATGAACTGGTTTAACACACGTATGGCGCTGGTTGAGCGTTAAGAACGGAGTATTCATTGTGAGTGATTCTGCAAAAGTCACGGATAAGTTACTACCGGATCTGCCGCCCCCTGCGAACAGTACCGGTTTTATTGGTTGGATGCGTACGCATCTTTTCTCAAGTCCAGCAAATGCGCTACTGACACTGTTTGCGGCTTATTTGCTCTATATTCTTATGGTGCCATCGATTAACTGGGCCCTGATATCAGCGGATTGGATTGGTGACAGTCGTGATGCCTGTACTTCCGGTGGCGCATGTTGGGTCTTTGTTTACAATCGTTTTGATCAGTTTATGTATGGCTTTTATCCCGAAGTTGAGCGCTGGAGGATTGATGTAACATTTGTTTTGTTAGTGGTTCTGGCTGCATGGCTGATGCTGCCCAGAATGCCTAAGAAAGGTCTGGTAAGCTTTATTACTCTGATCATCTATCCTGTGGTGGCTTTCTTTCTGCTCTATGGTGGCAGCTTTGGTCTTGCAGTAGTAGAAACCCATAAATGGGGAGGGATGTCGCTGACGCTGATCCTTGCGATTGTAGGTATTGTTGCGGCACTGCCTTTTGGGGTGTTGTTGGCTCTTGGTCGTCGCTCAGAAATGCCGATTGTTAAAAGTATCTGTGTTGTCTATATCGAGTTCTGGCGGGGGGTTCCTCTGATTACGGTACTCTTTATGGCCTCTGTGATGTTGCCTCTTTTTGTTCCTGAAGAGGTTGATTTTGACAAATTGCTGCGGGCTATGATCGGTATTGTCCTGTTTCAGTCTGCTTATATGGCTGAGGTGGTTCGTGGCGGTTTGCAGGCGATTCCTAAAGGGCAGTATGAAGCGGCTCAGGCTTTAGGCCTTAACTATTGGAAAATGATGGGGCTGATTGTTCTGCCGCAAGCCCTGAAACTGATGATTCCGGGAATTGTGAACACTTTCATTGCTCTGTTTAAAGATACCAGCCTGGTATTGATTATTGGCCTGTTCGATATTCTGGCCATTGTTCAGGCGGGCCTATCTGACCCGAACTGGCTGGGCTTTTCTGTTGAAGGTTATGCCTTTGTTGCTTTGATGTTCTGGGTTTTCTGTTTCGGTATGTCGAAATACAGTCAGCATCTTGAAAAACGTTTCCATACAGGCCACGGCGCACGCTAATCAGTTGTTAATAGATCGAAGTTCCGGTCACTGATAATGCATGGGCAGCGTACAAGAAAGTGCATTAACAAGTATCGAATCACTTGTTAGAGGCATGATGAATTTGGAGTAGTTATGAGTATGACTCATCAGGTAGAAGATAAATTAATGGTCGAAATGCATGGCGTAAATAAATGGTACGGCCAATTTCATGTGCTCAAGGATGTGAATCTTGAGGTGAAAAAAGGTGAGCGTATCGTTATTTGTGGTCCGTCGGGTTCAGGTAAATCCACGACAATCCGCTGTATCAATCGTCTTGAGGAACATCAGAAGGGCGATATTATTGTTGATGGCACAACATTGAATAATGACCTGAAAAATATTGAAACAATCCGCAGAGAAGTGGGTATGGTGTTCCAGCATTTTAATCTTTTCCCTCACCTGACGGTTCTGGAAAACTGTGCTTTAGCGCCAATCTGGGTGCGTAAAACGCCACGCGAGGAAGCGGAAGAGATTGCGATGAAGTATCTGCGGCGGGTAAAAATCGAAGAGCAGGCGCTTAAATACCCTGGTCAGCTTTCCGGTGGTCAGCAGCAGCGTGTAGCCATCGCTCGCAGCCTGTGTATGAATCCTCAGATTATGTTATTTGATGAGCCTACCTCAGCTCTGGATCCTGAGATGATTAAAGAGGTATTGGATGTGATGGTCGAGTTAGCGGATGAAGGTATGACCATGATCTGTGTAACCCACGAGATGGGGTTTGCCAAGACTGTGGCGGATAGAGTGATCTTTATGGATAAAGGCCAGATCATAGAAGAGAATGAGCCCCATGAGTTCTTTAATAATCCTCAATCAGAGCGTACACAGGCTTTCCTGAGCCAGATTCTGAACCACTGACCTTGTGGCGATAAACCATTAAAAACCCTGGCAGAGTTTGCCAGGGTTTTTTTATTTTTACCCTATCATCTGTTGGGGGATTCTAAGCTGGACGTGTGCCGCTTTGATAATCAGAAGAAGGCGTATTTGATACCCAAGCCTAACAACATGCTGGACAGAATAGGTTGCAGAACCCGGTTAGGTAAACGGGAGCTTAGTTTTGTTCCCAAATGAATTGCAGGTAGAGAGCCTACCAAAAGAGCTGCCAGCAACTGATAATCTACATTGCCCAGAAACATATGGCCGACGCCGGCAATCAGTGTCAGAGGCACAGCATGAGCCAGATCAGTACCGATAATACGAATGGCGCTTAATGCCGGGAAAAGAATCAGCAAAATAGCGGCTCCAAATGCACCGGCACCAACCGATGATAAGGTTACACAGAACCCCAGCAGAACCCCCATCAGAACAGTAAACCGGTATTTATGCTGCTCAAGAAAACGGCGTATTGACCCGTTTTGAGTGTGATGCAGTTTATTAATCCGGCCTTTCAGCAACAGAACCCCAGCAGTAAGGATCAGCATAACACCCAGGCTATGGGTCAGCAGATTGGCATAGCTGTCAGGGGATGGAAAATAGTTGGCTAACAGCCAAACAGTGATGGCTGAAACCGGTAGGCTACCTATAGCCAGTGAACTCATGATCTTCCAGTCGACCGTTTTTTGCTTATGATGCGCAATGACGCCGCTGGCTTTAGTTATAGAGGCATAGAGAAGATCTGTCCCGATGGCAATATGGGGAGGGAAGCCAAATAATAGAAGCAGTGGCGTCATTAGAGACCCGCCACCAACACCTGTAAGGCCTACAGCAAGACCTACAGCGGCACCGGATAAAATGTAGAGAAGTAAATCCATATAGGCTCAATGACTCAGAAAATTGCTCGGCAACTGAAGTGAAAAGAATCTTCAACAGTTGTAACCCTGTGCTTTAAATCGTACCCAGGTGATACTGCCGCCTAATTTATCTTGTCTGCTATATTCTTAAAAGTAATGTTTGCTTATATTTTTATGGCATAATATTCTTAAAAAAATGATAACCTGCGATGTTCGCCGCTTACATATTTAGCGAGAGGGCGAGATCCGATAAATGAGGAAGGTGGAATGAAATTACAGCAGCTGCGTTATATTTGGGAAGTTGCCCACCATGATCTTAATGTGTCGGCTACCGCACAAAGCTTGTATACCTCCCAGCCGGGCATCAGTAAGCAGATACGTTTGCTGGAGGACGAACTGGGAATTGAAATTTTTGCCCGCAGCGGGAAACATCTGACGCGTATAACACCTGCTGGCCAGGAAGTGATTGATCTGGCTGGGCAGATACTGAGAACTGTTGATAATATCAAACAAGTGGCTCAGGAGTTTAGCGATGATAAAAAAGGCAGCTTGAGCCTTGCAACGACCCATACTCAGGCGCGTTATGCGCTACCCGGTGTGATCAAAGACTTTATCAGTAAGTACCCTGATGTCTCTTTGCATATGAAACAGGGGACTCCGATTCAGATCTCAGAAATGGTATCTGAAGGGGCTGCAGACTTTGCGATTGCAACCGAGGCGATGGAGTTATTCAGTGACTTGATCATGCTGCCATGTTATCGCTGGAATCGTTGTGTACTGGTGCCTAAGGAGCATCCGTTAACCCGAGTAAAGCAGCCGCTTTCTCTGGAGGATGTGGCGGAGCATCCGATCGTAACTTATGTCTTTGGTTTTACTGGTCGGTCTAAACTGGATGAAGCCTTTAGTGAGAAAGGTCTGAAGCCTAAAGTTGTCTTTACCGCTGCGGATTCAGATGTGATCAAAACCTATGTACGTATGGGGATGGGGGTCGGAATTGTTGCAGGTATGGCCTATGATACTAAAGCGGACTCAGATATGGTCGCGCTCGATGCAAGTCACCTGTTTGAATCCAGTACCACCAAGATAGGTATTCGTCGTGGCACCTTTATGCGCGGTTATATGTACGATTTTGTCACCCGTTTTGCACCACACCTGGACCGGGACCTGATCGATCAGGCACTGGCTTGCAGCTCTAAGGCAGATCTTGAAGACTTATTTAAAGATATTGAACTTCCGGTTCACTGATCTGTTTTTCGGGTGCTAAAGAAGGATAGAAAGGGCATCGATGTGGATGCCCTTTCTGCACTTAAAGCTCTTTACTTCTGTAGGTTACCGATATGCAGGCCGCACTCCTTGTGGGTGGCCTCTTCCCACCACCAGCGTCCCTCACGTTCGTGCTGGTTAGGCAGTACCGGCCGGGTGCAGGGTTCGCAGCCGATACTGGTGAAGCCCCGCTCATGCAGTGGATTGTAAGGTACGTCGAACATACGGATATATTCCCAAACCTGTTGAGAGCTCCAGTTTGCCAGCGGATTGAATTTCACCAAGGGTCTTTCTTCTGTGCCAAAGGCTTTATCTACCTCTGCGACCGGTACATTGTTACGGGTACCCGGGCTCTGATCTTTACGCTGACCGGTAATCCAGGCATCAAGCGTGCTCAGTTTGCGGCGCAAAGGTGCAACCTTACGCACACCGCAGCACTCCTGATGACCATCTTCGAAGAAGCTGAAAAGGCCTTTTTCTTTGACAAAAGTCTCCAGTGCCTGATGCTCCGGAGAGACAATATCGATCTGAATGCCGTAGTGCTTACGCACCGTCTCGATAAACCGATAGGTTTCTGGGTGTAGTCGACCTGTGTCCAGGGAGAATACCTGTAGCTGGCCCTTATCTTTAACGACCTTGCTGGCGATCTCAACCAGAACAACATCTTCAGCACCGCTGAAAGAGATGGCGATATTGCCAAACTCCTCCAGTGCTCTTTCAATGATCTTCTTGGGTGATTCCGTGTCAAATTCCAGCGCAAACTGGTTTGCGTTAAATGTGCTCATGCCTTGTCCTGTTATCTGTGGCGATGGGCCAGTGACCCATGCTCATCAAGCGGTCTGATTCTACGATCATGATTTTGGCTATAAGGTATCAGTTAGTTAGAAGAAAAATAAATAAAAAGTGCTTCTATGAATATGCCCTAAAGGTACCACTATGAAATTTTTCCATGTCAGATATCAATACAGGTCTTTGGCTTAGGCCTTGTTCGCGTCTGACTTAACCCTCTTTCTGTGTTAATCTCCAAGCCGTTTGGCCTCGGGCTGGTATCTTATAAATAGCCAGTAATGAGGCGGACCTGATAAAGAAACGACCCTATTACCTATAGATAGAAGGATTATTCCGTGGAACTGGCATGTCTTGACCTTGAAGGTGTTCTGATCCCTGAAATCTGGATCGCTTTTGCTGAAAAAACCGGTATCGAAGAGCTGAAAGCAACCACACGGGATATCCCGGACTACGACGTGTTGATGAAGCAGCGCCTGCGTATCCTGGATGAGAATGGTCTGAAGCTGCCGGATATTCAGGCGGTTATCGCTGAACTTGAACCTTTGGAAGGTGCTAAAGAGTTTACTGACTGGTTACGTGAGCGTTTCCAGCTGGTCATTTTGTCGGACACCTTTTATGAGTTTGCCGCGCCTTTGATGAAGCAGTTGGGCTTTCCGACGTTGTTATGTCACAAACTGGAAGTGGATGAAGAAGGTCGTATTACCGACTACACACTACGCCAGCGTGACCCTAAGCGTCAGTCTGTACGTGCTTTTCAGTTGCTGAATTACCGTGTCATCGCTGCGGGCGATTCTTACAACGACACAACTATGCTGGCGCAGGCAGAGCAGGGCATTCTGTTCCACGCGCCGGATAATGTCATTGCTGAGTTTCCACAGTTTCCCGCGGTGCATACCTATGAAGATCTGAAGGATGAGTTCCTGAAGGCTAGCAATCGCAACCTGAGTAAATAATTCGTTATTGGCTGTTGTCAGCCTGCTGGCCGTACTAAAAAGCTACCGCAGATCTGGATTTAACCTGAGACCCGGTGGCTTTTTGTTATCAGTTGTTAAATCTGGCCTTGCTCTGAAAATCTGGTTGCAGGGCCTGTAGAATCTTACCCACTTTATGCAGTGTCTCCTGGTATTCGTTCTCTGCAACAGAGTCGTAAACTATTCCACCTCCCCCCCAGCAATCCAGGCGGCTTTCTGTTTCCTGGGTATCACCGTTATTCGTGACGGACTCCAGTAGTGTGCGGATTGTAATGCTGCTGTCCATTCGGCCGTTGAAGCTGATATAAGCGATAGAACCACAGTAGATCGCGCGGCGTTGTGGCTCCAGTTCGTCGATAATCTCCATGGCGCGAATCTTGGGTGCGCCAGTGATGGAGCCGCCCGGGAAGCTTGCAGTCAGCAGATCAATTGCGCTTTTATCGGCAGGAAGTTCTCCGACCACAGTGCTGACCAGGTGATGAACATTGGTGTAGCTTTCCAATGCAAAAAGTGCCGGTACTTTTACTGAACGAGGTTCGCAGACCCGGCTTAGATCGTTCCGCAGGAGATCGACGATCATCAGGTTCTCGGCTCTGTCTTTGATACTGTTCTGCAGGCTTTCAGCAATATGCTGGTCTTCACGGGCATCCCCGGATCTGGGGGCTGTACCTTTAATCGGTTTGGTTTCCACGTGGCCCGCACTTAGCTGCATAAAGCGCTCAGGTGAAACACTGAGGATCTTAAACGGATTAAAGTCCAGATATGCGCTGAAGGGGGCAGGAGTCGCTTTTCGCATTTTACGGTAAGCTTGCCAACTGTCACCCTTGGCTTTTGCCTGAAAGCGTTGAGCAAAGTTAATCTGGTAACAATCACCGGAACGAATGTAGGCCATGATTTTCTCAAAGCGGCTTTTATACTCGGGCCAGCTCAGATTAGCGGTGAAAGGCGTTGTCAGGGAAAAGGTATCCCGTAAGCTTCTGGTATCGATTTGGGTCAGCAGGGCTTCAAGTTTATCAATCTGATTGTCTGGAGCAACCAGCTCAGCGACTTTCAGTTCATGGTCAACCACTACTGCCCAGAGATAGATGCCACCTAAAAGTGAAGGAAAGCTTGAATCATCCTGAGCGGCTTCCGGCAGTTGTTCCAGCTCACGGCCCAGATCGTAACTCAGGCCACCGATAAAGCCGCCAATAAAAGGCAGATGATAAAGGCTTTTATCCGTTGTAGTGATTCGGTGACAGGTTATGTGCTGCTCCAAACTCTGTCGTAACTGCTCAAGGCTATTGGTTGAGGTGGCAATTTTCTCAACTGGGGCTGCGCTGACAATGTCGTAGCGGCCGGATGGGCTGTCCGGTTTGTTGCTGTCCAATAGTACTGGAGCATCCAGGTGACGGATGCGCTCAAAATAGTCGACACCGGGGGAATAAGGCAGAGAACGGGTACAGAGTTGAGTCATAAGCGAATGTTGTGTCTTATGTTGTGACTTGAGGGGCCGGATAAACGGGCTGCTGAGCACTGATAGCGTTCGATGAATAAATAGCACAGCAGTCTCAGGCAAAACGCGATATTCTAACGGTTTTTTAGTGCCCAGCCTATTTTACGGGTGCTTTTCTGCTTTTTATTTGTTCAGGATTCATCTTCTTAAGGTACGTCATGTCAGAACATTATCAGTGTGAAACGGCAACTCTGGATCGCCCCGATTACCGCATCTTCTACCGGATCTATCGCAATCAGCATAACCCTGATGGGCGAAAGATCCTTATGTTGCACGGTGCCGGTGTTGATGGCGCTTTTACCTGGGAGCCTATGCTGAGGCATCTGAGTCACTGGGGAACCCTGTTAGTGCCGGATCTCAGGGGCATGGGGTACAGTCTTCCTTTGCCGGAGGGGCGCGCTGAAAGCGCTTTTAGCGTAGAAGAGGTGGTCAGTGATGTTGCAAGCCTTCTGGATTATCTAGGTTGGTTTGAGTCAGATTTGGCGGGTTACTCTTTTGGTGGGTTGGCGGCGATGCTGCTGAAACAGCAGCGTCCGGCCGCGTTTAAAAAAACCTACCTGCTTGAGCCCGCCTTGCTGGAGCGCCCTGATCTGGATGAGATGCGCGAAGTGAGAGGTAACTACTCCGCAGCGGCAAGAATGATGCGGGAGGAGGAGCCGGTAGAGCTAGGTATCACACACTTTTTGGATCTGATATCGCCAAAGCGTTCCAAGTCGGCTCGTGTGGAGCACGCAACAGTGCATCGTCTTAAAAATCGAGTGTTAGGATTGTCTTATGCTTTGGATGCTGTGACTGATGCCGTGCAGAGGCTGGATAGAGCTTCCATTCTGGCGACACAGGAGAATGTCGACAGTTTTGTTGGTGGCAAAAGCCTGGGCTCAATGAAGGATTGTCATCAAAAGATCGCAGAGACGCGCAAGGATTGGCAATATCATGAGATCGGGGGGACAGATCACTCATTACCGTTTCAGAAGCCCTCTAAGATTGCAGAAATTATCCAGCGAACAGTGAGTTGATCTGTTTGGTCATTCGTTATCACTGTATAACCATCAACAAGCTTTGCCTCTACCCTGGTGTTCATTGCCGACACTTTACCCGGTGTAAAGTTTCAATAGTAACTTTATCGTAGACAATTAGTTGGGCGTGACCGAAGGGTTGCGCCCTTTTTGTTTTTATATGGTATTGATATATAAGAGAAAATTAGTTTTTGGTGGTGGCTGTAACTGTAGATTGTAGACAAATGCGACTTTTGTTGATGTTGACGCTTATCAAGCAATTGTCTACATTCCATCCAACGTTAAATTGTCGACAATTAAATAACAGAAGAACACTTGGCCATGTCAGACGTTCAGTATGCCTATGAAGAGGCTGAAACCCGCACCTTGGCCGATCGGGTGTTTGAGCAGATTCAAACCGCGATTGTGAAAGGTGATATACCTCCGGGTAGTAAAATTACAGAGCCGGGCTTAGCTAAAGAGTACGGCATTAGTCGCGGCCCACTCCGTGAAGCGATTCGCCGGTTGGAAGGGCGACGCCTGATTAAGCGTATTCCTCATGTGGGGGCCCGAGTGGTTTCCCTCTCTTTTGAAGAACTGCTGGATATCTATGATGTGCGTGAAGCGATGGAGGGAATGGCGTGTCGCCTTGCCGCCCGTAACATGACCGCTGAGGAGATTAAAAGCCTACGTGCACTACTGGCGCGCCATGAAGAAACTGCAGAGCTCCAGGAGGGTGTTGCGTACTACCAGAAAGAAGGTGATCTGGATTTTCACTTCCGAATTGTGTTGGGAAGTAAAAATGAAAAGCTGACCGAGCTGCTATGTGGTGAGCTGTATCATTTGGTTCGGATGTATCGTTACCAGTTCAGTGCTTCAAGCTCGCGGCCTAAGCGCGCTTTTGAGGAGCACCATCGAATCGTTGATGCTATAGAACAACGTGATGAGGAACTGGCTGAAATGCTCATGCGACGTCATATCAGTGCGTCGCGTAAAAATGTAGAACAACGTCTGCGTGAATCTCAGGCAGAACAACCCTAAGAAGGAATAAGCCATGACTAAGTTGACTGCGGGTGCCCGTTTCCGTAAAGCGCTGGCTGAAGCGAATCCACTTCAGATTGTTGGTACGACTAATGCGTATCATGCCATGATGGCCGAGCGTGTGGGTCATAAAGCAATTTACCTTTCTGGTGGTGGTGTTGCTAACCACTCTTACGGTCTGCCTGATCTGGGTATGACATCGATGAACGACGTACTGACAGATGTATCCCGGATCACCAGTGCAGTTGATACACCACTGATGGTGGATATTGATACTGGTTGGGGTGGGGCATTCAATATCTCACGTACTATTAAAGAGATGATTAAGGCGGGTGCTGCTGCGGTACATATTGAAGATCAGATTGCACAGAAGCGCTGCGGCCACCGGCCAAATAAAGAGATCGTATCTCTGCAGGAGATGGTTGATCGTGTAAAAGCAGCCGTTGATGCGAAAACAGATGATGATTTCTTTGTTATGGCGCGTACCGATGCGTTCCAGATGGAAGGTCTGAATGCAGCTGTTGAGCGTGCTCAGGCATGTCTGGAGGCAGGTGCTGACGGTATCTTCGCCGAAGCGGTTCACACGTTGGATGACTATAAAGCCTTCTCTGACGGTATTAAGGGTGCCCACTTGTTGGCCAATATTACTGAATTTGGTGCAACACCCTTATTTAATACTGAAGAGTTAGCCGCTAATGGCGCAACAATGGTGCTTTATCCTCTGTCAGCTTTCCGGGCCGCAAATAAAGCCGCATTGAATGTTTATGAGGCGTTGCTGCGTGATGGTGATCAAAAAGCGGTAGTGGATACCATGCAGACTCGTATGGAACTGTATGATTTTCTTAACTATCACGATTTTGAACAGAAACTGGATGCCTTGTTTGCCGAAGGCAAAAATAAGTAGTCTTATTTCAGACTCTTGTGGCCGCCTGTCGGGTGGCCGCAACGGGCAATGACCTCCAATGACTTACAATAAAAATCGGACTCTCTGAGCGATTGCAAAGGAGCTATAGAATGGTAGACAAGAAATTAGCTGGTGCTGGCCTGCGTGGTCAGTCGGCAGGTGAAACGGCGCTGTGTACGGTTGGGAAAACGGGCGCAGGTTTGACCTATCGTGGTTATGATATGAAGGAGCTGGCAGAAAAAGCACAGTTCGAAGAAGTGTCCTACCTGTTAGCGTATGGCAAGCTACCGAACCAGGCTGAGTTAGATGCTTATGTGACTAAGCTGAAAACTCTGCGTGGTCTGCCTGAGCCGCTGAAAGTTGTTCTGGAACAGATTCCGGCTGATGCACATCCTATGGATGTGATGCGTACAGGTATCTCTATGCTGGGTAACCTGGAAACTGAACAGGATTTCTCAGAGCAGACTGATCATATTGATCGCATGCTGGCTGTCTTCCCAGGCATGATCAATTACTGGTACAACTTCAGTCACAACGGCAAGCGTATTAATGTTGAGACTGATGCAGACTCTATCGCTGAGCAGTTTCTGTGGACTCTGCACGACAAAAAACCTGACCCTCTGCACGTTAAGGTAATGCACGCTTCTCTGATTCTGTATGCAGAGCATGAATTTAATGCATCTACTTTCACTGCGCGTGTTTGTGCATCTACGCTGTCTGATATTCATAGTTGTGTGACGGCCGCGATCGGATCTCTGCGTGGCCCATTGCACGGTGGTGCAAATGAAGCAGCAATGGATATGATCGAGCAGTGGAAGTCTGCGGATGAAGCTGAAGAAGCGATCATGGGTATGTTGGCGCGTAAAGATAAGATCATGGGTTTTGGCCATGCCATTTACCGTGAGTCTGATCCTCGCAACGCTATCATAAAAGAGTGGTCAAGGAAGCTGTCAGAAGCAGTGGGCGACACCGTTCTGTATCCTGTTTCTGAGCGTGTTGAAGCGGTTATGTGGCGTGAGAAGAAGCTTTTCTGTAACGCTGACTTCTTCCATGCATCGGCTTACCACTTCATGGGTATCCCAACTAAGTTGTTCACTCCAATCTTTGTATGCTCACGGGCATCCGGCTGGACTGCCCACGTTATGGAGCAGCGTGCTAATAACCGTATTATCCGTCCAAGTGCCGATTACACAGGTCCGGAATCTGCTGAGTGGGTTGATATTAAAGACCGGGACTAGTCGGTTCTGCACCAGAATTTGGCGGGGCTGGACGATACTTGCCTCTAATGCCTTTGCCCCTGCCTTTTTTTATTTCGGCTATCGGGTGAACCCGATAGCCTTTGGCTAAAATATGCCATTAGCTCAGATTGATAATAAGGGCAATGTCTTATGCCCTTCTTTGTCAGTCCCTCAACACCCTGACCCTGTTTGGGTAAATCCTATTTCGAGTGGATTTCTGACATGAATACTCAATACCGAAAAAAACTTACCGGCACCTCGCTGGACTATTTTGATACCCGTGAAGCGATTGATGCTATTAAGCCGGGTGCTTATGCCACACTACCTTATACATCCCGGGTCTTAGCAGAACAGTTGGTGCGTCGCTGTGAGCCTGAAGCCCTGACCGACTCTCTGAAGCAATTAATCGAACGTAAACAAGACTTGGATTTCCCATGGTACCCCGCCCGTGTGGTTTGCCATGACATTCTTGGTCAAACCGCACTGGTTGACCTTGCCGGACTGCGTGATGCGATTGCTGATCAAGGTGGTGATCCTTCAAAAGTAAATCCAGTAGTTCCCACTCAGCTGATTGTTGATCACTCACTGGCGGTTGAAGCGCCGGGTTTCGACCCTGATGCCTTTGAGAAAAACCGTGCCATTGAAGATCGTCGTAACGATGACCGATTCCACTTTATTGAATGGTGTAAGACTGCCTTTGATAATGTCGATGTGATTCCTGCCGGTAATGGCATCATGCACCAAATCAACCTGGAGAAGATGTCTCCGGTCGTTCAGGCCCGTGATGGTGTTGCTTTCCCTGATACTTGTGTCGGTACAGACAGTCATACGCCCCATGTTGATGCGTTAGGCGTTATCGCTATTGGTGTCGGTGGGTTAGAAGCTGAAACCGTTATGCTTGGTCGTCCATCCATGATGCGCCTGCCAGACATCATCGGTGTTAAGTTAACGGGTAAACGTCAGCCAGGTATCACCGCTACGGATATCGTACTAGCCATTACTGAGTTTCTGCGTAACGAAAAAGTCGTATCTTCTTATCTGGAATTCTTCGGCGAAGGTGCCAAAGATCTTACGATTGGTGACCGTGCGACGATCTCCAATATGACACCAGAGTTTGGTGCGTCTGCGGGTATGTTCTATATCGATGAGCAGACCATTGACTACTTGAAGTTAACCGGCCGTGAACCTGAACAAGTTGCTTTGGTTGAGCAATATGCCAAAGAAACCGGCCTATGGGCGGATGACTTGGTTGATGCTGAATATGGCCGGGTGTTGGAATTTGACTTGTCGACTGTCTGTCGTAATATGGCCGGCCCTTCCAACCCGCACCGTCGTTTGCCAACCACTGATCTGGAATCTCGCGGTATTGCAGGTCATCTGGATGAAGCGCTTGCAGAAGAAGCCGAAGGCTTGATGCCGGACGGTGCCGTTATCATTGCGGCGATCACCTCCTGTACGAATACCTCTAACCCTCGCAACGTGGTGGCGGCTGGTTTAATTGCCCGTCGCGCTAATGAGCTGGGCTTAGTACGTAAGCCTTGGGTTAAGACCTCCTTTGCGCCGGGTTCAAAAGTTGCAAAACTGTATCTGGAAGAAGCGGGCTTACTGTCTGAGATGGAAAAACTGGGCTTCGGTATCGTCGGTTATGCCTGCACAACCTGTAACGGCATGAGTGGTGCGCTTGATCCTAAGATTCAGCAAGAGATTATTGATCGTGATCTTTATGCTACGGCGGTCCTGTCCGGCAACCGTAACTTCGATGGTCGTATCCATCCTTACGCGAAACAAGCGTTCCTGGCATCCCCTCCATTGGTTGTTGCTTATGCCATTGCCGGTACCATTCGCTTTGATATCGAAAAAGATGTCTTGGGCACCGATAAAGAAGGCAACCCGATCACGCTGAAAGATATTTGGCCAAGTGATGAAGAGATCGATGCGATTGTGGCGAGCAGCGTTAAACCTGAACAGTTTAAACAGGTTTATATCCCGATGTTTGATCTAGGAGCCGTGGAAAAATCGATCAGTCCATTGTATGACTGGCGTCCACAGACGACTTATATTCGTCGTCCTCCTTATTGGGAAGGTGCCCTGGCGGGTGAGCGTACCATGAAAGGTATGGTGCCATTGGCGGTGTTGGGTGACAACATCACTACAGATCACCTGTCGCCATCGAACGCGATTCAGGCTTCCAGTGCGGCCGGTGAATATTGCGCCAAAATGGGCTTACCGGAAGAGGATTTCAACTCCTATGCGACGCACCGGGGCGATCACCTCACCGCACAGCGAGCCACTTTTGCTAACCCTAAATTGCTAAACGAAATGTGTCGCGATGAAAACGGTGAAGTGAAACAGGGGTCTTTGACACGTATCGAGCCAGAAGGCACTGAAAGCCGCATGTGGGAAGCGATTGAAACCTATATGGAACGTAAGCAGCCGCTGATCATTATTGCTGGCGCTGATTACGGTCAAGGTTCCTCCCGTGACTGGGCGGCCAAAGGGGTTCGTCTGGCGGGCGTTGAAACCATCGTTGCTGAAGGTTTTGAGCGTATTCACCGTACCAATCTGGTTGGCATGGGTGTGTTGCCACTGGAATTTAAAGCCGGTGATAACCGCAATACTTACGGCATTGATGGTACTGAAACCTATGATGTTGTTGGCGAGATCAGCCCACGCTGTGATCTGACCGTGGTGATGACACGTCGCAATGGCGAAGTGGTTGAGATTCCGGTGACTTGCCGTTTAGATACTGCTGAAGAGGTTCATGTTTACGGTGCAGGTGGTGTGCTGCAACGTTTCGCGCAGGATTTCTTAGAAGCTAACGCTTAATCTGAGCGGGTTATGCTGGGGCGGGTTAGGTGATCTGACTTGCCCCAGCTATTTTGATAAAGAGAGATTTCTTAATAAGTTGATTGACGTATACCCACTACCGCGATGCGCTTATTAAGCATTTTCTGAACATTTCTGAATAGGAGTGCCACCTATAGATGGTGCTCAGAGACACAGGAACCGAGCCATGACATTTGTACCCCAAATTAAAATCCCTGCCACCTATATCCGTGGTGGCACCAGTAAGGGTGTTTTTTTTCGTCGTCAGGATCTTCCAGTTGCGGCTCAGGAGCCGGGAGAGGCACGTGATAAAATTCTTCAGCGTGTGATCGGTAGTCCTGATCCTTACGGTCAGCAGATTGATGGTATGGGTGGTGCAACGTCCAGTACGTCCAAAACCGTTATTCTGGATAAAAGCACTCAACCGGATCACGATGTTGATTATCTGTTTGGTCAGGTCGCTATTGATAAAGCTTTTGTCGATTGGTCTGGTAACTGCGGTAATCTTACGGCGGCGGTAGGTGCTTTTGCCATCGCTGGTGGCTTGGTGGATACGGATCGAATTCCGGAAAATGGTACCTGTACCGTTCGTATCTGGCAGAAGAATATTCAGAAAACCATCATCGCTCATGTGCCAATCACCAATGGTGAAGTACAGGAAACCGGTGACTTTGAACTGGATGGCGTCACTTTTCCTGCTGCGGAAGTTGTGGTTGAGTTTATGGACCCGGCTGATGGTGAAGGATCTATGTTCCCGACAGGCAATCTGGTGGATGACCTGGAAGTGCCGGGTATCGGTACCTTCAAAGCCACCATGATCAGTGCCGGAATTCCGACGATATTCCTGAATGCGGAAGAGATCGGTTACAAGGGCACTGAGCTGCAAAAAGATATTAATGGTAATGCCGAAGCGCTGTCCCGATTTGAAACAATTCGGGCTTATGGTGCGGTCAAGATGGGCTTGATCAAGGATGTTTCTGAGGCTGCAGCGCGTCAGCATACGCCAAAAGTGGCTTTTGTAACCCCTGCAACAGACTACACGGCATCCAGTGGGAAGGAGATTAAAGCCTCTGATATTGATGTCTGTGTACGTGCGCTATCAATGGGTAAGCTACACCATGCCATGATGGGTACTGCATCTGTGGCTATTGCAACAGCAGCAGCGGTTCCGGGGACAGTAGTGAACCTTGCGGCGGGTGGTGGTGAACGCGAAGCGGTTACCTTTGGCCATCCATCCGGTACATTGCGTGTTGGCGCAGCGGCAGAGCAGTTGGCGAATGGGGATTGGCGTGCGAAAAAAGCAGTCATGAGCCGTAGCGCCCGAGTCTTAATGGAAGGTTTTGTCCGTATTCCGGGTGATACATTCTAACGAGTCATCGCGCTGTCCAATTATGTATTGTAAACCCTGCCCTTTGATCAGGAAGGGCGGGGCTTTTTGCTTCTCGGTTTAAGCCAGTTTTATTAATTTGTAATTAATTTACAAAAGGGGTTGCGCTGTCCCGTTTTGTGCGTATAATTCGCCCTCGTTGTCACGGAGCAAGTCTTCAGGCAGCGGT